>JAVBMN010000054.1:0-12624 GCA_031552405.1 Bacteroidaceae bacterium | reverse complement strand
GGATACGCAAATTGGATTCTATATTCCCGAAAGCGTTACGCTTGCCCAATTATGCATTTATAATATGCAGGGTATTCAGCTTGAGAAAATCCTAATTACTCAGCGAGGCGAGGGCTCGCAAAAAATCTCTGGTTCCGAATTCGCTGCCGGAATGTATTTGTACGCACTAATTGTGGATGGGCAAGAAGTGGATACGAAGCGGATGGTATTAATAAAGTAAGAAGGTGTAGCCATGAAAAGGATTCTTAAGAGCCTGCAAAAGGCTCTGCTTGTAGGAGCAGCGCTTGTCGTTGATAAACAGAGTAAAGAAAGTAGTGTTGAATAGAGTATAGTATTGGGACAACGGAAAAGACAATGACTAAATAGAATTCATCTGTTGTTTTGATGGGTTATAGGGTCCGCCAGGATAGCATTTAGATTCATCCCTTTCAGGGAAGAGGATGAGAGACGGGGGTGCTGTCCGTAGGTAACGCTACGCTAACCTACGGTTATTCAAATTCATCCCCTGTCGGGGATGGTGGAAGGCAGGAGGATATACTAATTGAGCCTGCTGACATGTGATTGTCAGCAGGTTCAATGCTATTGTTGCAAGGATATCGGCTTAGTTTAAGCTAATTTTTCCGGTGGCCCCTTAGTTTCCGTACATACGTGTGCGGAGTTCCTTGATGTGGTCGGAGGTGATGTACTCGTCGTACTCCATCATCTTGTCGATGATGCCGTTGGGGGTGAGTTCGATGATGCGGTTGGCTACGGTCTGGATGAACTCGTGGTCGTGCGAGGAGAAGAGCACGTTACCCTTGTACAGCTTCAGGTTGTTGTTGAAGGCTTGGATGGATTCCAGGTCGAGGTGGTTGGTGGGGGTGTCCAAAATCAGACAGTTGGCGTTGCGTAGCTGCATGCGGGCTATCATGCAACGCATCTTTTCACCTCCTGATAGTACGCTGGCTTTCTTCAGTACTTCTTCGCCGCTGAAGAGCATGCGGCCGAGGTAGCTCTTGAGATACACCTCGTTGCCTTCGCCAAACTGTCCGAGCCAGTCTACCAGGTTGAGGTCGGTATCAAAGAAGGCGGTGTTGTCTACCGGGAGGTAGGCGCTGGTGATGGTTACACCCCAGTCGTACTTGCCTTCGTCGGCCTTCATGTCGCCGTTGATAATCTCGAAGAGGGCGGTCATGGCGCGTGGGTTGCGGGAGAGGAACACGATCTTGTCGTCCTTCTCCACGTTGAAGTTCACGTCGCGGAACAGTATCTCGCCGTCCTCCTGGGCTTTTGTCAGGCCGGATACTTCGAGGATGCGGTTGCCCGGATCGCGGTCGGGAGTAAAGATGATTCCCGGATATTTACGGCTGGAAGGTTTGATCTCTTCGATGTTGAGTTTCTCGATCATCTTCTTGCGACTGGTGGTCTGCTTGCTCTTGGCCACGTTGGCGCTGAAGCGGCGGATGAACTCTTCCAGTTCCTTTTTCTTTTCCTCGGCCTTGGCGCGCTGGTTCTGTGCCTGACGCAGGGCGAGCTGGCTGGATTCATACCAGAAGCTGTAGTTCCCGGCAAAGAGGTTGATTTTATTGAAGTCGATATCTACGGTGTGGGTACATACTGAATCCAGGAAGTGACGGTCATGGCTCACCACGAGTACGGTATGTTCGAAGTTGCCGAGGTATTCCTCGAGCCAGGTCACGGTTTCCATGTCCAGGTCGTTGGTAGGCTCATCCAGCAACAGGTTGTCGGGGTTGCCATACAGGGCCTGCGCCAGCATCACGCGTACCTTCTCTTTACCACTCAGTTCGCCCACCAGGGTGTAGTGCAGGGCTTCCTTGATGCCCAGGCCGCTGAGCAGCATGGCGGCGTCATTTTCGGCATTCCAGCCGTCCAGCTCGGCAAATTTCTCTTCCAGCTCGGCGGCTTTCATACCGTCGGCATCGGTGAAGTCTTCTTTGGCATACAGCACTTCGCGTTGCTTCATCACATCCCACAGGATGGAATGGCCCATCATCACGGTGTCCATTACGGTGAAGGTGTCAAACTTAAAGTGGTCCTGTGAAAGTACGGAGAGGCGTTCTCCCGGCCCCAGTTCAATGCGGCCTGTGGTGGGATCCAGTTCTCCGGAGATGGTCTTCAGGAAAGTGGACTTTCCGGCTCCGTTGGCACCGATAATGCCGTAACAGTTACCATGGGTAAATTTCAGATTGACGTCGTTGAATAACACTCGTTTGCCGAATTGCACGGACACATTGGATGCTGTAATCATTGCTTTTGTACCTTATATTTATAGCTTCCTTTTTCGAAAAGGACTGCAAAGGTACGAAAAACTTTCGAGTATCAGCGCAAAGGGATGTAAATCACCTCTTTCCGGAAGAAAAGGCGGGAGAAGCGTAGCTTGTCGGATAGCTTAGCCAGTAGCAGGCATCCGCCGATCACAAAGCTCGTGGAGAGGATCATGAACAGCATTCCCGTTGGGTCAAACGCTAGGAATGGCACGAATTGTTTGGTTACAATCGTAAAGACGGGCGAGAATACCAGTATCACCAGCGTGTTCTTGCCCAGATAGCGGATACCCTCGCGAATACCCTCGGGCGTGTAACAGAATGCCCATAGCAGAAAGCTTATCATCAGTATGTTAACCGCATAGCCGGGCAGCGTTCCGTAATCCAGATTACCTGCCTCTGCGCACAATAGCACAAGGGGAAGGGCGGCCCATGCCGAGCGGGGGATCACCTCCGTAAAGGACCGCCCGCTTTGGCGGATGGCTACCCCCGTCATGAAGTAGATGACCCTGGAAAAAGCAAATCCACCCAGCACAAGTGACACCCCGTACAGGAGCAGTGCCGTGACTATGAAGCGAGAGACAGCACTCATACGCTTTGCCACGAATCGCTCTACTACATAGTATATGCACAGGCAGATTACCAAGGTGTGCAGATACCAGTAAGGCCCCAGCGGAGCGGTCAGTACAGCCTCTGCCACAGCGGGCAGGGTAAATGCGTCAATCCGCTCGCGCACCGGGAGGAATGCGGTCATCGAGGCATACAGTGTTTCCATCACAAGGTAGGGTATGGCCATGCCGAGGATGGTTTGCAGAAATGGGCCAGCCTTCTTAGCTACATTGGCCAGATAACCCGAAAGAACAAGGAACACCGGAATATGAAAGGTGTACACCACCTGCTTGGCATACGGATATGTATCGGCGATGTACACCAAGTGGAAGATCACCATCAATACGATCATGATTCCTTTTAGAAAGTCCAGCTCTTTAATTCGTTCTTTTCCCATCCTGTAGGGGCGGATTGCATCCGCCCGGTATGCGTTTATTTAGAAAGAGTAACTGATTCCTCCCAGCAGCATGACATGCCCCAGTCCTTCTCTTTTGTCATCATCCATTGTTATGGTTTGCTTAACCCCATTTTCATTTATGTCGATCTCATCCAGAATACCGGCAGTTCCAGCCAGGTCAAGTGTGATGCCCCAATGCTTGTCGAACTTATATTCCGCCCCAATGGATATGTTCATGCCCACTGTACCACCTCTCAGCTCTGTGAAATAGTTATTGAATGTTTGGTCCGCCGAATATCTTAGGTATCCCAGTCCGAGCTTCATGTTCAGTCCCCATTTCTGGTCCTTTGAAAAATGCCGCATTAAGAAGCTTGGCCCGATGAATGTGATGTTGTCTTTTTCGCTGAGCGTACCCCGCTCCCCTGTGTTTATACGCTCGCCATATATGCTGTTCTTGGTATTGTACGCGGAATACGTCAGTCCTATTCCATACGAGTCGTTGAAGTAATATTGCAGCGAAGCGCCGGCCACCCACCCGCTCATCAGGTCCTTATAGAAGCTATGTTCATCTCTCGACATACCATCGGCAAGTTCTGCCGTTCTCCATCCGGGGCCTGTGTGTATTGCAATCTTAAACTTAGGCAGTAATGATTTTGGTTTCATCCTGAGTGAGTCATTCATCGGGGCTATGCTGTCCGTGCCGGCAAGGAACGCGGAACGGATGGATGACTCGTCGATCCTTAGTATCATGGCCTCCATTTGATGGCATGAGCTGCCGAGAATGGAGGGCTTTCTGTGCGACGTGATCTTCACCGCATTTCCTCCTGCCTTGCGGGCTTCATTCTTGATCTCGTTGATTACGGTCAGCGAATCACATTTGGTGGTGAATCCGGTGTCCGAGATCTTCACTTTGCCTAGGGTATCTGCATCGACAGGGAATCTCTCCTGGAGATAATATACCGTGATGGGAGATTCCGTGCTCAGTGCCGGATACGATTTCGTAATTGTGCTTCCCACCCTTGGCGAACACGAAGTGAAGAGGCATAGTATACCTAAAGCGCAAACGAGTGCGGCGGCTTTTACATATGGTATTCCCATTATTGAGGGGCTTTGGCTAGAATAACGTCTCATTTTTACTGGTGAATTCATAAATTAGTTGTATTAAGATTATTCTTCGCCTGCAAATATAGTCAGTTGTAGCGAAAACCAAAATGTTTTCCTTTTCTTTTTATCGAAAACACCCAAATTCGCCGATAAAATAGGCGGGTTGGTTGATTTTATTTTTATTCAGGTAGAAAGGTGAGTACGTTTGCAGCTGTTTTTAAAACAGAATGTAGAAATTATGAATAAACAGAATCAGAAAAGAATAAAACTGTTACTTGGAGTTTCAGTATGGTTGCTTGTATCCACGTGTTGCGTCAGTGATCCGCTTGACGACTGGGAAGAAGCTGCCGGTGGAATTGCAGCGAATGGTGGGGGAGGAGGCGGAAGCAGTTCCGCGGATTCCTCGGGGAATCTGCTGGACTTTGACATCAGTCTCAGTGATGCCGACAGTGATTTTACCGATGCCGGTGAAACGATAATAACCGACTCGGGTGATGAGAGCTACGATGACTTTATAGAAAACTCCTCGTTTACTACGAAGGTGACCCTCTCTTATTCCGGCACATCTGTATCGGTGAATGGTGCGGTGGAAGGCATTTCGGTGTCTTCAACCGGCGCACATGTAACGGTGACCTCCACACTGAAGAAGGTGGAGTACGAACTTTCGGGTACTGCCACCGACGGGTCATTTAAAGTGTATAGCGACAGTAAGTTCAAGCTGACACTGAACGGGGTGAACCTGACCAATCCCAAGGGAGCGGCCGTCAATATACAGTCGGGCAAACGTGTGTTTGTGGTATCCACGGGTGGAACAGAGAACTCGCTTACCGACGGAACCTCCTATACACTGACAGAAAATGAGGATATGAAGGGATGCTTCTTCAGCGAAGGCCAGCTCATCTTCAGCGGAAGCGGTCAGTTGAATGTGGCAGGTAACTACAAACATGCCATCTGCAGTGATGACTATGTGCGTTTTCGGCAGGGAAGCCGTGTGACGGTGGCGAAGGCCGTGAAAGATGGTATTCACACCAATGATGCAGTCATCATTGGTGGCGGAAGACTGAAGATATCCGCTACGGACGACGGAATCCAATGCGAAGAAGGCGATATTACCGTCACTGGCGGAAAGACCACGGTCTTTACCACCGGCAATGCTTCGTATGCGGATAATGATATTTCCTCTTCCTCGGGCCTCAATGGCGGTGCCAATCTGCTTATCAGCGGGGGAATTGTAGAGGTGAAGAGTACCGGCTCGGCCGGAAAGGGCATGAACATAGATGGGGATATCACCATTGCGGATGCTACAGTGAAAGTGATTACTACCGGGAAACAGTACGTATATGGCAGGCTCTATTCCTCCGCCAAAGGCATCAAAGGAAAAGCCAATGTAACGATCAACAGCGGAACGGTATGGGTGAAAACACCCGGAGGAGAAGGCAGTGAAGGCATCGAAAGCAAGAACATCCTGACGATCAATGGAGGTGACGTGGCAGTGTGTGCTTACGATGATGCCCTGAATGCCTCGAAGAATATCACCATCAATGGAGGAAACGTGTACTGTTACAGCAGTGGCAATGACGGGATTGACTCCAACGGCACCTTGACCGTTACGGGAGGAGTGGTCATTGCATCGGGCACCACCTCGCCGGAAGAAGGCTTTGATTGCGACCAGAATACCTTCAAGATAACCGGAGGAATACTTGTGGGTACGGGTGGCTCCACCAGCACGCCCACGTCCAATGCCTGCACACAGCGCAGCCTGATTTATGGCACTACAGGTACATCGGGGCAGCTTATCAGCATTGTATCATCTGACGGTAAGACCAATCTGCTTACATACCGGATCCCGCGCACTTATTCTCAGATGACCTTCGTGTTCAGCAGTCCGCAACTGGCCAGTGGAAGCTATGCCATCTACAAGGGCGGATCTGTTTCCGGAGGAACCTCGTTCTATGGCCTTTCCACCGGGGGTACATACAGCGGTGGTACGCAGGCTGCTACATTTACTGCCTCGTCTATGGTGACTACGACTGGAACCACAAGTGGTGGCGGCATGGGAGGCCGTTGGTAAATGCGGTTTAATTGATAATTTCTGAGTGCTTTGCCGATTTCTCTTGCAGGGGTTCGGCAAAGTACTTACTTTTACCCTTTCTGAAGAAATGAATGGAATGAAACATACTGATAAGAAGCAACTGCTTGAACAATGTATCTATCTGGGCGTTTGGCTCATCATCTTTCTGGCGCCTGTGGTGGGTAGCTTCCTGGTTTCGTATGGCAATGAAGCAGAGTCGTTCAGCTGGTGGGAGGTACGCAATTCGTGGCTTGCTACGTTGCCCTTCCTCTTGTTGTTTGTGGCAAACAATTATCTGCTGGCTCCCCGCCTGCTGTTCAGGAAGAAATATGGGCTGTATGCTCTTGCGGTGGTAGGAATCGTGGCCCTCCTGTTTGTGGCGTATCCGTATCTGGGCGGGCATCGCCCCTGGATGGGATTTCATGAGTTCGACAGGAGAGGGCCGGGGCGTTCTCTCTCGTTTCGCCCCGGTGAAAAGCAGGACGCCTGTGGCCCGGAAGGAGAGATGAGGCCGCCGCAGGATCACTTCCGCGAAGGCGGGCGCCCGGAGGGTATGCCCGATGGTGATTTCCGTCCGGATAAGGGGCCGGGCGACTTTAACCGCCGCGGGGGTGAACGCCCGTTTGAGGGTTTTAAACGGATGCCCCTGCCCATCCCCTTTATCAGCCGGCTGGCTATGGCTTTTCTGCTGGTAGGCTTTAATATTGGTATCAGCCTGCTGTTCAGGTCCCTGCGTGACGAGGAACGGCTGAAGGAGCTGGAGCGTGAGCGCCTGCAGTCGGAGCTGGAGTATCTGAAATACCAGATCAATCCGCACTTCTTCATGAACACCCTCAATAACATCCATGCATTGGTGGATATTGATGCGAAGAAGGCGCAGGAAACCATTGTAGAGCTCTCTAAGTTGATGCGTTATGTGCTCTATGAATCCAGTCAGCAGACCCTGTCTTTGTCCAAAGAGATACAGTTCCTTACTCACTACATTGACTTAATGAAGCTGCGCTACACAGAGAAAGTGTCCGTGGAGGTGCGCTTTCCCGGCGAAGTACCCGATGTGCAGGTTCCGCCCTTGCTTTTTATCTCGTTTGTGGAGAATGCGTTCAAGCATGGAGTGAGTTACCAGCATGAATCATTTGTGCAGATTGAAATGAAGGAAGAAGAGGGAAGCCTGTCTTTCCGGTGTACCAACAGCAGCTTCGGCAAGTCGGACGATCTGCACCATGGCATCGGCCTGGAGAACATCCGCAAGCGCCTCCGCTTACTCTTCGGCAATGAATATACCCTCTCGATCCATGAGGATGAAGCACGTTTTGAAGTTTCACTGATAATTCCACTACAATGATGAGGTGTTTGGCTATAGATGATGAGCCATTGGCGCTGGCTCAGATCTCCGGATACATTTCCCGGGTACCGTTTCTTACCCTGGTAAAGGCATGCCGGGATGCATTCGAGGCAATGGAAGTGCTTGCAGAAGAGAAGATTGATCTGATCTTTGTAGACATCCACATGCCCGACCTCAACGGGATGGATTTCGTAAAATCCCTTGTGAATGGCCCTTTGGTCATATTTACCACCGCCTATTCCGAGTATGCCGTAGAGGGCTTTAAGGTAGAAGCGGTAGATTATCTGTTGAAACCGTTCAGCTTTCAGGATTTGCTGAAAGCGGCCGACAAAGCCCACAGGCACTATGAATATCGCAGTCGGGATGCAGCCGAAAACAGGCCCGAATCGCCTGGCGAGAATATCTTGTTTGTAAAAACAGAATACAAAGCTGTAAGCGTTCAGATTGATCGCATACGCTACATCGAAGGCATGAGCGAATATGTGCGCATCTTCCTGGAGGGCGAGGAGAAGCCCGTAATCACCCTGATGAGCCTGAATAAACTGGAAGAACGTCTGCCCTCCGCCGATTTTATGCGCGTACACCGCTCCTACATCGTCAACCTCCGCAGGATCACCGAAGTCTCCCGCCTCCGCATCGGCTTCGACAAGAAAACCCATGTACCGGTGGGCGACAATTACAAAGAGAAATTCCAGGAGTATATCAACAAGCGAAGCCTTACTTAGGAGCTGTTTTTCAATTACAAACATAGAGTTCAGCGAATTCTCCCGGCGGATGCCTTCCCCCCTCAGCTCTGCAGATGCCTTCCCCCTCAGCTCTGCAGATGCCTTCCCCTTCAGCTCTGCGGATGTCTCTTCCCCTTTAGCTCTGAAAGAGCGCTCTACCTCAGCCTGGGGTCAATGAGCGAAGCGAATGCAGCCCCAGGATAAACCACCGTCAGGCACATGAGTTCTGTAAGAACGATATACAGAGGAAACACCCGTATGCAAAGATACTGTGAACACACAATTGAGATAATGAGTCATGTTATCACATAGCATTATATCCTCTGAGGCCTGCAGTTCCACAACCGCAGGCCTGGTTTTTGAAATCTCAGGCCCGACTTACCTGAACTTCAGGCCTGCATTCCTCTGAAACTCGTGCCCATCAGCCGAAAAACTGGTGGGCATCACTTTTAAACTGGTGGGCACTGGTTGCCAGACTCTTGCCCATGACTTTTAGTGCTTTGCTATTCACATCCTTCACCTCTTCTGAAAGCCTTTCCTAAAAAGGGTTTGCGGGTGGAGGGCGAGTGTGAACCCCGTGAAGGGCACCCTTCACAGGGCTTGGTTTGTTTTGATTCGTGGGATACACCCTCTCTCAATAAGCCTTTTTTCACCTCTCAGCGTGAAGGGTGTGTGAAGGGTGGGGGCTCACACGTAAACACCTGACAGCAAGGATTATGCGGATTCCCTGTGAAGGGCAGGGTTCACGCTTAAATACCTGTATGATAGATAGTTGCAGGGAAGGTGAAGGGTAACCCGTATTTTTAGACAAATAGGGGGTAAATCATCGAGTTACACCATAGACACCCTGCAGAAATAGCACCCCACAGGCAAATCCACCCCCCGAAACCGGAAGTAAGGAATAGGGAATCCGTATGAATGGAAGGAGGGCTCTACCTCTTAGGCTAGAGGTGGGGTAAGACACTAACTAATCTCGCAAATGTACGACAATTTCATTAACGGACAAAGCAAAGCACAAAAAAAAGAATTCAATTATTTATAGGATATACAGGGCAAAGAAGGAGCGATATCCAATTACTCCCGGCTGATCACCTGTTCCATTTTTTATCTCTCCTTTTTCTTTTCAAGAACGTGCGTTATAGCAACGCCACACGTGTCATCGCACTCCGTGTTGAATCACATTGTGACCAGTATCAAACTACACCGCACTCCCACGCACCTCATTTTGTACTCTGCGTCAAAACCGCGTATGCGGTGGGGTCCTTGGTAGCCGTGGCGTGCTTGCACCCACGGTAGGTAAAGGGTTCCATCTTCTTAAGCCACCTATAGTGGCTGTTTCTGGGTTATGGAGGCCTTGCGAAGCAGGGCAGCCGCTATGGGCGGCTCTGAAAACAGATCACCATTGCTTACCGTGGGTGCAAGCACGCCACGGCTACCAAGGACCCCACCGCATACGCGGTTTTGACGCAGAGTACAAGCTGTTCAACCCGCTTCGGGGTAGTTGGGTGCAGATTGTACTTGGGTGAAAATTAGATGGTTATGCGAATCAGCTTATCTATAAGCTCTCTTTTCACCAATTCATAGCTTTCTGCCGGATTAAAAGTAATCTCTGGCCGGATAAGATTCTTTGTATCGTCTAAGAAATCGGGATCCAACATCTTTTCCTCCATGTTGGCAATGAATTGTTTGTATGTGGGTGGCTGTTCTACCACAAAAGCCATGTAGCGGTGGTAGCAACGTATAATCTCATCCGGATTGACATCAGCCTTCACCAAGGCTTCGTATAGATCAAACAAATCACGCCCTTTCTTTCGCTGGTATAACGCCCTTAGCTTTGTTCCAAGGAGCTCATTCAATTGATAGGTTGTAATATCACATTTACCCGAGAACCAACTGTTTTCAACCGAGAATGGCACTTTAACCAAACCCAGTTCATTAAAATGTTCAAAGCAGTTAATCTCCAGTTTTAGCCGGATAGGTACAGTGGGAGGTATTTCTGATTCCATGCGAAAGAGCATCGTATTATTGTGTCGTTTTTGTTTAGTAACACGGTTGGGCAAGAAATCCAGCACTTCACCTAAACGAAACATAATCGGCTTGATGGGGCCCGGATTAATCTGCACCAAGTCTATATCTTCGCTATATCTGGGTTGTGGAGACAAGTATAACTTATGCAAGGCCGTTCCTCCACGAAAAGCCAATTGCGAGGCCAAAAACTCATCATTAAAGAGTGTTGTCAATGCACGGGAGATGAGCAAATCCTGCTCTACATGTGCATTATCATTCCAAGGAACTTGTTGGTTCCATTGCGTGATCGAGGCTCGGTTTATCATATATCATCAGGTTGAACAAGGAGGTTTATATGTATTTTCCATCGGGCATTCTTTTTTGCTGGATCAGCGCCTTTGCACCGCGTACTCAGGGGTATGTATCTAAAGGCTTTTGCATGGGTTTTTAGCTGAATATGCAATGCATCTGCGAGTTCTTCCTCACCAAGCACTTCGTCCAATATATACCCCAGCCGTTGTATGGTAGCGACAGATGTTATGGTAAACAGTTTTTCCATGTCCTTTGAGAAATTCATTTGTTCTGTCAGTTCTTCCAATACAGTGGCTGCACGCGATAGCCCTCCTATATACTGCTCATATTGAATAAGATCCACGGCTGTCAGTTCTGCGTTTGAATAATATACTACTCCTGTTTCCGAATTCTTTGAAAGCAGTAAATCCGGGGAAACTTCCTTGCGATAATTCCAGATGAGCAGATTGTTTTTGGAAACCGACACTGTGCTTTTTGGGAAAATTGTAGTTACAGAAAATTTCTGTGGTCGTTGGTGAGCAGCTCCCAGAAGCTCTGCAGCACTGAGCAAGCTGATATAGTAAGGCTTGCGTAAGTAATGCATCAGCTGGTCAATGTAATAAATAGGAGGAACAATGCCCTTTGCGGCGTAATGAGGTGGCATGATGACATAAAAACCTCTGTAAACAGGCACTATTACCTTTTGGGAAGACAGGCGAAATAACTCATTACTAAGAAGCTGCTCAGACATACCCACAAAAAAAGTCCTGATCATCTCTACCGAAAAGGAAGACAACCCTCTAATCTCATGATCTTTTATCCATCTCCGCACTGTCATATAATGCTATTTTGGTGCAAATATAATCATTTTCCGATTAGGTTTGCACTAAAAATAACATATTCTCATAGGATGAGTACGCGCTTCCCCGCTCCCCTAAAATTGGAGGGCCCCACCTCTAGCCTAAGAGGTAGAAAAAGAATGAGTGGAGTTTGTTTACAAAAACATCTAGTGTGTATGTCGATTTTCCTTTGGCAGAGGGCTGGGTGAATAGTGTGGAGTTATTAAATTATTATATCAAATTTAGAAATAGTATCTATATGAAACATTTTAAACAATTACTTTTTTTGATGCTGGCGCTGGTATCGGTACAGAGCTGGGGGCAGGAGGTGGATGAGGTGATAAATTACACCTTCAATGCGACAAGTAAGATGGCGACGGTGACGTCAAAATCGTCTAGGTATTCTGGTAACGTGATAATACCTGAAAAGGTGATGTATAACGGTGAAACGTATACGGTGGCGAGTATTGGGAATAGTGCTTTTTATTACTGCTATGGCCTTACCTCTGTGACAATCCCTTCCAGTGTGACGAGTATTGGGAATTCTGCTTTTGATGGCTGTACTGGCCTTACCTCTGTGACAATCCCTTCCAGTGTGACGAGTATTGGGAGTTCTGCTTTTTATGGCTGTACAAAGCTTACCTCTGTGACAATCCCTTCCAGTGTGATGAGTATTGGGAGTTCTGCTTTTTCTGGCTGTACTGGCCTTACCTCTGTGACAATCCCTTCCAGTGTGACGAGTATTGGGAATTCTGCTTTTTCTGGCTGTACTGGCCTTACCTCTGTGACAATCCTTTCCAGTGTGATGAGTATTGGGAATTCTGCTTTTGCTTACTGTACTGGCCTTACCTCTGTGACAATCCCTTCCAGTGTGATGAGTATTGGGAGTGCTGCTTTTTATGGCTGTACTGGATTGAAAGAAATAAAGGTAGATTCAGATAACGGAAATTATTCTTCCGAAGATGGGGTATTGTT
>JAVBMN010000022.1:0-52822 GCA_031552405.1 Bacteroidaceae bacterium | reverse complement strand
GACATATTCGCATCGGGAGAAAGATGGGATTATAAACTATATCAAGAACCAGGAAATCCACCACAAAACAATCTCCTTCCGAGAAGAGCTTGTGGCTCTGATGATGGAGCAGGGTGTTGATCTTGATCTTCGCTTTTTTGGGTAATCCCGGTTTATCCCTTTCAGGGAAGGTGGGAGGGGGGAGATTGCTATCCGGAGGTTACGCTACGCTAACCCCCGGTTACCAGAATTCATCCCTTTCAGGGAAGGGAGGAGGTGGAGATTGCTATCCGGAGGTTACACTACGCTAACCCCCGGTTACCAAAATTCATCCCTTTCAGGGATGGGGCTATTCCGAAATATTGAGGACTACCATAATGTGTCACCACACGTACACCTGCGACCTTTCAGGGATGGGGCTGTTCCGAACTATTGAGGACTACCATAATGTGTCACCACACGTACACCTGCGACCTTTCAGGGATGGGGCTGTTCTGAACTATTGAGGACTACCATCCACCGGGAAAATCCGCTGATCCGTTTTGACACAACTCCCTTGCGGATTTTATTTTTTATCATCGTTAAGCAACTTTGTGACAGACTCTACAAAGCTGCTTGATCGTACATAGAATTCTTTCATAAGACAATCCCTTCATTCATTACATTGACATAAAAACTATCCCCTCCGCGTACTCTTTCTACCTATCTCAAACCCCATGCTCCTGATCAGCCTCAGGGTTTCCATAGCCGTATTGCGGTCGTACTGACGCTCTTCCTCCGTTAATTCCTCGTAGGGTACAATGCCGGGATGCTCCTTTCGCTTGTCATTCCGTTCCGGCCCATACACCCAGCCTTCGGCAATGCGCCCGGCTGCCCACACTTCGTGTGTGTTTTTGGCCAACATCTCTGTCAGCTCCAGCAGTTCCTCTTCAAGCACCACCTTGGTAGTGTCAACAGGCTGCGGAATATAGCTCCTCTGTTCACTCGAATGGATGAGCTTATTTGTGATATCTTTCATTTTTGTTTTGCTTTCCAGTTCTTATACTTACCAGCCCACAAGTCTTTCTCTTTTTTCGATACTATTTCCAGGCTCACCTGTAGTCCCAATTCCTCGCGACCCAATTGCACCTCTCTTATTTCACTCTCTTTCATCAACACCAGTTTACGAGGCTTCTCCTTTACTGTAGCAGCATGAGAAAAGAGGTCTTTATTATCCGTACATTCCCATCCTTCGTAGTAAAGTACATAGTACACTCCATCCAGCCCCTTCCTGGAAGCCTGGGAATCGCCTTCCTGCACTTTTACTGTAAACGCACAATTCTCTAACGTATTATGCAATTGTTGCATGTATTTACTACTTTCCGTCTTATTATTTACTGCATTCAATGAATCAACCAACAGGGTTAAAGTGTGTATCTGCGAGATATACGTACTCACAGTAAAGCTGTGATTCAGGCCAAAAGCGGCATTACGGATCACGAAAGCCTGTTCATAATACTCCAGGGCGAGGGGGTAATTGCCTAAGGATTTATATACAGAGCCTATGTTGCAGTAGGCAGTGGCCACATACGGATGATTCAACGCAAAAAGAACTTCATAGATTGCCAGGAACTGTTCATAATGCTCCAAAGCAAGTGAGTAATTACCCAGGGCATTCTGCACAAGCCCAATGTTATTGTAGGAGGTAGCCACATTAGGATGATTTACGCCATACACGGCTTTACAGATCGCCAGAGACTGCTCATAATACTCCAGGGCAAGGGGGTAATTGGCTTGAGAGTAATGCACCAGCCCTATGTTATTGTAAGAAGTAGCCACATCCGGATGGTTCAAGCCAAAGACCGCTTTACGGATTGCCAAAGACTGTTCATAATACTCCAGGGCAAGAGGATAATTACCCTGAGAATAATGCACAAACCCGATATTGTTGTAAGAAGTAGCCACATCCGGGTGATGCGAGCCAAAAACGGCTTTATAGATCGTCAGAAACCGTTCGTAATACTCCAGGGCAAGAGGGTAATTACCCTGAGAATGATACACACTGCCTATATTATTGTAGGAAGCAGCCACGTAAGGATGATTCAGGCCGAATACTGCTTTATAGATCGCCAAAGACCGTTCGTAATACTCCAGGGCAAGGGGATAATTGCCTTGAGAATAATATACAAGCCCAATATTATTGTAAGAAGTAGCCAGATGGGGATGATTCAAACCGAAGAGGGTTTTGCGGATGGCTAAAGACTGTTCGTAATACTCCAGGGCAAGAGGATAATTACCCTGAGAATTGTAGATAAGTCCGATGCCATTGTAAGACGCAGCCACCTGCTCGCTACTCTTGCCATATTGTTTCACCGCAAGGGTCAGTGCACGTTTATAATACTCCAGAGCCTCCTCATAACGAGCCAGATACTGAAGGAAGGCGGCACAGTCAAACTGGTATCTGTACTCCGACTGGTCCAGCCCGGCACGTTTAATCAGACAGATTGCAGCAGAATCATTCTTGTATTCAAGTCTGTAGCCATCAGCCAATGCTTTGTAACGCTCGGCCCAATGGTGAATGTTCTTTTCGGTTTTCTGCAAGTATTCAGCAGCATGTTCCCGGCTCTTCACAAGACGTTCAATTTCAATGGCCTCGGAGGAGGAGATCCTGTTGCGCTCTACGAGTTCTTTTCCTTTCCCCCGCTTGCGGAGTTCGGTATTGATAAGCTTCATGGAGTCCAGACTCTGGAAGTCTATGCGGGACAATTCATCCGCCTCGTCCATAATGAATTTATCGGAATCATAGTACTGGGCAGTAAAGTGTTGGTATTTCGCCTCAATACTGTCCCGTTCCTGCAGAAGGCGCTTAAAACGGGCGTCGCTCTCTTTCAGCTTCTGCAGTTCTGAATCTTTCCGGGCGATCTGTTCCTTATAGGCAGCAATCTCTGCTTCCTTCTCCTTGCGGATATTGGATTCGATCCGTCGGCGTTCGGCGTTCAATTCGTCTGTCTTTGCCAGGATGACCTCGATATTCACGGATGTATTGATGGGATATTTGCGGGCACCCAGCTCTTCGGGTTTGGGAGAGATCAGGGCGTACCCTTCTTTGAAGATACGGGTCAGGGTAAACTGACTGTTCGCATTGGTGGTGACACTTAAAGAAAAGAGGCCTTTTGCATCACTCAGAGATTCTGTCTCGGCTTTGATCTGTACGCCTGATATGGGCACGGTAGCACCCGTCTTGCTATATACAATCTTACGTACCATTCCTGGTTGTCTTACCGAAGGATTCTGTGCAAGGGCGCACAGTGTGATAAATGGGGTGACTAATAGGAGTAAAGCCCTGTACATACTATTCAAAATATAATGTGTTGATTCTGTTTTCATCATCCTGTAAGGCAGGATATACAAGTTGGCCGGGCAGCTGTTTCCCGTTTCTGGAGAGTCTGGCGGGATAAGAAACCCGCTGCTTCTCCAAAGGGATCTGCAAGACGAAGAAGCCATCCTTATCCGTCTTTGTAAGTTGGGAGGCCACTTCTACCTGCACGCCTTCTACGCCGTGACGGGTGGTGCCTTGCAGCACATACCCATGTACCTTTCCGAAGGAGTCGTCGCGGCGTGCTACAGGCAGTGTCATCTCGGGCGTTAGCGTCATCACGGTATCCAGGTCTTTATAACCCCACAAGCGGAAAAGGACTTTTACTTCTGTATTCAGATAATGTCCTGGAATATCCTCAAAAGTCACCTTGTCGGACAAGCTCTTCACCTTCCCCGACAAGGTCTTGGGGCTGTCACACACGATGGTAACCTCTCCGCCTTGGTACGGGAAGCCCAGATTTGCATTAGGAGGAGTCACCTCCTGCAAGGACATCTGCACATTAAATGGCTGGTTGGATTTCCAGATCCCCACCATTGCACATACGATGCATAAGGCAAATAGCGCGGATAAAACAGCTTGTTGTATCCTTCTTCTACGGTGACGCTGCCAAAGCTTATCAAATTCAATCTCCACCATCTGAGAAAGAACCCGGATAAATGCTCTTTCTCTTTTTATATAGCGGTTCTCAGTGCCTTTCTCGTGGATGTGTGCCCCAAGTAACTCAGGCAGTTCGCGCTTCAGTACGGGATGGATACATTCTGTATTGGGATCATCGCTGTAAGGGATGCCATCTACTATAAGCAGAATGATCCTGTCTGCACGGCCCAAGGCGATAAAATCGGCAATCTCCCGCCCTACCCAGTCCGACTTTGCCGAACGGGGAGAACACACCACAATCAGGTAACGAGACTGCTCCAGCTCCTGCCTTAACTCGTCTCTCAGCGGACCTAATTGTATATCTGTCTTGGCAAAAAAGACAGGCTTTAGCTTCCGGGGAAGAGGGGAATCTGATTTTGATTTCCTTGCTATTGCCGGCAAACGGTAATACTCTATTTTGCGCTGCAACCATTTGGCCCATTTTTCGTCGCTACTATTGTAGCTTATAAAAGCATAGAACTTGTACTGCGATTCCATCTAACTGCCTCCTATAATTCCTGTTTGCAAATATATACCTTTTTTAAGTATCGCAATTCCATTCTCCCCCTTTTGATTATTTTTAACCTCGCAAAACGATCTGTATGTGCAAGAAGCGCATTATATAGCAAGATGAAAAGAACTGATAAAATAAAATATCTATGAAAGGAAACAACACAGCAAGGAGTGAACAAGCCCAGACAACCCTTGTAAAACATAAAAAGAGCAAATAAACCATCCCTACATCCCTGAATATTTTGTATCTTTGCGCCCTAAATAAAAAAGGTGTCTGGTTTTCTGACAAGGAAGCCGGAGAAATAGATATTTAAGATACATAGATAACGGATATGAAGAAGTTTGCTGAATATACTCAGTTCAACCTTTCAGAGATCAACAAAGAGGTGTTGAAAAGTTGGGATGAGAAAGATGTGTTTCGCCGCAGTATGACCGAACGCGAAGGCTGTCCTTCGTTTGTATTTTATGAGGGACCTCCCTCCGCCAACGGTATGCCGGGCATTCACCACGTAATGGCACGTGCCATTAAGGACATCTTCTGCCGTTACAAAACCATGCAGGGCTTCCAGGTAAAGCGTAAAGCCGGATGGGATACACACGGGCTTCCCGTGGAGCTGAGTGTGGAAAAAGCACTGGGCATCACCAAGGAAGACATCGGCCATAAAATCAGTGTAGATGAGTACAACGCCGCCTGCCGCAAGGAAGTCATGAAATACACCCGCGAGTGGGAACAGCTGACCCATCAGATGGGATACTGGGTGGACATGAACGACCCGTATATCACCTACGACAACCGGTACATCGAGACCTTGTGGTGGCTTCTTGCACAGCTCTATAAGAAGGGCTTACTGTACAAGGGATACACCATCCAGCCCTACTCTCCCGCCGCCGGAACAGGTCTCAGCTCGCACGAGTTGAACCAGCCCGGCTGCTACCGCGATGTGAAGGATACCACCGTAACCGCCCAGTTCAAGATGAAGAACCCGCATACGGAATGGACCGAATGGGGCACCCCTTACTTCATGGCATGGACCACCACACCGTGGACACTGCCCTCAAACACGGCCCTCTGCGTAGGCCCTAAGATCACCTACTCTGCCGTGCAGAGCTACAACCCCTATACCGGCGAAAAGATCACCGTGATCCTGGCCAAAGACCGCCTCGCCGCCTACTTCAACCCCAAAGCCGCCGAGCTGGAGCTGGATGCGTACAAATCGGGCGATAAACTCATCCCCTACCGCGTAATCGGTGAATACAAGGGTAGCGAACTGGTGGGACTGGAATACGAGCAACTCTTCCCCTGGGTAAACCCCGGAAAGGGTGGCTTCCGTGTGATCCCCGGCGACTATGTAACCACTGAGGATGGTGCAGGAATCGTACACATCGCCCCTACCTTTGGTGCGGACGATGCCTTCGTGGCGAAAGCCGCCGGGGTACCTCCCCTTCAGCTCATCAACAAGAAAGGCGAAACACGCCCTATGGTAGACCTCACCGGAAAGTTCTATCAGATAGAGGAACTCGATGAACAGTGGGTGAAAGAATGTGTAAACGTACCGCTCTATAAAGAATACGCAGGCCGTTTCGTAAAGAACGACTACGACCCCACCCTCACCGAACAGGACGAGACACTGGACGTAGCCCTGTGTATGGAGCTGAAAGCCGCCAACAAGGCCTTCAAGATCGAAAAGCACGTGCACAACTACCCGCACTGCTGGCGTACGGACAAACCCGTACTGTACTACCCACTGGACAGCTGGTTCATCCGCTCCACCGCCTGCAAGGACGAAATGATAGCCCTCAACAAAACCATCCAGTGGAAGCCCGAAAGCACCGGAACAGGACGCTTCGGCAAATGGCTGGAAAACCTGAACGACTGGAACCTGAGCCGCTCCCGCTACTGGGGTACCCCGCTCCCTATCTGGCGCTCAGAGGACGGAACCGCCGAGAAGTGTATCGCCTCCGTAGAAGAGCTGTACCAGGAAATTGAGAAATCCGTAGCAGCCGGCATCATGACCTCCAACCCCTACAAGGACAAAGGCTTTGCCCCCGGC
Organism: Bacteroidaceae bacterium; assembly: GCA_031552405.1. Classification (GTDB taxonomy): domain Bacteria; phylum Bacteroidota; class Bacteroidia; order Bacteroidales; family Bacteroidaceae; genus UBA1794. The sequence continues at coordinate 46,285 of JAVBMN010000022.1, read as the reverse complement.
CAATATAATAAGGAGAACTACGAAAAGATCGACCTGCACCGCCCCTACGTGGACGGTATCATCCTTGTATCTGAGGACGGCAAGCCGATGAAGCGTGAACTGGACCTGATCGACGTATGGTTCGACTCAGGCGCCATGCCCTATGCCCAGATCCACTACCCGTTCGAGAACAAAGAGATGCTGGACAACCGCGAGGTGTACCCCGCCAACTTCATTGCGGAAGGTGTAGACCAGACCCGCGGATGGTTCTTTACCCTCCATGCCATCGCCACCATGGTATTCGGCAGTGTAGCGTATAAGGCTGTTATCTCCAACGGACTGGTACTGGATAAGAACGGCAACAAGATGAGTAAGCGCCTAGGCAATGGCGTAGATCCTTTTGAGTCTATTGAAAAGTATGGCTCAGACCCCTTGCGCTGGTACATGATCACCAACTCCTCACCATGGGACAACCTGAAATTCGACGAAGTGGGTGTGGAAGAAGTGCGCCGCAAGTTCTTCGGCACCTTATATAATACGTACTCATTCTTCTCGCTATATGCCAACGTAGATGGATTTACATACAGCGAAGCGGATGTACCGATGACAGAACGCCCCGAGCTGGACCGCTGGATCCTGTCTGAACTGCACACTTTGATCCGCAACGTAGAAACCAACCTGGAGGACTATGAGCCTACCCGCGCCGGGCGCTTCATACAGGATTTCGTATCCGATAACCTGAGCAACTGGTTCGTACGCCTCAGCCGCAAACGTTTCTGGGGTGGAGGTATGTCGCAGGACAAGCTCTCTGCATATCAGACGCTGTACACCTGCCTGGAAACGGTATCCAAACTGATGGCTCCCATCGCACCGTTCTTTGCCGACAAGCTCTACACCGATCTCATCGCCGTGACAAAAGACGAGAAGGATGCCTCCGTGCATCTGGCCAAGTTCCCGGTGTATGATGAAACCATGATCGACAAGAACCTGGAAATCCGCATGGAAATGGCACAACAGATCACCTCCATGGTACTGGCCCTGCGCCGCAAGGTAAACATCAAGGTGCGCCAGCCTCTGCAAAGCATCCTCATCCCCGTATTGGACGAAGAGCAAAAAGCACACATTGCCGCCGTACAGCAACTCCTCATGAACGAGGTCAATGTAAAAGAGGTGAAGTTTGTAGAAGGTGCATCCGGTGTACTGGTGAAGAAGGTGAAGTGCGATTTCAAGAAACTGGGCCCTAAATTCGGCAAACAGATGAAGGCTGTGGCTGCCGCTACTGCCGAGTTGTCTCAGCAGCAGATCGCAGAACTGGAGAAGAACGGCCGCCTGCCCCTCCTGCTCGAAGGCGGAGAAGTAGTGATTGAGGCTGTAGACGTGGAAATCTACAGCGAAGACATCCCCGGATGGCTCGTGGCCAACGAAGGACGCCTCACCGTAGCCCTCGAAGTAACCGTGACCGAAGAATTGCGCCGCGAAGGCATCGCCCGCGAACTGGTGAACCGTATCCAGAACCTCCGCAAGAGCAGCGGATTGGAGATTACGGACAAGATCCGGATCTCCCTCTCCAAAAACGAGGTGACGGATGCCGCTATCCAAGAATATAATACGTATATTTGCAACCAGGTTTTAGGCCTCTCCCTTATGCTTCAAGACTCCATTGTGAATGGAACAGAGCTCGACTTTGAGGACTACGCCCTGCAGATCAAAATAGAAAAGAACTAAGAATAATAAATCTAAAACGTACCATTATGGCAGAAAAGACGAGATATTCGGACGCTGAACTGGAAGAGTTCCGTGCGATCATCAATGAAAAGCTGGAAGTCGCCGAGCGCGAGTATGAAGAGATGAAAGCCTCCCTGATGAATATTGATGGTAACAGTGTAGACGACACCTCCCCCACTTTCAAGATTCTGGAAGAAGGTGCCAACTCCCTGTCAAGAGAAGAAACCACCCGTCTGGCCCAACGCCAGCTGAAGTTCATACAGGGTCTGAAGGCAGCTATAATCCGTATTGAGAACAAAACATACGGCATTTGCCGTGAAACAGGTAAGCTGATTCCGCCCGAACGCCTGCGCGCCGTGCCTCACGCCACGCTTAGTATCGAAGCGAAAAACAAGAGATAAGCCGGATGGGAGGATTTCTGACTAAAGGAAAGCTGTCCATCTTACTCATCTTTATAATACTGCTGATTGACCAGATCATCAAAATAGCAGTAAAGACACACATGTGTCTGCATGAGAGTTTCAGCGTATGTGGTGACTGGTTCTATATCCTTTTTACTGAGAACCCAGGGATGGCATTCGGGATGGAGTTGTTTGATAAACTATTCCTTACCTGTTTCCGTATAGCGGCGGTTATCGCCATCGGATACGCCATGTACCTGCTTATAAAGAAAGGAATCAAGACTGGTTACCTCGTGTGCCTCTCCCTTATATGGGCCGGAGCGATGGGGAACATCTTTGACTCTACGCTGTACGGACTAGTATTCAGCGAGAGCTTTCCAGCCACCTTTTGGAACCAAGACCCGGCTCATTGGGTACCCTTTGGCGAAGGCTACTCCTCCATATTTTACGGAAAGGTAGTAGACATGTTCTACTTCCCTCTCATTGAAGCCCAATGGCCTGAGTGGATGCCTGTAGTGGGAGGTGGACATTTCATCTTCTTCAGCCCCATCTTCAATTTTGCAGATGCTTCGATCAGCTGCGGGATGATTGCGATGATCCTCTTTTATCGCAAGGATTTGGATCAAAGCTTTTCCGCTCTTTTCCCTAAGAAGAAAGAACAGGAAGAGCCGGACAGCCTAAACAAAGATTCGTGAAGTTACAAAACAGACTGTGTATTCCGGTCATTGTGCTATGCCTGCTACTGGCTAGCGCATGCGATCGTCGCACTCCTTCCAATGTGCTGTCAAAGAAGGAGATGACCGAGGTACTGGTGGATTACCACCTGGCACGTGCCATGAGTGCCAATCTGAGCAACGAGCAACGCTACAAAAGCCCCTTACTCACAGAAGGAGTCTTTAAGAAACACAAAATCACGAAAGCTATTTTTGATTCGTCCATGGTGTGGTACACGCGCAACCCCCAAGAACTGGGCATCATCTACAATCGCGTAAACAGCATGCTGCAAGAAAAGGTAGGCACCAAGAACCTCACGCAAGAGTATGGCGCTACCTCACAATCCATATCCTTCAGCGACCCCTACCCTGCAGGTGACTCCATCAACATGTGGCGAGGCGCTAAGCTCATACAAATGAACCGCTTCCGCTCTTCGCGCCGCGAGCAATTTGTGATCAATACCGACTCAGCCTTCTACCCCAAAGACATCATCGAATGGTCATTACGCGCCAACCTCCTGCCCAAACAAAAGGAAGGAGGCAAAGCACTTATGCTGTTGATGGTCCGTTACTACCCGGACTCCGTGGTAACCAGCAGCCGCGTCATCTCTGAAAGCGGACACTACTCCCTTACTGTACGTAATCTCTCTGGACGGAAGATGAGCCAGATATGGGGATTTGTCCAGTACTTCCCCGGCGAAGAACCTGCCGATACAAAACACCGTATCCTAATTGACAGGATCAAACTGATGCGCTACCACAAAGGAAGTACAACCACTGAAACAAAAAGCGAGACACCGGCTCTCCCAGATAGTAGCAACGTAGACGAGCTGATCCAGACGCGGATAGAAAGCAAGACTCCCCCCATCCCAAAATCAGCCGAAGAGATAGACTCCATCAAGCTGGAAGAGAAAAAAAGCCGAAGAGGCCTCGGGCACAGCAGCCAAGAGCTTAACGAGACAGACAAAATAGAAAAGAGAATAAAGAACGCCACGCTTCAGCCAGCCCCATGAAACGCTACGCTTCCCATTACCTCTGTTATCAGGAAGAGGAACTGAGTGAAGAAGTGCAGCTCATTATCCACCGAGACAGCAAAGAGCTTCAGTCCATTCCCGCCTCCATATTATCCACCCATCCGGCAGGCACAAAGGGGTTCTACTTCTGCTGCGTAGAAGTCACTGCAGAAGGCAATCTATCCCGGCTATTTCCTTTTACCGAAGAAATAGAATCCACGGAATGGCATCCGGGCACATTGCATTTAAAAGATTTATTGAGTAAGGAGTTGTTTTGAAAGATCTAAAGGTCAGCCCTCTTCCCCTGTAGCAGTACGTAGTATCAGAGAAGTGGCGCCAATGGTAATCACATCGCCGTCATTGATAAGAGTCCGATCCTTATCGCCCAATATCTCATGGCGCAAGAAAGTGCCTGTGATGCTGGGAAAATCACGAAGGGTATACATCAGTTTTCCCTCCTTCTCCCGCTTCACCTGGATGTAACAGTGCTTGCGATCCATGCTGCGATCAGAGGTTTCAATGGATATGGTCACCTGATTACCGGTAGACTTACGTCCGATAAGATTATCACCCATCTGCAAGGGAAACACCTGTTTATAGCCGAATACATTCTCCACCACTATGATACATCCCAAATCACGGATGTATTCTTCCTCGTCCCACTTTTCGTCTTTCCGACGGGCACGCAGGGCGGTGGTACCAATACGAATGGAGAATTGTTTCTTACAATGTTCGCAGATAAAGACGAGCGACTGGCCCGCTGCATATTTCGTTTCGTCAAAGGTGATGTATTCCTGACATTTAGGGCACGGTACACGCTTCATTTTTCCGTTTTCTTTTTAAAGACCCAGGCATCCTCATACTTGCCCTCACGGAATTTCCGCGAAGCATTCACTGCTTCCTCTTCATTTGCGTAAGAGGCAATACAGATCATATGAAAACGGGTGTTCGTAATCATACAGGCTTTTGAATACCCGTTTTTCTTCAGGGTGTTCACCATATCTACCGCATTGTCCCTTTGGGCCAGTGCGCTGACTACTATATAATACTTATCGGATGAGCTTTGTACCTTGGCAATCGGAGCAGCCACAGGGGCCACAACTGCCGGAGCAGCTTTCACCTCCGCCACAGGTTTGGGTGCTTCTACATTCGAAGCTTCCGGCGTTACAGCCTTTGGAGCTGCAACCTGAACCGGCTTTTCGGCGCTCAACTGCGCTTTAGCAGGAACAGGAGCAGTATGTTCAAACAGATGAGAGGATACGATCCGCGCCTGATATACGGCAGAACCCGCATTCCTCACAGGAGTAGACAGCAGGAAGAACAAGGCTACCGCCGCCGCAGAGGCCACCGTCACACGCACGAAAGTCCTGCGGAAGGAAGGCGTTCTCTCCTCCGGATACCCGGAATAGTCAGCATCGTTCTCAGTAGTGGCAGCCACCGCTTCCTCTTCAACCTCTTCCACAGGCTCAATAGCCCTTGAAGAAGGCAACGCTGTAGAAGCAGTCAGGCCAACCGGCTTGATGTGCAATTCTCCCAAGCCATACAGCAACGGAGAGTCCAGCCCGTCCACAAAAGGCAGAAAATGATACCTGCCATCCATTGCCACGCGTAACGTTCCTAAACCCGCCAACTCTATCAGACCTTCATTCATCAAATGCTGTTTCAGCGCACGAGCAGCTTTGCTCACACGCTTCGAAGCATCCGGAAATGTAGTACCGTATGCACTCATATAAGCCTGAACCACAAGTCCGTCATTCAACTTCAGTTGTGGATTAAACCCTACAGTACGCATGGGAGGAGTAAAGAAGTGCTCTTCCTCCTTCCATCTTGCCGGCACATCAAATGCGATAAATCCCCCAAAATCAGGGACTATCACACAATCATTTGTCAGCAACAAGGTTTTGATATGTACTACTAGTTCTCTCATTGCTGCAAAGATACCGTTTTCCTTTTTATTAATACAGCACTTACTTGAGAATATGTATCAAACAGTTATCAACAACCCGTGTTGATAAGTTTTTAACCCTCTTTTTTTGCGTTTTTTCATTAATCGTGTACTTATTCTCGTTTTTTTGCCTATATTTGCCCAACTATTAGCAAGAAGCAGTTAGAGGAGACATTTGTGAGCCCTATAAAGAGGCTCTTTTATTAGAAGAAAAACTATACATTAGTCTGATTCTTATTAGATAAGGAATCCCCTATCAGCTTTGCGGAAAAGAAACAATTACGTGTGCAAAACACATGTGTATTCATATCCATAACAATAAAGACATTTATTAAAATAAAGATACATATTACACTTGAAAGAATTCTCTACCCTTAAGCATAATTGTTTTGTATATATTAAATTTGTAGAGATTTTATAGGATGATCCGACTGCGAAGCCCCGATCATTCTGTTACACTTAAAACAGAAATAGAAAGCTCTTGCCGTGAGGCTGGGGCTTTCTGCTTTAATAACACCGATGGCACAGGTTTGTCCATCCGCAGGCCTGAAATTTAAAACTTCAGGCCTGGACTTCCGAGAACTCAGGGCTGAGATTCCCGGATCACAGGCCTGCCATTCCATAGTCCATAACGCATTTTGCCAGATAAATAGGGCTTTTCACTCACTCATTCCATATTTTACTGTATCTTTGTAGATAAAACTAACCATCAACATTCGTAGTCACATGAAAAAAGTACTCGCCATGCTCTGCCTGGCATTGATCCTGTTACCGCATACCGGTATTGCACAGAAACAAGTGTATCTGTTCTCTTATTTTATTAATAACAGTCGCGACGGGCTGCATCTGGCCTATAGCTACGACGGGCTGAAATGGACTGCACTCAATAATGGTAATTCGTTTCTCACTCCTGCCGTAGGAAAGGACAAGCTGATGCGCGACCCCAGTGTGTGGCAAGGACCCGACGGCACATTCCACATGGTATGGACCTCAAGCTGGACGGATCAGATCATCGGTTACGCCTCCTCCAAGGACCTGATTACATGGTCGGAACAAAAGGCTATCCCCGTCATGTCACACGAGCCTACAGCCAAGAACTGCTGGGCGCCGGAACTATACTATGACGAGCCTTCAAAGGAATATTACATCTTTTGGGCTACCACCATCCCGGGGCGCCACAAGGAAATACCAACCAGCCAGAGCGAAGTGGGACAAAACCACCGCATCTATTATGTCACTACAAAAGACTTCCTGACTTTTTCGGATACCAAGATGTTCTTCGAGCCCGATTTCATTGTGATCGATGCAGCCATCGTAAAATCGCCCAAGACGAACGATCTTATCATGGTGGTGAAAAACGAGAACTCGAACCCCGCCGAGAAAAATCTGCGCATTACCCGCACAAAGAGTATCAAAGATGGGTTCTCTGTCAACGTATCCGCATCCATCAGTGGCGATTACTGGGCCGAAGGACCTGCACCGCTCTTTGTAGCCGATACGCTGTATATATACTTTGACAAGTACCGCGACCAAAGATACGGGGCGGTACGCTCTACCGACGATGGTAACACCTGGCAAGATGTATCCGATCAGGTATCCTTCCCCAAAGGAACCCGCCACGGAACAGCCTTCCCCGTAAACGAAGCCGTACTCGATAACCTGTTGAAATATAACCAACCTGCCCCACAGGCAAAATAACATCTCCGAAGCAGGAGATCCTCCTACTTACACAAAAGCCATTACGATGCTTAAATTCTTTAAAGACTGGGCTTTACCCATCGCCATGATGGTAGGAATAGCCGGATATCCTTTTCTTATCCAGCTTCACTTTCTCATGCCATACCTCATCTTCACCATGCTACTGCTTACCTTTAGCAAGATGGAGCCTAAAGACTTAAAGATAGAGCCACTCCACATCTGGCTTTTGATACTGCAGATAGGCGGTTCCATAGCAGTATACCTGCTGATAGCACCGTTCAACACCCTGGTAGCGCAAGGGGCTATGATGTGTGTCATAGCCCCCACAGCTACCTCCGCAGCCGTGATTACCGGGAAACTGGGAGGAAGCTCCGCCAATGTAGCCACCTTCACACTGCTCTCCAACATTGCCGTGGCTATTACCGTACCCGCCCTTTTCCCCTTGATAGAGCCCCATAAAGAGCCGTCATTCTGGATCGCTTTCTGCACCATCCTAAGCAAGGTATTTCCCTTGCTCATCTGTCCGTTTCTGGCCGCATGGGCCATCCGGGCATGGATACCGGGGCTGCACCGCCAACTTGCCAATTGGCACAATATGGCCTTCTACTTGTGGACGGTAGCTTTGGCCATCGTAACCGCCATCACCCTGCACTCGCTTTTATACAACCCTGTGGGAACAGACACAAAGATCCTGCTGGGATGCGCGGCACTCATAAGCTGCTGCCTCCAGTTCTTCCTGGGAAAAACCATCGGCTCGGCATACGGCAATCGCATCAGTGGCGGGCAGGCTATGGGGCAGAAAAACACCGTCCTTGCCATCTGGATAGCGCACACCTATCTGAATCCGATATCCTCTATCGGGCCAGGTACTTATGTTTTGTGGCAAAACGCCATCAACAGTTGGCAGCTGTGGAAGAAACAAAAAAGAGAAAAGGATATCCGAAATAGTTCTTAAAAATAGGCGTAAAGAGATAAAAGGAAAAGATAATTACCGTACATTTGCCGCAGAATATACCTTTAAACATGGGACAAAAATCCGCTGAAAAGAATCCAACATTCTTCACTAAATCGTGGGGCCTCATTACAATGGTCCTCAAAGCCGCGAAAGACTGGTATGTACAATCCTACAAACAAGGGAAATGGTATAAAAAGACAGGGATAATCATCTGTACCTTCCTGCTCACATTTATGATCTACCTGCTCATGGTAGACAACAATTTCTTGTGGCTCTTCGGCAAATCGCCCGGTATGAAGGCCATCGCCAACCCCGTCCAGTCGGAAGCCTCCACTATTTACAGCGCCGACGAGAAAGTGCTGGGCCACTACTTTCGCGAAAACCGCATGCCCGTTACGTACGAAGAGATATCCCCCATGCTGATAAAAACCCTGATCAGCACGGAAGACGAACGCTTCTATGAACACTTTGGCATCGACTTTAAAGCCATCTTCGCCGCCGTAAAAGACATGGCCGGAGGCAATGCCCGCGGCGCCAGCACCATCACCCAGCAGCTGGTAAAGAATATGTTCAAGACACGTACCGAATACTCCACCGGCGCGCTGGGCTACATACCCGGCGTGAAGATGCTGATCATGAAGACCAAAGAATGGATCTCCGCCGTGAAGATCGAGATATTCTATACCAAGTCCGAGATCCTGACGATGTACCTCAACACCGTAGATTTCGGCAGCAATGCATACGGTATAAAGACGGCCAGCAAGACCTACTTCAAGACCACCCCGCAGGAACTCACCACCGAGCAAGGCGCCGTACTGGTAGGCCTTCTTAAAGCTACCACCTTTTACAACCCGCGCCTCAACCCGAAAAACAGTCTGCAACGACGAAACGTAGTGCTCAACAACCTGCGCACACACGGCATTATCACCAAGGCAGAGTGTGACTCCCTAAGCCAGATCCCCATCAAGCTCCACTATAATGTATCCCGCAACTACGACGGGAAAGCCCTCTACTTCCGCGAAGCCGTGGCCAGCGACCTGAGCAAATGGTGCAAAGAAAACGAGATAGACCTGTATGCCGACGGCCTGAAGATATACACCACCCTCGACTCGCGCATGCAGAAATACGCCGAAGAAGCCGTAAACCGCCAGATGAAAGTAGTACAAAACAACTTCAACAACCACTGGGGAAAGGTAAACCCCTGGCAGGATGAGCAGCATCGCGAGATCCCCGGATTCATAGAAGACCTGGCAAAGAACACCACCTGGTATAAAGTACTGACAGAGCATTTTCCCAATCAGCCCGACTCGGTGGATCACTACATGAACCTCCCCCATAAGGTGAAGGTATTTGATTATGAAACCGGCACCCAAGAGCTGATGATAAGCACCATGGACTCCATCCGCTACATGGAAAAGTATATGCACTGCGGCTTCGTGGCTATGGAACCCGGCAGCGGCCATGTAAAAGCCTGGGTGGGCGATATTGACTTCGGCCAATGGAAGTATGACAAGGTGCTGGCCAAGCGCCAGCCCGGCTCCACCTTCAAGCTCTTCGTATATGCCGCAGCCATGAACCAGGGCATGTCTCCCTGCGTAACCCGTACCGACCAATACGTAGAGTGGGATGTCATGGAGAAAGGTGAAATGAAAAAGTGGGTTCCCCACAATGCCGACGGATACTTCTCCGGAGGCACCATGTCATTAAAAGGAGCATTTGCCCGCTCCATCAACTCCATCGCCGTACAGATAGCCAAAGAAGTGGGCATTGCCAATGTAGCCCGTACGGCTCAGGCCATGGGCATCAAGACCCCGCTGCACGAAATCCCGGCCCTGTCACTGGGTGCCTCCGACGTATCCCTGCTGGAACTCATCAACTCCTATTGCACCGTGATGAACGACGGAATGACGCATGACCCCGTCCTGGTGACCCGCATCGAAGACCGTAACGGGAAGGTCATCTACGAGCACGACGCCCAAAACACCCAGGCCATCCCTTACGAAACCGCCTTCCTCATGCAGCAAATGCTACTGGGAGGTATGACAGAGCCTGGCGGCACCACGCAAGCCCTGTGGGGATACGACGTGCATAAGTACAACACCAACTTCGGTGGAAAGACCGGAACCTCCTCCAACCACAGCGACGCCTGGTTTGTAGGAGTAACCAAGAACCTCGTAGCCGGTGCCTGGGTGGGTGGCGAGCACCGCTGCATCCACTTCCGCACCGGAGCATTAGGCCAGGGAAGTCGCACAGCCCTCCCCGTCTTTGGATACTTCATGGAGAAAGTGCTGAAGGACAACTCCCTCAGCCAATACCGCGGCATGATATCCACCGAACCTAGAGAGCATATCGACCGCGAATACCGCTGCCTAAGCGTATACCAGATAGATAATGACACCCTGCTCAGCGACTCCATCCTCTTCCACCTCGAAGGTATAGAAAACATCCCGGATGTAGAAGATATAGCTCCCGAAAGCAGCAGCCCGGGCAGTACTTCCAGCAGCAATGCAAGTACTCTTTCTTCCGACTGATGCTTTCTCCTTTAGCTCTGAAAGAGCGTTATAGCTAAGCCTGGGGTCAGTGAGCGAAGCGAATGCAGCCCCAGGAACAAACCGCCGTCAGGAACAGAGTTCTGTAAGAACGATATACAATTAATCCGTCCAAATATAGTCCTCATTATACTCCATCCTATACTCTTTCAGAAATACTAAATATTCTTCTCTAAACGGATGCCTCCTATATTTAGGAATAGAGTTCGGTGCGATCTGCTTTATTTATACGATGCCTCCTTTGTATGTCGTTCTTACAGAACTCATGCGCTTGTCATTGTTTTAAACCTGGGGCTGCATTCGCTTCGCTCACTGACCCCAGGCTTAGCTATAACGCTCTTTCAGAGCTAAAGGAGAAAGCATCAGCTGGAAGAAAGCATCAGGCGGGAGAAAGCACTGAGCCGGAAAAGCCGTTAATCCAATCTTACCCTATTTACAACAACATAGAAAAGCCGGAGAACTTCACAATCTCCGGCTTTTCCACTTACTACTAACTAACTATTATCCATGAAGGATTAGTCTTCGTCGCCTTTCATTATGTTGCTTTTACTCCAGAAGGAACTTGTTTCTACTAAGTCTACTCCTGTTTTGTCATTGCTAAAGCTGCTTCTCAGGTCAGATCCAGCGACGATTGCTTCTTCCAGTTCCAAATCAAGAACCTCTATCTGAGGACGATTATATTCTTTCTTTGTTTTCATCTTACTTGTTTTTAAGGGGTTACTTTACGATAACTGTTTTATTGTTGATGATGTATGCACCAGCAGGGAGTGATACGAAGTTCTCTCCATTGTTGATAGCCACGCTCTTCACTAATGCACCGTTCAGGTCGTACACCAATACTGTACTTGCGTTTTCCGCATAGATAGTTACTCCGTTCTCGGCCACAGTAATCACCATCTTAGCAGCAGCAAGGCGTGCCTGTACCTCTTCGATATTAGTCACATCGTTATTACCATTGATAAGGAACTGCGAAGGAGCTGCCCCCAACGAGCCACCAGTACCGAATGTCACGAAAGGACGGAACGGATCAACTGTTGCATTTGCGTCTTTTACAAATGCATCACCCTCAGCATTCAGCAGATATGCATTCTGTACATCACCTCCCCGATAGCTCTGATTAAAGAAGAAACCACCAGCCACTACAGGCGGAAGAGTAGTAGTTGCCTCTACGCCGTCACCACTGAAAGTGAAAGTTTCACCATTTACATTAAACTGTGGATGTCCCTCAATAAACACTTTCGGGAATGCGATAAGGTAAGGCTCATTGGCTTCCATTGCTGAAAGGCTCTCAACACTGGTACTGATTGCATTGCTGCCCGAAGTAGCCTTCTTAATCCAGAAGAATCCGCTACCTTCTACCGTTTCATCATTCGCAGCATACCACTGTGCATAAGGCAGAAAATCGTACTCAAAACCATTGATGGTGGCTTTTACGCTGGTTACCTTAAACGGCACGTTGAATACTTCCCATCCTCCGGTGGCTCCATTGGCAACTCCGGTAAAGGCACGCTCGTAGGAAATTGCACCGGTAATATCGTTTGCGGTAGAAAAAGGCTGCAGATCTGTTAAGTTCGGTGTACCCACGAATGCACCGTTGGCTACCTCGATACCATTATCCAAAGTCACGTTCTCGGGCACATTATATACTATTGTGTTGGGATTGTCAAAGGCCAATTGCACAGCAGAGGCGGCAGTAGCAGCGGCAAGGTCTACAGAAAGGATACCTGGAGTGGCAAGTGCAGCTATCACTCCGTCAGTAAGTTCGCCAGTCACGGTAGCTTCGCCACCGACGACAGTGATGCCAAGTTCTGTCAGATTTAAAGCCTTTACAACCATACGCTTGCCAAGAGTATTCGGATTTGTAAACGAAACAGAATAAGTTCCGTTTTGGGGCACGTAAAACGTAAAATTGCCCGTCTTATATCCTGAGCCGTGAACTACTACAGATTGAACTTGGTTATCAGCAATTATATTCCCATCTACATCTTGAATGAAGAAAGGAACATTAGCTGAAGCAGGAGTAATGCCATCAAAATAAGCAAATATTGCCGAATACTCATAATACTTTCCACCTTCCAAAGCTACGGGAAACGAGAATGTTTTATTCAAGCTTGTTACCATCAGTCTTTCACTATTGTAATCCCTGAAATAGAACTTGCCATATTCTGTAGCAGTAGTAGCTATTGAGAAGATTCCATCCTCATCACTCGTCCATCCGTAATTATTGGGTTCACTACCTGCACCCACATCACCGTACGCATCCCAGCCGGATAGCAAGTTACCGTTTATAGCCGTCCATTTCGCATAAAGGGTAACTGCACCTTCGGGAGCTGTAGTAATTTCTGTTGTAAAGGCAGCATCACTGTACCAACCTTCAAAAGTGTAGCCCGGCCACACTGGCGTAGGAAGAGCATCTCCTTCTGTGTATTGCGCATCAGCTAAGGAACAATTTCTATATGAAACATCGGACACGGCACGCCATTTAGCATAATATATGGTATTTTCAGTAACGTCCACAGGGAAAGTAACAGGAGTAATCAAATCCGCCTTTGTCCAACCGTCAAAAGCATATCCGCTTCTGGTTGGAGCAGTAGGGCTGTTAACTGTATTTGTTTCTCCTTCCAAAAAGTATTGAGTAGCTATCGCACTTCCACCGTTAGTATTGAAAGTAACAGAAATCGCGTTGCCAAGTTCTGTCAGATTCAGAAGCCAGAGGCCTGCAGCATCCCAAGTACCAACATCGTTATGAACATCCCAGAGGAAATAGCCTGATGTAAAACCTTCAGGCGCTACCAATCGCAAGTTCAATGCTGTATTTACCACATTGTTTCCCGTAAGGGTTACTGCATTTTTGGAAACAGGATTGGTAGCCAAGAGATTGTCTGCAAAATAAAAATTGAAAGTTGCCTTAGCAGAGCTACTACCTCCGCTTCTCCGCCATGCTTTAGCAGTCAATTGATAAATTTTACCAGATTCTGGAGTTATTGTATAACCAAATTTGACATCCTGGTTGACAATAAAAAGCATCGGATTAGTTCCGTTATTAACAGGGGCACCAACATTTATACGAAAATAATTAGCCGTCCAATTAGGCGTCCCGCTCACTTGCCAGCCCGCAGCTCCAGGAGTTCCACCAGTGGCTCCGCCAGCATCCCATCCTGCAAGCAAGTTTTGCGCCTGCAAACTCAAAACACCTGTACCCAGCATTAAGCAGCACAGGGAGAAAAATAAATAAAATCTTTTCATACGAAACATAAATTAAAGAGGTTAATAAATTAGTAAACTACACTTAAACGCTAATACAATTAAATAATAGGCAAAGATAGAATGATCGAATTTCTTCGCGGAATGGTTTTTAATCTATAGGAATCAGGAATTCGTCAATGTGTGAATCAGGAATCTACATTCGGTTAAATCAGGACTAAAATCAGTCAACCACTCATCGTAAAAGGCTGATAACATGAGTATAATACACGATTTTCGTGCCTCCATTAGAGATCATACTCATTTTTAATAATGATTTCCGACGTTTTATTTGGAACTTCCTGTTTTTTTGCGGAAGTTTGCAGAGGAATAGAATTGAGAGGACTTTCCTGTATCTTTCTGTTCGAATAAAAAGTGCCTTATACCTGTTTTTATCATGAAAAAGATCATTGCCCAACTCTTGTTTCTGGTAGCCTTCCTCTTTATTAGTCGCTGCGTAATTGCCACGCCGTCTGATCAGCTGGAAGGAAAATACGACTTGTTTCTATGCGAGAACACCCGCATAATCTCCAATGAAAGCGATCTGTACCTTGATATAGTGCTGGATGACGGGAATCCGGGTGCTGAGATTCTGGCAGTACGGGAGGGTGTCATCCATACAATCCGGGAAGAGAAAAAGGACGGGTATGCGTTTGTGGTAGAAGTGGGCCACAAAGACGGGCAGCGCAGCAGATACCATTTGCTGGATCCTCCCAACAGGGACCTTCAAGAGGGCAATGAAATAAAGGAGAGAGATCTGATAGGCTTTCAAGGCAAGGCGCCCTCCGGACGGGTATCATCCTTCCAATTGGAGGTTGGCATGCAGGATAAGCCACTCAACCTGTGGGAGTTAAAATCCATTGACAGGGAGAATAAAAAGGTGGTTTCGCCATTCGGAACCGCAACATACAACCTGAAAGTGGCAGGGCAAGAGCACTGCATCGACATACCCAGACACAGCAGGAACCGGCTGGAAGAGCTGGCCACATGGAAGATGAATGGCGGCGACAACCAGTTGTGGACATTACAAAAGGAAGGAGAATACTACAAAATAAAGTCCTTTGAGAACCAGAAAGTCATCACAGCCGCCACAAACGAGACCACCGGAATCGTCACCATCGTGCAGGACGAAGAGAACAATTCGGACGCACAACTGTGGCGCTTCACCCAAAAAGACAACAACCGCTGGAGCATACAATCCAAAGAAAGCGGAAAAATACTGAAAGCAACGACCGCTAAGAAGCTGATCTTATCGGCAGAGAAAGAAGAGAATGAAGGATTCTGGGAGCTATTTGACCTGTTTCACCAAACCCTGTCCCCCGAAGAGATGAAGAGCGATATGGACTTTTACCTGAGCACCATAGAACGCACACACCCCAATATGTACGCATACGCCACCCAAAAAGAGGTGGACGACAGGAAGAAAGAAGTATCCGCATACATCACCCAACCAAGATCGTACCCTGATTTCTACAGGAAGATATCTGAAATGAATAGCCTCTTCGACGGCCATACCCAAATCTTCAGATCAGGAGAAAACTTCAGATATACAAACTTTTACAGACTAAACGCCGGACTATTCTTCCCCCTTCCCGTTAGTTACGAGGGAGATAAGATCTATCTGTGCAGCACGGTAGATGGTACACTCGTAAGAAAAGAAATAGAAACCATCAACACCGTTCCCGCAGATTCCATCTGCAGGATGCTGAATAAAGTATGGAACTTCGAGAATAAACGCATGAGCTACCGGAATATCGAACGCGAATTTGGCGCTCAGATCCATGCCTACCTGGGCATTCGCGGACCGTGGTTCGAGGTACTATTGAAGAAGGATAGTGCGTCAGAAGCGGAAAGGATACTGGCAAAAGGAAAAACTGCGGCGGCCATTTATGGGAACAACGGCTATTATGGAAGAACTCAGGACTATTCTTTCAGGATGTTCGAGAATGAATCAATCGCTTTGATAGAGTACAACGCCTGCCCCATGGGGAGCGAACCAGTAGACCAGACAAGGCAATTCATGGAAGCTTCCTTCGGCAAGATTCGGGAAAAGAACATTCAACATGTATTTATAGACATCACCCGCAACGGCGGAGGCGGAGGCGATGAGGTTAACAAATACCTGTACAACCAACTGAACCACGAAGCCCGCAACTGGAAATCCACCTTAGCCAACAAACAACCATCCACCGGCCGCATCCACACAAGGCAAATCCCACAATGCACCGAAACCATCAAAGACGGTTACGCCCACAAGGTGTACCTCATTCAGAGCTGCCTTACCTATTCAGCCGCCGTAGGCATTTCCGCCTGGTTCAAGTTCTCAGGAAGAGGCGTCATATTAGGAGAAGAAACGGGAGGAACCACCGCAGCATACGTATACACCCCCTCTTTTGTGATGCCCAATAGTCAGATCAATTTCAGAGTATCTAACTCTTTGTGGAGCTTTCCGTTCGGAGCACGGCTCGATCAGGGCATACTTCCAGACATTCCGGTAGAGATCGACCTTAGCAAACCGCACTATGAAGTGGAAGACCTGAAACGTTTTATATCGGATCAGCGGATTTTCCCGGTGGATGGTAGTCCTCAATAATTCGGAACAGCCCCATCCCTGGAAGGGATGAATTTTAGTAACCGGGGGTTAGCGCAGCGTAACCTCCGGATAGAAATCTCCACCCCTCCTCCCTTCCCTGAAAGGGATGAACCGGAATTTGCAGATTTCATAAAATAGTATTTCCTTTGTCCAAATCTAAGTATAAACTATGAGTTATCACCAATCCCTCCCACAAAACCCACATGTTTATGTATACCCATGGGATTATCAAGGACAAAAACTGTACCCTCTATCGTATCCATGCAATGGAGGCTCACGTACACATCCTTACCAGCCTGAATCCCAGTATTGCGCTGGCGGATTTTGTACATGACCTAAAAAGAAGTACATCGCTATGGCTAAAGCAGAGCGGACTGTTCCCTTATTTCTCCGGGTGAGGTGAAGGTTATGCGGCTTTGACATATTCGCATCGGGAGAAAGATGGGATTATAAACTATATCAAGAACCAGGAAATCCACCACAAAACAATCTCCTTCCGAGAAGAACTTGTGGCTCTGATGATGGAGCAGGGTGTTGATCTTGATCTTCGCTTTTTTGGGTAACCCAGGTTTATCCCTTTCAGGGAAGGTGGGAGGTAGAGATTCTATCCGGAGGTTACGCTGCGCTAACCCCCGGTTACCAAAATTCATCCTTTTCAGGGATGGGGCTGTTCCGAACTATTGAGGACTACCATCCACCGGAAAAATCCGCTGATCCGTATGTTATCAGATAATAGTATACCCACCCAGGCCTGCAGTTCCACTACCGCAGGCCTGGTTTTTAAAATCTCAGGCCTGACTTGCCTGAACTGCAGGTCTGCATTCCTCTGAAACTCATGCCCATCAGTTTTTCAACTGATGGGCATCCCTTTTGAACTGGTGGGTACGGGTTGCCAGACTCGTGCCTATGACTTTCAGAACTTTGCCATTCACATCCTTCACCTCTTCTGAAAGCCTTTCCCACAAAAAGTTTGCGGGTGAAGGGCGAGTGTGAACCCTGTGAAGGCCGCCCTTCACTGGGCAGGTTTGTTGCTCTTTGTTCTGATCTGTGGGATACATCTCTCTTTCAATAAGCCCCTTTTCACCTTTCAGCGTGAAGGGTGTGTGAAGGGTGGGGTTCACGCGTAAACGTCTAAAAACAAGGGTTATACAGATCTCACGTGAAGGGTAGGGTTCACATTTAAATACCTGTGTGATAGACAGTTGTAGAAGATGTGAAGGGTAACCCGTATTTTTAGACAAATAGAGGGGTAAATCATCGAAATTGCAGAGAAAGTCTGCATTCAAAAGCGAATGGGACACATCTTATATAAATAAGCAGGGGAATATTCTATAGGAATGTGTATATCGCTCTTTCAGATCTTAAGGGGAAGGCATCCACCGGGATAATCCGCTGAGCCAAGATTTCCACCGGGAAAATCCGCTGAACCGAAATAAGTCCTGCACTCCTATATCAGGCAACTACTTTATCCGGGGTACCAAACGAATAGGCGCTGTATCACTACAGCGCCCACCCCAACATTAAACATTAAATATTATGAGAAGAGAATTATTTTGCGGTAGCACTTCCTTTGGAGGTTCCTCCAGTTGCTACAGCGTCTTGATAGTATCCATGGAAAGTTTCCGTACCACTGCTAAGGGTAGCACCGGTAAAGAGGTAATAAGAAGTGCCGCTCTTCAACTCGGAAGAGCTTAACAGAATGGTGGCACTGGACATGGTGCGGGGCAATTTGTATACCAGCACATTGCTTGTTCCACTGGTGGAAGAACTGGCAGACAGGCGCATGATCTGTCCAGAGGTCATGCTCACGCCGCTGAACTTCACGTATTTCTGCGTGGTTACAGTAGGGTTGCTGGTTGCACCTCCCGTACCTATCAACACACCTCCGGTGATAGTAAATGCATTGTTGTCGCAATCAAAGCCCTCTTCTGGAGCTGAAGTACCGGAAGATACCACCACTCCACCGTTGAAAGTCAGGGTACCGTTAGAATCGATCCCGTCATTGCCGGAAGAATAACAGTAGAGGTTTCCACCGTTTACTGTAATATTGGTAGCTGCATTCAGGGCGTCATCGTAAGTAGTGGCTTCAATGGTACCTCCGTTGATGGTCATGGTGGATTTACTTTCCAATCCCTCACCGCCATCTTGGCCTGTTTTGACTGTTATGCTGCCGCTATTTACCACCATGGCACTCATGCTCTTGATGGCTTTGGGGGAGGAACCACCGCTGTTGTCCATGTCGCCACCGCCACCGGGACCTCCGCCAGGGCGTCCCGGGTTCCATCCACCGCCGCCACCGCCTGTGCTGCTTCCGCTTACGGTAAGCTTGGCGCCTGTGGTAGTGATATTCAGGATAGGTCCTCCCGCAGAGTTACCAATAGTCAGGGTACTTTGCGATACAATACCCTTACCCGCCGTGCCACTACTGGTAGAGGTTACCGACCCGGCCAACAGCGCCATGGCCCCATCGCTGGCCAGGCACTTGGACGACGAGGCGTCCTGCTGATTACTACTGTTGGTAAAGGAAATAGCGGTTCCGGTAAAGGTACCGTTTATTCTTCCAGCCGTCATGGTCAGCGTACCATCACTGCTGATACCCTTTCCTGCCGGGCAGGAGTTGGTAAAGGTAAGGTCGCCCCCATTGAGGTACACATTCCCGTCACTCTTAATACCGGAAGAAGTGCTCACGTCACCGGAAGCCAATATATAAGTACCTGTATTGGTGAGCTTCATGGTGCCACCGTTGATGCGTACCACTCCGCCACTCTTTATGCATTTTCCGGCATTCGAAGCATTCTTCACAGTGAGCATACCGCCATTGATTATCAGCGAAGTATCTGCTTTAAGGCCTTCTTTTTTAATAGAGTCACTCAGTACGGCCAAAGTCACATTACCACCATTCAACAACACGTAGCCTCCCCCATCAATGGCGTCACCACTTGAAGTAATAGACAGTGTACCACCATCAATCTGGGTATAATCCTTTCCGTGGATACCATCATTGGCGGCACGTGCTACAGTCACTGTACCCAAACCTTCGGCAAAGAACAGATAGTCATCACTACAGATGGCGTGATTATTGTATCCGTTTACGGTCAGCGATCCGGTGCCGGAGAACTCGAACTGCCCTTCGGCAAACATCGTTCCCTTCTGATCTTCACCACTCAGGGAAGAGGTGGGGTATCCTTTGGCATCCGAGAGTGTATTCTGAGTTCCCTCCACTAGGTAGACGGCACAGGCTTTCTTGCTCTGGCTATTCAGGGCGGGGCCATCGGCATTGGTCAGTGAAAGGCCATTGAGGCGCAGGTTATATTTTGAAGTACTGTATACTTTAAGCATACCATCAGGACAGGCTCCTTGCAACTCATACGTTATGCCTTTGGTTTCAGTTGCCGAACGTACCGTAACATCTGTTCCTTCCACTGTAACATCCACACCATTTCCGGCAAAAGGATTGACAACCTGTACCTTATCGGTATCCCAACTCATCTTTACTTCGTACGTCACATAGGTAAACACTAGGCTATCCACCTCCGCCACGGCATATTCATACAGGGCAGTTCCCTGATGAACGCGCATACGGAGTTGGTCGGAAGTAAACGTCACACTATCTATCTCAGCCACCGGAAACGAAGGTACCTCCCCACTGTGGTGATACACGCACATCATCTTATCCTGCGCAGAAAGCAGGCTGGCCATGCAGGCCAACACTACACAAAAGAGTCCTCTTTTCATTGTTTACTCAGTTTAAGGGTGATACCTTGCAGTTGAAGCAGGTAGAGTCCCGGCTGCAGACCCGTCACATCCAACGGCTGCCCCGGTGTGAAATACCCTTTCTTCATCATCTTTCCATCCACTTGCAGAATCTGGTACTCCCCTTCCGCTGCTCCGCTAATCTCTACATAATCCGCAGCCGGATTGGGATACAATGAGGGCGCTTCGGAAGGCAAGGCAAGTTCTTCCTGCACATCACTCGTACCCGTTTCAAACCACATCTTACTTATTGAGGCAAGCGGATAATCCACAGAAACACCCTCTTTATACGAGAGCTTCATGTCCGCCCCGGTAAAAGTCAGTTTCTGCACAGAAGACACCGCAGCTTGCTGATCCATTCCCCCGGAACGGATTAGCAGGGTCTGCGCATCCACATGCCCGCCATAAAGCAAAAAAGAACACAACAGAGCTGTTGCGAGCAAGAATCTATTCATAACAAAAGAAGTATTTGATATTTGTTTCATTTTTTATTCTGAGGCAAAAGTAAGGAGAAAGCAAAAATGCCGAACCATACTTCTGAAAAGAATGAACTAAAAATAGACAAACACCTGCTTTTTATCGATGAATCGGGACTTCTATTAAACACGCATCTTAGCCTGTATTGCTGAATGGTTATTTGATTTAGATCTTTCTAAAACATTTTCATAATCATCCAAAAGATAATTCGGCATATTTGTCGAAGATTTAGTACCTTTGGCGGCTTTATGGAAAAAGCCTTGCGCTCTAATGAACGAATTCGGATTCCTATGTTAAGAAAGATATCGGTTGCACTGCTCAAAACTATAGTTGCGCTTATCCTGATTGCTCTTCTGGCAGTCTTTACGACAAGCGTAAGTCCCATATATGATTTCAGCGAAGCGAAATCATTCAGCGGCCCTGACATTTTCAATCCATACAAAAGGAAAGGGGAAGACACGGCATATTGTTGGAAAAGGGCCAATTTTCACACCCATACGCGTGTAAAAGGGATCCAGAACGAATGCGAATATTGGCCGGCCGAGACCTATGAAGCCTACAGGAAATTCGGATATGACATCGTCACATTCTCAAATCACAACGAGCTGACCACACATCCGCATGACTCCCTGCTGCAGGTCAATGTCTACGAACATGGCATCAATCTGTTCAAATACCATAAATTGGTATTCGGATGTAGCAAGGTGCTCTATTTCGACCACTTGATCCCGTTTTTCGCTTCCCAAGAACAATTCCAGTTAGACTTGCTCGGAAAGGAGTCTGATTTCATCCAGATAAACCACCCTTTAAGAACGATAGGCACGTCGAAAAAGCTCATGCAGAAACTTGGTGGCTACAGAATCATGGAACTCGACAGCGGAAAGAGCACGGAAAACGAGTATTGGGACTGGGCGCTCAGCGCCGGACACTACAGTTTCGGTCTGGCCAATGACGACCTGCATTATCCCGACAAGTCCGATCGCATTGCCATAAGGTGCAATTTCCTGTACTGTTCGTCCGCAAGCTATGAAGACATAAAGGAAACACTTCTCAGAGGGTGTTATTATGCGATGCGCATCCCCGACTACGGACATGGCGACTGGGAGATGAAATATGCGAAAAACAGGGATTTGCCGGCGATTGAGAATATCGGTCTGGACGGCGAAACGCTCTACATTTCATTGTCCCGCCAGGCAGACAGTATCAAGGTGACAGGTCAGGATCACGCCACCTTGTCGATAGCCCTGAACTCATCCGAAGCCAGATATACCATGACATCCAGTGACCCGTATGCACGCATTACCGCCTATTTCCCGGAGGGTGAGGTGATATATACCAATCCGTTTGCACGATACGACTCTTCCATAGCGGAAACGCCGTATAGAGCTCCGTCGCATACGGTAAACATCCCATTGACAATCCTTTTCAATTTCATGATCCTTGCCTTATGCATCGGAGTGATTTTTATATTCTATAAAGCAATTATCAGATGGCAAAAATTCTAAAAGAAAAGACCGACCTCATTCGTGTATCTTCAGTACTCAGCCTTTTTACACTCGTGGCATTCCATTGGCCGTTCTTCCAACTGGTGCTTGACAAAATTGAAGGCGGCTTCAACGGAGTATTGATCACCGTGGGGCTGGTAATCCTGATGCTCGCACTTAATTACTTCTTCTATTACCTGATGCTTTTTCTCGGACGCTTCGTTGGGAAATGCATCCTTGCGTTCATGTTTATATGCAATGCCATAAGCCTCTATTTCATAAATACATACCAGGTGCTCATCACGGACAAGATGATGGGAAATGTATTTAACACCCGGTATTCGGAGGCTTCCGGATTCTTCTCATGGTCCGTGGTATGGTATGTCCTCTTTTTGGGAATTATCCCGTGCATCTACCTCTTTGCAAGACGCTTTGATTACGGAAGGCGGAAACGGTTCTTCGTCAACATCGGCATAGCGCTAGCCATTTCCCTGACTGTGGCATTGGTCAATATACAGAACTGGCCATGGATCGACCGCAATGCCCCCCAACTTGGCAGTCTGATAATGCCATGGTCTTATACAGCCAACTCCATACGCTACTACAGTTCCGTACAGGAACGCAACCGGAAGGAGATTCCTCTGCCCGACGCAAAGATTATTTCCAACAGCAAGGATGTCTGTATACTGATAATCGGAGAATCTGCAAGAAGGGAGAATTTCTCTTTGTACGGATACGGCAAGCCTACCAATCCGCTTCTGGAGAAAGACAGTGTGGCCGCACTGATTGCAGATGCTGCCGCCACATATACCACTGCAGGAGTAAAGGCCATCCTCGACCACAAACCGTCCAACAAGCTTTACGAGATCCTTCCCAACTATCTCTACAGAAGCGGAGTGGATGTGGTATGGCGCACCCACAACTGGGGAGAGCCTCCCGTACACATCGATAAATATTACAAGATACAGGATATCAAGAAATTGCACCCGGAAGCCGATGAAAGATACGACAGTATCCTGCTTGCCGGCCTCAAGGAGGAGATACTCTCCAGTGACAAGGACAAGATGCTGATTGTGCTCCATACCAACACGAGCCACGGCCCTACATACAACGATAAATACCCAGCAGAGTTCGAGTTGTTCCGCCCTGTATGTACTACCGTAGAGATGGCCAAAGCAAATCCGAAGGAACTTATGAACGCCTATGACAACAGCATCGTTTACACGGACTATCTTATCCATTCCGTAATAGAGATTCTCCGCGAGATCCCCCAAAGGCGCAGTTGCATGCTATTCGTATCCGACCACGGTGAGTCTCTCGGAGAAGGAAATTTGTATATGCACGGCGTACCTATGCTCGTTGCTCCAAAGGAACAGATAGAGATTCCATTCATCGTGTGGACTTCGGACCAAACGATGAAAATAAATACCAAAGAAAAGGTCAGTCAGTATCATGTATTTCACAGCATCCTAAGATTCCTCGGGATCGACAGCCCTGTCTATGACAAATCATTGGATGTCTTCAAACAGCCCGAAAAAGAGTAGAAACCCATTTAGCCAAACAATTTATCAATAGTCACATTATACTTCTCTCCGATCTCTTCATTGATAAGCCTGTTCAAAGAATCGAACTCTTGTTTCTCTTTTGAGAGGAAGATTCTCTTTTCTTTGAGGTAATGTATGGCATCACAGATATCCGTCAGGGACTCCATGATATGGGATGTCAATAGTATCGTTCTCCCCATTTCCTTTTGCCGGGTAATAATCAGGCTCAGTATTTTCGAGGATTCGATATCGAGACCATTAAAGGGTTCGTCAAGTATCAGGATCTTCTTGTCTTGCAAAAGAACAGCCATAATGGCAAGCTTCTTTTTCATTCCGGTAGAATATCCATCAATCAGGTTGTGTAGCGGCAATTTGAATAAATCATTCAGGCTTTCGGCAAACTCCCTGTCCTTTGTTTTATAGAAGAGGCTTAGATATTCGTAACCGGTGATACCCGGGTAAAAGAAGTTCTCTGTTTCCAGATATCCTATATCCTTCCTTTTAAGTGGAGCGTTATCAAGCTCTATCCTCCCCTCCATCGGCTTCTTAATACCGTACATTGTATTTAATAAGGTTGTTTTTCCTGAACCGTTTAAGCCCACAAGGCCATAAATCCGATTCTCTTCCAAGAGCAAAGACAGATTCTCCAGAATCAGTTTCTCACCATAACCCACGCTTATTGTATCAATTGTAATCATCCAGATAATTATTTAATGTCTTTATACCTCTCCCATATAAAAAGATATTATACCCTACTATCAACACCGAGATTACCGGTATGAAAGAACAAAGCAGAATGATATAACCCAACATTCCACCTGTCATTGAGGTGGTCTTGGGAGTATAATATGCATACTTCATTAAGATGGAGCATATATATGTATTTGTCAATATCAGAAGAGCAACACATACATGTAATGTATACGTATGATGGATGATGCACGCAATGCACACGACGGGTAAAACAAGTGCCAGCCAGCACGCAAGATGCCGGTTCAGTGTACTGCGAAGGTACTTTTTCGGATTAACTTCTCGTGCCTCCAGCATCTCTCTACTTTCACACATTGCATAAAATGACCATAGCACAGTAGACAAAACAATTAAGCACGCTATCGGCACCCACACATTTAGAAGAGTGGTGGTTATGCCTACCGCATAAAGCGGCACAATCAGATAGATATTTTTCCGGATTCCTGCTTTCCATTCAAACATAGTCTCAGGAACAAAGCGAGTGACGCACCGGAACGTTCTTCGCACCTTTCCTCCCGAGGGACGAATGAACAAGACAAGGAGCAACAACAGGAAAAAGTAAAGGAAGATATCAAAGAACCTGAACGTGATTACAAGTAGCAAAAGAAGAGGCAGGGAGAAGAATACATACTCTATATAGTATGTTTTTTGAATAGGCTCTGAGATCTTCAGAAGAAAATGATGGTCCTTCCTGCCATGATGAACAATCCCCATGAGCCCCAAGCAAATACCCATTATAAAATAATGCGCATTGCCTTGTTCCTTCAATTGCTGATACAAAAAGAGAACCATGAAAGGAAGGATAATAGCACACAGGAATAAAGCCCTGAATATTCCTATTCCGAAAAGGGTCCGATAGATTTGAACCCATCGTATTTTCAGCAAGTTTATGATCATTGGTTCCGGTTATAAACAAATGCATTGTATATATTCATAGTCTTCACTAAAGTTCACGGCAAAAATAGTTATTTATCCAGTATATTGTATACTTACTTCCAGAAAAATGAAATAAAGAAACATCTCTCACTCTTAGTTCAATATGAATATCAAGCAAATAGATACGATTAGTGAGAGAGTGAAAGATATTTCATGCAATTCATTACATACGGTGCGTTTAAATTAGTCATCTCCTTACATATTAATTAGCTAAATCAATCCGTTTCTCAGAAATATGGAGTATCTTTGCGGCTTGATTTTCAGGCAGGCATACACTCCACCTGGGAAGAGTAAAAAGAAAAACAGCATCTATTCATTATGGCACAGAATTTGGAAGACATCCGGCAGCTCATCTCTGAAGGGCAAGTGGAGGAAGCAATACACCAGTTAAAGGAGTACCTTTCTACTGAAACCACTGGCAGAGATGAAGCGTTTTACCTGTTAGGGAATGCCCACCGCAAGCAAGGCAACTGGCAGGAAGCCATCCAAAGTTATATGGAAGCCACTGAGCTGAACCCTGAAAGCCCGGCCGCCGAGGCCTGCCGCATGATGAATAGCATTATGGATTTCTACGATAAGAATATGTACAACCAATAATAGTAACGTTAACGAAGATTATGGCAAAAATAAGAGGTACTGTAGTCATTGATACAGAGCGCTGCAAGGGATGTGACCTTTGCGTAGTGGCCTGCCCGACACAAGTACTGGCCCTGGCCAAGAATAAAGTGAATACAAAAGGATACAGTTATGCAGTTTCGGTTCGCGAAGAAGCCTGCACAGGCTGTGCTTCATGCGGTATCGTATGTCCTGACGGATGCATTACCGTGTACCGTGTAAAAGACGAATCAGAAAATTAAATCATAAGAAGATGACAGAAGATATAGTCCTGATGAAGGGTAACGAAGCCATCTCACACGCAGCCATCCGCTGCGGAGCCGACGGTTACTTCGGATACCCCATTACTCCGCAATCCGAGATTCTGGAGACACTGGCCGAGCTGAAACCTTGGGAGACTACCGGTATGGTAGTGCTACAGGCCGAAAGTGAAGTAGCCTCAATAAATATGGTGTACGGAGGTGCAGGAGCCGGTAAGAAAGTACTTACCTCCTCTTCCAGCCCCGGTGTGAGCCTTATGCAGGAAGGTATTTCCTACATTGCCGCTGCCGAGCTGCCCTGCCTCATAGTAAACGTAATGCGCGGAGGCCCCGGACTGGGTACCATTCAGCCCAGTCAGGCCGACTATTTCCAGACCGTAAAAGGTGGTGGACATGGTGACTACCGTCTCATCACCCTGGCTCCGGCCAGCGTACAGGAGATGGCGGATTTTGTAGGCCTCGGCTTTGACCTGGCCTTCAAGCATCGCAACCCTGTGATGATCCTCTCTGACGGTGTAATCGGTCAGATGATGGAAAAGGTGGTACTGCCCGCACAGCAACCCCGCCGTACCGAAGAAGAAGTTATCGCACAATGCCCCTGGGCGGCTACCGGCCGTACAAAGGGACGTGCTGCGAATGTGATCACTTCGCTCGAGCTCCGTTCGGAAGAGATGGAAGCTATCAACCTCCGCATGCAGGCTAAGTACCGTCACATCGAGGAGACCGAGGTACGCTTTGAAGAGATCAACTGCGAAGATGCAGAATACCTGTTCGTAGCCTTCGGATCGTGCGCACGTATCGCCCAGAAGTCGATGGAGGTAGCCCGCCAGCAAGGCATTAAGGTAGGTCTGCTGCGCCCTATCACCCTCTACCCCTTCCCCACCGAAGCCATCGCCAGCTATGCCGGTAAGGTAAAAGGCATGCTCTCTGTAGAGCTGAATGCCGGACAAATGATAGAAGACATCCGCCTAGCTGTAGAAGGACGTACAAAGGTAGAATGGTTTGGCCGCCTGGGCGGAATTGTTCCAGATCCCGATGAAGTAGTTGAAGCGTTAAAAACCAAATTGATGTAGCAATGGACATTGATCGTATCAGACTCATCCTAAACATCGCATTCATGGTGGGAGCCGTGGCTTCGGTAGTACTCTACTTCGCTATGCCCGAGAATACCATGCCGATGTTCATTGTCTGCGTCACAGCCATCGTGCTGAAATTCGCAGAATATGTGCTGAGAATGTTCCAAAACGCCATCCAAAGAAACAGGAGACATAAGAAATGATGACCAAAGAAGAAATAATGGCAAAGGGCCAGCTGGTATACCAAAAGCCCACGCTGATGAACAATACACCCATGCACTACTGCCCCGGTTGCAGCCATGGAGTGGCACACAAACTGGTAGCCGAAGTGATCGATGAAATGGGCCTCACAGACAAAGCCGTAGGAGTGAGCCCCGTAGGTTGCGCCGTGTTTATCTACAACTACCTGGATATCGACTTCCAGGAAGCTGCACATGGACGTGCACCGGCCGTAGCTACTGCTATCAAGCGCCTGTGGCCCGACCGTCTGGTATTTACCTACCAGGGCGACGGTGATCTGGCTTGTATCGGTACCGCCGAAACCATCCATGCACTGAACCGCGGTGAGAACATCACCATCATCTTTATCAATAATGCCATCTACGGTATGACCGGCGGACAAATGGCGCCTACTACCCTGGAAGGTATGAAGACCGCTACCTGCCCCTACGGCCGCGACGTGAAGCTGCACGGATACCCCCTGCACATCACCGAGATTGCCGCCACACTGGAAGGTACCGCCTACGTAACCCGTCAGAGCGTAGAAACCGTACCCGCCATCCGCAAAGCCAAGAAAGCCATTCGCAAGGCATTCGAGAACTCCATGGCCGGAAAGGGAAGCAATCTGGTAGAGATCGTATCCACCTGCAGCTCCGGATGGAAGATGACTCCCGATAAGTCTAATAAATGGATGCAGGAGAACATGTTCCCCTACTACCCGCTGGGCGACCTGAAGGATAAATAATCATCAATCGTTAACAGAAGTAATATGAAACAAGAAATAATCATAGCCGGATTCGGCGGACAGGGCGTACTCTCCATGGGTAAGATACTGGCCTACTCCGGACTAATGGAAGGTAAAGAAGTATCCTGGATGCCCGCCTATGGACCCGAACAGCGTGGTGGTACGGCAAACGTGACCGTGATTGTAAGCGATGACCGAATCTCCTCGCCTATTTTGAGCCAGTTCGATGCAGCCATCATCCTGAACCAACCCTCACTGGAGAAGTTTGAGAGCAAGGTGAAACCCGGAGGCGTACTTATCTACGACGGATACGGCATCATCAATCCCCCTACCCGCACCGACATCACCGTGTATCGCATCGATGCCATGGATGCCGCCAATGAGATGAACAACGCCAAGGCGTTCAACATGATCGTACTGGGCGGACTCCTCAAGGTATCCCCCATCGTGAGCCTGGATAGCGTAACAGCAGGGTTGAAGAAGACCCTTCCCGAACGTCACCATCACCTCATCCCCATGAACGAACAAGCCCTTGTGAAGGGAATGGAGATCATCCGTAAAGCATAAATCAGTATGATAACCAAGATAGAAAACCTGCTGCAGGAAATCCACGAGCTGAAAGCCGAAAGCGCTGAAGCCCTGGAAACCCTGCGCATCAAATACCTGAGCAAGAAGGGTGCCATCAATGACTTGGTAGCCGACTTCCGCAACGTGCCTGCCGAGCAGAAGCGCGAAATAGGTATGCGCCTCAACGAGTTGAAAACCAAGGCGCAGGATAAGATCAACCAACTGAAGGAAATCTTTGAAGACAAAGCTTCCTCCGGACAAGACCTTGACCTTACCCGCACTGCCTACCCCAGTCCGCTGGGTACCCGCCACCCGCTCTCCATCGTACGGAACGAGATCGTGGATATCTTTGCCCGCCTCGGCTTCAACATTGCCGAAGGACCGGAGATTGAGGACGACTGGCACGTGTTTGGTTCGCTCAACTTTGCCGAAGACCATCCGGCACGAGACATGCAGGACACCTTCTTCATCGGTACCAACCCCGACATCGTACTGCGCACCCACACCTCCAGCGTACAGACCCGCATCATGGAGACTACCCAGCCTCCCATCCGCGTGATCTGTCCCGGTCGTGTGTACCGCAATGAGGCCATCAGCTACCGTGCACACTGTTTCTTCCACCAGGTAGAGGCATTGTACATTGCAGAGGATGTATCGTTTGCCGACCTGAAGCAGGTGCTGTTGCTTTTTGCCCAGGAAATGTTTGGTGCCGAGACCAAGATACGCCTGCGCCCTTCCTACTTCCCCTTTACTGAGCCAAGCGCCGAAATGGACATCAGCTGCAACATCTGCGGCGGAAAAGGATGTCCCTTCTGCAAGCACACCGGCTGGGTAGAGATCCTGGGATGCGGTATGGTAGATCCTAACGTACTCGAAGCCAATGGTATCGACAGCAAGAAGTACAGCGGTTATGCCCTCGGTATGGGAGTGGAACGTATCACCAACCTGAAATACCAGGTGAAGGACCTCCGCCTCTTCTCCGAAAACGACGTTCGATTCCTCAAGGAATTTGAATCCGCACATTAGTGTAGACCCTATACATAATTATAGTATATGTAGAGACGTGGGCCTTCCCGCGTCTCTATTCTTTTATCCGCCTTTCATTTATACGTCTTTCATTTATGAGCACAAAAGAAAAGCTTTTCAGTCCGGGGTACTGTTTCATTTTGGCAAGCAACTTTCTGTTCTTCTTTGCCTTTTACCTCATTATGCCTGTCTTTACCTTCTTCTTGATGGAGGATTTTGGTACGGACAGCGCTATGGCCGGACTTATACTCTCCTGTTACACCGTGGCATCACTCGTTATGCGAGGATTTGCGGGATATCTGGTAGATACCTTCCCGCGGAAACCTCTTTTCATTTTGGCATTCGTGCTTTTCACTCTGGTATTCTCAGGTTATTCCGCTGTCAGCTCGCTGGCGCTGATTGTGGCGCTGCGTATCGTGCATGGGCTGGCGTACGGACTGGCTTCCGTGGGTGGCAATACGATTGTGATCGATATCACGCCCTCTTCACGCCGGGGCGAGGCTATTGGGTATTACGGTCTGATGAATAACTTTGCCCTTAGCTTTGGGCCGATGGCCGGACTGTTTATGTACAGTGCAGGCATGTCGTTCAGTCTTATATTCTACTGCGCTATGGCTTCGGGCGTACTGGGCATTGTCATGTCCTTCTTTGTGAATACCCCCTACAAGCCGCCCCTCAAGCGCGATCCTCTTTCATTTGACCGTTTCATACTGCTCCGGGGCATACCGGCAGGCCTCAGCCTCATGCTGCTGGCCATCCCTTATGGCATGACCACTACCTACGTGGCGCTGTATGCCCAGCGGATCGGGATCACCCTCAGTACCGGTATCTTCTTCTCCTTCATGGCAGTGGGGCTGGGTGCTTCGCGCTTCTTCAGCGGCAAGCAGGCCGATCGGGGAAAGGGTACGCAAGTCATCCAATATGGCATGCTGCTTTCCATTCTGGTATTCATCCTGCTGGCCTCCATCCGAGTGTTGATGGGATGGAATGAAACAGTGGCCAACATCCTGTTTTTCGGCTCTGCGCTGCTGATGGGAGCGGCCTACGGCACTATGTTTCCGGCTTTCAACACCCTGTTTGTGAACCTTGCCCCAAAGACACGGCGAGGCACTGCCACCTCTACCTACCTCACTTCGTGGGATGTAGGGATAGGCTTCGGCTTGCTCATCGGAGGCTGGATCGCCAATATCACCAGCTTCGACCGGGCA
The DNA here is from genome assembly GCA_031552405.1 of Bacteroidaceae bacterium. Lineage (GTDB taxonomy): Bacteria > Bacteroidota > Bacteroidia > Bacteroidales > Bacteroidaceae > UBA1794. The sequence continues at coordinate 14,811 of JAVBMN010000022.1, read as the reverse complement.
TATATGCTATCCATCGGCCTCTGCCTCTGCTCCACCGCTTTCTTCCACTTCTGGGTGTCACCACACTTCCAAAAGTATAAAATAAGATAAGAAAAAGGGCAAACCGTCCTTCTTTGTTTAATCAGGTTTAAAGAATCCCACTCAAATGTGAAGAGTGGGATTCTTTTGGCATATATGGCATCCCCTTTGCACTATATAGCATGACTTGAGGAAGGAGGTTAATAAAGAAGTCGGACTCATAACAAATAAGATTACCAGTTAACCAGAGTATTATTTAAGTCGAAACTGTTTTGGTCCTTATGGATACTCTTTTAGGCATATTACTTATTCATACCGACCGTAAGGATCAAAACAGTTTTACACACAATGCAGAAAAACACTTCAATTAGCCTGCTTATTTAGTATCTATCTGTGAGCGAAGGGGAGCTGTCGTGAGACATTTCCCCTTCTTTTTTTTACTTTTCCAGAGACAAGAAGCAAGTAAAAGGAAATATAAAGTAACTTTGTCCTGCCAAGAAACAAATAAGAATGAAGAAGCAAGACCTCTACACCCACGTAATGAACTATTTCGCCCAGGCCATACCCGTGGCCGAGACGGAGCTGCATTACGAAAACCCCTTCCAACTGCTGGTAGCCGTGATCCTTTCCGCACAATGTACCGACAAGCGGGTAAACATAGTAACCCCTCCCCTCTTTAAAGACTACCCTACGGCAGAAAGTATGGCACAGGCCACACCCGAAGTCATCTTCGAATATGTACGCAGCGTATCCTATCCCAACAACAAGGCCAAGCACCTGACAGGCATGGCAAAGATGCTGCTGAGCGAGTACCAGGGCGAAGTGCCCGGTACGCTGGAAGAGCTGATAAAGCTGCCCGGCGTGGGGCGTAAAACGGCCAATGTCATACAAGCCGTAGTCTTCAACAAGGCGGCGATGGCAGTAGATACGCACGTATTCCGGGTATCGCACCGCATCGGACTGGTAAGCAGTCGGTGCACCACACCCTACTCTGTAGAGAAAGAACTGATGAAACACATCCCCCACGAAATCATCCCTACAGCACACCACTGGCTCATCCTGCACGGGCGTTACATCTGCACAGCCCGCAACCCCAAGTGCATGGAATGCGGCCTGAAGGAGTGGTGCAAGGAGTTTCCAAAACTCAGGCCTGCACTTCCCTAAACTCAGGCCTGTGTTTTCAAATCTCAGGCCTGAGTTTCTTAAACTCCAGGCCTGCGTTTTTCAAAGCTCAAAAACACCCTTTCCTGCATGATTACAGTTAAAAATGATTGTGCAACCCAAAAGATATGTGTACTTTTGCCTTCAAACTTAGTAAACATACCTCATGAGAAATAGAAAAACAACCTTATTCTTCTTCCTTCTTACCCTGCTGGCAGTGGGTACGCTCCAGGCACAGAAAACCAGCTACCAGTTTGCTTTCCGCAAAGCAAAATCGTTTAAAGGGGCTATTGTGATTGATTCCACTAGTCTTTACACACCCGAAATCGGATACGGCTACGATATGACTCCGCCTCCGGCAAAGAAAAAGAATGCATTCTGCTTCTCCGTCAATGTACCCGATGGGGACTATCTGGTGACCCTCACGCTGGGAGATGGCAAAAAAGACGGATGCACCACCGTGCGGGCAGAGTCGCGACGACTCTTTATCGAGAATCTGGTGACCAAAGCCGGGAAAAGAACAACCCAGCAGTTCCTGATCCACAAACGAAGCCCCCGCATCAGCGACACGGAACAGGTAAAGATCAAGCCTCGCGAACAAGGCAAGCTCGACTGGGACGATAAGCTCACCTTCGAGATCAACGGCTCTGCCCCCCAACTGCTAGCACTGTTTATTGAACCTGCGCCGGCGCATACCACCCTCTTTCTCTGCGGAAACTCTACCGTAGTGAACCAGGACCAAGAGCCCTGGGGCAGCTGGGGGCAAATGATACCACGCTTCTTCAATCAGAAGGTTTGCATCGCCAACTACGGAGAATCCGGCGAGTCCGCCACCTCCTTCATAGCCGGCAATCGCCAGAAGAAAGTACTCTCTCTGCTGAAACCGGGTGATTATGTGTTCGTAGAGTTTGGCCACAATGATGAAAAGATCAAAGGAGAAGGCAAAGGCCCTTATACCTCCTTTACACAGGATATGCGTACCTTCATCACCGAAACGAAGAAGCGCGGCGGAATACCCGTGCTGCTCACTCCCACCGAGCGTCGGTCTGTCAATGCCGAAGGAGTACTGCAACCCACACATGGCGACTATCCCGATGCCACCCGCAAGCTGGCAAAGGAGGAAGGCGTGGCACTGATTGACCTTACCGCTATGACGCAAACGCTGTACAATGCCCTGGGAGCAGAAGGCTCCAAACAAGCCCTGGTGCACTATCCCGCCAATACCTTCCCCGGGCAAGACAAGCCTTTGGCAGATAACACCCACTTCAACCCGTATGGAGCGTATGAGATAGCCAAGTGCGTGCTGCAAGGCATTCGGGATAACAAGCTGAAAGTGGCCGGTAACATTAAGGATTTCAAAAGCTTTGACCCCGCAAAACCGGATGCGGTAAGCAGCTTTGTCTGGGCTCCAAGCCCTTTCCTGGACCTCGAAAAGCCGGAGGGGAACTAATTATATATCGGGCGGACACACAGGTCCGCCCCTACAGAAAACCGAAACCAAGAACCAAAAACCGAAACAATAATTCAAGTTATATGAAACGAACGCTTTCTTTTTATGCACTCCTCCTGCTCTGTGCCGTGCTTCACGCACAGGGTACCGCCAAGTATGTATTTTATTTTATCGGCGATGGCATGGGAGTAAACCAAGTAGCAGGTACGGAAATGTACCGCGCTGAAGTCCAGGGAAGAATAGGCATCGAGCCGCTTCTCTTCTCGCAATTCCCGGTAGCCTCACAGGCCACCACCTACTCGGCCACCAACTCCATCACCGACTCCTCCGCCGGAGGCACCGCCATAGCCTGTGGAGAGAAGACCTATAACGGCGCCATCGGAGTAGGCAAGAACAAGCAACGTCTCACCTCCGTAGCCGAGATGGCTAAGAAGGCAGGTAAGAAGGTAGGCATCACCACCAGCGTAAGCGTGGATCATGCCACTCCCGCCTCTTTCTACGCCCACCAGAACGACCGGAACATGTACTACGAGATAGCCACCGACCTACCCAAGGCCGGGTTCGACTTCTACGCCGGCAGCGGTTTCCTGAAACCCCACACCAGTTTTGACAAGAAAGATACCCTGTCCATATACCCTCTCTTCAAGGAAGCCGGATACACCGTAGCCCGCGGATATGCCGACTTTAAGGCCAAGCAAAAGGAAGCCGGTAAGATGATCCTCATCCAGAAGGAAGGTGCCAAGGACAACGCCCTGCCCTACGCCATCGACCAGCAGCAGGATGACCTGACACTGGCGCAGATCACCGAAAGCGCCGTAACCTTCCTGATGAAAGACAATAAGAAAGGCTTCTTCCTGATGGTAGAAGGCGGCAAGATAGACTGGGCCTGCCATGCCAATGACGTGGCCACCGCATTCCACGAAGTAGCCGACATGGACGCTGCTGTAAAGGTAGCCTACGAGTTCTACAAAAAGCACCCCAAAGAAACCCTCATCGTCATTGCTGCCGACCATGAAACAGGCGGCCTGGCCCTGGGACGCAAGGGATATACCCTGAACCTGAAAGCCCTGCAATACCAGAAAGGCTCCCAAGACAAGCTCTCGGATGCACTCAGCGCCCTGCGCAAGGCCAAGAACAACCACACCACCTGGGAGGATGTAAAAGAACTATTGGGTGAGCAGATGGGATTCTGGAAAGAACTATCCCTTACCTGGGAGCAGGAACGCCGCCTTCGCGATGAGTTTGAAGAATCCTTCGTGCGCAACAAGATTGCCTTTGCCCGCAGCGAATACTCCATGAGCGAGCCATTGGCAACCAAAGCCAAGGAGATAATCAATGAGATAGCCCTTGTAGGCTGGACTACCGGCGACCACTCCGCCAGCCCCATCCCCGTCTTTGCAATAGGCGCAGGCGCAGAGCTCTTCCAGGGCAAGATGGAAAACACAGACATCCCCAAGCGCATAGCCAAAGCTGCCAAATACTGATTTATCCTCCTTGAAAAGGATCGGATAATCACTGCATAGAATTAAAAAGAAGAAGATGCTCCTCACACAGAACATCTTCTTCTTTTTCTTATTTAATAAGTGCCCGTACGGATGCCAGATCGGCGAAGCGGCGTTGTACCACCCCCTCTTTGTCGATCAGGAAGAATACAGGAAGCGAGTTGAGCGAATACTCATTGCGAAGATAGCGAATCTGATTGCGGGTCACTCTTATATGGCGACCTGTATATACATTGTTTATCAGTTTACGCCAGTCATTATACGGGGAATATTCACTGGCTATGTACACCACTTTCACGCCCTGCTGCTCCAGCTTCTCCTTAAGAGGTTGCAAGTTCCGAAGAGTAGTGCCCTCCGAATCGAGCCAGCTCTCCCAGAACACCAGCAAGACGGGGCTTCCCTTGTGGCGCTTATAAAAGGAATAAAAGAGATCGTCCCGACAGGTATTCTTCGTCAGCGGATCGATGCGTATGCTATCTCCGGAGAGGCCCCGCACCTTCCGGGCGCTCATCAGGCTGTCAAAGGCAAGCACACGTTCGCAAAACCAAGGGGTACTCCATTTCTGCATCTCGTCCTTCTGCGCGGCAGTAAGGGGGGTGAAGGAGTAGATCTGCTCCACCCTGTCCAGCACCGACCAGTATTCGGATATAAAATGATAATCCGTACCAAACAAGGTTTGCCAGTAACGGTCCTTAGCACCTGCCACGTAGCGATCCTTCAACTGCACGCACTGGTACAGCCGGGCCTTCTCGCCCTCCGAGAAGCTGTCAATGGAGGCTATATTAGAAAGATCCGCCAAGCGGCACAACAGCTTATAATCTTCTTCTGAGATCAATCCTTTCCGAAACATTTCCTTCTGCTGAGCAGCGTCATCAAACAAGGGGAGCGCCGTCTGTATCTGATTGGCAAAATACGCATATTCCAAACAATACATGTATGATGAGTCACTCAGAGAAGGTAACCCCTGGAGGGGCAGAAAGAAGCTGTCGGGCAGGTTGGTAGATATCACCGCACTGTGATCGGGCATTATACCCGCCCGTGCCAGGTGGTAAGGCGCATCCTTGAGGATGGAGAAAAGCTCCACCTGTCGTTGCATGGCTATCAGCCGCTTGGTGGCTGCTGATAAGTCGGCCCGGGCATTTATCATCTCCACAATCCGCTTGTACTTCCCATAGAGATAATCGCGGAACGAGGCTATATTCTTTACGGAAGGCACCTCGCCCACTTTAAGCAAGTCGGGAAAAAGAGAAGTATGAATGGCCCGGTTGGCAAATTCCTCGTTGACTCTGGCAAAAGAGCCGCTATACTGGTAATACAGTTTTTGAGAGCGTTGTTCTATCTTTACCTCTGTAACTTCACCGGGCGTAAGGAACACAGAGATCCGCTGCCCCATGAAGGAAGAAAAACCCATCCGCACCTCAGTGGGATAGCCTATGGACAGTTCTATCCGAAACTCCCCCTTCTCATCGATTACGCAGTCCTCATCACGAAATCCTGTGAGCGAAGAATAAAACAGAGAAAGCGTATCCCCCCTTAACGTGAGATCATTCACCACCCCTTGCAATACAGAAGGTTTATCCATGAAAAACAACGGGGGCAAACCGTCAGTCGCCACATCTGCCGCACGAAGGGCCGGGCTACACACGCACCACAATGCCAGCCACACTATACAATACACTTTCCGCATTACACTCTGTTTTCTGCAAACTTACAAACATTCCCTGTAAATGAGGAGAAGGCATACTGACATAGCCTTTGTTTTTAATAATAATTATCAAAACTGAAAGCGAAGCCTTTTAAAAACGCATTACACAGAGTGCTTCAGAACACAAACAAAAGAGGATCCAAGGCGTGCCCGATACTTCATGAACGCAGAAAAAGCAAAGGGATAAAACAACCCTTTTCACGGGATTTCCTATTGCCTCTTTATGTTAATCGCCGGAATATACCCACACAAAAGCACCCTGTTTCCGCATCTTTTCCATACCTTAGATAGCATATTACCATTACATCTAATCACCTTAACAGAGTTCTAAAATGAGTATTTCTTACATGGATGCAGTTACTATTGTGTGCATTTGCATCTGTTTGATTTTCTTAGTATGTATAAAGAAAATACGCACGCTGAAGCAAGAAAGAGATGACAACCAGCGATTTCATGATTCGATCCTGAGAAAGATTAATGCCTACATCCTGCTGGCCGATGAAGATTTCGTAGTGAAGCAAACCAATTATTACAAAAAGAGGGGCGAAAAGGACCCTGGAATACCCAAACAAGTGGGTGAACTGCTACGCTGCAAACCGGGTATTGACATAGGAGGATGCCCCGGTAACAACCTCTGTCAGGACTGTCCCTTGAAGATAGCCATCACCCGGTCCTTTGCCGAGAATAATGACTTTGAGAAGGTAGAACTCCTCATGCGCCTGTATCTCAACGATGAGAAGACAGAATACAAAGATGCATACATTACCATAGCCGGAAAGCTTGTAAAGTATAAGAATCGTTCGCACATCCTGCTTACCATCTATAATGTGACAGCCCACAAGGAACAACAGTTCAAACTGGAGCAAAAGAAACTCCGCGCCGAGCAGGCCGACCGCCTAAAATCGGCCTTCCTGGCCAATATCAGCCATGAGATACGCACTCCGTTAAATGCCATTACGGGGTTTTCGGGCCTCCTGGGACTGGCACAAAATGAGGAGGAACGCGAGGAGTATATTACTATTATCAACTTCAACGTGGAACAGCTGTTGCAACTGTTTAATGATGTGCTGGATTATTCCAAGCTAGAAGCCGGAACGGTAGAGTTCACCTATTCGGAAGTAAACCTGAACCAGATCTTTGATGAGCTAACCCTACGCTTCCAAAACTATTACGAGAACATAAGAATGGTACAAGTACGCTTTCTTCCCGAAAAGGAAGAGTTCTATCTCTATACAGACTACGAGCATGTGCTGCAGGTACTGGACAACTTTCTGAGTAACGCACTTAAATTCACCACACAGGGCTCTATCACGATAGGATACAAGGTACACCCCGAACATGTATACTGCTATGTACAGGACACCGGCCCCGGCCTTTCCAAAGAGAACCAGGAAAGAGTCTTTGACCGCTTCGTAAAACTCTTCAATAAACCCGGCAACGGGCTGGGCCTGTCCATCTGCAAAAAGATTATCAAGAACCTGAGAGGTGGAATCGGGGTAGTCTCCGAAGTAGGCGAAGGCGCCACCTTCTGGTTTACCTTGCCTATAAAGGATAGAGTGAACCGCACCAAAGTGTAGCTACCCGAAGGGGGTGAACGCTAATATTCACCCCTTACTACTCACTGCCACCACCTTGAGCGCCGCCGCCTTTCACATCGTCGTTCTCTATGCTACGCTGGGCCTTCTTCACGGAAGCTTTCAGTTCGCCAAAGCGGTAACTGATATTGATACCATAATTCATACGGTAGTTACGGTTGTTGTAAGTTTGTCTGAACTCCGCCGTTTCCGTATAGGAAGAATACGTTTGGTACTTATTGAAAAAGTTATTGGCACGCAAAGAAATGTTCAGCTTCTTGTTCAGTAACTCCTTGTTGAGCGAGGCTCCGTAGTAATAATATCCGCTACCTTTTCCCTGAAGGGTGATATTGGGAGTGGATCCTCCCCCGTTCACACCCAGGTTAAGGCCCCAGGGAAGGTTTTGCTGAATACCGCCATTTCCATTCAAGCGATACCCGTGATTGGTCAGATCCATCTCGTCGCTGCGGTAATCGGAGTACGACAGGTTGGCATTGCAATACACACGGGTAGAGGTAGTCAGTTTCCAGTTTATATAAAGAGACATACCGGCATTCACACTCTTACCCACATTGCCATACGTGGTGTGCATGGTATCATTCTGCAGGAAGGAGTAACGCTGGATGCTGTTGTTCACAAACGAATAGAATCCGGACACATTGAGAGAGTATTTCTGCGTAGCACGCCCGTAGCTCAGATTAAAGGAATGGCTCTTTTCCGTATCCAGATCCGGATTACCATAATACAGGCTTCCCGGAGTTTCACGGTCTACATATGGATCCAGGGTCCAGATACCTGGGCGACTGATACGCATATTATACCCCAGTCTGATGTTGGAAGTCTCGGACAATTTATAAGAAAACAAGGCCGAGGGAACCACATCGTCAAAGCCCGCATCAAAGTTGGAATGATCGCCCACATAGTACTTCACGTCCTGGAAGGTATGCTCATACCTCGCCCCAAGCTTGGCGCTGAAATCCTTCCACTTCAGGCGGTAACTGAAGTACACGCCCAGTACGCTCTGGTTATAGGCATACTTGGAGCTTTTCGCCGAATCAATCTGGTACTCCTCACTGCCCAGGGGAGCCGAATAATAGTCACCATCACTGTCATTGGGGCGGAAGACGTACTTTACTCCGGTTTCTATCTGGTGCATCTTGGTAATGGGATTGGTATAATCAGCCTGGAAGGAATGCTCCTGTGTGGACGTCCAACTGTCGGAGCGCATGTTCGTTAAGCTGGAAATGATAGTCTGATCAATGGGCATTGTGCTTTCCACGTTGGTAAACTCATTCTGGTTGTCGCCCGTCTGCGTTCCTCCGTTAAAGCGGTACGAAAAGGTGAAGAGCTCTTCTTTGTTCCGCTTAAAGGTACGTTGGTAATCCAGACTTCCGCCTCCCCAGGCATACGTGTACTTATTAGTTCCCACGGTATTATAGAAATAGGTGCGGCCTCCGCGGTTGTTCAGCATCTCGGTGGAGGAGTACGGCTCGTTATGTCCGTTGCCAATATAGAAATCGCCGGATAAGGTAAGCAGGCGCAGGGTATCAAATTCATAGCTTGCTTCCACTCCTCCGTTGTGCGAGTTGTTGGTTTGCTGGTAGGATCTGCGGCTCTTCAAGTCGTAATTGTCTACGGATTCAAAAGCGATACGCTCACTCTCCCCATCGCCCGGACGAGGGTCATAATGGTTGTAGTTATAGCGTACAGAGGTGGTAAACTTACCTCTCTGTATCGTGGCGTAGGTCCCGGCATTCACTCCTGTATTACTCACCCCGGCATTCACCGATATGGTATGGCCCTGCATCTTAGTACCCATAGTAACAATATTGAGGATACCGGTCACCCCTTCCGCATCATAGCGCGCACCGGGATTGGTAATTACCTCTATCTTCTTGATGGAAGAGGCGGGCATACTGCGCAATACATCCTTGGGATTGTTGGACATCAGGCTGTTCGGCTTTCCATTTACATGGATCTTAAACTTTGCAGAGCCGTTCACCTCAATGTTTTCTTCGGCATCAATGCTTACAAGAGGTACTTTTCGTAGCATCTCAATCACATTGTCGGTCTTGGAATCCGGGTCTTGCTCCACGTCATATTCCATCTTGTCTACGTCCATCTTCACCAAAGGTTTAAGGGCGGATACTACCACCTCGCCCATCACATTATCCGCTTCAGCCACGTAGTATGTACCCAGGTCAAGCGACTTATCCGAAGACTTTACCGCAAATTCAGCCACAGCCTCCCGCTTTCCTACGGAAGACAAGCGCAACACATACTCTCCCGGTTGATTCATTCGAAACTCAAACTTTCCGCCTCCCTGTGTGACAAAGGCCTTCTCCATCTTCTCCGGAGAGCTTTTCTTATACACCCGTCCCGTAGCATATTCCTCACCGGAACGACTCAGCGAATCCTGAAGTACGCCTTTTATTTTGCAGTCCATTACACTGCCCTTGTCTGCTTGTGCGTTCACAAATACCGGCATGCAACATAGCAATGCCAGTATCATCAGTATACTCTTCTTCATTGTATTCTATCTAAAGCTGTATCTATTCTATCTATCCTATTATTTGTCTAAATTCATTATTAGTATTGTAGCAAAACGACCCAATGAGTCGCATTTATACAAATGATTTGCAATATTCGGTAAAACCTTTGAAATCAGCAAGACATTCTACAAATACTTCACTAAAGACAGCAAAATAAGCCTCTGAAAGAAGGAGGAAGTACCCGCTAAGGCACTCCCTCCTTCTGGCAACAAACTAACTTTTCTATTCACCACTCCTGCCTTGATGATGTCTCTACTTTCCCTTTCGGCTCGTATCAATTGCTTCTGCGTCAACTGTGGTTTTGTTTTCTTGCTTTTTGGTACGTTTCCCGTAGTCTAGGCGATAGTTAATTCGAACCATAGCCAGGTTTTTGAACAGATCATACGTATATGTTTTTGAATCATACTGATAGTAAGGTGTAGTAATGCCCCGTTGTTCCTTCTCGTTTATAAGCCACTTTATAGGAGGGAAATACGCCACCATTACAGACATACGATCTTTGCAGAATGATTTCATCACAGCCGCCATCCAATAGTTATCACCGCCTTTGGACTCTCCCTGGATCCTGACACTGCTGCCCATAGCTGTGCGCTGCCGGTACTCCGCCATCACGCGCCATCCGGTCTTACGGTCCATATACATCAGGTTTACATTACCCGCCCACATATTGCTTGAGTTTTTTATTCCCTCATAGCGTATCTCTTCCCGGCGGAAGCACATGTAGGTGGAAATCATGAAGTATTTCCAAAAAAACTTCTCATAATTCACCCCCAGACTATACGAACGATAATCCGAGTTTACAGAATAACTCAATACAGAACCGTCTTCTCTTGGTGCGTAATAAGAGGTTATGTAATCTCCGTTGTAGGTCACAGAAGGACTGATCGTCAAAGTATTCCAAAGCCGAACACGCAACGAGGCATTATGGGATACCGCCTCTGTAAGGTAGGGATTCCCGGTAAAGGTCATCAAAGAATCCACCCGATAAGCGCCTATAGCCGTTTGGTCGAAAGAAGGATAGCCCATGTTTGAATAGTATTGAAGAACTATATCTACCAACTTACCAGGCTTATACATCACCCGTGCATCAGGCATAAAGGAGAAATGAGCCTCGTTCCTCTCTTCATTCTTATCACGTACCCACTCTCCGGCGCCTCCGAAGGAGATACTCCATACTTTGTTGAACTTGTATGAGAAGTAGGAAAAAAGCCGGTTTCGATAGCTGTCTGTTTTGGATTCACGAAGGCCAGTCTGCATGTTATCGGATATATATCTCCTCCAGGTAGTAGAATAACCCGCCTTCAATGTAGCATGAGAAGGAAACGCATAAGTGGCATCGACACTAAAACGGGTATAATTTTTTTCGCCTTTGTACTGGTTATTCGTAGAGAACCAATCATCCTGCACAAAGGAAGAAGTAGAGTTATTATCGTAATAATTGTAGTTAAAGTCGCTATACAGGCTCCAACGCTCACCCAGTGTACCGCGATAGAACAAGCTTCCCACCCAGTCATTAGACGCCCTATAGTCTTGTGATTCCCGTTTCTCATACTCTGCTGCCTGACCGGATGCCTGACTCCAGATTGAATTGTCCCCATTTATTTCTTGCGAATCATAAGAATATTTCCCCTGAAAAGAGAGGGTGTGATTCTTCGAGAGTTGATAATCCGCTCCTGCGGAGAAATAGTTCTCCCTACGAAGAACCTTTGTATTCGGATCCTGATCCCCGCTTGTCGCGGTTTCATTCTCTATAATACCGGGATAGTTCTCCATGAAACTCTGGAACACGCTCATATTCTTGCGATCATAATGATAGCTGGCATTTACCGTCAGTTTGTTACGGGTATAGCTAAAGTTGGCATCAGGATTCTCATCCATCAGCCAGTCTGCCTGATCCAGCTTCCCTAAGTTCACAAGGGACTTATTGGACAGAATCAGATCCCAGCCCACATAATCTTCGTACAGGATCAGGTTAATGATAGCCGCATAATGATCTGAAATGTAACGGCCACCAGGATTATGTACCACTTCGACCTTCGTGATTCGTTTGGGATTGATATTCTTAATATAGCCGCTCGGTTTCTCTAACCCGTTTACCAGCAGCAATATATTTTTCTGCCCGTATACGCTCAGCGCTCCGTCATACCAGTTGTAATTAATCCCCGGCAGCAGTCCCAGCATATCCGCCGCAAAGGAGGTTCCCTTGCGTAAGCTGTCTGTGACCTGATACGTGTCTTTATCAATATCATGCACCTCGCGGCTGGCGGTTATCTCTACCTCCTTCAACAGAACAGGAGCCAGAAACACGGTATCCGGTAAGGCAGCAACCGGCCTTTTCCATGTGCTATATCCGGCAAAGGACACCTGCAGCACACCCGCTTCTTTGGAGCCCTGAAGTTTAAATACCCCTGCCGAAGTGGTCATTCCCGAACTCACCACCTCGCCCGTAGAGGTACAAAGAGATGCGATAGCATACTGCAACGGTTCTCGTGTAAGGCTATCGCACACCACACGTTGATAAGTTTGTGCCTGCAAACTTGTAGCGGCACACAAAGCTGTAAAAAGCAGCATTTTAAAACACTTTTTCATAGTATAAAATTAAAGTTATTGTACTTAAAAATGAGGATGAAACATCCTGTTTTTGTAGTGATTTCAATGGAACGAGTGGCTTTTAATGATTGATTGAGTGATATTACTATTTAGGCTCTTCCAATCCTCATGCCAACCCAATAAACATCTATTATTCAGATAAATAATATCCAGCCTCATTGTACGATTCCGGACACTACAACCAAAATCGGACAATCTAAACGGACAAGAAAAGCTCTTAAAAAGTGAATGAGACTGATCGCACTATTTCTATTCCTTTCCGCAACATGGTATCTGTTCCTTCGTGGAAATCAGAGATAGTTTGCGAACAGGGCACATCGGGCAAGGTTCCTATGCCGTGATGCTGTGTACCGTCTCCATTGCGAAAATGCTTTCCGGTCATTCCGAAACCGGTGGTTCTCAGGAAGAAGAAGGCTGCATTTCCATTGGTTCCATTTGTGGGCTCGCCTACAATAGTACCAAGTTTATAGCGCTTCACAATCTCCATAATAGTCTCACCGAAACTTCCGCAGCGGGCATTGGTCAGGAAAACCACAGGCACATCCAATTTCTCTGGCAGAGGTTTCTCTCCTCCTGTGTTTGCATCGTCACGCAGTTCCGGGTGAATAGCAGGATAGATTTTCCATAAATAAGGCTTTTCATCCAACCACTGTATCTGCTGATGATCCGGAAAATAACACCTGGCTGTACTGAGTTGTCCCAGTTCTAAAGTACGGTCTGTCAGATGGGATAAGATAGAAATAACAACCCCATCAGGACGCCCGCGCAAATCAATAATAATACCCTTTGCCTGCTTCATACGGGGTAAGGCGTCAGCAAATAGCTTATAATCGCTGACATCGGCACAGGGATTAACCACCCAGATTCCCTCTTCCTCTTCTCGAATAAACTGGGATTGGGATGCCCCTTGTTCATTATCAGAAAAGGAGGTAATGGGCACAGTACGTACATCGCCCGCTACATTCTTTACAGTCAGATGAATGACAGAATCTTTGGTATTCACCAGCCTAAAAGCTGTTTCATAACAAATGCGCGACTTGGCCGCTTCACGATGCGAAGCCATGGTATGTGCCACCTTTGCAGCTACAAACTCCTCTGTGGGAACGGAATTGACTGCAATGATTTCATCCCCTCTTCTTAGCTGCCCATCCTGTGAATCCGATATAAACAAGCGTTCTTCAACAAAGCGGATAGAGAATTTGTCAGCATAATAAATAGGTATGAGGCGGCTAAACAATGCAGACATCGGAATCTGATTCATCACCATGAGATGATTATCATGTACATGCGCAAGGTGTGCATAAGTTACCTCATAGTATTCCGTAAGGTCATGGCTTTTCGCCACTGCATTGAAATAAACTTTACAGCATGAATCCCATTTAGCTTCCAGCCCATCTTCCTCCCAATAGGGATAAAATTGCGCAATTATGGTATTCATCAGCATGGCATTTGCAATCCGGTAGTTTACACCGGTATAAAAAGTCTTTTTCTGCCACTTGGTCTGCTTCACAGCCTTTAGCAGTGAAGATAGTGAGCGGGGCTTCGGCAAGGAATCCGTCACGGCCAGCGGATAATGCACATACAAGCCGGGCATCAACTGGAAAGAATAAGGCTGATCCGGTATCGGAAGCCCCTTGCTGTAAGGGATGTGCACGATTTTTCCAAAAGAGATACTCTTATTGTAAAGAGGAAATGCAGCGATTTCATGCACATATATCCTTCCGGAAAAACCTGGTTGCAGTACTGGCTGTGCCATTGGTGCGGAAGAGAAACGAACCTGCGGCACCAATGGCTCGAACAATTCGGTAAAGCATTGTTGCAGTTCCTGCGGCGTATCCGCTTTATTCACCTTAGGGATGGCATACATCAAAAAACGCAGCCAGTCCACATCTTTCGTATAATCGACCGGCGTAAAGTAACGGGCATAGCCGTACATTTTAGAGAGTGCCTGCATACGCTCCTGCTCCTGTTCGGTCAAGGAAGAGGTTTGAAACACTGCAGCGAGGGCCATACTTTTCACAGAGAAAAAGAGTAGCACAGATAGAAAAAGTAGATTCTTTTTCATAGATAAATAGGATTATTATGAGACATAAGGGGTGGACGGATGGAGCACATCCGTAAATTGTAGGCTATTCCTGTAGGGGCGGCTTTCCTCCGCCCCCATAAAGCTTCGTTATACCGCGGGCCGCTGCCAAACGCCCCAACAGAAAATAGCCATCAATAAAAGTAAGACGAAAAA
>JAVBMN010000062.1:0-27357 GCA_031552405.1 Bacteroidaceae bacterium | reverse complement strand
TTGATATGGTACTCTCTGGAGAGGTGGGAAATCGGTTTGCCCAAATTTACTTGGCTAACTATTAGAAGCCGTTCTTCAAATGTATGTGACATAAAAATAAACCCTAAAAGTTTTTTGTCTAACTTTTAGGGTTCACTTCAATTGCGGACACCCTCTCTTTGATACTTACTAACACTTGTTTGTCGGAATATTTCTACTATTTGCAATCGATCTTGATGGATGCGTCTGGTAAACCGTCTGCTGAAACCGTCACGTTTATTGCTCCGCCTTTTTCGTCAGTGGGTTGTACAATAGCGGTTGCTATTCCACGGAATGTCATTGGAGTAAGTGACCGGAAGCTTTCCATGTCGGCAGGAGCCGCATTTCCCGAGGCAATAATGGAGCCCACACCTGAATGTTGGATCTTTATTTTTATATCACTATCGGGAACAAGGTAACCGTCTTTGTCTATCAATTCTATTTTGACATAGGACAAATCATTTCTATCGGCCTTTATCATCTGTCTGTCGGCGCTTAACCGAATGGCAACGGGTTTTCCAGTAGTTCTTAGTATGGTTGAGGCTGTTTCTTTGTTTTTTGTCAGGTTTACAGCTTTCAATTCACCGGCGGTATAGGGTACTTCGAAAGTGGCTGTGTAGTTCTCTTTACCTGTTTCCTTTTCACCAATAAGATTTCCATTCAGGTATAATCTTACTTTGGGCGAACGGCTGTATACATTTACACGCATCGGTTGTCCCTCCAGATTGCTCCAGTTCCAGGTTAACAGCTCATCTGTCCATCCCCATCCGTTAACCACTTCTCTTTTTCCTTCGGCTACGGGGCGGCGTACTGCCATTGCGATTTCGCGTTCACGCCACACGATGTCTTTGTAGTAGGACTGTGGTTTCTTGTCACCACAGAAATCGATATCACCACACCAGGCATTGTACCAGGGCCAGCCCATGAATTGCGGGTCGTGTTCGCCTTTAGCGAGTTCTTGTGCATGTCCCAGTCCTGCCTCTCCGATGTAATCAATGGCTGTCCATACGAAGTCACCAATAATATACGGATGCTTTTCAACTAAGTTCCAGGCGGCTGCCACATCTTTCGGATAGGTTTCACTGCCGTAGGTCACACGGTTCGGATACGCGGCATGATCGCTTTCGTATTTCTGCCACATATAGTTGTAACCTGCTACATCCACATTGTTGAAGGCCCGGTAAGAGTCTTTATCCCATGTGAATCCCATGTGTCTTCTATCCCAAAAGTCATTTGCCCCTACGGTAGTCAGGCGCGACTTGTCATATTCCTTAATGGTGGCTACCAGTCTTTTGGCAATTTCCTGTCCTTGAGGATCATCTGCGCGTTGCGCTATTTCGTTTCCGATGCTCCACATTGCAATGGAGGGATGGTTTCTGTCGCGGCGTACGGAGGCGGCAAGGTCTTTGCTGCTCCATTCGTCAAAGAACTGGTGATAATCCTTATCTCTTTTCGCCATTTGCCATTGGTCGAATGTTTCATGGATCACCAGAATTCCCAGGCGGTCGCACGCATCCAGGAATGCCTCCGATACTTGGTTGTGAGCGCATCTTACGGCATTGTATCCATTGGCTTTCATCAGTTCTACTTTCCGCTCTTCGGCACGGTCAATAGCGGCAACTCCCAATAAGCCGTTGTCATGATGGATACATCCGCCTTTTAGCTTAATGGATTTGCCGTTCAACAAGAATCCTTTTTCAGCAGAAACAGCAATAGTACGGATACCGAAAGGTATGGTTATCTTGTCATATTCTCTTCCACCCGATGAAAGTGTAATCTCCGCCGTATATAGAACCGGCTTTTCAATCGTCCACAGTTCGGGATTCTTAATTGTAAGTGTTTTGAGAACAGGAGTCTCTGCGGAGATCTTTATATTCTCAGAAGTGGATGCTACTTCTTTCCCCTCGGGTGAAAGTACTTTGATGGCCAGTGTCCCATCCGCAGCCTGTTGGTTTTTATTGTGGAGGATAGATGAAAACTTAACTTGCGCATTCTTTCCGTTCAGTTCGGCTCCATCCAGGTAGGTATCCCATTCCTCCAGATGGAGTTTGTCTGTTTTTATCAGCCACACGTGGCGGTAAATTCCCGAACCGGCGTACCAACGGCTGTTTTCTCCTACATTCAGAACTCTTACGGCAATGGTGTTTGGAGTTCCTGCCGGATGGCAGTACTTCGTAATGTCGATCTTATAGGAAGTGTAACCGTATGGGTTGAAGTTAGCCTTCTGACCGTTGATCCAGATTTCCGATTGGTTGTAAACTCCTTCGAAATAGAGCGTAAAGAGTTTGTTCTTGTCCGCTTCCGAAATAGTAAACTCTTTCCGGTACCAACCTTCGCCTCCAAGTGTCTGCCCAAGGTCTGCCCCGCCTGCTCCACTCTCGTTCATTTTAGAGAAAGGACCTACTGTAATTCCTTTCTTTTGTATGGGGGCCGGTTCCACGCTCCAATCATGAGGGAGGTCAAGGACTCTCCATTTACTGTCGTTAAACTTGGGTTGCTCGGCGTTGGCCACGCTCCCCCGATAGAATCGCCACTCCTTGTCGAAGTTCATTTTTCGCTCAGCGGCGTTCAACGCCCCATATCCTACACAAAGGAAGAGGATCGCTGTGCAAAGGCTAATTAGCTGTTTCTTGTTCATAATGATATTATAATCAGTTTATTAATGTGTAATGAGGAATTCTTTGACGATTGTTTCCTTCTGGCTGGTCAGCTTAAGGAGATATAGCCCGGAGGGCAAAGCTGATACGTCAAGATCGGCTTCGTTATTGATACTCTTGCTTATCACCAGCCTGCTGTCCATTGTATATATTGAGAGCGACAGAGGGCCGGCATTTTCATCTGCATAGCTTAGATGCAATACATCTTTTGCTGGAAGTGGCCATAGAGAAAGATGTTCCTCACTGTCCTCTACCTCAGCAATGGGGCTGGGGTTCTCTGCAATCTGAACAATCTCATTTGCTGAGAGTGCATAATTGTACACCCTGAAATCATCGATATTGCCACTGAACAAAGGGTTGGCTGCATTTTGGCTGCGGCCAATGTAGTTTAGTATCGGCTTGATATCTGCAGGATTGAGGGTGAAAGAGGTTGATTCGGCTATTTTCTGCCCATTTAAGTAGAGGCGCACGGCGGATTCGTCGAGGGTGACGGCCATGTGTACCCAATTGTTCCTTAATCCTATTGAGTAGCTCACGGCGGCATTCAGGCGTTGCTCCAGGTCTCCCTTCTTCATACTGAAGCTTATCTGGTTGCTACCCGAGCGGGGTGTTAGCGCTATGTATTCATCTTCTCCATTCCCGAAGTCGAAGATGTACTGTGAGGCGGTATTCCCTTTCCAGTAAACCCATGTGGCCACGGTAAGCGATGGCTGATGAGGTAAGGTGGCGGGTAGCTGTATAAAATTCTTCGTGCCATCCAGTTCAAGGGCTTGTGAGCCAGTCTTCCCTTCTGCAAAAGTAGCTGTTCCATATATAGCACTGTGATTCCGGTTTTGCGTCACATCCTGGCTGTTTCCTTCAAAAGTAAAGCGCGCAAGAAGGTTGTTTTCGCCGGTTGAAGTAGCTGGTACTTCGTTAGAATACTCAGAGTAGTTCAACGAATTGTCTGCTGCTTTGACTGCATAATAGTATGCTTTCCCTGTGGTAGGAGTGTTGTCTACAAAAGAAGTTGATATAACATTGCGTGCAATCGTATTATAAGGCCCTCCCACCGCTTCGGAGCGGAAAACGGAATATCCTGCTACGTCTGCTTCAGGGCTGGTATTCCAGTCTAGCTGTATGGAGGAGGCATTTGCTGTGGCTGTTAACCCGGTTGGTGCGGTAGGAGCAATAAATTCCACAGGAGCGGTTACAGGCAGGAAACGCCATTGTTGCTTCTTATCCCCACTCTTGTCTTTCTGTACCACGCTGGACCCCGCAGCTATACCGGATACTTCCAGGCATTTTGCACTGTGGCGGCTACGGATGTAAAACCAGCCGTCCTCGGCATATTCAAGAAACCATTGCTGGTTTGCTCCTTTGGCATCATTGTATACAATGATGGAGGCTGAGTTGTTCAATGAATAGTTCAGCAAGTCTATTGCTTTGCCGCTTTGAGCAGACGTAAAGGTGAAATAGCTGAAATCACCTCCTATGCGCGAGTCGACTGGAGTTACGTTCCATTCTTGGGCAATAGAGTTGTTGCGGTTTGTTACCATTACAATAGGAGCGCCTCCTGCCGTGACAGAGCTGCTTACCGCCATTACTCTGCTGGCTCCGCGATTCACCAGGATATAACGCCCGTCGATAACAGGTTGTATATCATCCCCCCAAGTGATGTTTACTACTCTCTCTGCACCGGGTTGATTTATCCCGTATCCGTTGCCGCCCGGTATTTCCACAATAAACTCACGTTGTGGGCCGTGACCGTCAAAATACACATCCTGTTCTTTGGATATGAAACGGTAGGAAGTGGTAGAGGCCTGGCGTTCGGAAGCACCTACGAAGGCTTGCACCTGCCCCTCGGGGTAGCGATACACGGATGCAGATGTCCAGTTATCGCGATGCTCTGCATAGGCCAGGCGCTTCCCTTCGCTGGCTTTCATGAATGATCCGCGGCTGTAATCTGCAGTTCCCCACCAGATGCCGGTTTGCATCCCGTATTCCACACCTACCATGGCTTCCATCACATTATGGAGTTCGTCATTGGTGGCATGGCCTCCACTGGCTCTTACCTTTGTGAAAAAATCAGCATATTGAGGGAAGTAGCCGGCAAGCTGATGGGTATTTCCCTCATCGGCCCGACTGTTCTTCTTCATGTAGTCATACCATTCCCAAGCCGGATCGGTATTGAGTGTGTTACCGGCAGAAATCCGTATGTCATCAAAAAGAGGGTTTTCCATCAGCTCAAGTACCACATCATTAAATAAGGGTTTTGTGCATTGGAGATTGTAGATGTAATCGGGCTCATTAAAGGGTGCAACCGAAACTACCGTATACCCGGCCTTCTGATGGGCACGAGTAGTTATTTCAATCAGCTCCGCCCAGCGCTCGGCCCTCGTCTTTCTTTTCTCCGGGTCACTTATAAATGGGGTTTTCTCAAGTTGCTTCTCATCTAATGGGTAAAACCATTCATCAATCGTGGGGGAGTCACTGTTAAGCATCACTTTCGTGCGGTTGGGATCTATCATTTTAAGGGCGTTAAGCCGGTAATTCAGCCATTCAAGTTCCTGTGTCCCCAACTTACCATTCACTATCGGACTTGTGGGGGTGAAGGACGACCGGACGATACCTATCAGTGATACGTCCGAAAAGGCGATGCCGCGACGAAGATTATTCTCGTCGCGCCAGGCGAGGTCGAAACCCCAGATGATGGGTTTGGATACTCCTTCGTCTGAGATTCTGAAGGGAACCACCCGGTTTGTGGCCGGTTGGGCAGTGAGGTTGTCACTTGTGCTGGCGGTCTGGGCGCTCAGTGGGAGAGTCCCAATTCCGCACAGGCAGCATATAAAAGGTAAAAGATTACGTTTCTTCATGAGCTTGTTTTTTACTTACTTTGAATGAACAGGAAGCGATAATAGTCCCTCCGGCATGCCTCCCCATTTCTCGTTCAGCCGGATGGCTTCTTCGCGGGTAATGCTGATCACGCTGCCGTGTCGGGGATTGAAATTCTTTGTGAATGATTCCGGCTCCTTTGTGAAATGGTACAAGTCTGTGCTTCGCTGAAACTCATAGCGAAGGTTGCTATACAAATCGTACATTAATATATAGGTATCAGAGTTGTTCAGCTTGAAGATACTGGAACCTTCCACCACCGTCCGGCTGTCCGCATACGCATCCAGATAGATGAAGTCTTCAGCCCAAGGGCCGCGTAAGGATTTACTGGTGGCCTGTTGAATGCCGTTTTTATACTCCTTGCCTTCCTCGTTCTTAGTATTTCCTTTAAAAAAGAGGTGGTATGTCCCATCTTTGTAAATGATATCGCCGTCAATAGCTCCGTATTTAGCACGGAACATCATCTCCGGTTCATTCACAAAACCGGTGAAATCGTCATTGGCGTGTGCACAATAGAAGTCCAGATACCCTTCATTCTTGAAGCGGATTGTAAAATACACCAAATATCTACTAACCTCCGGATCATAAACAACCTGTGGCGCCCACACCCAGTGCACATTCCCAAACTTTGCGGGATACTCTTTCGCAAGATCAATTATACTGTGCTTCCAATGTATCAGGTCATCTGAACTGAGCATCGTAATCCCGGGATTGGCACCCCATCCGTCTTTATGGGTAAACATGTCGGTAGCCACAATATAAAAGGTTTTCTCATCTTCACACCGCATAATATAGGGGTCGCGGATGCCACCTGTCTTTGATATCTCGCTGGAAGCGATAATTGGCTGGTTGTTGTTCAGTGCATACCAGTTTACCGCATCTGCACTGGCTCCGAAGCGCAGTTGCTCTTGTTGCATTTTTTCTCCGGAACCTTCAAAGTAAGCAAATAGATAGCCGTCAAAAATAGGTTCTTCATAGGCAATGTATACTGGGAATGATTTCTTTTGCTGCACCTTTCCGGATGAAATGGTTGCGGTCATCTTTACTTCTACCTTCTTGCCTCCTCTGGAAGATTGCTTAAGCAGCGCTCCATTGTCTGAAAGATACTCCGGTTTACTCGATTTCCAGGTAATCACAGAACCGTTCTTTCCCACTGAGTCAAGCGGAAGGTTCCATTTCAGGTTTTGAAGATATCCCTGCGGAAGGGTTAATGCGTGGACATCCTCCTTTACTTTTTCCTTTTCATTCGTAAAGGCGTGGGAACTTAGTGAGAAACACAAACTGAGTGCAATGCAAATAGAGTAAAATACTGATCTCATTTAATTTTGTTTTATCTGATATTAGGTGGCTATTCAATGCCATGCGCAAAGATAGGAAAGAAAAATTTGTGCAGAGATCGAAAATGGTTCAAAAACCACAGGATTTGATTCATGCAGCTAAGGAATGAACGATTTGCGCTCCCAGTTTGTACGATTCATGGCTGGAGCGGATGCGTTTAAGGATAGCTGCTTTTTTTGAAAGTTGGGTTACTATCAACATGGATTAGAAGGCTTATATACTAAAATAGTCATGTTTGTAGGGCTGTTTTTACTTGTCAACTTGCTTTTTTTTATTTAAAGTTCTTATTCTTCGTGAAAATACATTACTTTTGCATGTGAATCTATGCCGATATTTTTGATAAGAGATAACTCGGTGGATTCCGTATATTATGAATAAATATTAAGGATAAATAGGGAATAAGGCGTAATTATGTGTCGCTACGATATAAATATATTTAAGGATAAGTACATAACCTTGCTGGTTGCGCTTTGTCTATTTTCTGTTTTAGGAAATGCGCAGACAATATCGGTTACCAACTTCTATCTAATGGAGTCTGATTTAACAGCTAACAGCCGCAACTCGGAGGTGTTAGATCAAAATGGTGATAAATGTGCTTTGATAAAGATTCAAACAACGCAAAAGGGATTCTCTTTTGATGTAGGTTCTGCTGGTATACAAAAGGTTGATGATAATCATACCGGCGAAATATGGGTGTATGTTCCTTACGGAGTGAAACATATCAGTATTAAACACCAACTGCTTGGCTCAATGCCCAATTATGATTTTCCTATCAACATCCAGAAAGCTCGTACCTATGTCATGGAAATCACATCTGATAAAGTTTTCGTGAACAATTATGACGATTCACGTAAGCAGAAGTTATTAATAAAAGTTACCCCCGCTAATTCATCGTTTACTCTTAATGGAATGAAGGTTCAACTAAATTCTAAAGGTGAAGTAGAGCAAGAACTATCTTTTGGTACTTATACCTACAAAGTCGAATCACAAGGGTATTATCCAAAAGAGGGACAGATCACAATCAATGATCCTGACAAGAAACAAAATCTAACTGTTAGTGACATGATGCCAATTAAAGGGAAGCTGAGTGTTCATGTAAATCCTTATATGGCAGAAGTATATGTGGATGGCCGTTCTATTGGTCGTTCAACAGCACTTGAACCTTACGAACTGCAGATTGGAAAACATGAGATAAAAGTAAGTTTAAACGGTTATAAAACTGAAACAAAAACTGTAACGATAGAGGAGGATAAATCAACGGATATTCAGGTTACTCTTACTCAGGTAGCTACGTATAAGATTACAAGTAATCCTATTGGGGCAGATATCACAATCAACAAAGAGTCTATAGGTAGTTCTCCTTGTTCAAAAGAACTGACCAGTGGAACCTATGTAATAAAAGCAACAAAGTCTGGCTATAAGGATTATAATAAAAGTGTGGAACTAAAAAGTTCTAACCCGGATGTGCATATTTCGCTCAGTAAGATATACAATTATAAAAATGAATTCTATATGGAGGGCAATGTCCGTGCCGGGACATTTGCAGCTTTTGGGGGCACCATGGGCTGTTATATCAATAATGTAAATATCGAGGCATCTTATTTATCAGGAACAGGTAATAACGAAAATATCTATTGGAGTGGAAATGACGTTCTGCCTACAGAATGCACTTATACTCCATCCATGACCATATCTGCTAAGATAGGGTATGGCTTTGCTTTGGGTACTCGCTTTCGCTTAGCACCGCAAATAGGTATGAATGTCTTGACTCTTAAAGAAACAATAGAAGATGGTTTTACTGTAGCACCACCTGCTGACGGAGCTAATGTAATCAGTGGTCTTGCATCCTTGCGCTTCTCAGCTGCAATAGCGAGCAGCTTTGCTATCAGTCTTTCTCCGGAATATTCATTTGTGATGAGTGAATCTAAAGGATATACAGCGCTGTCAGCCGTGTCTCCGCAAATAGAAAAATGGGGTGGAGGATTTAATATCAAACTTGGTTTAACTGTATTTTTCTAAGATGAAAAGACATCTATTTTATATATTAGCATGTTTGGTACTTGTCGGATGCTCTGATAAGTACAGCGAAGATCTGGGATTATTTCCGGCGCTCACCCCAAGATATCTGAGCGTGACACCTAATACAATGTCATTTGCCGCCACCACAACAGAGTCAGAGACGTTAAGTATTACAAGTGTGAAGACTCCGTGGAAATTGGAGAATCCTATTAATTGGATTTCATTGTCAATCAACTCAGGCAGTTCTAGTTCAAATATATCTGTTGGAGTGAATGAAAATACATCAGGCGATGAATCAAGAACCGGGGTCTTTTATTTTAAGGCTGATATAAGTGATTGGAATTACGAGTCTCCAATCTCTGTGACTCAGTCAGGTGCGATACCTGCTATTGTTTTGTCAAAGTACGAGATTGATTTTTCCGGAACAACTAATAATGAATCCGTATCAGTGACTTCGAACTGTACTTGGAATGTGAGTTCTGCTTCTGATTGGATATCCGTATCGCAAAAAAACAATGTCATTACTATTTCTGCGACATCCAATGAAACAAGTTCATACAGAACAGCAACTGTATCTGTATCTCATACAGGTACCACTGCAATTTCAAAAAAAATAACCATTCGACAGGCTCCTGCGTCTATCAATGCCTCAACCGAATCTTTGGTGTTCAACAATACTGCGAGTTCGGTTAATGTGACGATTAGTGCAGAAGCATCATGGACAGCAACCACATCAAGCAGTTGGATAGAAATCACTTCTACTTCTGGTAGCAAGGGAACGTCTGTCATGACCGTAAGTGTTTCTCCTAATGCTTCTGTAGATGACAGGACTGGATACGTAGTCTTATCTATAGGGGGAAATCAGCGTATACAAATACCATTACGGCAACGCGGAATCTATGTTGAAACTGAACAAACGGAATTGTCGTTTGCGGCGGCTGGTGGCAGCTCTTCCTTGTCCGTACTGAGTAATACATCATGGACAATTTCATCCGTACCATCTTGGATTACGGTTAGTCCGGGTAGCGGTGCGGGTAACGGACAAGTAAAAGTTACTGCAGCAGAAAATCCATATACCACAAGTCGTACCGGGATAATTCGTCTTACGCAAACGGGTATGAATATTGATATGTCCATATCTGTAACTCAGAGTGGAAAAACATTTGATGTAAATGCAACCGTTTTGAACTTCGCCGACAAACAAGCGGTTCAAACCATTAGTATAGAGACAGACGGAACATGGAGCGCGAAGGCTTCTGATAGTTGGATAAGTGTATCACCGCCTTCTGCTTCGGGCAACTCTGTATTATCTGTTTCTGTTTCTGAGAATACTGGAGACAATGAACGTAGCGGACAAGTCGTAGTCACGATGGCTGACAAATCAGTGACAATAAATGTGGTTCAGCAGGGGAAATATTTTACAATATCGAACGACTTGCTGACTTATTCAAGCAAAGGGGGCAATATCAATGTTTCAATCTCTACTAATGATTCATGGTCGGCAAAAATTGAAAATGAAGTATCGTGGTTGAAATTGTCAAATACAGGCGGAACTGGCACAATAAACGTGGCAGTTACAGCTACTGACAACCCCTCAGTAAACAGCAGGAGTGCTGCAATTATTTTTGAAACTACTTATAGTCAAAGTGTGAGGGTTCTTGTTACCCAAGACGCACGTTATCTGAAAGTTGACACTCGCGAACTCCTGCTCTATTCAAAAGGTGGCACATCTGAAGTTGTCACAATCTCAACAGACGGAACTTATACTATAAATAGCTCTGATTCTTGGTTTACTGTTTTGCGCTCAGGAAACACTTTCACCGTGGTAGCCTCTGAGAATTCCACCACTGAACCACGTATTGGCAACGTGACAATATCCTTGTCGGACTTGAAGGAAGGCACCTATTCTTTGAACTTGCCTATTAAGCAATTGAATTATGGCGCCTCATTCTTTCGTGATGCCTATGGTGATGATGTAAATTATGATCAACCCGGCCATTCGGACGGTAGTCTTATTATATCGGGTTATGGCGGTGATGAAGATTGGGATACCTCAGGCAACAGTAATGTAACACTCAGCGTGTCCGGTTATAAAACGGATGTAAACTGGGACAGTTCATCCAGTTCAGGAGTAACAGTTTCTGTAACAGGGTTTAATTCTGACAAGGACTTAGATCCTACAAACATGTCGTCTGGTGATGTGTCAAAAACTGAGTTTGATAGTGATAATAATTGGGAATAATAAAAACGTATAAAATATGAATAAAGTAATGAATTTCACCAAGATTCTCCTACTTACAGCCTTTGCTTTGGTTTTGGGAGCATGCTCTAACGATGACTTAAATGACTTAGAGCAAGAAAAGCAATCTGCGTCAACTCTTCACACTTGTAAAATGGATTTTAGAGGAAGTGTGGTTGGCTTTGATCAAAAGAAATCGAGTGTTGCCAAACGTGCTACATCTTCATCTTGGAGTGATGGAGACAAAATTTTTATAACCTTCTATAATGGTTCAACTATTGTTCCGGGTGAAGCTATCTATAGTTCTTCTTCTGGATGGTCTGTTAGCTATGATGGTAATTTGGCAGCAGGTACTAGTCTGAAATGTG
This sequence comes from Bacteroidaceae bacterium, assembly GCA_031552405.1. Taxonomy (GTDB): domain Bacteria; phylum Bacteroidota; class Bacteroidia; order Bacteroidales; family Bacteroidaceae; genus UBA1794. Next base: position 15,844 of record JAVBMN010000062.1, on the reverse strand, counting down.
AAACTCGTTATTTTGTGAATGCCACATCTTCGACTCGTTACCTTGTAACATTGAATGCGAATACTGAAATTTACGAGGATTTGAATGCTACTTATACATATGACAATGGTACTTTGACGGTACAAGCCAATTTGATACCCAAGACAGGGCGCATTCGTTTTACAGGAACATCAGGCGCAAAAATAAATACAACAGGTATTACTACGTATGCTACTTATGCTCCTGGAAATAATATATTTACTACATCAAAGGCTCTCGTTACATCAACTGTAGCAGTCAGTGGCTCTACGCCTTATATTTATGGCTATTTCTCGGATTCTGAACGTAGTATTAGTGTAATAGGCTCAGATTTTGCTTTCACACGTACTTGTACTTCAGATATGTTAAAAACAGGAGATAGTGGTTATATGGCTATTCCTTCAGAAAGTGCTCATGACAATTGGAGAATAGGAGTATTTGTAAAAGCGGGGGACAATGAACTTAGGATGATTCCTGTTGTGGGGCTTTCATCTGGCTTTTTCTTGATAGCAGAGACTGAAACAACAGGAGGATTCTACAATTCAGTAAATGGAACATCAAGTACATCCGCACTTCCTGTCAGCAATATTTCATATTCAACGATAAGCTCTTTTATCGTAAAGCTTAATAATGATACAAAATTGAATTTTGATTTACCAACAAAAGAACAATGGCAATTTGCCGCTAAAGGAGGTAATAAATCTCAAGGATATACTTATTCAGGTAGTAATATACCGGAAGATGTAGCATGGTATTCCGCTAATGCAAGTACAAAACAGAATGTAAAGACTAAGAATCCGAATGAATTGGGTATTTATGATATGAGTGGTAATGTGGGTGAATATGTAGCCACAAAGACAGGTAGCTATTATTACGTCTTAGGCGGAGGGTATAATTCATCTTTAAGTGAAATTGCTGTAGCATATTCAAATAACAGCGAATACGGCTCTTATTTGTATATAGGTTTCCGTCTCATCTTAACATGTCCATAATTTGCAATCTAAAAATAACAGAAAATGAAAAAAGTTATTATTTTCCTTATGGCTCTTTGCATGGTATTACCATCAGCAGTAGCCCAAAACTCTAAAGCTTTGAGTAAAGCACAGAAGAAAGAGTATAAAATCAAGATGAAGGAGTTCAAAAAAGAAGGATGGAAACTCTATGGTTCCTCCCGTTCTCTTGATGTGGCACTTCTTACACATTATGAAAAAATAAACAAGGATGGAGAAGAAACTTATGAAATCATGGGCAACTGCTCACAGTTCAAGTCAAAGAATGTAGGCCATCAGACGTGCATTAATAATGCGGCTAATATTTATGCCCAGCAGGCCGGTCGTAAGCTGAAAGGGCGTATTGTCAGTGATATAGCCGGTAATGGGGATGACGCAAGTGCTGAGTTTGACCATTTCTATGCAGCGTATGAAAGTCTTGTGCAGAAAGAAATCAATGGAGAACTTCAGGAATCATTTTGCATAATAAAAGAAAACAAAGGTGGCACTTATGAAATGCAGACATTCTTTATTGTCAGCGAAAGTACTGCTACCCGCGCCCGCATCCGTGCATATGAAAATGCATCTAAAGAAAGTGCTGCAGCCCAGAAGTATTCACAGAAAGTGAGCGACTTTGTCCGCCAAGGATTTGATCCCACAAACGAATAATGAACTTTGTAATTGATAATGATTAAACGAACAATCATATCACTGCTGTGTGCAATATACCTCATTCCTGCTTTTGCTCAAAGTTGGGATGAGGTAAAGCGCAACACTAATATTTATCTGTCTGGAGAGGGATGGGGGGCTACTGTAGAGGAAGCAGACCAGCAAGCCCTTGCTGCATTAATCAGTAAAATATCAGTTGCTGTAAGCAGTAATTTTACAATCACAGAGGATGAGAAATCCACAAATGGTGTGCTTGATGCAAAGAGTTACACCAATTCCAAGTTGCAGACCTATTCTTCTGCAACACTTACAAATACAGAGCGAATTGTTATAGGAAATAATGCTGATGAAGCACATATTGGTCGTTATATCAAACGAACAGAACTTGACAGGATATTTGAAGGGCGAATACGCACCGTAAAAGAACATATCCGCCTTGGGATGGTGGCAGAAGATGCCGGCAAGATTGATGATGCCTTGAGAAACTATTTTTGGACATACTCACTCTTAAAATCTGTTCAGCATCCTTCAGAAGTAACCTATGTTGATGAAGAAACAGGGAAACAATTACATCCTTTCACTTGGTTGCCGGAGAGGATAAACAATATATTTAATGATTTGGATGTGAAGGAGGCAGGAAACGACGGAACCCATGTCGATTTGATGTTTACTTATAAAGGCAAACCTGTAAGTAGTCTTGACTTTACATACTTTGACGGTCGTGATTGGAGTAATATATCCAGTGTGAAGAACGGACGTGGCACCATGGAATTCTCTGCGGGTATGATTCCGGATAACGTCCAGATAAATTATGAATATGTCTATAGTAGTCAGGCACATATCAACCAAGAGATAAAGAGTGTGTTGGATGTGGTTAAAGGGCAAGCTATCCGTAAGTCTCGTGTAAATCTGCAAATAGGCAAACAAAAGATGACCAATACTGCAGTCATTGAAACACGGACCATATCAAAAACAGCAAGCCTTTCGCCTGTATTAGATGAAAAACCGTATCGGATGATACTTAATAAGGTAGTTATCGCAATTAAGGGGCGCTCCTATAATGATGTTCTTCCTTTTTTTACTGAAGATGGGAAAGATATGTTTCAACGTTTGGTAATGTATGGAAATGCCAGAGTGCTCAATGCCAACGAATGTGCCCTATACCAATATGGCAATGAGGTCGTAGCACGTAGCATTCAGATGTCATTCACATTTAAGCAGGGTATGCGAAAGAATTTTGTGGAAGATATTGTATTTACATTCAATGCGGATGGAAAGATAGATTGTGTGGCATTTGGTTTGGACCAAAAAGCAAAGACTGACATTCTGAATAGAGGGGCATGGCCGGTAGAGGCTCGTCAGGCTATTATGGAATTCCTCGAAAACTACAAAACAGCATACGCCCTGAAACGCTTGGATTATTTGAGAGCCATTTTTGATGACGATGCTGTGATCATTGTGGGACATATTGCCGAGCGGCTTGAAAAAGTCAAGGGTAAGTCTGACCAACCAGCCGCATATCGTAATCATAAGTATGTGAAAAGCACCCAGCTTAGCAAGGATCAATATATTAAGAACTTGGAAGCCTGTTTCCGTAGCAATGAATTTATCAATATCCGATTTGCAAATAATGATGTACGCAAAGCTAAGGACGGCGAAGAATATGGTATTCAGATAAAACAAGATTATTACTCTGCCAACTATGGTGACGAAGGCTATCTATACATACAAGTAGACTTGAATGATCGCAAGGAACCTGTTATCAAGGTGAGGACCTGGCAGCCGGAACCTGACCCTGAAGTAGGTCTGTTTGGTATAGGTAATTGGTGAAAAGTAATGATTATGCGTAAATATTTGCTTATTGTCGCATTCAGTTCAATATCCGCAATGGCTCAAGATACGGATACGGACTTTCACTCTTTTCGTAAGGATATGATGACTCATTATCAGGGATTCCGCAAAGGAATTCTTGACGACTATGCTGATTACCTTGGTGGAATATGGAAAGAGTTTCAGTCTTTTCGTGGAGAAAAGAGAAATAATACTCCCAAACCTGTTGTAGTACCAAAAGCAGAAAAGACAGCTGTAGACCCCAAACCGCAAAAGCTGCCCACGCCGGAGGTTATCCCTAATGTGCCGGATAAGCCTGTTATTTTACCTTTATCAAAACCAACGACACCACCGCTACCTGCAAAACCAGTTGTGCCAATGACTTTCTCTTTCTATGGGATGGCAATGAAAGGCGTATCAATCAAGACCACTCATATATCTTCAATGGATGTTAAAACGATAGTTTCTGCATGGAGGGCGTGTCAGGATTTATCTGTGAAAGATGCTATACCGCCACTCTTATCTATTGCAACCGGTTGTGGCCTTAATGATTGGTTTACATTTGAGTTGGTACGGCATTACGTTGACGGGTTATTAAGTAGTGGAAGCTCATTGGATAGAATTGTCCTTCAACATTTCTTGCTTGCCAATATGGGTTATGATGTGCGTCTGGCTAAAACAGATAGACAATTAGTACTATTGGTTCCTTTCAAGCAACAAATGTATGAGCGTAGTTACCTGGAATTTGATGACCTGAAATACTATATTTTCTATGACAATCTTACTCCAATCTCAGAAGATACGCCACTTATATATACTTGTGAGTTGCCAAAAGACATAGAAAAGGGAAGCGTTATTAATCTCATCTTTGACAGGTATGCCATGAACATTACGTCAGGTGATGAAAAGAATCGTACTTTTGATGATGGTGTTATACATGTCTCTGGAAGTGTAAATACGACATTGATGGAAATGCTAAGACATTATCCGCAGATGGATATCCCATGTTATGCGGAATCAAAAGTCATACCTTCCTTTCATGCACATTTGTTAGCTCAAATAAAGCCGCAGATTTCGGGGGTGTCTCAGCGAGAAGCCGCTAATGCGCTTTTGCACTTTATGCAGTATGCTTTTGATTATGCAACAGATCAAGAACAACATGGTTACGAGAAGGTCTATTTTATAGAAGAAAACTTCTATTACCCAAAGAATGATTGTGAGGACCGTGCTATCTTGTATGCATTCCTGGTTCGTAATTTGTTGGGACTCGATGTTCATCTTGTTCAGTATCCGGGTCATGTGTGTACTGCAGTTCATTTTACAGATAGCGGTATAGATGGTGACAGTTACATCTATGCAGGTGAAACTTATCTTATTTGCGATCCTACATACATAGGTGTTCCTATTGGACGATGTGTGCCAAGCTATAAAGAGATGAAGCCAAAAGTGGAATTATGGTATTAGAAGCTGTTTGGACTTTGCTCAGTATTTCTTTGAGGTTTTTTTCAGCCTGACAAAAATAGAAAAGGAAAATCAAAACAGTTTCTTACTATTGCATAGAAGCGGATAGAACCTTACATTTGCAGATAATATCCACCGTACCCCACCTTTTATGAAGCAAATACTAGTATGTATCGTCACTCTATTGTGTATGTCTTTGCATGCGCAGCCCTATTATATCACTCATCTGAATGTGGAACAGGGGCTTTCAAATAATAATGTGTTGGGCATGACACAAGACAAAGAGGGGTTCCTGTGGTTTGCCACAGAGGAGGGACTTAACAGGTTTGACGGTAACCGCTTCATTACTTATTATAAATATATGAACCGCCTGAGCGGAGATGAACTGAATAAAGTGTATGCGGATCCTGATGCTCCTGTAATTTGGATTGCTACCCAGCGCTCGGGCATGAATGCATACAATTACAAAGAGGATAAACTGACGGTCTATGTACATGATCCGGCTAATCCCCGCAGCCTGATTACGAATGATGTGACCAACGTCTCTCCGGCGGAAGACGGGAACCTGTGGCTAAGTACCTATTACAAGGGTGTGGAGCATTTCAATACACAAACGCAGGAGTTTACACATTACAATACCTCTACTTTACCTGGGCTTCCCTCAAACGGTACCTGGACAGCGGTGGATGATCATAACGGGCACCTGTTCATCGGACATTTGGATCATGGTGTGAGCATGGTTTCACTGAAAAACAGGCATGTAAGAAATTTCAGATACAACCCCTCTGATCCCGGCAGTATTCCCAGCGACCACGTCTTCTGCCTTTACAAAGACAAGAATAAGAATATATGGATAGGGACAGACAAAGGTCTTGCTTTATACAAGGCTGATATGGAAAGTTTCATACGCCTGCCCGTCACTTCATCTGTCTTTGGTATCTGCCATACGGACGATAATAAATTGTGGATTGCCACAGAAACGGGAGTCTATATTATTGACCTGGCATCCCATCTTCTTTTCCCGGCTGAGCAAATGCGCGTGGAGAAGATCACAGTGGGGTACAACAATTACAGTCTGTCCAACCAGAGTGCAAGGTGTGTGCTCCAGGATGCGTATCATAATATGTGGATCGGCACGTATGGCGGAGGAGTCAATTTCGTGAGCAGTGCTTCTCCGCTGTTTAACACCTATACATATTCCCCGCTGTCAGAGGACGTAAGAAGCCTGAATAACCGTATTGCACTGAGTCTTTGTACGGATGCCGCTGACAGAGTTTGGATCGGCACGGATGGGGGAGGAGTGAATGTGTTTACCGCCGGAAAACGAACAGGTGTTTTTGATGAAATAAATAAGGACTTGAGGCTTGGCACCGTCCTTAGCCTGTTCAAGGATTCAAGGAATACGATCTGGGTGGGTACATTTGCGGCCAGTGTGCTCTGTTACGATGATGCAACCGGTAAAATGCGTCCAGTGCCTCTGGGGCATTCCTCTGAAAAGGATGTGCGTTGTTTCTACGAAGATAAGAAACAGAATCTTTGGATTGGGAATAGTAGTGGCATCTTTGTGGTGGATATCCGTACTCAAAAGGTGTTGCGGCATTACAATGTGTGGAACAGTCCGCTGCCGATAAACCTGGTACGAAGCATCGTCGAAGACAGTCAGGGCAGAATGTGGATCGGTACGTATGGCGAGGGCTTGTCTGTGATGAGTGCCGGTATGGATTCTCTCGCTCTGTTGAATGAGGAAAAAGGATTTTGCTCCAATCGTATCAATCATGTTTTTAGGGATTCGCACGATAATATTTGGGTGGCCACGACTGACGGATTGGTGTGTTTCCCGTTTGGAAACACCTCACAATACAAGGCGTTCAAAAGAGAGGATGGCATATCTAATACTTATATCCGTGCCATTACTGAAGATCGGAAAGGGAATATCTGGTTCAGCACCAATGCCGGAATAAGTTGTTACATGGTTTTTCAGAAGAAGTTCCTTAACTACAACCGCATCCACAAAATCCCTCTGGGCAATTTCTCTAACGGCGCGGTCACGCAGGATGCAGAGGGGTTCATTTATTTCGGATCAACCCACGGAACTCTTTGTTTTAATCCGGAGAATGTGTTTGCTCCCCGTAAGGTAGCACCTGTTATGATTACGGAGCTGAAGACGTACGACTGGAAATCAGTACGCAAAGAGAGTGAAAATTTCAATTTCTATGGAGATGGGGAGCAAAAGGTTGAATTGAATCATCTGCAAAGCACATTTAATATCGCATTTAATGTGCAGGATTTCTCCCAGGCCACACAGGTGGAATACATGTATCGTTTAAAAGGGTTAGATGATTCCTGGCAGGTAGTAGAAGAAAACAATGTGACTTTCAGGAATATCCCTCCCGGTAAGTACGAATTCCAAGTGAAAGCAGGTATGCCTAACCAGAACTGGCCGGATGCCGTGGCAACGCTTTCAATCCATATTGCTCCTCCGTTCTGGATGTCGTGGTGGGCCAAATCACTCTACTTTATTCTTGCCGGTTTTATCCTGTCTTTCTTATTCTACTTTTACAAGAAGAAGGTAGACATGCAGGGATCGTATGAAATGGAAAAGAAAAACCACGAGCAGGAACAGGAACTGAATCAGGAGCGATTGCGGTTTTATACCAATATTACACATGAACTACGTACTCCGCTGACTTTAATATTAGGCCCTCTCGAGGATCTTGAAAAGGACAAGGGTCTTCAGCCCGTGCAAGCCCGTAAGATCTCGGTGATCCACCACAGCGCCTTGCGTCTCCTCAATCTGATCAATCAGATTCTTGAATTCCGAAAGACCGAGACACAGAACAAAAAACTATGTGTCAGCAAAGAAAACCTGGCTTCTGTGGTGAAGGAAACCGTATTAAAGTACAGGGAATTAAATACGAACCCGGAAATAGAACTGTGCCTACGCATCGAAACAGATCCTCTGACTCTTTATTTTGATAAGGAAGTCGTAATCATGGTATTGGACAATCTTATCTCAAACGCCATGAAGTACACGGATAAAGGGAAAGTAGAGATTTTACTTTACAGTACCCGGAAAAACGAAACTGAGTACGTGGAAATCAAGGTCTCTGATACCGGGCAGGGAATAGCAAAGGAGGAATTACCCCGCATCTTTGACAGGTATTATCAAGTCAAGAACGGGCATCAGGCTTCAGGAACCGGAATTGGTTTGTCATTGGTCAAGAATCTGGTCAATCTTCACGAAGGTGAGATTCATGTGGAAAGCACCCCGGGTCAGGGCACTACTTTCTGCTTCTCCCTGCTTTTGCATACAATCTACCCCAATGCCTTGCATGCCGATCCGGAATACAGCGAAGAGAAAATTCCGGACGAGAAAGATGAAGATATGGTGGAAGATACCCAATCCGGAAAACCGTTGCTACTACTTGTAGAGGATAATCCGGATATTCGTGAGTATATCAAAGATTCATTCTGTGATCGTTTCGAGATTCTCACTGCTTCCGAAGGCGAATCCGCTACACAGATTGCATTTACCCGGACCCCTGATATTATTGTCAGTGATATTATGATGCCGGGAATGGATGGCCTGGCGTTTTGTAAGATCATGAAGGAAGATGTCCGGACAAGCCATATTCCTGTCATTATGCTTACCGCAAAAGACTCCCATCAAAACAAGGAAGAAGGATACCTGGCCGGGGCGGATTCCTATCTGACCAAACCCTTCAGCGCCTCTTTATTGGGAAGCCGCATCATGAACCTGCTGGAATCCCGCAGAAAACTGGCCCGGCAATACAGTGAAAACCTGAATGCTTCAGCTAAAAGCAGGCAGCTTCAAAGTTCCCTGAACGAACTGGATAATGACTTTATGCAACGCGTAGATCAGATTATCGAGGAAGATCTGGAGTCAGAGAAAATGGATATAACCTATCTGGCCGACAAACTGTGTATGAGCCGGTCCACCCTTTACCGAAAAATGAAAGCCCTGACCGGAATATCCATGAATGAATACATCCGGAAAATCAAAATGAAGAATGCCGAACAACTGTTACTGGAAGGGAAATATACAATCTCAGAAGTAGCCTTCCGGGTAGGGATGAGCAGCCCCACTTATTTCCGGCAATGTTTTAAAGAAAGCTTTGGTGTCTCTCCATCGAAATACCTGAGTACCCTGAGAAAAGATTCTAAAGACCACATTGGCTGAGTGTAAGCACGTCATCCCCCCCAAAAAAGAGATAAGTAGATGTTCATAATTAGTTCAATGTCACTCGCTGACCCTGGGCTGGGGTCTCACCGCGCTTGCAGCGCTCTTTCCTGCGGTGTCATTGAACTATTTGCCCTGCACCATGCGGAATGTTCCCTGGAAAGTTCCATTTTTATATGAGTTAATTATGAACACTTACATACCATAATAAGTAGTGGGATAAACGCCGCTTTCCCCACTGAAGATGTTTAAAAAGGGTTCACACCCTTCACGGGGATTTATGTTGTTGTAACACTGCTTATTACGGGTGTATCCTGACCCTTCACACCCCTTCACCACCCTTCACCAATTCTTGTCTGTTGTATCACTTTCTCTGTAATAATATCTCTGTTTACCTCCCGGAAGATCTCCCCCTGTGAATGCTACAAACCCCACCCTTCACAGGGGGCATTCACCCTGAAACCCTTTGTACACCAATATTACAGAGGGCTGTGAATGGGTGAAGGAGGAATGAATAAACCCCATGAGAGAAGGCGGATTCTGATACTTTCAAAAGCTTTTTTAGCTTGTGGAATTATAAAATCCTTTCGTGATCTACAGTTTTTTAACCTTAGCGCTGAACTTCTACAATCTCAGCCCTGCGTTTTAAAATCTCAGCCTTGCTTTTCCCAAACCTTAGCCCTGCGTTTCTCAAACCTCAGCGCTACGTTTTCCTCTTTTATTTTCGTTCATCGGGATGTTAGGCATCCCGATGTTCCCAAACGGGGATGTCTTGCATCCCCTCCTTTATATGGCTATTCCGATACGCCAGTAAACCATCTGAATAAACTGCACCTTTCTGCCAGTAATGTCATCCTATTTTCACCCCCTTTAACCGTAACGCATTCACGATAACACTGACCGAACTGAAACTCATGGCCACGGCAGCAATCATGGGGGACAACAAAATACCGAACGCCGGATACAGCAGCCCGGCGGCGATGGGGATACCCAACGCATTGTACACAAAGGCGAAGAACAGGTTTTGCTTGATGTTTTTCATGGTTTTGTGACTCAGGTTCTTGGCTTTGACAATACCTCGAAGGTCGCCTTTGAGCAGGGTGATGGCGGAGCTTTCAATGGCTACATCGGTGCCGGTCCCCATGGCAATGCCGATATCGGCTTGTGCCAATGCCGGTGCGTCGTTGATACCGTCGCCGGCCATGGCTACTATTTTCCCGGATGCTTGCAGGCGTTTTATTTCTTCCAGTTTATCATTGGGCAGGCATTCGGCTTTGTAGGCGGAGAGCCCCAATTCCCGGGCAACAGCTTTGCCGGTAAGCGGGTTGTCTCCGGTGAGCATAATTACTTCAACACCCTGCATCATCAACGCTTGTATGGCTTCGCGGCTGGAGCTTTTGATGGCATCGGATATGCTCACATAGCCCGCTACGAGGTGGTCTGCAGCAAGGTAGGAAACGGTTTTTCCGAGGCTCTGCTCCTGCGTTACTTCTTTTTCCACTTCTTCCGGGACGATTGCCGATACTTGCTCCATCAGGGCTTTGTTGCCCAATGCCAGATGCCTCCCTTGTACAATGCCGGTAACACCTTTCCCGGCAACGGCTTCAAAGTTTTGCACCCCGGCAATGGCGGCCTGCTTTGATTGCCCGAAATCGGTCACTGCTTTGGCTAACGGGTGTTCGCTGTGTTGGTTGAGTGAGGTGCTGAGGCTGATGATATCGGCTTCGGAAAAGGACCCGAAGGCTTTTACTTTTTCCACAGACGGCTTGCCTTCGGTGAGGGTGCCGGTTTTGTCGGTAATCAGTACGTTGACTTTGTTGAAATTCTCCAACGCTTCGGCGTCTTTGATGAGGATGCCGTTTTGTGCACCTTTCCCTATTCCGGTCATCACAGACATGGGCGTGGCAAGCCCCAGGGCACATGGGCAGGCAATAATCATCACGGCTAAGGCATTGCTGAACGCGAAGACGTAGGCGGGTTCCGGCCCCCAAACTACCCATACGATAAAGGTTAATACGGAGATGAGCAGCACCACGGGAACGAAAATGCCCGAAACTTTGTCGGCCAGTTTCTGAATGGGCGCACGGGAACGGCTGGCGCTTTCCACCATTGCGATGATTTGTGCCAGCAGGGTTTCGTCGCCCACTTTTTCAGCAACCATGGTGAAGGAGCGGGTTCCGTTGATGGTTCCGGAACTCACTTTGTCGCCCGCTTTCTTATCTACGGGTATGGGCTCGCCGGAAATCATCGACTCATCGATACTCGTGGTCCCGGTCTCGATGTAGCCATCCACCGGAATTCTTTCTCCGGGTTTTACGCGGAGGAGATCTCCTTTTTTAATATCGTGGATAGAGATTACCCTATCCTGTGCGCCGGCAACGAGGGTGGCATCGGTAGGTGCGAGTTTGAGCAGTTCCTTCAAGGCGGTATTGGTCTTGCTGTGAGCTTTGGCTTCGAGTACCTGCCCCAGCAGGACGAGTGTGAGAATAACGGTTACGGCTTCAAAATACAAATGCACGCCCCCCGAATGACTCTTGAATTCATGTGGGAATAGGTGGGGGAAAATGAGTGCCACAATACTGAAAAGGAACGCAGCCCCGGTGCCGATACTTATCAGGGTGAACATGTTCAGGTGCCTGGTTTTGAAGGAAGTCCATGCCCGTTGGAAAAACATCCGCGTGGAATAGAAAACTACAGGCAGGGAAAGGGCAAACTGTATCCAGCCCGAAACTTTCGGGGACAGAATTTCCGACAATGGATTACCCGGAATCATTTCGATCATGGAGATCAGAAAAACCGGTACAGTAAACCCTACAGCTATCTTGAACTTCTTCAATAAATCCTTGTAGGTTGTCTCTTCTTCCTGCGGATTCAGGGGCACTAAATCCATGCCACATACGGGGCAATCGCCGGGTTTGCCGTACATTTTATCGCCTTCGCAATGCATGGGGCAATAATACTTTACAGGTTGCTTTTCCATGATCAAGATTGTTGTTTCATGATTGTTCCTTTTTTTTATTTAATGGTTTCCGTCAGGCTCCCACAGGTTAGCATTTTGGAACCATAGTAGGGGTTTTTGACTTCTTTTTCGAGGCTCAGCCAGTTGGCCCCTCCGTTTTTCTTGTTGTACATGGGGCAATGAAAGTAGTAAACCGATTTTTCGTATTTCACGGCTTTCATCACTTCGTACATGTTTTTCGAGAGCGATACGAAGAGTTTTCTTTGCCGGTCGATATTGCTCTTCCTGATATTTCCGGCATCCGTAGCAAGTTTGGGTTGATAATCCATCCAAATCGAATGGTTGTCACCCAACTTATCCATGGGAACTCCGGCGATATTCTCACTTAAGGCTGCGGCTGCGCTTTGTGCCGTTTTTTCGTCGCTTTGTACCAATGCGTCTTTTAACGCAAAGTAGGATTCGTAAACGGTAGCGAGCGGATTAACCGGTGGGGCCACGTTCTGAACTGTTTGGCCATACAACACCGTAGTGAATGTGATGGCTGTGAGGAGGGTGATTAACTTTTTCATGACTTTACCTCCTATATTTACAGCAAGCGGGCAAGGCGTTGTACGTGACATCCGGAGCTTTGTCACTTTCGGTGTCGTGACCGGCTTGGGCAACCATTTTGCTTACGATATTCTGATTCGTCAGCTGAGGGTTGAATTCAAACTCAAGTTCTTTTTTCTGCAAATCCCATGTGGCAGATGATACACCTTCCACACTCATGGCTGCATTTTCAATGCGGGTTTTACACATTTCGCAGCTTCCTTTTACTTTCATTCTTGTTTTCATTGTGAGTGGTTTTGATGTGAATACGAATGATGAATATGTAGGGGTTAATACGTGACTACTATGCCTCCGCCAAAACCTATATCGCTGTCATAATTTCCTGCCACAGAGAAATATTTGGTCAGGATATAACGTAAGTCAAACCGATATTCCAGATCGGTATTAAAAGACATGTCCAATCGCAGGCGTGAGGTAAGGGCAAGGTCTTTCCGGGTCAGATTCAACCGTACGTTCCCTTCGATGTCAGCCTGCACATCGGCCACCACCATCCAGGGTAACGTATAGGTAAGCCCGAACATCAAGGTACTGCGGTTGTTTTCGGTATGCATGGAGCTGTAATGGTAATCCCAGGCAATGTAGGGGAACCAGTATTGCATTTTGCCCAGGTACCTTCCGAAACGAACGGTGGCCATATAGCCGTCTTCATCGTTCCAGCCCGTGTGCCAATCGGCGCCCAGGGCATAACGGGTGTTGGAAAGCATGGCTTCGCCGTGTGTGCCGTTACTGGCTAATCCCGCATGGAACATCGGATGGACTTCGCGGTCGTCACTCAGGAATTTGCGGTAAGACTTCTTCGGGTCGGGAATATCGGGGTTGGGCGGTGAATTCTCGTAGGTGAACACACGGCCCATACCGCTCATCATATGATAAAGGATGTGGCAATGGAAAAACCAGTCGCCGCCGTTTTCAGTCGCAGCAAATTCCAGCGTATCGGTTTCCATCGGCAGGATATCCACCACGTTTTTCAGTGGGACATAGTCACCCTGTCCGTTTAGGACACGAAAGAAATGCCCGTGCAGGTGCATGGGGTGGCGCATCATGCTGTTGTTGTACATGATAATGCGTACATTCTCGCCTTGTTTGATTAAAATACGGTCGGATTCTGATAGCACCTTGTTGTCCAACGACCACACGTAACGGTTCATATTGCCTTCCAGTTTGAAATGCAATTCCTTCCACGGGGCATCGGGCAGTACGGTTTTAACGGGTGAACGTAGCATACCGTAGTTGAGCGTTACGATTCGCTGCGATGTTTCCTCCGGCATATCCATTCCTTTGTGATGAGCGTGAGCAGTGTCGCTTTTCATAGTTCCGCCATCATGCAATTCGGGATACATCACCTCGTTCATATCCATTTTCTGAACGCTCATGTGCATGCCCATGTCGTCCAAATCGCCATTCATCTTCATCATGCCGTTCATCATTTTCATTCCGGCAAAGTAGTCGAGCTTGGGCAGGTCGGGTGCAGGCATTTTCATTCCTTCGCCTAACCATAACGAAGTATGTTTGGTGCGGTCTTCGGCGGTAGCACGGAATTCATAGGACATATTATCGGGTATGGACACCACAATGTCATAAGTCTCCGCCACGCCGATAATCATGCGGTCTACCTCAACAGGAACCACGTCCATCCCGTCATTGGCAACTACTGACATCTTTCCTCCTGCAAATTGTAACCAGAAGTACGTGGACGACGAGCCGTTGATGATGCGCAGGCGTATTTTTTCTCGGGGCTTCAACGGCGGGAATTCCGTCTCCTGTTTTCCGTTGGCCAGCAGGGCGTCATAATACACATCGCTTACGTCCATGGCATGCATCCGTTTCCATTCATTTTTCAGCTTTACGCCCAGATTACCGGTTTTTATCGCTTCAAAGTAGTTTTGCGTGGCACCCTTTTTAATCATGTACCAATCGTTGGCAGCACGCAGGCTGCGGTGTACTTCCAACGGGTGTTCATTCGTCCAGTCGCTCAATAGCAACACGTATTCTTTCATCGGCGGCTCGTTGCGTTTGTGGATAATGAGACTGCCGTACATGCCGCTTTGTTCCTGTAGCTTTGTATGTGAATGATACCAGTAGGTTCCGCTTTGTACAATGGGAAACTTGTAAACCGCCGTTTCGCCTGCCTTTATCGGCGCGGTAGTCAAATAAGGAACACCGTCCATGCGGTTGGGTAAAATCAATCCGTGCCAGTGCAGCGATGTTTCGGTTTTGAGCGTATTGTGCACATGGATTTCGGCCGTGTCACCCTCCGTGAAATACAAGATTGGGGCGGGAATCTGTCCGTTGATGGCGATGGCTTTGCGTGTTTTTCCTGTGTAGTTGACAGTGGTATCGGAAACCTGCAAGTGATATACAATGGTTTTGGGCTGCGCCATTCCGGTAAAACAGGCAGAGAGAAAAAATAATATGAATAGTATCTTGCTCATGGCATCCTTTTTATCATGAGTAATCCATAAAAACATTCTCTTATTCTATAAAAACAATTTTTCAGTCGTTTGGTTCATAATGCGGTGTTAAAACTCGTAATAATCAAAAAGATACGATTTAAATATAGCCTGAATAGTAACCCTGCTACCTGTTGCCGCTAAGGCCGTTCACGTTATCGGCTAAGCAACCTCTTTTTCTCGTCTTCTCTTTTTCTTTTTGTTCTTCTGCTCTTCTGTTCTTCTGTCTTTCTCTATCCCCTCCCTTTCTCTCGTGTTTTTTTCTTTTTCCCTTATATAATATACAATGTGTCCCCTCCCCCTATTTTTCCCCTCCCTCTTCCTCTGGAAAACTTTCTTTCCCCTGTTTCCCCCTGATTACAAGCCTTTTCATGCTCTACGGCCCATTTTCTTTCAAAATAAAGCTGATTATATTTTGCTTGTATTGTTTATTCCCGTACTTTTGCACCCGCTTTCGAAAACGAACAGCAGGCGTTCTACTGATAAAGAGTTATTGCCCGAGTTTCCCTCCCGCATCTTTTTTTTCAAAAACTTCTCCAATAATTTGGAAGTTATTATAAAAAGTCTTTATCTTTGCATCCGCTTTCGCATTTTCGGGAGCTGTTTTTTTTGGGGGTTTTCCTCTAGTAAAAGACAAAAGCGCACTTTGACATATTTA
>JAVBMN010000004.1:0-54292 GCA_031552405.1 Bacteroidaceae bacterium | reverse complement strand
TGAAAGCGTACGCAGCTTCAAAATAGTGGTGGAATAAAGTAAAGCCCAGCACATAAGATTTGTCAGTCGGCGCCCCCCACAGGCAAGTTGAGCCCCACGACGTGCGGGTCGGGGGGCGCCCCCCCGCCGGCCAGGGGGGCGGCCCGGCGGCGCCCCCGGACTCGCCTGTCGTGGGGCTCAACTTGCCTGTCGGGGGCGCCGACTGACAAATCTTATGTGCTGGGCTTTACTTTATTCCACCACTATTTTGAAGCTGCGTACGCTTTCATTCTGCATCACCTTCAGCAGATAAATGCCGGGGGAGAGGGACAGGGATTGCTGGTGGGCCTCACTTTGGATGCTGAATGCATCTACTTGTGTGCCGTTATTGTTGTACAGGTAAGCCTGCGAGTGGTTCAGACCGTATGCCTGGAGCGCTCCGTTTCCATAGAACGCTTCGCCCTGAACGGTTTCTTCTGCAAGATCTTCTGTGCCGGAGAACATGCCTCCTTCCACTTTCAGCCCGTCCATGCAGAAGTAGGAGGGGGTGTTCATGCCGAAATCTCCATTGTCGGAGGAAGTCATGGAGAAACCAATCTTGCTTACTTCACCTAAAGCTGTGAGATCCACCCATTGCCACTCTTTCAGGATGTAGTCTTCGGAAGAGTCTTCAAAGCGGAAGTCGGCCAGGTATACATCTACATTCCCGGTCACTTTGTTCTGATTGTCATACCCAGTAATGGTGAGTAAGAACCAGTCGGGCGTGTTACCTGTTTCGCCTCCAAACTTACGGGCGCTAAAATTGCCATGCAGCATAGTCAGGCCGGCATAGCTGCTATTGGTGATGTAGCTGCCCAGTACTTTATGGCTGTTTCCGTCATTAAAAGTAATTTCTGCGGGAGTATACTCATTTGTCTGCACAAAGAGGTAGCTGTCTCCTGCTTGTCCTTTTCCGCTGTAGGCGCTGAGGTTGTTGAAGTCGAGCGTGGTGGCATCCGTACAGTTACTGTATGTAAACCCTGCGCCAAACCCCCACTCAGACCAGTAATGGCTGAGGTTAAAGATTCCTTGTGTGAGAGATGCTTTATAATAAAAGCCGTCTATCACACTGGTGTCGTCACTCAGGTAATACGTTTCGGGCGCTTCCAGTAGCCCGTTTACATAGAGCGAATCGGTTCCGGCGTTACCCATCACGCGGTTACTACACAGCAGGCACAATGTGGCCAGCAGAAAGGAGTGCATTTGTTTCATTCTCAATCGTTATTATGTTAATAAATTAAAGTTCTTAAAAATGACCGGGCGAATCACTTCGGCCGGTCACACACATTTCATGCATAAACTTGGCAGAGTTTATGACCGAACAACTAACAATCCGAATATACATGCACTTGTTCTAGCTCATTCCTGGCAACAGGAAATGAATAAAGGGGGAATAATTTCTTCAGAAGGAGCTAATGGCCGTAAGACTCCTCACAGAATTCATTGTTCTTTCCTCGAGAACAGTGTACAATGGTTTGTATGGCAGGTCTTCTGGCTCGTTTCTGCTTCCCGGCGCCTTCCCGAACGATCTTCGTTCAGTGGCAGTGGCTCGTGCCGGAGCATTGGATGAAACTTACAGCAGCGGGACTGCTCAGGATTTACACCTGATTCCCTTTTAATCACATCGCACTGAGCAGAGCGATGTAAACCAATACGGCGGCAAAGGTAGGAAAGATTTCGGGTTATCGCCTGCTTTGCTTTTCTTTTTTTTGTGCGAAGGTGATAATTAGGAATACTTCCGGCCTTAAAAATGGAAAGATTAGGCTATCTTTGTGGATGTATTTCTGTAGATGGGGAAGCTCTTTCTCCACTACAGCCTAATGATGAACGTATGATTTGCAATCTTCAAGTAGAGGAACTTACAAAATCTTTTGGTGATCTGGTGCTTTTTGAGAAAATCTCCTTCGGTTTGGACGAAGGGGATAAGGTGGGGTTGATAGCTCCTAACGGAAGCGGAAAGTCTACCTTATTAAATATATTGTCGGGCCGGGAGGGGTACGAAGAAGGTCGTATTACCTTTCGTCGCGGAATCCGGATTGGCTATCTGGAGCAGAACCCTGTATATCCGGAGCAGCTCACCGTGCTTGAAGCCTGCTTTCATCACGGAAATGATACCGTGGATCTGATTCGTGAATACGAAGCCTGTCTGGCAAAAGAGGGCAATCCTGGTCTTGACGACCTGTTGGTGCGCATGGATCATGCCCAGGCCTGGGACTATGAGCAACGTGCCAAGCAAATCCTGTCGCAACTGAATATCAACCGTTTTGAGCAGCCCGTTCGTGAGCTTTCCGGCGGACAGTTGAAGCGTGTGGCTCTGGCCAATGCATTGATTACGGAGCCCGACCTTCTGATTCTAGACGAGCCTACCAACCACCTCGACCTGAAGATGACAGAGTGGCTGGAAGAGTTCCTGCAACGCAGCACCCTGAGCCTTCTGATGGTGACACACGACCGCTATTTCTTGGACCGTGTGTGCTCCTCCATCCTCGAAATCGACAACCAACAAATATACCAGTACAAAGGAAACTACAGCTATTACCTGGACAAGCGCCAGGAACGGGTGGATGCTTCCAATGTCGAGGTGGCCCGCGCCTCGAACCTGTATCGCACGGAGCTGGAGTGGATGCGCCGCATGCCTCAGGCCCGTGGGCACAAAGCCAAGTATCGCGAAGATGCCTTCTATGAACTGGAAAAAGTGGCCAAGCGTCGCACCTCGGAACAGAACGTGGAGCTTACTGTAAAGTCCTCTTACATAGGGAAGAAGATCTTTGAGGCGGAACATCTCAGCAAACGATATGGAGATCTGGTGCTTCTGGACGACTTTTCCTACACCTTCTCCCGCCAGGAGAAGATGGGAATAGTGGGAGAGAACGGCACGGGAAAGTCCACCTTTGTCAAAATTCTTATGCAAGAGGTGCAGCCTGATAGCGGTACGTTGGATATTGGTGAAACCGTACGTTTTGGCTATTATTCCCAGGACGGACTGCAGTTTGATGAACAGATGAAGGTAATTGATGTGGTGAAAGATATTGCCGAAGTGATTGATATGCAGAATGGAAGTCGCCTCACCGCCTCACAACTCCTGCAACATTTTCTCTTTTCACCCGAAACGCAGCACAACTATGTGCACAAACTGAGCGGGGGCGAGAAGCGCCGCCTGTACCTGTGTACTGTGCTGATGCGCAACCCCAACTTCCTCATACTGGATGAGCCTACGAACGACTTGGATATCATGACCATGAATGTGCTGGAGGACTACCTGAAGAACTTTGGAGGATGTGTGATTGTGGTTTCGCACGACCGTTACTTTATGGACAAAGTAGTGGATCATCTCATGGTATTCAACGGTGCCGGAGACATCCGCAACTTCCCCGGCAACTATACCCAGTATCGTGAATGGAAAGAGGCGAAAGCACAGTTTGAGAAGAATCGTGAAGTGAAGGATTCCGCCGCATCAGAGAAGACAGCAAAAGTACGCCTGAACGATAAACCCCGCCTCTCCTACAAAGAGAAGATGGAACTCAAAGCACTGGATGAAGAGATCCCCCGCCTGGAGCAGGAGAAAAAGGAGCTGGAAGACCTCTTGTGTGCAGGTGCTGCTACAGCCGAGGTGATTACGGATACTGCCCGCCGGCTTGCCACGCTCAATGACGATATTGAAGAGAAAAGCATGCGATGGCTCGAACTGTCGGAAATAGAGGAGGGAGCATGAAACAGTCGCACCTGACCAATTATCACAGCCATTGCAGTTTCTGTGACGGACGCTATCCTATGGAGGAATTCGTGCGGGCTGCCATACAGGAGGGCTTTTATTCATACGGCGTTTCTTCGCATGCCCCGCTTCCTTTTCCTACGCACTGGACCATGAATCAAGAGGATATGTCGGCCTACCTGGCGGAGTTTTCTCGTATAAAGGGGCAGTATGGCTCGCAAATTGAGTTGTATCTGGGCTTGGAGATCGACTATCTGAATGAAGCACATCACCCTGCTATTCCTTATTTTCAGGAGCTACCCCTGGATTACCGGATCGGTTCCATTCATATGCTGAAGAATGTTTCGGGGGAAATGGAGGATGTAGACTGTAGCAAAGAAACCTTTCGCGAGAAACTACATGCCTGCTTCGATAACGACTTAGAAGCTGTGCTGCATGCCTATTACGAGGCGCAACTAAGAATGTTGGAGCTGGGTGGGTTTGATATCCTGGGTCATTGTGATAAGATTAACAGCCGGGCGGAATTCTGTCGCCCGGGCATCTTGCAGGAGTCGTGGTTCCGGAAATTGATGGATAGCTTCTTTGATGCGATAGCTGATAGCGGGATTATGCTGGAGGTGAATACCAAGAAGTACCTGCCCGAAGGGGTCTTTTTCCCTGATAAATCATACTTCTCTGCAATTAACGCCCGCCACATCCCTGTAGTGGTAAACTCTGACGCTCATTACATTCAGAAGTTGAATGACGGACGTCCCGAGGCTCTGTCACTCCTTTATGCAGCGGGCTATCGTACCGTGCGCGAACTGCACAGTGGGCAATGGATGGATGTGACGATCTAAAAAAAAAGAGCAGAAGGGGATTCCAACTGCTCTTTTTTTTGTTTACTTCTTCGCGGCAACCGACAGGATAATGCCCAGTGCTACTCCCAGTAATGCGGCAAATAGTACCCTGAACTCGGGCGGAAGCATAAAGGTGACGGTGTGGGCCGGAAACCAAAAGAACGGAATGGTTTTCTTGAAGACGAAGTTCCACTGTACATCCCAATTGATCTTTTTGAAAGACTGTGCCATGTGGATCGGGTGAGAGAAGAATCCCTTCATCGTACCTCCATGGGCAAGGATGTGCATGTCGGTAATCTTGTGGAATGTCATGAACACAGGTGCAAAGAAGCAGTTCATGGTCACACTGATGCTGAAGGCTACCAGGAGCAGGGTGCAGAAGTCGGCCTCGGGTGAGGTGTCTACCCCCAGTCCGGCAAGGAATGCCGGAGTTCCCTGCGAGAATATGGTCATCGCCATACTGATCGCCATTCCCAGAAAGCCCCATACAATGGCACGGGGAGCTATGCCGAACCCTTTCTCATTATACTTTCCTTTCACAATGCGTAAACCAATCATCTCGCCAAGAGTAGAAAGAATACCGAACTTCAGAAAGGCCATCATCAAATACCGCCAATCTTTGTAGGAACTCATTCCCAGAAACCAGGCCTTTAATGGCTCAATCACGAAGAAAAAACCAAAGAAGGCCACACAGCAAACGATAAAAATCAGATCTTGCTTTTTCATGTCCTTTAATTTTTTGCTTGGCAAAAATACAGGATATTTTTCATTCCGACAAGGTTAACACCTCTGATCTTCAATAATTTTCCTTCGGGGGAATCCATTACTGGTACATACAATTCAACAATAAATGAATGTGTAATAAGGGCACCAAAGATAATTTTGTGGCTTTAAACTGTAATAAAAAGGCTGTTTCGCGGAAAATATCTATCTTTGCAAAGATTTTTAATAATATCAAGAATATGAGTTACAATCTATTAAAAGGAAAAAGAGGTATTATTTTTGGTGCCTTGAATGAGAATTCTATTGCTTGGAAAGTGGCAGAACGCGCTGTAGAAGAGGGAGCTACCATCACCTTGTCAAATACGCCGGTTGCGGTTCGTATGGGCGAAGTGGATGCGCTATCCAAGAAGGTTAATGCCGAAGTGATTGCTGCCGATGCCACCAGTGTGGAGGATTTGGAGGTAGTGTTCTCTACTTCGATGGATATCTTGGGTGGACCGGTGGATTTTGTGCTTCACTCTATTGGTATGTCTCCTAATGTGCGCAAAAAACGTACGTATGATGATCTGGACTATAATCTGTTACTGAAAACCATTGATATATCAGCTGTTTCTTTTCATAAGATGATTCAGGTAGCTAAGAAAATGGATGCGGTGGCTGATTATGGCTCTATTGTGGCCTTGTCGTATGTAGCTGCACAACGTACCCTTTTCGGATATAATGACATGGCGGATGCCAAAGCTATGTTGGAGTCAATAGCCCGTAGCTTTGGATATATCTACGGCCGTGAACGTAATGTACGCGTGAACACTATTTCCCAGAGTCCTACGATGACTACTGCAGGTGGTGGTATCAAGGGCTTTGACAGCCTGCTGGATTTTTCTGACCGTATGTCGCCGCTGGGTAATGCCTCGGCTGATGAATGTGCCGACTACTGTATCACCCTTTTCTCAGACCTTACCCGCAAGGTAACCATGCAAACCCTATATCATGACGGTGGGTTCAGCAGCATGGGTATGAGTCTTCGCGCAATGGATCAGTACGAGAAGAGTTTCGATAAGTATCGTGACGAAAACGGAAAGATCATTTACGGTTAACATGAAGTAAAACGGTATGTGGAAATTTCTATGTATAGGATGCCTATTTTTCTTTCTTTCATCTTGCGGCATGCAAAGGCAGCAAGATGAGAGAAAGGATGATGCGTCCGAAACCATGATTTTCCGCTATGACAAATTGCTTAACGATTATGTGGCATATAACAGTCTTTCCGCCCTTCAGCGACTGACTGGCGAGTATCGGGAGCATACCCGAATCCTTGTGGAAGAGGTGCTGAAAGTAGCTTCTGTAGATGACGAGGATTGTAACCGGAAATTGCAAGCCATCTACTCGGATTCGCTGCTCAGCAGGCTGACACATGATGTGCTGGAGAAGTACGATCAGATGGATGAATACGAGCAGCAATTCCACAAGGCATTCAGCAATATGCAGAAAATGCTGCCGGGATTGCAGCGGCCGGTGTTGTACGCGCAGATATCGGCTTTAAATGAGTCGATTGTGGTACAGGACTCATTGGTAGGTATCAGCCTGGATAAGTATATGGGTAGTGATTATCCTCTGTATGAGCATTTTTTCCATGAGTACCAGCGTGGTGGGTTGAGGCCGGACCGTATGTTACCGGATGTGATTAAGTTTTATCTGATAGCCGCCTATCCTTTCCCTGAAGATCAGCCTCGAACCTTACTTAATCAAATGATTTATCTGGGTAAGATATACCATGTTGCGCGGAATATACTTGATCTTCCCTCTGCCGACGAAATGCTTGGCTACAGGGAGGAACGTGTTGAATGGTGCAAGAATAACAATGCAGCAATATGGACATTCATGCAAGACAAGGATCACCTGCAATCCACCGATCATTATCTTCTAGTGAACTATCTGGAACGAGTTCCTTTCAATGAGTTTTTTGGCAAGGAAAGCCCTTCCAAGCTGGGGCTTTGGCTAGGGATGAAAATTGTTGAATCTTATATGGATAAGCACCCCTCCGTGTCGTTCGAAACCCTGTTGAATAAGTCTGATTATGCCGATTTTCTAGCTAACTCTGGCTATAATCCTAAGTAAAAACATGCTGGCACCTGCTCTTTATTTGCTTCCGGTTACATTGGGGGATACTGACTTAGATGCAGTATTGCCAGTTTATAATCGCGAAGTGATACTTCAGATTACCCATTTTATAGTAGAGGATATCCGATCTGCCCGGCGTTTTCTGAAAAAGGTGAACCGGGAGATTGATATTGACTCTCTTACTTTTTATCCGCTGAATAAGCATACCTCTCCCCAGGATATTTTCGGCTATCTGACTCCTTTGCAAAAGGGGATATCTATGGGTGTCATCTCGGAGGCCGGATGTCCTGCTGTGGCCGATCCCGGTGCGGATGTGGTGGCCATTGCCCAGCAGAAAGGGCTGCGGGTGGTGCCGCTTGTGGGGCCTTCTTCCATTATCCTGAGTGTGATGGCCTCGGGCTTCAACGGACAAAGCTTTGCCTTCCACGGATATCTTCCTATAGAGCCCGCCGAACGTTCTAAACGCTTGAAACAGTTGGAGCAACGTGCTTATGCTGAGGATCAGACGCAGCTTTTCATCGAAACCCCTTACCGTAACAATAAAATGGCAGAGGAAATTCTTTCTGCATGCCGCCCTCACACCCGTCTGTGTATAGCTGCTAATATCACCTGCGAAGGAGAATATATACGTACTTGTACCGTAAAAGAGTGGCGCGGGAAATTGCCCGATCTTTCTAAAATCCCTTGCATCTTCTTAATCTATAAAGGAGCATAAATTCAATACGGGAGAGGCAATAAGAAGCGAAAGCGCTCGTTCTCAAAATAAAAACGAGTTATGAAAAGATTGTCGTTAGCCCTTCTTGTAGCTACTCTCTGTAGTGGTTTCTTGCAAGCCCAGGTAGTAAAAATTAGTAATGGAGGTGCCTTCTCTTCTGTACATGCAGACCAGGGGGCCGGTGTGTTGGAAAATCATGTAGGAAGTTATTCCGGATTTCTTGGGATAGAATACCTGGAGAAGAAATGGTTTATGCTATCCTCTGAGATCGGTTATTTCCAACAGGGAGGGGAAGAAAAGGAGTATGTGCTGGTTCGTGACTCACCTGAAGATCCCGGTACAATGTCTAGCTGGACAATGAAGAACGACTATATCCAGCTAAATACCACTTTTCGTGCAATGACTACTACCTATCCTCTGTTCTTATATGCAGGTGCCGGCCCTAAACTGGATATTCTGGTAAGTGGGAAAGATATAGTGCCTCCGGGTGAAACGAAAGCCGGGACATTGGAACGTTGCATCTGGGGACTTAAAACTGAGATAGGAATAGGGTATGAGATCAATGACCGTTTTCGGATGGAGTTAAATGGCTCATACGATTTTAATTTTAACAAGGCTGGTTCTATGCCAGTGATGTCCCCGGAGACTACTCCCTCTATTATCTCCTCTGATCTGTCATATCGTACATTCAAAGTCATGGCTACCGTAGGATATCGCTTATAGTTACAACTCATTGTAATAGAATTCGGTACACTTATACTAATAGCAACGGGGGTGAAACATTACGTTTCACCCCCGTTGCTATTATATCCGGTATAGCGTGTTTCGCTACAACCCTCATTTTAATTCACGAAAGCCAAAACCTCGCCCTTTTGTACAAAAGCTCCCTGCTTTACGTAGGTGTTTACAATCGTACCGTTGAAAGGCACTTTTACAGCCTCTATTCCATAGGAATTCTGTATGTAGCACAGGTTCTCGTCGGCTTTTACGGAAGCACCCTCAAACGGAGCAGTGGAGGGATCTGTAATGTCATACTGCCAGATAACCTGTCCTTTGCATGTAGCATGCACAGCCTTTGCTTCCGGGTATTTGGCTTTCACTTCTTCCACATCGAAAGTAGGAACTTCAATCACCGGACGTTTTACGAAGATAGGAACGCCTGCCTTTTCTTTAGCTTGCTCCAGTTCCTGCTCGAAACGTGCTTTGGCAGCTCCGGATTTGTAATCCAGGTATTGACGCTCATGCATGGCAAACTCGAAGAGCTCCTCCTGATCAGGACCCTCGTCCCAGCCTTTTTCTGCCATCTCTGCACGGAAACGATCCAGTTCATCGGGGAAGGCATCCTGCGGATTTCCTTCGTAGAACTCAAGTCCTTTTGTTTTTGCCAATTCAATGATTTCGGATGCTAAAGCTCCGGGCAGTTTACCTGTCTTGCCTAATATCATGTTCCAGCTGTCTTTGTCGATCATAGAGAAACGAGGCTCATTCTTAGCAGCTGCAAAGATATTCATCAAAGCGATATTCTTTACGTACTGACTGAAAGGAGTTACCAAAGGAGGATAACCCAGCATAGGCCAAATGGCCTCTACCTCGGCAAACAACTGTATAAGGA
Organism: Bacteroidaceae bacterium; assembly: GCA_031552405.1. Classification (GTDB taxonomy): domain Bacteria; phylum Bacteroidota; class Bacteroidia; order Bacteroidales; family Bacteroidaceae; genus UBA1794. The sequence goes on along the minus strand of JAVBMN010000004.1, from coordinate 44,552 downwards.
GGTTATTCAGTGTTACTTCTTTCTTTCCTTGTTGGCTCAGAGCCAAGTTGATAGCGCCATGCATACCTCTCAGGTCGGCCATCATGGAGCCCATCATACCACCGGGAAGGCCGCAACCTACCAGCAGGGAAGTCATGTGCTTGTTGCCTGGATCGATGAAGAATCCTAAGAAGTCATCCATAAAGCTTTCAGTCAGACGGCGAGCTTCCATGTAGGCTTCCATATTGATGTCGCGAACAAGGAATCCAGCATCTTTCAACATGGCCTGGATGGTTATTACGTCCGGATGTACCATTCCCCATGAGAGTGGTTCCATGGCTACGTCCAATACGTCTACTCCGTTATTGGCAGCTTCCAGCATAGAAGCTACGGAGAATCCGGGGCCTGAGTGCCCATGGTATTCAATGGGAGTATTCGGATAGCGGCTTTTAATGCCTTTTACGATCTGACCGATGCTGTAGGGGCGACCGATACCAGCCATGTCCTTTAGGCAGATTTCCTGTGCGCCTGCTTCTATCAACTGGCTGGCCAGATTTACGTAATACTCCACTGTGTGCAGTGGAGAATAGGTGATACAGAGAGCTGCCTGCGGAATCATACCGCCTTCCTTGGCGTACTCAATGGAAGGGATGATGTTGCGCGGATCATTCAAACCACAGAAAATACGGGTAATATCTACTCCCTGCGCGTGCTTTACCTTATACATGAGTTTTCGCACATCAGAGGGGACTGGGTTCATACGAAGCCCGTTCAAACCACGATCCAGCATGTGAGTTTGGATTCCTACCTTATTAAAAGGTGCTGTGAACTCGCGAACTGCCACATTTGGATTCTCTCCATACAATAAGTTTACCTGTTCGAAAGCACCTCCGTTGGTCTCCACACGGGAAAAACAACCCATATCCACAATAACCGGAGCGATTTGTTTCAACTGATCTACTCTGGGTTGATACTTCCCTGAAGATTGCCACATGTCACGGTACAGCAAACTTAGCTTAATTTCCTTCTTCATACTCTTAAAACAATGCCTTTTATATTATCTTTTATATTATTCTTTAATACACACACACATAAGTTCATTGACTATGCAAAGTTACCTTTTTTATTTGTATCTTCTAAACTAATCCGGGAAATATTCAAGGGTAATTAATTTATATTGATACGCTTTTAGATTTCACAGGTATTCGTACTCTCAGAAATTTTATTTAATGATTAGTTTTCCCTGATAACTTGCAGTGGAGCTAACCACGCGGAGCAGGTAGATACCCGAAGTGGCTCCATCGGGAACTTCAATCGATAAACCATTATGATACTTGCAGGTCTTTGAGTAGATAGTTCGGCCGCCGGTTTCGTGAAGGGTCACCATTATGTCGTCTGACGGGTTGGCTCCCGGGATCGATGCACTTACAGTCTTGCCGGGATCTACTGGGTTGGGGTAGACGGAAAGTTCCTTTTCTCCTTCTTCTGTAGATGCGGTTTCTATCGCATTGATTTCTTGTATATCATACACTACCGTAACTATGGAACGGGAGGGGATGCTCATTACTTTCTCGGTATATGTCTCTGCAAGGGTGGCCTCTTTGGTTAGGGTTGCAGAGGATGAAGTTACGTATTTTCGAATCTTAGCAGGCGCTCCGTTCAGTTCCTTGAATGCAATATTTGCAAACTGCATTTGTGCAGAGGTGTTTACATATACTGTTACAATTCGTGAGTTGTTCGGCGAGATGTATGCGGTTCCCAGGATGTGGTTCATTTCAGAGGCGCCATCCATACGGATGCGCTTGTAGCCTGGGCGAATGAAGCGACTGTAATTCCCCAACGCCCACAAATTGGGAGTAGACTCTACCTTGCCCCCGTTAAAGAGAGAGGCGTATGAATCATACCCTCCATTGCCGTTGGAAGGGGTGAGTCGCAGCAGGAAGAACCGGCTTTTCTGACTGTACACCTCTGTAGCCAGGCTTGTCCAATACGACCACGAGGATACATTGGCAAAAGCCAGGTCACAGTAAATCAGCTTTCCCATAAATAGTGCCAGGTCCATGTGTGTAGCCGCATCATAGCTGGCCGGGAAGCCGGTATCTGTGGTGGGTGCGGCATCCAGAAGGCTCCATTCTGTCTGGGCGGCCTTCAGGCTGTATGTTTTTGCGGAGTTCCACAAATCCGTACGCACCTTCTTTAGGGTGGCATTTGTGGAGAAGGTCCAGTAGCTGTGGCCTGCGGCCATTTTCTCTACGGCGGGCAGGTTTCCTATATAATTGGTGGACTTTGAGTCGAAGAAGTTATAGATTTGGTTGGATGCCCTTCCTGAACCTCCGGAAAGCTTGTCCCAGCTCCCGGCTTCGGGGATCATGATCTTTGTTTCTGAGTTTCTTTGTACCAAGGATTTGTTCAACTCTGTAACAAGTTTCTTGATATCGCTATTTTGCCAAGGACTCCCTTCCTGTCCGCCGGTCCAGTCGTACTGCGGCTCATTAACCGGGCTAATGTATTTGATGTGATACCCTTCATCCCAGAAATGCTCGGTGACAGTAGCCATGAATTCGGCAAAATCCGTAAACTTATCACTCTTCAGGTTACAGGTCGATTCTCCGGAATTAGCGAAACCCTTGCCGTTCTTTGTAAAGTAGACAGGAGGCGTATTTGAGAAAAACAAGAAGTTCTCGCACCCGTACTCTTTAGCTTTCTGCATGAAGTATTGTTGTCCGGCCTGCTTGGTCCAGTCATAGGTTCCATCAGATTTCAAGAAACATTCCGAGCGGCGCACAGCATCCGTCAGTCCACTGGCGGATCCTTGTTCGGAAGTGCCGGCACCTAGGTTCATGCGCCAGTTGGAGAGGCCGATTCCTTTTGGGTTTCCTTTGCTGTCAAGCTCCTGGCTAAATAGTTTCTCGGCGATAAATTCTTTTTGGGTAGTTCCCCAGTACTTTCCTACCACATCTGCTGTCCAGCAGTCGGAAGCGCCGAAATCTTCAATGGTCTGATACTCCTCAGTAGGGTTTATCACAATATTTGAGTTGGGAAGCCGTATTCCCGACAAGGTGATGTCGTCAAAGTAATATTCTGCCTGCGCCCAGCCTGTGCGTGGAGCGTACCAATTGCAGCTGAATATGATCCATATTGATTTCAGAGAGTCATTCAAATGGCTGGTACCTAAATCTACTACCACTCTTTCCCAGCGTGAGTCCGTATTTACCTTATCATAATATACCTGTGCGGCTTCTTCAAAGTCATTGAACCCAATCCGCATCTCCTTGGGCTGGATGGAGCGATACACCAGCAAGGATAGCATGCGAGTTTCCTTTGCGATCTTTACGGGTTTGTCAAGCTTAAGTTCTACGCGGTTTCCACTCCAATCCGCATTGGCTATATTTATGGCGCCTAAGCATTTCTCGGAAGTGTTGATACCTGATCTATCCGGATTATCATAGATACCCGGATTAGAGACAAACAATGCTTTCGTGTATGAACCTTCATTGATGGTTAGCAGGTCTTCCGCCGAATCTTCAAAAGCGGCCAGTACGGTTTGCGCATTGGCAGTCAGAAAGGGAGTGGAGGCCCCTATAAAGCACCACAGGATCTGAATCAACAGATGGTATTTTCTTAATAACATGGTCATTGATATTAGGTTCTTATTATCTCATAACATCCTTGCAAAGGTAAGAACTTTCTCTGAGCATTTCAGAGGAAAGCGGTGTTTTTTTGCATATATATGCGTGGTAAGTGGCTCCTTTTAGTCTTTTGGTGACTGCATTGTTCTTTTTTGTGTAAATCATTTGGTGGATGTTTGTTTATTACTTACGTTTGCAGACCTATTACTTAAATACATTACTATGAAAAAACAAAAAAATCACTGGGGAAGGTGTGTCATCACCTTTCCGGTATCGTGTGAGGATCACATTCTCCGAACCTTTTTTTCTCTTCTCTTTCTGTTATTGGGGACTATTGTTTCTGTAAGTGCTCAAACGACGGTTGCCACCTTGCCTTTCGAGTTAAAGATCGACGCGTTGGCATCGCTGAAGAACGTAGCAGGGTTGAAGTATTCCTCTTCCTTTTCATCGAGCACCTTTTATTCGGATGGAGCATTGCGTTTTTCGGGCAGTTCGGATTATCTTATCGTGGGGTATGATACGCCCGCAAAGAATCTGAGTATTAAGAAAACGAGCTCTACTAAAGGCTCTGTGTTTGTCATTAGCGGCTCTGTGGATGGCGGTTCGTATATGCTTATCGAAGAGCTGACTGTCACAAGTGACAAAACGCAAACGCTCACCACTTCGGAGATTATCCCTCGCGAGTATCGATATCTCAAAGTGGGGTATAGGCAAGTTAGCAATACCGGGATTTCATGGTTACAGATCACATCCGGAGAAGCAGAGGGTGTGCTTGTGCCTCCTCCCACCTTCTCGCTTTTGGAGGGGACATACACTGAAAAGCAGTATGTAGAGATGAGCAGTGCGCCTGAAACAACCATTTATTATACTACTGATGGGAGTGCGCCTACCAGTAATTCGTTTCGTTATGAGGGGGCGGCGATTGAGATAAATGCCACTACCACGCTAAAAGCTGTGGCTTGTGATGCGGAGGGGCGAGTCAGTGCGGTTACCTCGGCCACATATACCCTGTTAATTAATGTAAGCACACCGAAAGCATACCAGTTAGTGTTTCATGAAACTTTTGAAGCAAACGCAGGTCTGGGGGGAAATGACGGGAATTGGGATAATTTTAAGGCAAGCTCTGCTGCGGGTGCTACGATGCAACCAGGCTGGACGTTTACCAACTGTTTTTCTGCTTCCGCCTGCATTCTGCTGGGAACTTCCTCCAATGAAAAAGGCATTGCTACCACCCCGGCACTTGGCGTTGCGGGAGAGGCTCTGCTCTCTTTTAGGGCAGCCGCCTGGAATACAAGCAATGAGGTTACCGATTTGGTTATGAAAATCTCTAATACCGGTGGGCGATTAAATGCCCCGGGCATTTCTACTCCTGCCCAGTCCATTACCTTGTCCCTGAAGAAAGGGGAGTTCACCTCTTATACTATAGCAGTGACGGGTGCTGCAAATGCCTCGAAGATCTCTTTCTCGGTAGAGCCTACTGCATCCAAGAAGGGGCGTTTCTTTCTGGATGAAGTGAAGGTCTATGTCTTAGCGGAAGCAGAAACCGAAGCTTCGTCTGTTGCTGCTCTATCAGGGAAATGGAGTACAGATGTTCTTTATGACGGTGGATTTGCCTCGGGGCACTCGGAAACGGCACTGGTGTTAGACAGTCGCCTGGAGTTGTTTGACGATGTGCTTATTGACAATGCTGGCGGGAATCCAAACTTGCTTGTGTTCAGTCAGCGGCCTTTGTCGGTAGTAAACGGGCTCAATGTGGTAGACGGATCTTTTCAGGGGAACGCTCAGCTTACCGACTTAAAGACTTTTCATACCCCTCAGCGTATCTCGGGTTCCGTAAGTCTGAAGCGTACTTTTTCCGGAGTACAGGGCCACGGCGGTTGGCAAGTGCTTTGTCTTCCCTTTACAGTAGCTACGGTTACGGCAAACGGAGTAGAGTACATTCCGTATAGCGAATGGATTATCACCACTCCCCAAGACAAAGGTTTCTTCTGGCTGAAGACGGTAGATGATCAAGATGAGAATAACGACATCGATACGGATGCCTCCATCATAGAAGCCAATAGGCCCTATCTAATCGCATTCCCGGATTATGGATATGCTGACTATCCGCTGTTGAATATTTCATACCCCACGGAGTTCACCTTTGCCGGGAACGCGGTGGAGTCTACTGATAACCTGGCTTGCTTGCACATGAGAAGCTGGGATTTTCACCCCGTTTTTTCTGTTGAAGAAGGCGAAAACTGTTACATCTTAAATGCAGAAGGAAGCCGGTTTGAGCGTGCCGCCACTAATGCTACTACCGCTACGCAGCCCTTTCGTCCTTACCTTATATATAAGGGAGGCATTGAAGAGGCAACTCCGGGGTGCTTCATTATAGGGATGGATCATGTGCCTCTTGATCAGAATGATATATCCCGTCGGGCAGAGGGGGTGTCCATCTTCACCGTAGAGGGAGGTGTCTTGCTTGTTTCCGACAGGGAGCAGGAAGTCTTCATCTACACCTTGCGGGGTGATCTTCTTGCTTGCATCCTTGTAGCATCCGGCGGGCATGCCTTTAATCTGCCAGCAGGAAGTTACATCGTAAACGGTCAGATAGTACTCATACCATAAACCATCGTATCATGACAACAATAAAAGAAAAGAAAGAGTATCAATCTCCTCAGATTCTCCTTGTAGAGATGGTTATAGAGCCTTTTATGACTCCAAGTAATGAACGTTTCAGCAACAAATCCGGCATCCGGCAAGGAGGAGAGGAGCATGTGGTTGTTGAAAAGAACTTCTGGAATACGCCTCCGGTTTCCACAGAGTGAGCGGAATAGGATCTGCTTCTGAAAGTTTTTCATTATGTGTAGGGCGGCGCATCGGGAATTCTCGAAAGAGAAACCCCGGTGTGCCGCCCTTTTCAGATAGAAATACAAAAAAAGCATTACGAACTATTCTTTTTTCTCTCCTTGTAACACTTCTGTAACATCCTATTCATATTTTTGCAAAAAATATTTAGAAACTGTTCTTAACATTGTAAATAAGTTATTTATGAACAATTCACTATTAAACCGCTTCACACCGAAGGAACCAAAGTTTTTTCCATTGCTAAGGCAAATGGCTGTTGTACTGGACAAAGCATCTGACCTGATGATTGAAACCTTGAAAAGTAAGGACCACAATGAGATGGTTGAATACTATAAAAAGATTAAAGAGCAAGAACGCCAAGGCGATAAACTCTCTCATAGGATCTTCGACGAACTGAGTGCTACCTTTATCACCCCTTTTGATCGCGAAGATATTCACCACCTTGCTACTCTTTTGGATGATGTGATAGATGGAATTAATAGCTGCGCCAAACGTATCGCAATCTATAACCCAAAGCAGATTCCACCCAGCAGCGTAGAATTAGCCGATCTGTTGAAAGAAGGATCCATTCTTATCGGTAAAGCTATGGCTGAACTGGATTCAGTGAAAAAAAGTGCCAGTCGGGCCAGAGTCAACGACTATTGTAGAGAGCTGCACGAATTGGAAAACAAAGCAGATGACGTGTATGAGCATTTCATTATGAAGCTGTTTGAAGAAGAAAAGAACGGTATCGAACTTATCAAGATCAAGGAAATCATGTATGAACTGGAGAAGACGACGGATGCTGCTGAGATGGTAGGTAAAGTTGTTAAAACCATCATTGTAAAATACGCCTAAACCGATAATCGATGACCTTACTCATAGCAATTATCGTACTGGCGCTCATTTTTGATTATATCAATGGTTTTCATGACGCAGCCAACTCGATAGCCACAGTTGTTTCTACCCGCGTGTTAACCCCGGCACAAGCTGTAATCTGGGCGGCATTCTTTAACTTCGTGGCCTATTTCATTGCAAAATATATTATTGGAGGCTTCGGAATTGCAGATACGGTTTCCAAGACAGTAATCATGGATAACATAGGCAATCCCTCTTTGGTAATTATTGCCGGTCTGATCGCGGCCATTATCTGGAACTTGGTAACTTGGTGGTTTGGAATTCCTTCCTCTTCTTCTCATACCCTGATTGGGGGATTTTCCGGGGCGGCCATTATGGCTTCCGGCTTCTCGGCCATCCATTCGGCTACCATTATCCTGATTGCTTCTTTTATTATATTGGCTCCATTGATTGGTTTGCTGGTAGGTAATATAATAACGCTGCTTACCATGCATGTACTGAAGAAGACGCAGCCTTTGACGGCAGAGAAATGGTTTAGGCGTTTGCAATTGGTTTCTTCCGCGGGCCTTAGTATCGGGCACGGATTGAATGACTCGCAAAAGGTTATGGGTATTATTGCCGCCGCACTGATTGCCGCCACCAGCAACGGAGTGGAAGGTTTGCCCCATTGGATGCAGATGAATGACATGAACGACATCCACGACTGGATTCCATTGGCTTGCTTTACTGCCATTGCCATTGGTACTATGAGTGGTGGATGGAAGATCATGAAAACCATGGGGTCCAAGATCACCAAGATCACCTCTCTTGAAGGATTTTGTGCTCAAACCGCAGGTGCCATTACCCTGTTTCTTACCGAAATCTGGAAAGTGCCTGTTAGTACTACGCACACCATCACCGGATCAATAATGGGAGTAGGAGCTGTTAAACGCCTCTCGGCTGTTCGTTGGGGGGTAACCATTAACCTGCTCTGGGCCTGGATTCTGACGATACCGGTTAGCGCCCTGTTGGCAGCCTGTATCTATCTGTTCATATCGGCTTTTGTGTAATACAATTGTGTACTATATTGATTCAGCCCGGTGTATTGGCGTACATCGGGCTGAATTTGTTTTAGCCTGTATTATTCATACTCTTTCGTAGCGAGAATTAAGTATCTGTGCTCACACTGGAGGGTAGGTAATTGGCGTTCGCAGCAGATAGAGTATGAATAATACAGGTTAGGCAGCATCTACCTCCAGCTCTTTGATCTCACGGTTCAGGAAGTACGAAAGCACAGTGCGTAGTACTACTACTCCGCCGAGGATGGCCAGTTCATCGAGGGAAGGTTCCAATACGGTTTTAAGTATGTCGGAAGCGATGAGGAACTCCAATCCCAGTAGAAGATACGTTCCCAGATTGGCTCGCAGTTTGCGGATATTCAGGGTTGTATATTCTCCTTTAAAGCGTTTTAGCTCATTGCAAAGGAAAGCTACGATGGCAATTATTGCTCCATAGGTCACAATCAGAAGGCTGATTACACTGATAACGGTAGCCAGCAAATCTAAAAAATCTGTAAGCATAGACATTTTATCTTTTATTTATCAAACAATCAGGCGTCATGAATTGTTTAATACCCAAAAGACAATGAATTATGAATATACTATTAACAACATTAATTGCAGCAATTATGACGTATGAAATGCCCAAATTGCCCTACGCCAATAACGCGTTAGAGCCCGTAATCAGTCAGCAAACCATTGATTTCCACTATGGAAAGCATTTGCAGACTTATGTAAACAACCTGAACAACTTGGTGCCGGGTACACCGTATGAAAATAAAAAGGTAGAAGAAATTGTAGCTACTGCTCCAGATGGTCCTTTGTTTAACAATGCCGGACAGGTATTGAACCATACACTCTATTTCTTGCAGTTTGCTCCTAAACCCGGTAAAACAGAACCAAGCGGTAAGCTGGCAGAGGCCATTGTTCGTGATTTCGGTAGTTTTGAGAACTTCAAGAAAGAGTTCAATACCGCTTCTACGGCACTATTTGGTTCAGGATGGACTTGGCTGGCCGCTGATAAAACCGGCAAACTGGTAATTACAAAAGAAGCCAATGGAGGAAATCCTATACGTAACGGATTGACTCCCCTGCTGGGCTTTGATGTGTGGGAGCATGCCTACTATCTGGATTACCAGAACCGAAGAGCCGACCATGTAAATGCCCTCTGGGATATTGTTAGCTGGGATGTAGTGGAAAGACGCTACTAGCTACAGGTTATTAAAACATTAAATCGCTGGAACTTCCCTAACAACTTACAGGGGAGTTCCAGCGATTTTTTTTGCAACAGCCCCTTCACCTGTCTTTGTCTTAGGTAAAGAGTTTTTAGTGCGTCCACTCTTTTACTTATTGAACAGAGGCAGGTGATTTTTTAGGCTCACTTCAGATGTTTGTGATAACCCTCCACGTTCCACTGTCTTCTGAAAGCCTTTGCCACAAGCAGTTTCGAAGTGGAGGCTTATTGCGGTGAGTGCCTCCACCAAGTGTTTTATAGGGGGGGGGTAGTGGAGGCAGTGGATTGATCCCAAAACACAGCGCTGTGTATGCCGAAAGCCAGGCCTGAGATTTTAAATCTCAGGCCTGGCTTCATGCCACTGCAGCGCACCAGATTTCGTGCGCATCAGGCAACTATCTCGTGGGCATGAGTTGAAAGATTGGTGCGCACCAATTGTGGAACCGGCGCGCACGAGTTTAAAACCACGTTCCACTCTGAAACCCTTTGTGGTAAAGTCTTTCAGAGAATAGTGGAACGTGGAGGGCTTATGAAAAAAAGGAAAATGGAGAGGTGTATTCTCCCTGAGGATGAATTCTCAGTCCCTTCTTTATACGCTCTTGTCGGTACTGCTCTTGTCTTTGGCCAGGCGTATGGCTACGAGGTAATCTAATGAAAACTTCCCCGGACCGGTTACATACATCAGTATGTATACTACCAGATACACAAAGGCCAGCTCCTTTACTGCGAACGGATCGCTGGCATGGATAATAAAGAAAGCTACCATCATGGTAAAAATCATGGGTATCATGGCCAGGCGATAAAATGCTCCGAACACAAAACCCAGTGCGCAGAAGAACTCTGCAAATATGGCCAATCCCAGGGATACATGGCTGCCCACTCCGAGGGGATCGGGAAATACTGCCGATAGTTGCTCAAAAGCGATTAATTTCTGATAGCCATGTGTCATCAGTAATACGCCAAATAACACCCGCATCAAAAGCAGGAAGAATGAAGATCCTGCCTTGTAACCTTCCGAAGGGAAGAGAAAGTTTACAAATTTATTCATAATTCAATATTTTATTAAATGCGTTTCCTAATAAACGAAAATACCCAAAAAGAGTTCCCTGCATGCCAATGGTTTTCAAATATATTATTTATTTTTGCATTTCGCAAAATACAAAGATAACTTTTAATAGTACTGTACCATGAAAGATCAAAGCGGGATGCCACTTTCTGTGAACCGCAAGCCCGAGGGAATGACGTTGGAAGAATGGCAGGTTGCCCTTCGGCGACTTGCAGCTGCCAAAGGCTGGTTTCATATTATGGCCGTTGACGAGCAGTTCTCGCCGGGCGATTATCAGGTGTCAAACCCAATTTCCAACAATAGCTATAAGGTGGTATACCGTGGTCTGGGCAATCCCTGGAATTATTGCGATTGTTTTGATTTCAAGACTAGTCAGCTGGGTACGTGTAAACATATTGAGGCAGTGCGGATCTGGATAGAGCAGAATCACCAACCGGTGTATGCTTACGAACCACCTTATACCTCAGTGTATCTTTCCTACAAAGGTGAGCGGAAGGTATGTATCCGTTTCGGTCCGGAGCAGGAAAATGAGCTTCGCAATCTGGCTGCTGCCTATTTCACTTCGGAAGGAGTGCTTCGCGAAGAATGCCTGTACAGCATATCCGGATTTTTGCAACAGGCTGCCCGCCTGAGCAGTACTTTTCGTTGTTATCCGGATGCAATGGAGTTCATCCTTGAGCACCGTGAGCGGTTGCAGCGTGAGCGTCAGGTGGAGCATCTTCAAGCCCATAAAGACTTGGACAGCCTGCTGAAAGTACCCTTGTATCCATACCAGAAAGAGGGAGTCCTCTTTGCCTTTCGTGCCGGCCGTAGTATACTGGCCGATGAGATGGGGCTGGGGAAAACCATTCAGGCCATTGCCACTGCCGAACTGCTGAAGCGACAGAAGTTGTGTACCTCCGTCCTTATCCTGTGCCCTACTTCATTGAAGTACCAGTGGCAGCATGAGATTGAGCGTTTTACTGCCACGGAAGCGCTTATTATCGAGGGCAACCAACTGGTACGCAACCAGCTGTATGAAAAGCAAGCATTCTATAAGATCGTGTCTTACAATACGTTGTGTAATGATGTGAAGAATCGTAGCGTGAGTGCCGACCTGCTTATTATGGACGAAGCGCAACGCCTCAAGAACTGGAAGACGCAGATTTCGCAGGGTGCCCGTCGGGTACAATCTTCTTATACCATTGTGCTCTCCGGTACTCCTTTGCAGAATAAGATTGATGAGCTGTATGGCATTGTGCAGTTTGTAGATAAGTACTGCCTGGGGCCTTATTATCGCTTCATGCATGATACGACCCTTATCAATGAAAGTGGGCAAACCATTGGTTATCAGGGCTTGAATGCGATTGGTGACAAACTACGCCATGTGCTGTTGCGTCGCCTCAGGCGCGAAGTGGCCCTGCAGCTTCCGGCACGGACAGATCGCACCCTGCGAGTTCCCATGACCAATCCGCAACGGAAGATGCACGATGAGTTTCAGGCCGTAGTAGCCGGACTGGTTCAGAAGTGGAAGCGTACCCGCCATCTGGCGGAAAAAGACCGGAACCGCCTGTTGCTGGCCCTTTCGCAAATGCGCATGGTGTGCGACAGTACCTATATACTGGATAAGAAAACGCGGCATGACACGAAGATTGCCGAGCTTGTCAACATCCTGACCGACATATACGAAGGGGGTGACGAGAAGGTAGTCATCTTCAGCCAGTGGGAACGAATGACACGCATTGTGGCGCAGGAACTGGATCGTCTGGGTATCCGCTACGCCTATCTGCACGGAGGGATAGCTTCCGGGAAGCGAAACGAGTTGATCCGTGAGTTTACCGTGGAGCCCGAATGTCGCGTATTCCTGTCTACCGATACAGGGAGTACCGGCCTTAACCTGCAGACAGCTTCCGTACTCATCAACCTGGATCTCCCTTGGAATCCTGCCATCCTGGAGCAGCGTATCTCCCGCATTTACCGCATAGGGCAGGATACCCGGGTGCAGATCATTCACTTCATCTCGCAGCATTCCATAGAAGAGCGGATGCTCACCACCCTGCACTTCAAGGCGGCGCTCTTTGAGGGGATACTGGATGGCGGCAATGACCAGGTGTTTCTGGAGAACAGCAAGTTTGACGATCTCATGGAATCCATCGTTACCCTAACCGAGGAAGAGGAAGCCGCAAAAGAAAAGTTACCGCAAGAGGAGGCTGCCCGTGAGAATACGGAAAAAGAACTGGAAGCCGAGCGCCTTCTGCCCCCTGCCGAACGGGAAAAGACTGATGCCGATGCCGTATCTCGTGGGTTCCCCCGCCAGGGCGAACTCTTTGGAGACCCTGAGGATTGGGATGAACTTACCACTCCTGAATCAGAAACCCCTGTTTCAACCTCCGAGCTTACACCCCGGAAAGAACCTTTGCAGGGCACGGAACAGGCTCCTGATTTCTTTTCTTTCCTGACAGACACCTTGTCCAGCCCCGAGAAAACCCGGGAACTGGCTGGCAGACTGGTAGAGAAGGATCCCACTACCGGTTGCCACACCCTGCGCCTGCCCGTACCCGATGCAGACAGCGTGGCAGAGCTCCTTACCGCTTTAGGGAAAATACTAAGTGGCAGGCGGTAATAAATGAAATAAAAACAATACTACCTCAGGAGTACCCCTTTTAGGGCTTATCCCTGAGGTAGTATATTTATAAATAGGAGAGGGGTAGTTTTACTTCTTTGTGTACTTATCCGCTTTCTCTTTCATGCGGGCCACACGCTTTTGTGTATCTGGGTGTGAGGAGAACATCTGCCGAAACTTGGAGCTTTTCGGTGCATCTTCCGAGAGTTTCAGCAATTTGTTCAAGGCATTGTACATAGCATATGGATCAATCTTGTTACGTACGCAGAAGTCAAAGGCATAATCATCTGCTGCATTTTCCTGCTTCTGAGAGAATTGTGCGCCAGCCAATGATTCAGCCAGTGCACCTAGGTCCGAGTCGGTCATTTTAGCTACATTTTCGCTGGCTGCTCCGGCGGCATTCTTTGCGGCTGATACCATATAGGCATTCTTCATGGCGTCCTTTGAGTCGGTGTTCACCACGTGACCTATTTCATGGCCGATTACAGCCATCACCTCATCGTCTGTCATCAGGTCCATTAGTCCTGCACATACACGCACGCTGCCGTCACCGCAGGCAAAGGCATTCACGTCAATAACTTCGTACACGCCAAAATTCAGTTTCATACCGTCCCAGTTGCTCAGATTGGTCGTCATTTTGGTCAGACGCTTCCCATATTCTGTTTCGGGCTTTGTCAGGGGATTGTGGGCATCCATCCATTCCATGTATTCGCGGCACAGGATAACTACATCCGCGTCCGAGAGGGTAATGGCCTTTACTGCGTCGCTGCCCGCCTGCATCACTTTCGCTGTGTTAATGGATTTTCCACCGATTTTGATCTGTGCTGTCGCTACACTTACTACGCCGCACAATACAGCGGCTACAAGAAGAATTCTTTTCATCTTTTTTCTTTTACGAGTAAATAATTAGGGTTATTAAGCATAATTGTGCCACAAAATTATATAAAATAATTCTCTTTTCAGAGTCGTTAAGGCGACTTTTTGCAAAGGAATACCTCGGTAGAATGCCTGGAATAGTATTATATTTATACGGGAAAGAAGCGTCTGTTCATCGGAATGTTACGCATCCCGATGTTCCAAAACGGGGATGTCTTGCATCCTCATCCATGAATGAAGTTAAGCATATCCCTCCACATAATTATTATCTGAAAACACCTCGCATCTGAAAAGAAACAGTATCTTTGCCCCTGCATTTGGTGCTTATGGTTGCCCATCCGGCTGCCACGCTTAAAAGGGAATCCTGTGTAAGTCAGGAACTATCCCCGTAGCTGTAAGTTTCACTCAAAGGCGTGCAATCCTTTATGCCACTGTCGGTACACGATGGGAAGGCGCACCGCCCGAAACAAGTCAGAAGACCTGCCACATGTACCACCATAATCCGGGCTTTCGGGAGAAAAGCAGCAGGAGATGTTTCATACGGAGCGCATGCCCTGAAACTCCATCCTCTTCTTTTTCATTAACCCTGATTCTGGTAACGAATGTACAATTTAATACGAGGTATATTTATGGAATCATTCATTATTAAGAGAGACGGAAGCAGAGAACCCTTCTCCATCGAAAAAATCCGGCGGGCCATCAGCAAAGCCTTCCTGTCGGTGGGCTGTTTTGCCACCGATGAGGTAATCAGTCACATTCTGTGCCGTGTGCACATCACTAATGGCATCTCCGTAGAAGAAGTACAAAACCAGGTAGAGGTAGCTCTCATGGCCGAGCACTACTATGCTGTGGCAAAAGCCTACATGCTGTACCGGCAAAAACACCTGGAAGACCGCGAAGTACGCGACAAGCTCAAGTTCCTGATGGATTACTGTGATGCAGCCAATGCTGCCTCCGGCAGCAAGTACGATGCCAATGCCAACGTGGAAAATAAGAACATGGCCACCCTCATCGGTGAGCTTCCCAAGTCGAACTTCATACGTCTGAACCGCCGTATGCTGACCGATCGCCTGAAGGAAATGTACGGCAAGGAAATATCCGACCGCTACATCGACCTGCTCAACCAGCACTTCATCTACAAAAATGATGAAACCAGCCTGTCCAACTACTGCGCCAGCATCACCATGTACCCGTGGCTCTTGGGAGGAACCACCTCCATCGGCGGCAACTCAAAAGCTCCCACCAACCTGAAGTCCTTCTGCGGAGGCTTTATCAATATGGTATTCATCGTATCCAGCATGCTGAGTGGCGCCTGTGCCACCCCGGAGTTCTTGATGTATATGAACTACTTCATCGGTCTGGAATTTGGAGAAGACTACTACTTGCAAGCAGATAAGGTAGTGGACCTCTCCCGCAAACAACGTACGTTAGACAAGGTGCTGACCGACTATTTCGAGCAAATCGTATACTCCATCAACCAACCTACCGGAGCGCGTAACTTTCAGGCCGTTTTCTGGAATATCTCCTACTACGACCGCTTTTATTTCGAGAGTATCTTCGGTAATTTCTACTTCCCTGACGGGAGCCGTCCCCACTGGGACTCTCTCAACTGGTTGCAGAAGCGTTTCATGAAATGGTTCAACCGCGAGCGTACCCGTACTGTCCTTACCTTCCCTGTAGAGACCATGGCACTGCTCACCGAAAATGGAGATGCAAAAGATACCGAGTATGGCGACTTTACTGCCGAGATGTATGCCGAGGGCCATTCCTTCTTTACCTATATGAGTGACAATGCCGACTCACTGGCCAGCTGTTGCCGCTTGCGTAACGAGATACAGGACAACGGATTCAGCTACACCCTGGGTGCCGGAGGTGTATCCACCGGTTCCAAAAGTGTACTCACCATCAACCTCAATCGTTGCATCCAACATGCTGCTCGTAAGGGGATTCATTACCTGTTCTTCCTGGATGAAGTGACCGAACTGGTGCACAAAGTGCAAATGGCTTACAACGAGAACCTGAAGTACATGCAAAGCAAAGGTATGCTCCCCTTGTTCGATGCCGGGTATATCCACTTGGGGCGCCAGTACCTCACCATCGGGGTAAACGGTTTGGTGGAAGCTGCCGAATCCCTTGGCATCGAGATTAGCGACAACCCGCGTTACACCTCCTTCGTACAGGAAATCCTAGGCCTCATTGAAGAGTATAACAAGAAGTACCGCACCCGCGACCTCCTGTTCAACTGCGAAATGATACCCGCCGAAAACGTGGGTGTGAAGCATGCCAAATGGGACCGTCGCGACGGTTATATCGTAAAGCGCGATTGCTATAATAGCTATTTCTACATTGTAGAAGACACCTCACTAAACCTCATCGATAAGTTCCGCCTGCACGGCCGGAAATACATTGAGCACCTTACTGGAGGATCTGCTTTGCACCTTAACTTGGACGAGCACCTGAGCCAGCCGCAGTACCGTCAGCTCCTGCGAGTAGCCACTCAGGAAGGATGTAACTACTTCACCTTTAACATCCCCAATACCGTGTGCAATGATTGTGGCCACATCAGTAAGCACAACCTCTCTGCCTGCCCGGAATGCCAAAGTCAGAATCTGGATTACCTGACCCGTATCATCGGCTATATGAAACGCATCAGCAACTTCTCACAACCCCGGCAGGAAGAAGCTGCCCGGCGCCACTATGCTACGGGTCAGCAGCTATGACATCGTGTTTCAGGAGGTGCCCGGCGAGATAACCCTTGCCCTTAACCTCACCAATTGCCCCAACCGCTGTCCCGGTTGTCACAGCCCCCACCTGTGGCCCGACAGCGGTGAGGTACTGGACGAGGCTTCCCTCACCCACCTGCTCCGCACCTACGGCGCAGCCATCACCTGCGTTTGCTTCATGGGTGGCGATGCCTCTCCGCAAGAGGTAGCCCGCCTTGCTGCATTCATACACCAACACCCCGATTACCACCTTAAAACTGCGTGGTATTCCGGTAAGCCCGCCTTGCCGGAAGGTTGTTCTCTGCACCTCTTTAATTACATTAAGTTGGGCCCCTACCTTCCTGCACTTGGCGGTTTGGATTCACCCACCACCAACCAGCGTTTCTATCGTATTGAATGTGGGGAGATGACAGACTTTACTCACCTGTTCAGAAAGAAGAAACTCGAAATAGAGTGACAAAACGGAAAATGAGAATTTAAACAGATCTAAAGGTAGGATCTCTCAAAAGAATAGTGGAACATGGAGGGTTCACTATTTCTGGCGGGTCTCGTTCTGTTTCAAAAGGAAACTGCCTAAAGAAAGAGTCTCCACATCCGGATTCCAGTAAGCCTTAATCTCTTTGATTTGCATAGGGGTGAAGGGCGTATTTGCCGACACATACTTATAATATGCAATGGCGGGAAGCATGGGGTAGAGGTAAGTCTGGCTCTCGGGATAGAAACGAAGAAGCTTCGTCTTGGCCAGTGTCAGCCATTCCTGCACTGGGGTATCTCCGATTTCGGGGATATCCAATTGCGTCAATAAATTGCTAACCCCGGCATAATATAAGTAGGTGGACAGGGCCAAAGGGTTTCCCAGGTCCACACGTGGCAGAAAAGAGTAGAGAGTGGTCATGGAAGGATTTTCTGAACGACGCAGATAAGATAACATGCAAATGTCTAGTTGTAGTTCCAGTAATTTATCCATTTCCGGAGAGAGGTTCAGTCGTTTCTTGTCCTTTTGCAAGGAGTCTAAGGTACTAAAGGAAACAATCTCATCATTAGAAATCACATTGTTAAAGTACGATGATACTTTCTCGCCATCTTCAATGGGGAAAAACTTTCCGGCTCCCTGATAATTTATCTTTGGGGCGTTATCCACCCATGAGGTACTTACGGTAATTGAGTCACCAGGTTGAAGGTACATCAGGTTCAATTCTCCTACTCGCTTCATTTCGCTTCCAATGGCCAGAAAGCAGATCGAAGGCCCCATAAACTCAGGGGTGTCAAAACAAAATGAGCCGTCTTTATTCACAGAGGCTGTACTTCGGATAGGTGCTAATGGCGCATCGGATAAGGCAAAAGGATTCTGACAGGAGAAACCAACTATTACCGACTTAGCCTTGTCCATAAACGTAGGATCAATTTGGCCTTCGATATGCACACTGCCATATCGGATTATATTCTCAGACTCTTTTTTCCCGGCTGCGCACAGGGAGGAGGGGATTATTACTGCAGATAACAAAATGGTTAACAGCAGGCTGGAAGTTCTTTTACACATATTCGTCATAAATTTATAAGTTAATATCCATCTCTGTGAATACACTCATTCAAATACTGTGCCATGTTTTAATCTCGCTTATTCACAGAGCTTTACGCGTTTTATGCATGTGAATCTCGTGTGCGTTTATGCACTTTGTTCGTGCGAAATCGCACAGATTGTTCAACTTGCTTATAAGGACTGTGTCTTTTTGGATACCGGCGTGTGCTGCGAAATGCGGAGTCCGCTCACCACCGCGGCGGTAATGGCAAACCCCACTGCCAGTAACAGGCAATACTGTGCACTCTCCTTATGCGGTGTCATGCGGAAGACAAGCGCTACTAGGGTAGTACCCAGTGTTTGCCCCAGCAGGCGTGCCGAACCCAACATACCGCTTGCCCCGCCGCTGCGGCGCTCCGGAGCAGAGGATACAATCGTCACATTGTTCGGAGTCTGGAACAGGCTAAAGCCTACTCCGCATAGCCCCATGCGCCACACGATGTCCCACGCTTCGGGATGCGAGGGTAGGAGATACAACATAAAAAGCCCTGTGGCAAATATAATCATTCCCACAGAACCCAGCAGTCCCGGGTGTACCCGTTCCACGAGGCGACCCGCCACAGGGGCCATCAGGATGGTGCCCAGCGGCCAGGGGGTAAGCAGTAGACCAATCTCTACTGCGCTGTATCCCAATATGTTTTGCATGAAAAAAGGCATTGACACCATGGCCAGCATCTGTGCACAAAAAGAAGTAATGGAACTGGCCATTGACATAGAGAAGATGGGGATGCGCAGCAGGTCGATGGGCAGGATGGGATTCTTCTGCCCAAGCTGCTGGCGTACATAAAACCAGCCTATCACTATAAGCAGAAGGAACTGGATAGCCATCAGCTCCCGGTTCTCCGAATGTGCAAAGCCATCCAATGTATATACCAACAAACCGAAAGTCAGCGCATTGGCCACTGCACCTACCTTATCGAATCGACGCTCCTCTTTGGAAGGAGGGTTCTTCGGGAGTAGTGAATACCCAATAATGAACGCACAAATACCGATAGGCAGATTGATGGCAAAGAGCCAGTGCCATGAAGCCATAGAAAGGATTACACCGGCAATGGTAGGTCCTGCAGCAGCCGAGATGGCCACCACCATGGCGTTCAGAGCAATGCCGCGCCCCAGGAACTCGGGTGGATAGATGAGGCGGATGAGAGCCGTGTTCACACTCATCAGGCAGGCTGCTCCGATTCCCTGTACGATGCGGGAGAGGGTAAGTTCCCAGAAGGAGTTTGATAAAGCACACGACAGCGAAGCGCTGACAAATACCGTAACCCCAATCAGGAATATACGCCGGTATCCGAATATCTCGCCCAGCGAAGCGAATGATAGCAGGCACATGGTAATGATCAACTGGTACGCATTTACTACCCATATCGTGACCGAGGGGCTGGTGCCGAACCCCTGCGAAAGGGTGGGCAGCGCAATATTCATGATCGTGCCGTCCATCACAGACATGATCAGGGCAAATTGCACCGCAAGCACGGCATAATAACGGCGCGGAATGCCGAAGAGTTTCTTCATTACTTCTGTATAATTCTAAGGGGCTATAGTATAAAGGCTGAAGGATGATAGAATGTTCGTCAGAGGGCGAACATCTATCTTTATTATTCCCCTTTTACCTTCGCTGCCATGGCCACAGCCAGATCGTGGCAGTTTTGCAGCACATCCTGCAGGCGGGCCTGCTTCATCTCTACGGAAGGGGCCACTACCTCAAGCTGAGGCATGCTTTCTGTCCAGGCAGCCATGCGCTTTACCGCAGCACCCGCCCAGGTAAAAGAACCGAAGTAGCCTATATAACGGCTCTTTACTTCACGCACGGAAAGTTTGCTGAGCAAGGCCTCCATCTCTGGGTACAACTGGTTGCTGTAGGTGGGGCAGCCCACAATCAGGCCTTTGTATTTAAAGACATCACGCAATACATAGGAAGCATCCGTCTTATTGAGCTTGTGCATGACAACATTCTTCACTCCGGCGGCATTCAGCTCGGCGGCTATCTGCTCTGCCATCTGCTCAGTATTTCCGTACATGGAGGCGTAGGCAATTACCACACCCTCTTCGGCTTCATAGCGGCTCAGGCGGTCATACATACCCACCACACGGGCTACGTTTCCGCCTGTCCATACCGGACCGTGCGTAGAGCAGATCATACGTACGGGCACTCCGGCCAGTTTGGCCAGTGCCTTCTGTACCGGGCTGCCATACTTACCCACAATATTGGAGTAGTACCGCACCATCTCATCCCAGTAGATATCCGTATTCATGGTGGCATCCACCACTCCGCCGTTCAGGGCACCGTAGCATCCGAAGCCATCACCGGAGAAGAGAACCCCTTCCGTTTCATCGAACGTCATCATCGTTTCGGGCCAGTGCACCATGGGGGTTAGGGTAAAGCGGAGCTTGTGGTGACCCACAGCCAGAAAATCGCCGTCCTTTACCTCATACCGTTCGCCGTTCACACCGTAATACCCTTCAATCATGCCAAAGGTTTGCTTATTGCCCACTATGACCATATTGGGGTACAACTGCTTGAGGAAACGGATGGAGCCGGAATGATCAGGTTCCATGTGGTTCACCACGAGATAATCTACGGGGCGGTCACCGATGACCGCCTTTATCTTTTGAAGGAGTATATCCAGATAGCAAATATCCACCGTATCAACCAGTACTACCGATTCGTCATCAATCAAATACGAGTTGTATGACACACCGTGGGGTACCGGCCACATGCCTTCAAAGCGGTGAATATTCCGGTCATTCACCCCCACATAATGGATTTTACCTTTTAACTTGTTTACAAACATTGTGATTACGCTTTTGTTTCAAGCGCAAAAGTACGACTTTCTCGCAGAAGAACGGACATCCAGCTGCTTTTTTATGGTTCTTCGTTACCTCCTCAACCAGGTAAATCGGTGCCAAATAGATTCTAGGGGTCCTTGCTTGTGGTTTCTTAACCACAAACGGCAGAACCAGATTTGAACACACATCACCCCGATTCCTATCACGAAACTCCAGGCAATACCGAGCGTGGAAGCTAACCCCAAGGCATAAGGGAAGAAAATCAAGCTGCCGATAACCGATTGGCTGACGTAATTGGTCAGGCTCATTCGTCCGTAAAAGCGTAATCCATCGGTCATCCTCTTAAACAGATCGCTTTGGTAAAGTATCACAAATACAGACACAAGCATTCCGGTAAAGGCTATATTATACCACATAGTGAAAATAATCTGCAAGGAACCGGTGGCGGAGGTATGGGCCACATAGAGCACAAAACTTGCGATGAAACTCCCGACAAAGGTTTTAATCCAAAAGTCGGCGCCACGACTAAAGTAATCTCCGCGCGCCAGTATCATACCCAAAATAAAGATTCCCGGTGCTTGCAACAGTCGCCCGGCATCAGCAGCCCAAAACAAGCTTGCCAACTGACCTATACCGGCATTGGTGATAATCATGTCCCAAAAGTTGCCCGAATCAATTACCACTTTCAGCGTCGGATAGTATGCGTCATTGAGTAACGTAGGCATGACATTAACACCGAAGCACTCCAATAATTCGATAGGCTGAATCAAAAACAGCAATGCGATACTCAGCAGTACCTTTTGAGAGAGCTTGCGAAGTGGGATCATCACAAAGCCCATCACAGCAAAAAGTAGCAGCACATCGCCACCGGGAAAGAATGCGGCGTTGAGCGTTGCGAAAAACATGAGTAGTACCAATCGCCACGCAAAACGTCCTCCGAAATCGTTGCCTTTAGACTCTTGATTACGTTGCTGAATGATAAATGTAAAACCAAAAAGAAGGGCGAAAATAGTGTAACTCTTTCCGCCAAAGATAAAGAACAGAGCGTCCCACACACTTTGATTGAGCAATTCTGCAGTTTCGGATGTCGCTTCAGGATACACACCATAAATAAAATGTTCAATAAAATGTAGCAACATGATGGCAACTACGGCAAATCCACGCAGTGCATCCACGGAGTCGATGCGACTCATTTTTAAAGTTTGATTCATGATGATTACTTTAAATGATTTCTGATATATGTATTGACAGTTTCTTCAAAGAACTTTTTATTTCGGATAGTACCTGCCTTGATAAGCGCCTTGCTCCTCCATCCGGCGGCGCAGCAGGGCGGTGAACTCATAATTCTTCAATCCCCAACCCGGCAAAGCCAGCAGTTCCGGAGGCGATTGTGACACGAAGCGTTCCAGCACCATATCTGGACGAAGGTGGGCGAGGAAGTCAACCAACAGATCAACGTATTCCTCTACTGTATAGCGATGTATCCACTCCGGGTTCTCGACATATTCGTGGACCATGCGGGTGCCTTTGATGAGTTGAAGCTGGTGTAGCTTCAGGATGGTAAGCGGAAGGGCGGAGAGGATGTGGGCGGTATCTGTCAAACGGACGTTGTCCTCGCCGGGCAATCCCAGAATGAGGTGCCCGCCTACGGGGATGCCGCGTGCGGCAGTGGCGTGTACAGCCTCTTCGGTATCAGCAAAGGTATGTCCGCGGTTGATACGGATCAGGGTGTCATCGAATACACTCTCGATACCGTATTCCACAAGTACGAACACGCCTTTGTGTCGCAGATCTGCGAAATAGTCTAATAGTTCGTCACTCACACAGTCTGGACGGGTACCGATGACAATTCCCAGCACTCCTTTTACGAAAAGCGCTTCCTCATACAGTTGTTTCAAAAGCTCAAGACCGGAATAGGTGTTGGTGTATGCTTGGAAGTAAGCCAAGTACTGCATCTCGGGATACTTGCGGGCAAAAAACTGCTTTCCTTCTTCCAGTTGCTGGCGCACGCTCTTCCCGGTGGAGCAATAGGCTGGATTAAACGTCTGGTTATTGCAGTAAGTACAGCCACCCCAGCCCTTTGTACCGTCACGGTTGGGGCAGGAGAAACCGGCATTCACCGCTATCTTCTGCACTTTCCTGCCGGAAAACTGTTCCTTCAGCCAGGATGAGAAATCATGATATAAGAATGTACCCATTAAGATCGACGTAAGCTGCCCATTCATTAACAATTCATAATGTAGCTGCAAAAGTACTACTATTTCCTTGCCCCGGCGGCACAGTTTCGGGAGAAAACAGTATTTTTGCCCGCATATACTTATAATTACTACAATTATGACCGTAAGAAACATATTTCACTCCCTGTTGCTTTTCTGTGTAATCACTTGCACATCCACCCCTGCGAATGCCAAAGAACTAACTCTGGAGGACGCCGTGAAGGGTACTTACTGCGCTGAACGCCTCCGTAATATCACCCCTATGGCAGACGGCACACATTATGCCATGCTGAATCCCGGAAGCACCCAGATTGGTCAATATAGCTTTGCCAGTGGCAAACAGGATGCCGTACTCTTTGACATAGCGCAGATGAACGACTGTCCCTTTGAACGAATCGACGGATACCTCCTCTCTTCGGACAACCAGAAAATGCTGATTCGCACAGAGACGAAATCTATATACCGCCATTCCTTCACTGCCGTATATTACATTTTTTATATAGGTAACAAAAAAGTAGAACGCCTCAGTGACGGCGGGCCGCAGGAATGCCCCGTTTTTTCGGAGGACGGAAATATGATCGCCTTTGTACGTGAAAACAACATCTTCTTGGTGAAACTGCTCTTTAACAACAGTGAATCTCAGGTGACCAAAGACGGCGCCGAAGGAAAGATCCTCAACGGAAAGCCCGACTGGTTGTACGAAGAAGAGTTCAGCTACAACTGCTCCCTGGAATTCAGTCCCGACAACACCATGCTGTGCTGGACACGCTGGGACGAAACACAGGTGGGTACTTTTACCCTGCCCCTCTTTGGAGGTGAAGCTCCCACCCGTCCGGAATTTGCCCTATACCCCGGAAGCTACTCCTTTAAATATCCCAAGGCAGGAACGGCCAATGCAAAGGTGAGCGTGCAGTCGTTTGATATTAAGTCGCACGTCATTCGTACCCTCAGCGTGCCCCTGCAGGAAACCGATTATGTGCCCCGCATCTGCTTCACAAAGGATGCCACCAAGCTGGCGGTCATGGTGCTGAACCGCAACCAAACGGAGTTTTCGCTTTATTTTGCCAATCCCCGCTCCGGGGTGAGTAGCCTCATTCTGCGCGACAATGCCAAGTATTACATCTGGGAAAAGAACTTTGACCAGATCCGCTTTTACGATTCCCATTTCAGTTTCCTCAGCGAGAAGGACGGGTACAACCATCTGTATTGGTACAGCCTGACGGGTACGCTGGTAAAGCAAGTCACAAAAGGCGAGTATGAGGTGGGCTGGTTCTACGGCTGGGATTCAAAGTCTGACACATTCTATTACCGCAGCAACGAGGGAGATCCCTTGCGCTCTGCCGTATACAGCGTAGATGGAAAAGGGAAAAAGACAAAGCTCTCCCCCCTGGCCGGCACTAACAAGGCTGTGTTCTCTGGGAACTATGGCTATTTCATTAACTTCCACTCGTCTATAAAGGAGGTACCCACCGCCACACTGTTTACCAGCCAAGGTAAGAGGATTACTCCGCTGCTCACCAATGAGCCGCTGAAACAACGCCTGGCCGCAGTCAGCAACCTGCCTACCTGCGAGTTCTTCAACTTTACCACCCGCCAGGGCACTACGCTGAACGGCTGGATCATGAAACCCGCAGGGTTCAGTGCTTCCAAGAAATATCCGGTACTCCTGTATCAATACAACGCCCCCAAATCGCAAGAGGTGCACGACTCATGGGAGCTGGGATTAACAAACTCCGTATACGGTGTGGAAGCCAGTATGGCTGCACAAGGTTATCTGGTAGTCTGCGTGGATGGGCGCGGCACGAAAGGCCGTGGTGTGGAATTCAGCGGAACGACGTATATGAAGCTGGGTGTACTGGAAGCCGATGATCAGATAGAAACCGCCTATTACCTAGGCAACCAGGCGTATGTAGACAAGAACCGTATCGGGATCTTTGGATGGAGCCACGGAGGTACCATAACCCTAATGAGTATGTTGCACAAAGAGCACCTGATCAAAGCCGGAGTGGCCATTGCCTCCGTAACCGACTGGAAGTTTTACGACACCGCCTACGGCGAACGCTATATGCGCACCCCACAGGAGAATGCCGAAGGGTACAAGGCCGCATCTGCCTTCACCCGCGCCGGGAACCTGACCGGGAGCCTGCTCATCTGCCACGGTTTGGCCGACGACAATGTGCACTACCAGAATACCGCCGAGCTGTTTGAACACTTCGTACAACTGGGCAAGCCGGTGGACTTGCAAGTGTTCACCAACCGCAGCCATGGAATCCATGGAGGCAACACCAGCCAGTACCTGTTTAATACCCTCCTGAATTATTTCCGGAAGAATCTGTAACTTTATAACTGGAACCGCGTCTAATAGAAAAACAATAACCATGATACGCCTGAAAGAAATCAATAAGACCTACTACAACGGAGCGCCGCTTCATGTACTTAAAGGCATCGACCTGGAAATACAGAAGGGCGAGTTCGTATCCATTATGGGTGCTTCCGGCTCGGGTAAATCCACGTTGCTGAATATCTTAGGCATCCTGGATAATTATGATACCGGCGAGTATCACCTGAATGATGTGTTGATCAAAGGTCTTAGCGAAACGAAAGCAGCGGAGTACCGCAACCGGATGATTGGCTTTATCTTTCAGTCGTTCAACCTGATCTCTTTTAAGAATGCGGTGGAAAATGTAGCCCTGCCGCTTTTTTACCAAGGTGTGAGCCGTCGCAAACGGAATGCACTGGCACTGGAATACTTAGATAAACTGGGCCTAAAAGACTGGGCACATCACATGCCCAATGAGATGAGCGGTGGTCAGAAGCAACGTGTAGCCATTGCCCGCGCCCTGATTACCCATCCGCAGATAATCCTGGCAGATGAGCCTACGGGGGCGCTTGACAGTAAAACGTCTGTAGAAGTGATGCAGATTCTGAAAGATTTGCATAGTGAGGGAATGACCATTATAGTGGTAACTCACGAAAGTGGCGTAGCCAATGAGACGGACAAGATCATCCACATCAAGGACGGTGTCATTGAGCATATTCAGGAGAATCATGTGCATACTTCCAGTCCCTTCGGCTTACACAGTATTATGAAATAGCGGGCCTTAAATAGAAAGAAATCATGATCGACCTCTGGCAAGAGATATACAGCACTCTTAAACGCAACAAGTTGCGTACCCTCCTCACCGGATTCTCCGTTTCGTGGGGGATCTTCATGCTGATTGTGCTGCTGGGAGCCGGGAACGGATTGATACACGCCTTTGAGGAGCAGTCGTCACAGATGGCCACCAATTCCATACGTATCTTCCCGGGATGGACTTCAAAGCCGTATAGCGGTTTGAAGGCCGGACGCCGTGTAGAGTTGGACAACAAAGATGTTGCCGCCACCAGTCATCATTTTCCGAATCAGGTAAGTAGTGTAGGAGCTACTGTATGGCAGGGTGGCATTAACCTGAGCTTTGGCAAAGAATATGTAAGCCTAAGTCTGGCGGGAGTATACCCTAACTTCACCCAGGTGGAACCTCCAAAGAGTTCGAAGGGGCGGTTTATCAATGACATGGACCTTGCCCAACGAAGAAAGGTGATCATACTGCATGAAAAGACAGCCGAGGTTCTTTTTGGAAAGTCAGGGATAAACCCCATCGGACAGTTTGTCAATGCCAGCGGCATTATCTTCCAGGTAGTGGGACTTTACAAGGATCAGGGCGACTCAGGTGGACGCGATGCCTATATTCCCTTTACTACCCTGCAAACCATCTATAACAAAGGGGATAAACTGCACAACCTTATCTTCATGACTAAGGATCTGAAGACCGAGGAATCAAATAAAGCCTTTGAGAAGAAATACCGTCGCATCATAGCTGGTAACCATCGCTTTGATCCTGAGGACGAAAGTGGTATCTGGATCTGGAATCGTTTTACTCAATACCTACAACAAGAAACGGCCAGTGAAGTGTTGCGCATCGCCATTTGGATTATCAGCATATTTACCTTGCTGAGTGGCATCGTAGGGGTATCTAATATCATGCTGGTTACGGTAAAAGAACGTACCCGTGAATTCGGTATCCGTAAGGCTTTGGGCGCTAAGCCGCTCTCAATCCTGAAACTCATCATAGTAGAAAGCGTGGTGATCACCACCCTGTTTGGATACATCGGCATGGTGGCTGGTATCCTGTTGACAGAATCGGTGAGTTCGTATATCGGTAACCAGAAGATGGATATGGGGTTCTGGTCACAAACCGTGTTTACCAACCCTACCGTGGATATAGGCATTGCCATTCAGGCTACCCTGACGCTGGTTGTGGCCGGGACGCTGGCGGGTTTCTTTCCGGCAAGGAAGGCTGTGAGCATCCGCCCTATTGAAGCACTTAGAGCAGACTGACGAGTATGAGAATCGATATAGACTCCTTCGAGGAAATCCTCATTACGATTACGCGCAACAAGACGCGCAGTCTGCTTACGGCATTCGGCGTATTCTGGGGCATCTTTATGCTGGTGGCGCTGCTGGGCGGCGGACAGGCATTGAAGGATATGATGCAGCAGAATTTCGACGGCTTTGCCACCAATTCCGCCTTTGTCTTTTCGCAATCTACCGGAGAGGCGTACAAGGGATTCCGCAAAGGACGTTACTGGAGCCTGGAGAACGAAGACATAGATCGTATGCGAGCCAATGTAAAAGGACTGGATGTGGTAACTCCCTCCATATCGCGCTGGGGGGCGACGGCTGTGCATGGCGATAGGAAATTTCAGTGTAACGTAAAAGGAGCATATCCCGACTATGGTAAGATCGAACGTCAGGACATGGCCTACGGTCGCTTCATTAATGATGTGGACATCCGCGAAGCCCGTAAAGTCTGTGTCATCGGAAAGCGTGTGTATGAGAGCCTGTTCTATCCGGGAGAAGACCCTTGTGGAAAGTACATCCGGGTGAACGCTATTTATTACCGTGTGATAGGGATGTGTGCCTCCGAAGGGAATATCAATATACAAGGACAATCATCCGAAGCAGTGGTGCTTCCTTTCTCTACTATGCAACAGGCTTACAATATGGGAAAGCAGATACATGTGATTTGCTTTACGGTAAAGCCGGGTATTAAGGTAAGTGATGTGCAGCCGGATGTGGAGCGGGTTATCAAAGCGGCGCACTACATAGCCCCTGAGGACAAGCAGGCTGTAATGATGCTGAATGCGGAGGCTATGTTCTCGATGGTGGACAATCTGTTTATCGGTATTAACTTCCTGGTGTGGCTGGTAGGGGTAGGTACCCTCCTGGCCGGAGTGATCGGTGTATCTAATATTATGATGGTGACCGTAAGGGAACGTACGGTAGAAATAGGCATCCGGCGCGCCATCGGTGCCCGGCAGCGCGATATTCTGCAACAGATACTCTCGGAAAGCGTGGTGCTGACTGCCGTGGCCGGAATGTCGGGGGTTACTTTTGCCGTAGGGATACTTCAGGCAACTGAGATCCTGGTACAGGCTGAAGGCAATATGGTGCATTTCCAGATCTCATTCGGACTGGCAGTAGGTACCTGTCTGCTGCTACTGGTGCTGGGTGTGTTGGCCGGACTGGCTCCTGCCTACCGGGCCATGGCCGTGAAACCGATTGAAGCCATCCGGGATGAATGATAAACGTGTATATAAATTATTTGTAAATACTATAATAACATACTGTAATGAAGAAGTTTTTTAAGATTGCATTACTAGTGGTAATAGGCCTCCTCTTTATCTGGACATTTGTGTTCCTGTACCAGAAATCACAACCTAAGAAGGTGGTGTATGAACTTGTAACGCCCGAAAAAACCGACTTGGAAAAGACCACTGTGGTGACTGGGAAAGTGGAACCGCGTGATGAGATTCTCATCAAGCCGCAAATCTCCGGTATCATTGATGAACTGTACAAAGAAGCGGGTGAAAGGATTGGCAAGGGCGAAGTCATCGCCAAGGTAAAGGTGATTCCGGAACTGGGACAGTTGAACTCTGCCGAGAGCCGTGTGCGTCTGGCACAGTTGAATGCCAATCAGGCGGAGACCGACTTTTCCCGTGTGGAGAAGTTGTTCAAAGAACGCCTCATCAGCAGAGAAGAATTCGAGAAAGGGGAAGTATCCGTAAAGCAGTCTCGCGAAGAACTACAAACGGCCAAGGACGCTCTTGAGATTATCAAAGAAGGTATCACCAAGAACAGCGCTTCCTTTTCCAGCACCATGATCCGCTCTACCATCGACGGACTTATATTAGACATCCCGGTGAAAGCAGGTAACTCCGTAATCATGAGTAACACCTTCAATGACGGTACTACCATCGCCACGGTGGCCAATATGAACGACCTCATCTTTCGCGGAAAGATTGATGAAACGGAGGTAGGGCGTGTACATGAAAAGATGCCGGTGAAGCTCATGCTCGGCGCCTTGCAGAACGTATCCTTTGATGCAGTGCTTGAGTATATCTCACCCAAGGGAGTGGAAGAGAATGGAGCGAATCAGTTTGAGATCAAAGCTGCCATTCGCATTCCCGATTCGGTAAAGGTGCGCTCCGGCTACTCAGCCAATGCAGAAATCGTACTGCAACGCGCTCTAAAGGTGCTTGCTGTACCCGAAAGTGTAATTGAGTTTAGCGGCGACTCCACCTTTGTATATGTGCTGAAAGATTCCGTTCCCGAGCAACTCTTCGAACGCAAACGGGTAAAAACCGGAATGAGCGACGGCATTAAGATCGAGGTCAAGGAAGGCCTTTCGTTAAAGGACAAACTTCGCGGAGCAGAGAAACAAGATAAAGAGTAACTGAAATGAAGAAGAGTCTGTTATATATTGCCGCCTTCATGGCATCCGGAGCAACTGTTCGGGCACAGGAGGAATGGGACCTGCGTCAGTGCATAGACTATGCCATTGAACACAATATCCAGATCCGGAAAGCCGCCAATGCAGTGGAGCAAAGCGATGTGGATGTAAACACCAGCAAGTGGGCACGTCTGCCCGATTTGAATGGTTCTGTCGGACAAAACTGGAGCTGGGGACGTGCCGAAGTGGAGAAATTCACCAACGACGAGAAACAAACCAGTTACAAGGTGTACGAGACCATTAATGCCAGCTCTACAAGCTTCAGCCTCTCTACTAATGTGCCCCTCTTTACCGGTTTTCAACTCCCCAACCAGTATGCACTGGCCAAGTTAAACCTGAAAGCCGCCGTGGCCGATCTGGAGAAGGCAAAAGAGGATGTAGCCATCAATGTAGCTTCGGCCTATCTGCAAGTGCTCTTCAACCTGGAACTTAGTAAAGTGGCTGCCGGACAGGTAACCCTCAGCAAGGAACAACTGGCCCGCCTCAATCGTCTTTATGAATTAGGTAAAACCTCTCCCGCTGAAGTGGCCGAAGCCAAAGCCCGCGCCGCACAGGACGAGATGAGCGCCACGCAAGCCGATAATAGCTACCGCCTTTCACTGCTTGATCTAAGCCAGTTGCTGGAACTGCCCACCCCGGAGAATTTCAGCATAGTCCCTGAAGACACCACCCTCACCTTCGGGCCGCTCACCCCGCCCGACGAGATTTACATGACCGCGCTTACCTACAAGCCAGTCATCCAAGCCGCCGAGCTGCGTCTGGAAGGTAGTGAAAAGAATGTCAAAATAGCCCAAAGCGGATATTACCCCCAGCTGAGCCTTTGGGCAAACATGAGCAGCCGCTACCTCACCCCAAACCCGTATGATTTCAGTAAGCAGATGAAGGACAACTTCGGTCAGTCCTTGGGCTTTAACTTAAGCGTTCCCCTCTTCAACCGTTTCTCCACCCGTAACCGAGTGCGCAGCGCCAAGTTACAACAACTCAACATGGCTTTCGATCTCGATCAGACCAAGAAAACGTTGTATAAGGAGATCCAGCAAGCCTGGTACAACGCCGTAGCCGCCGAAAGCAAATACAACAGCAGTGTAGTAGCTGTAGAAGCCAACGAAGAATCATTCCACCTGATGAAAGAGAAATTCGAGAACGGGAAAGCTATCCCCACAGAATACAACGAATCCAAACAGGCTCTGATGCGTGCCCTCTCTGATAAGATTCAGGCGAAGTACGAATACCTGTTCCGCACCAAGATTCTGGATTTTTACAAAGGGATTCCGATTGACTGATGCCTTTCTTTTTCAATTAGGGAAGAAGTCGATTATGTGTTTGGGAATAGTAGTATGCGTGTCATGCTACTACTCCTATTTCATACAAGAATTCAGGAGCCAGATCTGCTCCATTAGCCCATTCAATGGTCACACGTGTCAAACCGTACTGAATAAACTTCTTTTTATCCAGCAACTCGCCGAATACCTCACCCGTAAGATAAGGCTCTAGATCTACTTTCTTCCTGTTTCCATCACTAAAAGTCGCAAGAAGCTCATAATCTTTGAGATAATCTACATCCACAACTCGTAACATGAGTGCTTATTTTAAAGGTTCTATTTTATTTAACTTCTCACCTTTTTGAGCCTTTTCCCACAGGTAGTATACAGTCATGTCTGGCTTTGAAATATCTGCTTCAACTATTTCTCCTTCAACACACACTTGGCAGGTCCATTTTGTTTTAGATTTACGCCAATTTTCGATATAAGCATCTGTCTCCCTCTCCGAATTTCTTAAAGGGCGCAAGTCTCCGATCACCTTCAACAACTCAGGTATAGCATCTTTCAGGCTGCTATTATCTACAGCCCTCCGCTCAAAATATTCTTTAGGATCTAATTGATTACTCTTCATTGATTCATTTATTTTTCATCAAACAACTTCATAGCCTCTCTCTTTTCTTTGTCTGCCACGGCTATATAGGGTTTCATTGCCTTGTAATCACTGTGCCCGGTCCACTCCATAACCGTTGAAGCTGGAATACCAAGTGCAAGGGCGTTGCAAATGAAAGTGCGTCTACCGGAATGAGTTCCTATAAACTCGTATTTTGGCTTTGTTTCCTCTATGCGTTCGTTTCCACGGTAGTAGGTATTGGTTACAAGTGTATCGATTCCTACGATAAAACAGGCCTCTTTTATATAATCGTTCATCTTTTGATTGCTCGCCACTGGCAGTGGTTTCTCATCGGCTTTGTATTTCTCCAGTATTGCGGAACTATACTTGTTGAGTTCTATCCTGAGAGTGTCACCGGTCTTCTTGGTTACAACTTTGATATGGTGCTCTTGTATATCCTCACGTTTGAGTTTTGATACATCAGAGTAACGCAGGGAGGTGAAGCACTGGAAGCAGAACACATCACGGACACGGGAAAGGTATTGTTTGCTTCCCGGAAATTGGAAAGAGTAAAGCTTCATCAGCTCCTCCCATGTGAGGAAAACAATTTCTTTATCGGCTACCGTCTTCATCTTTGGCGAGAAATCCCGATAATCCACGCAGGTTAAATATCCCTTTTTGTCACACCATCGCAGAAACCAAGTAAGCAGCCTCCAGTTTTTAATAATGGTGGTGTTTTGCAACCCGGCTGTATCTCGCATATATTCTAATAGGGACAGAAGGGTTTGCCGGGTAAGATCGTTTATTGACAGGTCAGGGTTGAACTTTGATAGGTGTTTGCCGAAAGAATGGAACTTGTATAGGGTTGCATCACTCCATGAGTTGAGAGTGCCCTGGTCGGAACAAAACTCATGCAGGTACACATTTATACCTTTCTCTTCTTTTGGTGTACCAACTTTTTTCCCGTTGGCGATATTGAAAGCGTCTTTATATTCTTGAGCCGTGGGTATCTTATCGGCTACCTCAAAAGGTTTAAAGACTTCAACAGCCAAAGATTCAAGCCGGGCAATCTCTTGGTTTATATCAAATGCAGAATCCCCCTTCTTATTAGATGTGTTCTTCTTGCATCGACTTTGATCGGTGTTCCACTTTGCCGGATCGATATTGTGCCCTGCATTAAACTGAACAGAGATTCCATTCCAGCGTACACGTATCCGTATTTGGGATTCCGTAGCGTCTTTGCGGTTGTACATTGCCTGTAAGTAGCATGATATAGAGTACTTCATATTGGTACATCTTTATTAAAGTTGTTACATCACCGTAAATATATGTACTACTTTTGGTACATACAAACAATTATAGAAGTATTTAAAAAAGCGCTGAATTTCGCTAAGTAGCTACTTTTCAACGCTTTTTGATGTTTTTACGATTGTTTAAATATCGCTTGGGTGGAGCATATCGTTCCATAACCATTGGATTCATACTTCATCTTTAATTTTCAATATTTTATGTAAACATCTCAACCATAGTAGTATATGTGTTTTCTATTTTCTTTGATTATCTCTTCATTTTCCTTGATTATCTCATTTTTAGTCCCTACTTTTGCAAAACAGGGACTAAACTGAAACGAAAATGAAGATTAAAAGAAACTATGTATTCTTTCCAGATAAAGAAGGGAATGAAACAATCGGATATAAACCCGATGCTAAATTAAGAATGCGTATAAGGTATGGGAAGAATGTGATAAATTTCAGTGTTGGGTATAGGGTTGATTTAAGTAAGTGGGTTGCAGAATCCCAACGATGCAAGGCAAACACGACACATGGGAAAAAGAAAGTATATTCTACTGAGATAAATAGCCGGATTCAAGAGTTTGAAGAAATGGCAGACAAGGTCTTTTCTATATTTGAATCCATCGGAACGACTCCATCTTTGAAAGAGTTTAGAAACGAATTCAATAATCTAAATGGGAAGGCCCCGAATTTGGAAGCGGGTAATGATTTGACG
Source organism: Bacteroidaceae bacterium (assembly GCA_031552405.1). GTDB lineage: Bacteria > Bacteroidota > Bacteroidia > Bacteroidales > Bacteroidaceae > UBA1794. Next base: position 10,422 of record JAVBMN010000004.1, on the reverse strand, counting down.
GTCGTTGCATTGTTTGATCAATTCATGGCTGATGAATCTGTGAAAAACGGATGGACCATTGAAACACGCAAAAGAATCAATACGGTTCGTGGTCATTTGTATAAGTATAATGAGAAGCTGCACATAAACAACGTAACAGAAGCGGAGGCGCAAGGCTTTATTGACTACATGATGCACAAGGCGTGTTTGCGAAATACAACCGTGGCAAAGAATATAAACTTCTTTCGGTGGTTTCTTCGTTGGGCACACAATAGAGAGTACTATACGGGAAGGCTTCATTCTACTTGGAAACCCCGCTTAAAAGGAACAGATGGGAATCAGAAAGAGGTTATCCACCTGACATGGGACGAGCTTCTACACTTGTATAGTTTCCCTGTTCCGGAAAGCAAACAATACCTTTCCCGGGCACGGGACGTTTTTTGCTTCCAATGCTTTACATCTCTGCGTTACTCAGACGTGGCAAAGCTGAGTAAGGCTGATATAAAAGACGGATACATATCCGTAGTCACACAAAAGACTGTTGACGGGCTTAGAATCGAATTGAACGACTACAGCCGTGAGATATTAGAGAAATATAAAGGCTTTGATTTCCCAAGCGGGCGTGCTCTTCCTGTTGTGACTAATCAGAAAATGAATGTCTTTTTGAAGGAACTTGGCAAACTTGCCGGGATAGATGAACCACAGCGCATTGTTTATTTTCAAGCCAACAAACGCCATGAAGAGGTATATCCCAAACATGAACTTTTGACAACTCACTGTGGCCGCAGAACATTTATCGTCAACGCCATGTATCTTGGTATCCCGGCAGAGGTAATAATGCGCTGGACTGGACACAGTGATTACAAGGCTATGAAGCCTTATATTAAAATTGTAGACCAACTCAAGGCCAAGGAGATGGATAAGTTTAATAGAAGGAAGTAGATGAGGGGTTTGATTTCCTTGAAAGTGAAATGGTGGGCAAATAGGAGGGTGATTAATTGTTTGAATGAAAAGAGCCTTGAATAATTTGAAAACCCCGACTCAAGTAGGAGACTACAAGGTCGGGATTTTTTTTGGAACCAACGGGGTTTACCGAAGGGCTACTTCCTTTTTTTATTTAATTTTATTTGATCATCTAAATTGCCTCTTTTGACTTTAAATCTTTCAATAGGTATAGGTTGCAAACCCTGAACAGCATTCCATGCGTTATTAAATAGAGTTTTATACTCCTCTATTAGAGCACAATTTCGCTCTAATTTTATGAAAAGGCTGTTTGTCATTCCGTACAAATATTTCACTTCTGTGATATCTTTAAAGTCTGCCATTGTAAAGAATCCATGATAAACATCGCCCCCAAATGAAAAAAGTCCAAAATCTTTTAAGAGTTTATGGTCAAAATCTTGCACATTTTTCGCGTAAAATACCTTTATAGAAGATGTCTTTTTAAGTTGCACAAGCAAGCGGTATACATTATTTTTTTCGCTACCTTTTTTAAAATCATCATCATCAACAATTATTATTCTTCTATTACTATTTATTGCAGTGTTTTTATCGGTTTTTATCCAATCATTACCTTCGCTAAGATATATAGATAACGATGCATTTGTTAAATACAATACATGATATGAGTTTTGAGCCATCTTCCTTGATTTTTTTGCACTAGTAAGAAATTCTATCCTAGACTTAAATATATATTTCCGTTCAGTCTCGTTTAATTGTTTCTCGAAATTATTGAATTCCTCAATTATTTCATAATCAAGATCTTTCTTGAATAATTTATATATTTTTCTTATATCACAGTTTTCTTTCTTGCATTTATCATTACAGTTACTCCCTTTACACCTGTTGGGACATTTTTCATCTTTACATTTTGGTGTATTAACTAAACTTTCAGCAATTTTTTTTGCTGAAATTGCTTTTACTCTATAATAGAAAGTTGTTATTAATACTAATATTGCTAATACGATTGCGACTGCCCCCGTTTTATGATCGGGATTAGTAATAAAAAATGCAGGAATACCTAACAGTAATGTTGATACTATTCCGATCAACCCCATATGCTTTTCCCATGAAAGAGTCCAATTTAAACATTGTAATTGATGTTTGCACTCTATACAGTTTGAATCTGCGGTATATTTATGTTTCCCAGCATCCTTGGTGCAATCAAAATCTATTTTATCAGGAAGTAAATTCATGGATGTAAGTGTTTAAAAGTTATTTTATTACGATCTAAATTATGTGCTAAAAATTTTGTAGCCCAACAATAATCATCAATTACTCCATAGAAATCACCAGTTTCATGATACGATCTACCCAAACATCCACCACCGCAGTATTTTGCAATTTCACATCCATGGCAAGCAGGAATGTTTTGACAATTTCGAGATTGCAGCTTTTTCTTATTATTACTCCAGTATTCTATTTCTTTCTTTTCAGGATTGTATTCTCCGTATATTAAGTCTTTTAGCAAAGTATCTCCATGAAATCCCAAGTCGCAAGCGGATACATAACCATCCACAGTTAAGTGGGGAGTGGGGAGGCATGTACGACAAGCGTATGTAACTGATTCGTCGAAATTAACCATGAAACTATTCATGTAAGTAACCCCAATATCTTGCGCTACACGCCACGCTTCGACAAAATTATAAATATACTTTTTGAGATTTACCAAGGTAATTTCTTTGTTTCTATTTTTATGATCGACCGGTTTGAAACATGGCTCTGAGCAAATTTCTGTTATTCCTAAACCGTGAAAATACCTGATTAGTTCTATTTGCTTATCAACTGTTTCTTCTACGATAGTTACCCTTACCCCCACAAAGGAATCCCGGTTAGTAATCTCGTTTTTTATAGCAAGCATTTTCTTAATATTCTTGATAACAATATCAGAGGAGTTTTTACCATCTTTTATTTTTCTGTACTTATTTTGTATTTCAGGCCACCCATCTATAGAAACCCATACATAATTAATATTTTGCGCTATCCATTCAACTGTATCCTCATCAAAGATACAGTTTGTTTGAATTTCGCTAATCAACTCTTTAGTAGGTATTTTATTTCTCTTCCTTTCATCGATCAATTTTTGGCCATAAGATAGACATTCTTTGATAATCCCCATTTCGCAAGTAGGCTCGCCATTAGAGTAAAATCTGATTTGATGATGTATGTCGTCGGAAAAATAGTCTTGAATACCCTTTTTTGCAAAGTCTAAATCAATAACTTTATTTTTGGCACTGGACATAGACTTAGCAGCAACACAATACAAACACCTCATATTACATGAGCTTGTCGGGAAAATTGTGATTTGTTGTTTTTTATAATGGGCCATAGTACTATTTTTGTATTGTTATATATATACGTTGTCCTTGTTTTCCTTTATTCTTTATTTTGCATGTTGCATTACCAATTTCTGATGTGTTTTTTACATGCGTTCCCCCACATGGGATTTCTGGAAAATCTCCCATTTTCCAATAGCGATAATTTTTTTTATTAGGATCAGCATATGTTGTTATATCTAAATCTAAAGAAATTATATCATTAGTCTTTTGGGTGATAAGATCAAGATCTATAGCATCAAAATATTCGACATCCAGACGGGCTTTTTCTTCTTCAATTGTAGCCCCTCTTAGTTTGCACTCTCCGTATTTACTCGTAAATGCTAAATACAAAACATGCAAAGCACTATGCAGACGCATGTATTTGTATCTTTTATCCCAATCAATAGAACAAGAAATTTTTTCTCCAATGGTTAAAGGGGTTGACACATCTACTGTATGGAATATCTCGGATGTCTCCTTGTCAATCTGGGTATTGATTACATTACTATTCCCAATTCTTCCAGTATCAAAAGGCTGTCCACCCGCTTCTGGGTAAAAATAGGTTTCATCTAAAACAACTTTGTTCTCTCCGATAATATTAACTACAGTTGCTTTAAAATCTTTTGAATAAGCATCTTCATTAAATAGTTTCAATGTGTTCATAAAAACGATTTTTAAATTTGATTTATATGTATATTCTAATTATGTTTAGTATGATGTATTATAACCACCTCGCCACCCCACCATGATGCGAACAAGTCCCCCTCCTGCTTTGGCTAAAACTGTAAGTTCCATCCCTGCAAAGCGCTGTCGCCCCAGCCGGAGTAGACGGGTATCGGGTAGGGGACTGTACTTTATTCCCTTGGGAATTTGTGTAGTATTTAACTGGTCCGGTCGCTTTCGGAGCATCAGGCTTTACTTTTTCCTTCGTCAGGTATTTTCCTGATACGTATCCTGTCTTCCCGGCATAAGAAACTGGTACCCAGTCGCAGTCGCAATCCTCCTCTAAAGCTACGGATGTCCCTTTCGGTATAACCGTAACAACTTTGGATGAAGCATCCGGAGAAGTACGCATGTTTAGATTGGTGGATGTGTACTTTGTTATTCCCTGGGCGTTGAGAGCTAGGGTGAAGAGGAGTTGAAAGAGGATAAAAAATAACTTCTTCATGTTATTTATGGTATTAAAATATGTTTCACACCTGCAAAGATACGCACCCCCATTTCTTGTTTCCAAATTTTTATGCTCACAAATGACTTTCTTGGAACTGTTGTTAAGGTCTGATATTTAGCATGTTAAATCACTATTCCCAAATCGGGATGCTCACAGACTGTTAAATCTTCATCAACGCAATGATAAGTTCAACCTTTTTACTCTATTTTGTTCTGCAAATTGATTGAAATTAATCCTTCTTGTGACCCCTGTTTGAATCCTTAAGCAAGTTTGTGTTTCGAAAATAATAGATGAGTGATGTTGTCGGTTTTCAAAACTAACCCGTCCGCTCGAAGCTTCCCGACAAAAAAATAGCCGCCCATATCCTCACGGATGGAGCAGCTGTAATATAACACAAATACAAAATAAAACATATAAAAACGCAGCTTGAATAATCCAATATGCTACGTGTATTAAACCTATTTGCAGGTGCTATCTTGTATAGAGACAAAAAGGCACCATATCTGCGCGTAGTAGTAAATTCTTTTATTTGTTACTTGACAATGCGGATCGAGGAGAACCTACCACTTCTTTGTATACACTACATAAAATTTATTTGGGGCTGCAAAACCCTCCTTAAGCACCCTTATTGAATTTGACAAAGCTTTCCCGCATCCATCTTTATCCAATTTGACTAATGCTTCTTTCTCGGGGCAGTTTGTCGTGCCTGAAACCCAAAAAGAATTGGTTACAACCTTTGTCTCACCACTACTCAGCTTATAGGTGATGTAGTTTTGGAACGTAATAGGAGATTCTTTTTCGAGATATGTGTACGAAAAAGAAGTTTTAGGATAAAGCGCTTTTTCATTGCAATCATCTATCACCCCTCTGTTTATTATGTACTCATCAATACTCTTGAAAGCCTTTGGTGGGATGGGTATAATTGGACTTTCATTTACAGACACCCCTCTGCCTGATTGCAACTCAAGCGTTGAAGAGTTATAAGTAGAAGATCCTTTTGAATTATTGACTCCGTAACTAATACCTACCTTTGCGGGATAATTATAGCCACGCAAAACCCCATATATATCCAATTCAATCCCTGCAGAATGTGACGTAGATTTACTCTGTGTTTCAGCTGAGGATTTAGAGGAAGAGTGCCTTTCGTCAAAACTCCAGCTTCTATTCAGAAAGTAATCATACGCAATTCCATTGCGTACAAAGAAAGATTTGCTCAGGTCTACATATATGATTGAATCAGTATTGTTATAAAACGTAAAGCCAGGCGATCCTCCATCTCTCCAGAAGTTGTACATCACAAGACAGTTATCATCTTCGTAAACATACTTATTTGCTTTTGTCTTCTCGGTGTCGCTCGACTGAATGGTGTATACTTGATAATACGTGGTGGAACACGCAGACAATAAGGCTACAAGGCTTATGAGTAATACTTTTTTCATTGTTGTTTTCTCTATTTTTATTATTCATTATTGGTTACTCATAAAAAGCTATATAGACAAGTTTGCAGATCGAATAAACCTCTACTGTAGCCAGTAAGATATCGGCTATTATATAGACCGGAAAAGGGAGAAGTCTATAAATTCTTAAAAAGATAGGCATTACTACAATATTGGAAATAATAGGTATCAATAACACAATCCACCAAGTAAACTGAAACATGCCAGTAATCATTAGTCCGGCGAATGCGAGAAATCCAACAACCCCAAACATCAAGTAGAACAGTTTCACAAGGATCCAACGACCTTCAAATCCATGCCCTTTCTCCCCTAATATGAATGCAGAAGAAACTAAAACAGCAAGCCAAATACAATATAATTCCATAGTCAATTTATCTATTTTATTGTTGTGTTTTTTATCAATCTATTTTCAGATGATTTTCTGACTAACCACCCTAACAGCCTGCCACATAGCTCTAATTTCCCTTCTTTCCACGTCTATTTGCCCGTGAACAGGGTTATCGGCTTTGATCGTCAGTATATTGCTATTGAACAAGCTGTTTTTAAGTATCCGTTTTACGGATAACGTTTTCCCGTAAACGATTACTATCACTCCGCTGGACTCTTCCCACTTCCCTTCGCAGATTTTCTTTGCAAGTATTTTAGTTCCATCAGGAATTGTAGGTTCCATGCTATTACCTTTTATCTGAAACACTGTGTACGTTCCATCGCTAAGCGTTTCTCCTTCTTCTGGCATTATGCCATAGGTGTCAATGTCGTATTCCATTTCGTATAAGCTTTCCACGAAAGAGGCCGCGGCATCAACAGATACATAGGGTACCGCTATTAAGTCCTCGTTGATATAAGGGGCGATGTAGTTTACATCGCTGTGGGGAGGGTTAAGCATCCTTCCTCCGCCAGTAAGAAGCCATTCAATGCTAACGTTCGGGTATTTACCATTAATTATTCGAGCAAGATCTGTGGATATATCATTTCTTCCATTCAGAACAAAGTATATTCTATCAACCCTCTTTAATCCGATTGATTCAGCAAATTCTTTTGGATTTAGTTTTAAGTCTAAAAGAAGTTCATTTAATCGATGGTCTTTTTTTTCCATAATTGAATTTTAATGTAGTATTATGTAGTATATTTGCAAAAAAACAGCTTGTATGAAATTAGAAACCTCTCGCATGAATCAGTATCTTTTCCTAAAGAACCATATTGCATACAAAATATTGAAGTTGTTTGGATTCTCCATTTTCCCCAATATACTGGCGGGGGAATCTGGCGGGATAACCTATATGGTAATTAGTGCGGCGAAATTAGAAGCTGATGATGAGTTAACTCAAAAAGATTAACCTCCTTTTTTTATATTACACCCTAAAGGTTCGTATGCTGATGGAAATGCCGCCAGCAAATCCCCCTCTATAAATTTACGACTTCTCTCACTATTATTCCGCATTATGCAAACACGATCACAACCCTTCTGCTGCACCCTTCCTTCGTTGATTCGGTACTCAATTCGATCTTTAAGGATACCCTCTCCTATATATATAGGATATATTACATTTTGATCTTTTGCGGGTTTTGCAAAAATATAATTACTTTCTATTCCACCGTTAAAAACCGTATCCAGCGTATACGTATCAAAAGTGTATTTCTCCCCACTTTTTCCCACCCAATTAGAAGTTCCGCATTTTCCCATATTGTTATTTGTTTAATATTCAATATTTAATATTCATATTTTATTTAAAAACAGTCTAAATTACGCCCAAAATACAACAATATACAACGCTTCACTTGTGGTTGTAGTATTATGTAGTATCTTTGTCCCCGTAATCATCCCACATTGCTCCGTAAATGTCGGAATGAGCAAGGATGGAAATTCCAATGATTGTGACCCCCTTCGGCCATTTTAAATTGACCCCTTGTAGTTGTTGGTCAAAACTATGTAGATTAGTATTGTTTTTTTAGTGTCCAAAAGCATTTATTCTGCCTGGTTTATACTTAATTTAATTTCACAAAAGTAATCATTTATTTTAAATTCTCTTCTTTCTGAGTGATTCTCCGTAGAGTTCAATCCGGATGGCCTGATGAACGATGCGGTCCAGTACGGCATCAGCCACGGTTTTATCACCAATTACATCGTGCCAGTCTTTCACTGGTATTTGTGAAGTGATAATGGTTGATTTCTTTCCATACCGGTCCTCTATCACATCCAACAGGTTCATTCTTGCTGTAGCGTCAAAAGGTTGAAGTCCAAAGTCATCCAGTATTAACAGATCCATTCTTTCTATCTTTCTTAGATCTGTCAGTATTGTCCCTTTAGCTTTAGCATGTTTGAGTGCCCCCATCAGCCGTGAAGTATTTGAATAAAGCACCTTATATCCTTTCTGGCAGGCTTGATACCCCAAAGCTGAAGCCAGGTAACTTTTCCCTGTTCCCGTAGATCCGGTAACGAACAGATCCTTGTGTTCGCCGATAAAACTTAACTCCGCCAGGCGTTGGACCTGATTACGGTCCAATCCCCTTTCGATACAAAAATCTATTTCTTCTATAGACGCTTTATGACGGAACGAAGCCTGCCGTACAGCTCTTTGTATAGCACGGTTACGACGGTCATCCCATTCCGAGAGGACCAGCCATGAGACGAACTGGTCTATAGTCATACTTTCTTTGTGTAAAGCCTCCAGACTCGTTTTAAATGCATAATACATTCCCTGCAAATGCATCTGGGACATTTTTTCCAATGTTTCTTTATTCATTTCCATATTGCTATTTTATTCGTTTATTTATAATATTCTTTTCCCCTTATGTTTTCATGTTCCGGAGTGTCTTTGTTTAAATCCGTATTGTTCTCCAATGGAAGTTCATCCTGTCGGTTCTTGAGGATCTGATCGACAGCCGGATAATTGTACAATCCGTAGCTTTCCGCCCAGCGGCAAGCATTTATAAGTCTTTTGGCACCCACTCTGCGGACAAAGCTTAAGATACCTGTACAGGACTTATAGGCTTGCTCAGGATGAGTCTTGGACTCGATCACTTTGGTTATGAAAGAAGCTACGTCAGGGTGGATGACGGCTGCTTCACTAATGAATTTTTCCGCACACCAGTCCGTCTGGTAACGGTGATGGGAAGCCAGATGGTTTGTAACTGTTGTATACCGGTAACGGGAGTAATCACGGGGATGTTCAGCTATCTTCTCATACCGGTAATAGACTTCCACCAAAAGAGAGGTATACAGCAGTTTTACTTTATTGCCAATGTGCTTGCTGGGTACACTGTAATAGTGGTGGTCATCACTTAATTTGATATGACCATTCTTCATTACCGTTACTACAGATTGCTTCTTGAGCTCGTGCCGTATAGGATTAAGTCCGCTTAAGTACATTCTCTCTATTTCTTCAAACTGTTCACGGCGGCTGTAATCACGACCAGAGAATGGGGTATTATTGTGTACTTCAAGGGCTACACGGATAGCGGCGTTCAGGCTATCAAGGTCGTGGAAGATACGCCCTTCCAGACGGGTGTAAATGCTGCGGTAGATTAGTTTGACGGCTCCTTCCACCAAAGCCTTGTCACGGGGTTTATAGGCGCGGGTGGGGATAACGGTGCATCCGTAGTGTTCGGCGAACGAGGCAAAATCGTCGTTGATGATGGCTTCGTATTTACTGCTTTTGGTTACGGCGGATTTTAAATTATCCGGAACAATGACTTGGGGAACCCCTTCAAAATAGAATAAAGCATGTTCGCAGGCCATGATCAGATCTTCTTTCTTTTGGCTTGGTACGGCTTCTACATAAGTAAGCTGGCTGCAGGGTAGAATGGCCACAAACACTTCCACTTCTATAATCTCACCGGTGGAAGCATCCACCATAGATTGCTTACTTCCGGCAAAATCGATAAATACTTTATCACCGGCCTTATGTTCCAGGTGCATGATGGGGCGGGATTGCTGTTCATAACGTTGGATGTAACCGTTGAAGCGGGAACGGCCATAGCCATCCGGATGTTGTTCCATATATTCTTTATGAAGCATCTCACGGGTCATTCCTTTACGCTTAAGGCGTTTACAGTAAGAAGGTAGTAACTTCTCCAAATCGGCTTGGCGTGTTGAAATAGGAACATCTGATGGCTTCTCGTGGAACAGCTCGGCAAGTTCTGAATCACTTAACTCCAAGGCTTCTTCGTAACTTAGATCAAGTGACTGGAACTTTTGGAGATACTTTTTAATAGTGTTACGGGAAAGGCTGAGCATACTGCTCATCGCTTTAGTTCCCTTTCCTTGCGCGTAACAGCGCAATACCTGACGGATTTTTTGCATACTCGTTTGTTTGTTCGGCATAAATAGAGTCCTTAAATTTTGTTTAAAGAAACTGCTTTGCGACGGCTTACAAACAATTACTCAGGTACTTGTTTTGACGGGGTCAATTTTAATCGGCAAACGGGGTCAATTTCCGTTGGCGAAGGGGATCACTTTGAATTGGCGAGTGGGGGGCAACTTCGAACGGATTTTCCA
>JAVBMN010000015.1:0-47818 GCA_031552405.1 Bacteroidaceae bacterium | reverse complement strand
AGTATAAACTATGAGTTATCACCAAACCCTTTACCATATTGTTTTTAGAACTAAAAACAGTATGAAGACCTTAAATCCCTCCCATAAAACCCACATGTTTATGTATATCCATGGGATTATCAAGGACAAAAACTGTACCCTCTATCGTATCAATGCAATGGAGGATCACGTACACATCCTTACCAGCCTGAATCCCACTATTGCGCTGGCGAATTTTGTACATGACCTAAAAAGAAGTACATCGCTATGGCTAAAGCAGAGCGGACTGTTCCCTTTTTTCTCCGGGTGGGGTGAAGGTTATGCGGCTTTGACATATTCGCATCGGGAGAAAGATGGGATTATAAACTATATCAAGAACCAGGAAATCCACCACAAAATAATCTCCTTCCGAGAAGAACTTGTGGCTCTGATGATGGAGCAGGGTGTTGATCTTGATCTTCGCTTTTTTGGGTAATCCCGGTTTATCCCTTTCAGGGAAGGTGGGAGGTGGAGATTTCTATCCGGAGGTTACGCTGCGCTAACCCCCGGTTACCAAAATTCATCCCTTTTAGGGATGGGGCTGTTCCGAACTATTGAGGAGGACTACCATCCACCGGGAAAATCCGCTGATCCATTGTTACCGGGCTTTTTTAGGCTCACCGGATAATCATTAGGGGCAGATGCTTTTTTATTCGCTCAGGGTAGATATTTTCTGCGAGGTGATAGAGGTAATCTTCAGGTTGCTGTTCAGTGTGGCGTTCACGATGGAGCTGGTGAAGGTTTCCTGTCCGGGCTCTGCGCGTTCGTAGGTAATATCGATGGGGAAGGAGGTGTGGTAGTTTCCTTCCTCGTCTTTGCTGCTGGTGAAATTGTTGTTCACGCGGATGCTCATGTCCGTAATGTCGGAATTTTGCATCTTGCGCAGGTTGGCAAGGACATCGGCCTTGGTAGCATCTTTCTTGGTGTAGTACTGGCTGATGAGGGGTTCGAAATAAGCCAGTACGGTACCTTCGTCACCTGATTCCACGGCGGCGTAGTATTCGGTCATCGTTTCGATGATAGCCGTTTTTTCTTCCTCGGTCAAGGTGGTGGAGGCCAACTTGTCGGTTCTCATCCTGGCATCTTCCTGGTAGAGGCCCTGAGGATGGGTGCGCAGGTATTCGGTGTAGGCTTCCAAGGTATTAAGTTCGGAGGTGCGTACCCAGTCGAGCGAATCGATCTTCATCAGAGCAATGGATCCGTACTGTCCTTTGGGAAATCTTTCCAGGTATTGTTTGAAACTGACGGCATCGGTGGCGTAGAGGATTCGGTCCCAGGCCTGATCGTCTTCCTGCTTCAGGGCCTGCATGAGCGAATCGGCAGTAGCGTAAAACTGTCCGTTGGGGTAGGTACGCATGAATTCGATGAGGGCGGGGATGGAAGCTGAGTCTTGCGCGGCCTTCCAGTCTTCCTTTTCCTGCATCTCCTGACGGGAATGTTGTATGAAAAATATGGAAACAAGGACGGCAATAACGCACGAGATTATGCATACGGCAAGGATTATATTCCTCTTGCGTTTAGGAGGATTCTGTGGCGACGGGTTCTTGTCAATAACGGACATGCTGGGTTCTTATAAGTTATTTCTGATTTTCGGGGTGCAAAATTGCAGATAATTTTCCGGACAGCAAAGACTTTTGTTTAAAAAACCCCGGAGAACAGCAACATGAGGTTCAGTCCCGAAACAATGGCGGCAATCGTGTACAGCACCGAGGCGCTCCAGCGCGAGTTGGCGTGTTTGCCCATCACCCGTTGCGAGGAGGTAAGCCCCACCTGCAGGAAGATAGTAAACGGAAGCTGGATGCTTAGCATCATCTGTGAGATGAGCAGCCCCTTGAACGGATTGCGGATAAAGAAGATAATGACCAGCGCCAGGAGCAGCGATAATAGTACGCCCACGCGCGAGTGTACATCCCTTATATTATAAGGCTCATTAAAGATGCCTGCAAAGATAGAACCTGCCGCCATCCCGCTGGTGATGGTAGAGGATACTCCGGCCATGAGCAGCGCCAGGGCAAAGATGACTCCCGCCTGATTGCCCAGCAGGGGGTCGAGCAGTGACTTGGCCTGTTGCAGTTCCGTGACAGGCATTCCGTGCCGGAAGAAGGTGGTAGCCGCCAGCAGGATCATGGCGCTATTGATGGCCCACCCCACAAGCATGGAGAAGAGTGTGTCGTAGAACTCATATTTCAGCGCCTTGTTCATGGCTTTTTCGTCTTTTTTGTTGAACTCCCTACTCTGTATCACCTCCGAGTGGAGAAACAGGTTGTGAGGCATAACCACGGCGCCCAGCACGCTCATCACGATGAGCATGCTCCCCTCGGGGATAGAGGGCGTGACCCACGCGCGGGCGGCCTGCCCCCAGTCGATCTCCACCAGGAACAGCTCATACAGGAACGAAAGCCCAATCACAGATACAAACGAGATAATGGCGCGTTCTATCTTCTTGTACGAGTTGGTGAAAAGCATGATAATCACGAATATAGTGGTGAGCACAGAGCCCCACATAATGGGTATGTCCAGCAGCATCTCCAAGGCTATGGCGCCTCCCAGTATCTCGGCCAGAGAGGTAGAGATAGAGGCCAATACCGCGCTGCCCAGCACGGGGCGTGATATCCAGCCTGGGCAGTAACGTGTGGCTGCCTCGCTCAGGCAGAGGCCCGTTACGATACCCAAGTGTGCCACATTGTGCTGCAACACGATGAGCATGAGGGTAGAAAGGGTGACTACCCAGAGTAGGGTATATCCGAACTCAGACCCTGCGGCAAAGTTGGATGCCCAGTTGCCGGGATCGATAAAGCCTACGGTAACCAGCAGCCCCGGGCCTATGTGTTTCAGTATATCAAGGCCACCCAGATAGTGCTTGTGGTCCTTTTGCTTCAGCTCTTTAATCCAGTTGAACATGATGTGGCTTTTTGTTTTTTGTTTCAATATGCAAATTTACAAAATAGAAACGCTTCAGGGAATGTTTTGTTCGGTTCTTGCAGCATACTACCTACTTTACGGTAGTAAAAAACGAGCTTGGTAATTATTTCTTATGAGTGGGGCGGTGGATTCACTGCCTTTCAGGCCTTCTTAAAACGCAGGCCTGAGATCGACAAACTCGTGGGCACGAATTCTAAAACTCGTGCCCACGAATTGTGGAACTGCAGCGCTGCAGTTTTAGAACTCTAGCGCTGTAGTTATCTTGTTGGTTTACAGGTGTGTATGTTTCAGTCTCGGATGATTTGTCACTTTCCTACCCGAACTTTCCAGAGATGATGGATGGTTATATTTTTATACAATGAAGTCCTTGAGAACCGATTGCAGTGATTGCCTCCGCCTAAAATAGGTCAGCGGATATCACCACCGCTGTAAAGGCAGGCGTACAGCCTTCACAGTAATGGAAATATCCGCTTGGGGGTTGAATCAGGATGGTTCCTGAGCCGCGGTTTAGAAGTTGGTTTTCATCACCTCGAAATGCGCTTGCGGGTGCAGGCAGGCGGGGCAGGTTTGTGGGGCTGATTTGCCCTCGGCAATAAATCCGCAGTTGCGGCACTGCCAGATGGTTACTTCTTCTTTGGCAAACACTTTCTGTGCTTCAATATTTTGCAGGAAGGCACGGTATCTTTCTTCGTGTCCTTTCTCGGCGATAGCTATGTTTCGATACATGGCGGCGATGGCGGTAAAGCCTTCCTTCTCGGCCACATCGGCAAATCCGGGGTAGTCGGCACTCCATTCCTCGTGCTCACCCATGGCAGCAGCCAGCAGGTTTTCGGCGGTAGTACCTATCACACCGGCGGGGAAGCTGGCGGTGATCTCCACCATTCCGCCTTCCAGATACTTGAACATACGCTTGGCATGTTCTTTTTCCTGATCGGCAGTTTCCATAAATACGGCGGCTATTTGTTCATAACCTTCCTTCTTTGCCGCACTGGCAAAGTATGTATAGCGCATACGGGCTTGCGACTCTCCGGCAAACGAATGCATCAGGTTTTTCTCAGTCTGGGTTCCTTTGATACTCTTATTCATAGCTGTTTCTTAAATTTTAATAGCGATGCAAATATAACGAGCCGCTTTTGAATAAGTTCCACTACGCTTCCGTTTTTTGCATTCTTTTCGTACTTTTGTAATTTCTAATGAGAATAACCGAATAGTATGACAAGTACGAGATATTGGTTCCTTTTCCACGAAGGAACTGTGCTGCTTTGTAAACAGAATGAAACATGCCGTATCCCCGAGGGGGATGAACCGCCTTTCTCCATAGAGGGGAGTGTGCACAACATAGGCCTGAAGGATGGAAAGCCTTGTGTGGCCGCCTTTCTGGCTTCTGCCGTAGAGGAGGATGAACAGTATGTGGCGGTAGGCCTGCGTGAGTCCAACGAATGCCTCCCCGGTGAATGGTATCGCCTGGCGGGAAGGGCCTCGGAGCTGCTTTTCTGGGATCGCACTACGCGCTTTTGCTCTGCCTGTGGCATGGCTACCGAGCAAAACACCGCCATTTCCAAGATATGCCCTTCATGTCATCGGGAGGTATTTCCGCAGGTAACCCCTGCTATACTGGCGATGGTGCTACGTGGTGAGGAAATACTGCTGGTACATGCGCGCAATTTCAAAGGCACCTTTAAGGGCCTTGTGGCAGGCTTCGTGGAGAGTGGTGAAACACTGGAGGAATGCGTGCAGCGCGAGCTGCATGAGGAGACCTCGCTGGAGGTGACCAATATACGCTACTTTGGTAGTCAGGAGTGGCCTTATCCCAATAGTCTGATGATTGGTTTTGTGGCCGATTACGCCGGCGGAGAGATCAATTTTCTGGATGAGGAGCTTAGCTCCGGCGACTTCTATTCCAAGGATAATCTGCCCGAGCTGCCCCGTAAACTTAGTCTGGCCCGTAAGATGATTGATGCCTGGCTCGAAGGCCGTATCTCTTAATCACCTTGTAATATACACTGCGCCGTGACGGGCAGATGATCGCTGTACCCGCCGTGGTAGCGGTAGCCGTAATAGGTGCGGAAAGGACGCGAGGTAAGTGATTTCGCATCCTGCTCCAGCAGGAACGGGTGGCGCACTATTTCTGCACATTGCGAGGGGATGTACAGGGGAGAGTGGGGGAGCAGCAGGTTGCCGTTTACCACAATATGATCCAGTATCTCCCAGCGGCCTTGGTATTGATACGTGCCGCTGCGGTTGTCTTTCAGGGGATTCATCAGGTTATACAGGCGCTCCGGAAAGGCTTCGCCGGTTGGCGGGGTGCAGTGGGCAGGCGGTGTTTCGGCCTGTAATACCTCTTTGAAGATACGATTGGAAGGGTGGTCGTTGAAATCACCCATGATAGCAATCAGTGGAAAGGCTCTACGCAGTATCACGCTGTCGGCCAACTCCTTGAGGCGTGCTGCGGCACAGATCCGGTACGGCTCGCTTGCTTTCTTTCCGCTACTGCGCGAGGGCAGGTGAACCACGAATATATCCAGTGTATCACCGCTTAGTATCCGTCCGCTTACATGCAGTATATCCCGTGTGGGCCGTGCATTACGCTTAAAAGAAAAGCGGATGCGGTGCCCCTCATACTGGAGCATCCGGAAGTGTTCCGGCTGGTACAGCAGGGCAGTGTTGATGCCCCGCTCGTCGGGGCTCTGCGTCACCACATACCGATACCTCGCCTCCCGCAATGCGGAATAATGCGTGAAGTCTCGTAACACCCGCTCGTTCTCCACCTCACAAAGTGCCACAAGTGCAGGTGGTTGCCAGCCTCCGGTAGCGATGATGCAACGCGCCAGGTTATCCAACTTTGCCTTGTATCGGGTGTAGGTCCACCGCCGCGTGGAGGAGGGCAGAAACTCACGATCGTTCTTAATGCTGTCCGCCTCTGTGTCGAAGAGGTTCTCCACATTGTACGTCATCATCCGGAACTCTTGTTGCGCAAGTCCTGCGCATGCTCCAAGCAAGCTCCAAAGAAACAGGAAACAAGTTTTTCTCATAGCGTAGGGCGGATTCAATCCGCCCACTGGTTAATATAGGTTATTAAAGGTATTTCGGTGTGTTTCAGGAAGAGAACTTAGTCCTCATCCCATATTCCCCAGCAAATGGACCAAATGATCCCAAAAACGTTGCACTGAAGGAATATGTAACCGTTCCTCCGGCGTATGTACCGCTCGTAGGGTAGGGCCGAAGGAAATCATTTCCATAGCCGGATATTTCTCGGAGATGAGGCCGCATTCCAGTCCGGCATGAATAGTTTTTACCTGTGGTTCGCTGCCGAAGAGTATGCGGTAGCTTTCCTTAGCCGCAGTGAGCAGGTGCGAATTGTACACGGGTGTCCAACCGGGATACTCACTGTCTACCGTGTATTCTGCTCCCGCCAGGGTAAAGGCTGCACCTACACAACGCGTTACTTCTTCCAGGGAAAAGGGGCTGTCGCTACGCTGGCTGGTTTCTATTTTTACGCTGCCCTCGTCGGTACGTACAATAGCCAGGTTGGCAGAGGTATGCACAAAGTCGGGCGACTCCTGGCTGAAGGCATACACCCCCGTATGTACGGCTACAAGACTGCGGATCAGATTGCGTGTGACCTCGGCAGGCAACTGGTGAGGTTGCACGGGTTCCGACTCCATGGTCATCTTCATCCGGGGATCCGTCCGGCTATACTCCCGCTCCATCTCGGCCCAGAAGATGTTCAGATCCACGCGTACCGGCTCTTTGAATTTTGTGGGTACTGCTGCCAGTACGCTGGCCTCAATAGGGATGGCATTGTGCTTGCTGCCTCCCTCGAAGGAGCAGAGGCGCAGGTCGTACTTATCCAGGAGGCGGTTTAGGAAGCTGGCCATCAATCGTATGGCATTGGCGTGACCCTTGTGTATCTCATCGCCTGAGTGTCCGCCCGTAAGTCGTTCGATGCCGATGCGCAGAAAGAAGTAATCCTTTGGAGCGGCCTCGGGCGTGTAGGAAAACTCGGCGTGCAGGCAGTTGCCTCCGGCGCAGCCTACGAAGATTTCGCCTTCTTCCTCTGAGTCCAGATTGATGAGGTACGGACTTTGCAGCCACCCCTTGCGCAGGAAGAAAGCTCCGCCCAGCGAGGTTTCCTCATCTACGGTGAAGAGGCATTCCAGGGGGCCGTGCTTCAGGTCGTCGCTGTCGAGCACAGCCAGCTGAGCCGCTACCCCGATGCCATTGTCTGCCCCTAGTGTAGTGCCGCAGGCACTCAGCCATTCGCCCTGTATCTGGGTGCGGATGGGATCGGTCAGGAAGTTGTGCTCCACTTCCTTCCGCTTGTCGGGCACCATGTCGGTGTGCGATTGCAGTACCACGCCCGGCGTTTGTTCGTGCCCGGCAGTGGCGGGTTTGCGGATGAGGACGGTGCCTTTCTCGTCCGTTTCGCACCATAGTTTACGCTCGGCAGCGAAGGATTGAAGGTAACGGGTCACCTGTTCCTCGTGTTTCGAGGGGCGGGGTATCTGACAAATCTCGTGGAAGAAATGAAATATCTTGCCTGGTTTTAACTCATTGTAGTCCATTATTCTATACTGTTGTTTCGTGAATAGTCCGTAAAGTTCTAAAGATGGTTAACGATCACTCTGTTGTTTGAAACAAAAAAGTATCTTTGCGAGGCAAAAGTACGAATTATGTTTCAAGTTCTCTTTGTTACATTGTTAATAGTTGCAATATCACTGGCGTTGCTTTGTGTGAGGTTCTTCTTCCAAAAAGACGGGAAGTTTCCTAATACACACATAAGCGGCAGTAAAGCGATGCGGCAGCGTGGTATCCATTGCGTAAAGGCGCAGGACAGAGAAGCCCGCCTGAAAAAGAAATTGTTTGATAACTAAATTAGGAAAAAGATTTATGAGAAAGATTTCCTTCCTGGCAAAAGGAATGGCCGTAGTTGCCTTAGGTGTTACATTGGCACAGTGTAGCGGAGAGAGCAAAGAAAGCAAAGCCGATGAGCCGAAAAAAGTAACTACAGAGAAAATCTCGGAGCTGAAACTGGCATACGTGGACGTGGATTCACTGCTTAGCCAATATACGTTCTCCAAAGACTTGAACGAGAGTATGATGCGGAAAGAGGAGAACATCCGTGCCACACTGAATCAAAAAGCCCGTGAGCTGCAGGAACAGGCGGCAGAATTCCAGCGTAAGCTGCAGAATAATGCCTTTCTGAACGAGGAACGCGCACGCCAGGAGCAGGAACGTCTGGGCAAGATGGAGCAAAACCTGCGCGACTTGCAGAACCGCCTCGGCTCTGAAATGCAGGCAGAAAGCCAGAAGAACACCCTCATGTTGCGCGACTCAATACGCAACTTCCTGAAAGTGTACAACAAAAAGAGTAAGTATACCATGATCCTGAGTAACTCGGGTTTTGACAATCTGCTCTATGCCGACAGTACGTATAACATTACTTCCGATATCGTAAAAGGCCTGAACGCCCGTTACAAAAAGCCTGAAGGTAAGAAATAAACCAAGTAATAAAAAGAACGAATCCTCTTCTGCACCTGCAAGTGTGGAAGGGGATTCGTTCTTTTTATATAAAAGAGCCGCCTTTATTCGGCGTACTCCATCTTGATACACACTTTGCGTATCTTGTGGGGAGCGTCTTTCTTTCCTTCAGGATAGATACATGCCTGGTGGTAATTAGCCGGGAAGAAGAGGAAAAAGGTAGCTGTGTTGGAATCCACATACTTGGGGTTGGCGTAATTCCAGAACATGACATCGGGTTTATATGCCTCACGAACCGTAGCCTTGGCAGGGTCAAGAACGAGGCCAAAACGCTCGGTGCCAGATTGGATGTACTGCAGGTCAATGAATTTCTTGTGCGACTCAATTTTCTGTTCAGCAGGCGTGCGCAGCGTAGCATCCTCCACATTGGCATAACAGTGGTCGCCGTCTATTTTGTAGCGACCGGGCTTTAGCTTGTCGATGTCATTCTCTGCCAGCCAGCGAAACATCTTTTTCCAACGCTCCGGATTCTTGTTATATTGATTGTAGAACTCTATGCAGTCCACATCAGCGTGTGGCTTTGCCTTGAAACCTTGCGCCCAAGTTCCGCCTTTTACCCAAGCCTTGGCCGCTTTTTGGGTAGTGGAAGTACTGGCTTTAGCTGTGGCTCCTGTTTGCCCGTCGGTCTGTGCAGATACAGTGGCTGCGGAAAGTATGAGTAGTAGCGACAATAGGGTAGAGAATTTTGCTTTCATATAAATGGTGTTAGATGAATATTTATGAAATGGGGTATCTGTTATTTTTTTTAGAAGAGCCTGTGACCCAGTAACTTCACTTCGTGAATGCCGCGTATCTGTTTGAGGTCTTCTTGTACTTTGTTCAGTTCTTGTACGGAATGTACATACAGGTCCAGGCGGCAGTCCACGATTTCGTCCATCGTGTCACTCTCTATCTTTTTGATGCTGAGCTTTAGCTTTCCGGAAATTTCTTCGATGAGGTCCTGCAGAAACATGTCGCGATCTACGCCACGGATGGCCAAGGATACCGGGTAATGCTGGTGCCCCAGCAGGGATAGGTCTACGTGTTCAATGATATCCCCCTTTTGTGCAGAGAGAGAGATAGATTTGGGGCAATTACACTTATGGACATAGATTTTCCCACCCGGCTCGTGGAATCCCACTACTTCATCCCCCGGAAGGGGATTGCATTCGGGGCAAAGCACATAGGGGGATGGGGCTTTCTCCAGTTTGGCAGCATGCAGGTACTGGCGGATGCAGAAGTTGGCTTTATAGGTCTTTACCAGGTCGAGCCATTCCTGACGGGGGCGTACTTCGGGGTCGGTACCTATCTTTACACGGTCTCCGCGGTGAAGCACGGTTTTTATGGAGCACAGGGTATCATTAATCAGGGCGTATTGTGCGCGTTCACCGGTTTGCTGCCCTGTTTCGTAGGCAAAGTCCAGGGCGGTAGAGTCCTTGGGCATGGTGATCCGCTTGCCTTCATCGGTAAAAACGTAGATGTCATCGGGGTAGAAGGTGGTTACCACATCGGTCATAAACTCGCCTTCACGGTTGTCGCGGGTGATATCTCTCAGTACTTCGCGGAAGCGGGCGATCCATTTATCTATGCTTTCTTCCTCTTCTACCAAGCAACCGTAGGTGGAGTGCCTGCTCATCTCAGACGATTGGATATGCACCTCCATCCAGCGCCCCGTGTTGCCCATGAGCTTGCAGTGCAGACTGCGGTATCCGTTTTCTTTGGGCACGTCCAGGTAATTGCTTACGCTGAGGGGCTTTTCGGTATAGAGGTCGGTCAGTAAGGAGTAGATGCGCAGTGCCATGCGTTTCTCCGTGAGGTCCAGTTCCTTCCAGTTGTCGTACGTGATGTGTACGATACGGATGTGTTCCACTTCACGAAAAGTGATGTTCTTTTCCTTCATTTTGCGCCAGATGGAGTACACGCTGCGCTTATCGCTGGTGATGGTGGCGCGGATGCGGTTGGCTGCCAGTGCTTCGCGGATGGGTTGTATCCATCGCTCGGTGGCCTCTTGGTGCGCCTCCACATATTCGTTGATGAGTTGTTCTATCTTTTCGTATTCATGGGGGGAGCGATACTTGAGGCTGAGGTTTTCCAGTTCCGATTTCACTTGATGCAGGCCCATGCGGTTGGCCAGGGGGGCGTAGAAGTAGTCGGTCTCTCCGGCTATCTTCATTTGCTTTTCCGGCTTCATGGACTTCAGGGTGCGCATGTTGTGCAGGCGGTCGGAGAGTTTGATGAGGAGCGCCCGGATGTCGTAGTGAATGGAATCCAGCATTTGCTTGAAGTTGTCCACCTGCTTGGAGGTGACATATTCCTTGTATTTCTTCTTGGTGACTACAGCCACCAGGAAGGCTACGTCCTTGCCGAATAAATCTTGTATCTCTTCGATGGTATGGGGTGTATCTTCTACCACATCGTGCAGCAGTGCGGCAATGATGGTATTAGTGCCCAGCTTAAGTTCTTCACTTACAATACGTGCTACGGCAATGGGGTGGGTGATATAGGGCTCGCCCGTCTTGCGCTTCTGCGGGCGATGTGCCTCTTCTGCAAAAAAGTACGCAGCGCGGATGCGCTCCATGTCCTCGTGGCTATTGTGTGTGGCTGCTTCCCGAAACAATTGTTCACGTGCTTCGGCAACCAGCTTCTCATAATCCTTATTCTCTGTATTCATTGGGGAGGGGTAATAGGGTGAATACTGAAGTGAAAAAATCGCAAGCTGCAAAAGTACACTTAGTTTGCAAAAAAACCAAAAAAAGTGTGATACTTTTTTGCGCAGGGAATAGATATTAAAGGTTTAATAAAGCATAAAACAAATCTAATTGTTTGGTTTCCTAAAAGAAGAAGTATACATTTGAGGATCAATAACCTTAATTATACCCTAAATTATACCCTATGAATACCCGGACAAGTGTATATTTGCTAGTTGCGTTCTTATTGGCTCAGGCTCTGTATTCCTGCCAAACGGCCGATACCATCAAAAGAACAAATACCAATCAGATTGTATTGGATGAAGTTTTTGGCTATTCCAAGGTCATACATCTGGATCCCATGGCTACCTTTGAGTTTATTCCGCTTGAAACGACAGATGAGTCGCTTCTTGATGGCTACTATGTGGTACACTATATTGGCGATGACAATATCGTAATTACCAGCTATCGTCAAAGTAAAGCGTACTTCTTTGACAGAGCTGGGAAATTTAAGAGTAGTTTTAGGTTTAAGGGGCCAGGGCCTAATGAACTGCGGAGATATAGCAGTAGCTGTTTCTGGGATCCCGGGAAGAAAGAGTTGTATCTGAATGATCATCCCGAACGTCATCGGATCTTGGTTTTTGACGAAAAGGGGACTCATTTAAGAACACTGTCTACAGATGAACAGTATAGTATTGGTGCACATATTGCTGATTTCGATGAGGATACCTTTCTGGCCTATGACGAGGAAAATATGGAAAGCCAAGACGCACATGTGATATCCCAGGCCAATCCCTACCCTTATATACTATTGTCAAAAACGACTGGAGAAAAGGTTGGTGAACTCCCCTTTTACATACCTAAGCGGGTGTCTACGGTACATCGTCTGGTAAATCCCGAAGGAGAGCGAGAGTGGGGTGGGAGTTCTTTGATTTACCCTTTCAAGAAGTATGGTGATGAGTTTGTCATTGGCGACCTGGGTATGGATTCTATCTATAGGTATTCGGCCCAAACGCGCAAAAAAACGTTTCTTTTCTCCAAGCTCCCGGAATTACAGAATCAGGAATCGCCCAAAACATTGGTGTGGTTGTTGGACTATAATGATAAATATGCTACTTTCAGGCGGTTTGTCAATCGCTATGACCTTAAAGAGGGATGGGTAGGAGGTCAAGAATACATTGTATACGACCAGCAAAAGAAGTCATTTTCCCGTACATCATTTGAAGCGAATGGCATGAGGTTTATTTCTTGTAATGAATTGTCTAACGCAGTGACTCCTAAAAATACAATTTGCGCCCGTCTCCCTATTGAATATCTGTTCAGATGCCTTGACGAAGAACGTATAAAAAACCCTGAACTGAAGCGAATCGTTTCCTCTATGAAGTTTGATGATAATGATATGTTGATGTTGATACATTTCAGATAGTAGCAGGTAATCAGATGTGGAAATCATCTTTCTTCTCCGGAAGGAGTTCCTTGCCTTCCCATATACGCTGCTCGTCTTTGGCTAAGTCTTCAAACAGGTATTTCTTCGGACGATAAGTATCATTCCACAACCCTCCACTAATCTTCTGAAACCCTTTACGACAAGGAGGGGCAACGGTGGAATGTTGTGCTTCCACTGAAGGGGTTGCATCATAAGAAAAGCTTGATATATCTTGGAAGATTGGTGCGCATGAGTTGAACAATTGGTGCGCACCAATCTTTGAATTGATGCGCACGAGATTTTTGCCTGGTGGTACGAAAACTGGTGCGCTGCGGTTACAGAAAGTCAAGCCTGAGTTTCTGCAAACACAGGCCTTCATTTATTCCAGAAATATAATAAAGTATAAAACGAATCTGATTGTTTGGTAGAATAAAGTTGGATGTATATATTTGAAAATCAATAACCTTAATTATATACCTTATGAATACCAAAACAAAAGCATACATGCTATTCCTGTTCTCCTTGGTCCCAGCTTTCTATTCCTGTCAAACAGCCGATAGTATCAAGCGGACAACCGCTAATCAGATCATATTGGATGAAGAATACGGAAAATCCAAGGTCGTGGTAATGAAAGAAGTAGCCACCTATGAGTTTATCCCGCTCGAAACAACTGACAAGGCACTTCTTGATAAAGATTATATGGTGCGGCATGTGGATAATGACAATATAATAATCACCAACAATGGCCGTTGCGAAGTTTTCTTCTTTAGCCGCACCGGAAAATTCAAAGGCGGTTTTGCTTGTAAGGGTAGTTCGGATGCTGAGATGCGTGCCCGCATAACCGGCTGTTTTTGGGATGCCCAGAAGAAAGAACAGTATCTGAATGATCTTCCAAACTATGGCAGGATCCGGGTGTATAATGAGAAAGGGAATCACCTGAGAACCCTGCGCATTAATACGCAATACGAAGTAGGGGCATATATTACTGATTACGACAAGAATACCTTTTTAGGGTATGATGACAAGAATATGTATACTCAGGAGGCTCACGTACAGGCAAAAGCCAATCCTTGTCCTTATGTCCTGTTTTCGAAAACCGACGGGAAGAAGGTGGGGGAGCTTCCTTTTCGTATACCTAAACGGGCCACGGGTACTCATTATCAGGAAATTACTAAATCACACTCAGTAATTCTTACGATTCCCGGCCTTTCTCCGTACAAAAGATACGGTGATGAGTTCATTATTTGTGATTTAGCGCTGGATACCATCTATAAATATTCGCCCAAGACAGGTGTGAAGACTCCTCTTTTCTCCAAACTTCCGGAATTGCAGATTCAGGAATATCCCCAAACCTTGGTGTCATTGATGGATTATAATGACAAATATGTGTATATCAGGCGCTTTGTTAATTACTATAGCTTTGAAACAAATAAGGGCGGAAGCAGAGAGCATATCCTGTATGACCAGCAAAAGAAAACGTTTTTGCGTAAACAATACGCAATGGGTATAGGTACGTACGCTCCCTCTGTGAATGAAATTGGCAGCCCGACTCTTCCCAAAAATACAGATTGCCTTCAGATTAATACGGAGAATATCTTTAAAAGCCTTGAAAAAGGGGATATTAAAGACCCCGAACTAAAGCGAATCGCTTCTGTCATGAAAGAGGATGATAACGGTGTCCTCGTCTTGGTTCATTACGATAAATAATAATCCTAAGAAAGTTCGGGCTTTGAAACTTTTCTTTTACTTTTGTAGAGATTTTAAATGATGATCTATGATTGTATATCTATCTGTTTTCCGACGAACAGTTCTATTATTTCTATGGAGTGCTCTCTCAATGGGAAGCATACTCGCACAAACAAACTATGCTTCTCCTGATAAAGCTTGTTTACGGGACTTCTTGCGGCAGTATGATCCGGAGCTAAGAATTTGTAACTATCCTAAGGTAGGCTTAACGGTGGAGGACACGCTCAATTGGGAAACCAGCGAATCCTGGATAGAGAAGATACAGGGGCTTTCTTGGACAGAAGAGAGTCCAAAACGTATTTCTGCCATTCATTTAAGTGGCTATAGCTTGACGGGTTCTTTGAATCTGTCCGGCCTTTCTGCGTTGGATTCTGTAGACTGCTCTGTCAATCGGCTCTCCTCCTTGGATGTGAGCCGGAACCCTTCCCTGCGTTGGTTATCTTGCTCTGATAATTGGCTGATTTCCTTGGATGTGAGTCAGAGCAGCTCTTTGGAGTACTTGGCTTGTTATTACAATCAATTGCCATCTTTGGATGTAAGTCATATGCTTTCCTTGAATTCATTAAGTTGCGATAATAACCTGTTGACCTCGTTGGATGTAAGCCGGAATCATGCACTGGAGTGGCTGCTCTGTGGCGGTAATCAACTGACTTCTTTGGATGTGAGTCATAATCTCTCTTTGACTGTATTAGGTTGCCATGGTAATCAACTGACCTCCTTGGATGTGAGTCATAACCCATCCTTGAACGAGTTGAGCTGCTCAATGAGTCAACTGACTTCTTTGGATGTGAGTCATAATCCTGAGTTGAATTCGTTAAGTTGCTATGAGAATCAACTGACTTCATTGAATCTGGGCCAGATTTCTTCCTTGTCTTTATTGAATTGTTATT
Source organism: Bacteroidaceae bacterium (assembly GCA_031552405.1). GTDB lineage: Bacteria > Bacteroidota > Bacteroidia > Bacteroidales > Bacteroidaceae > UBA1794. The sequence goes on along the minus strand of JAVBMN010000015.1, from coordinate 32,609 downwards.
CAAATAAGCTGTCTTCTTTGGATATAAGTCGGAATGCCTCTCTAAGTTCGCTGATTTGCTTTGAGAATCAATTAACCTCTTTGAATGTGAGTCAGAACATCTCTCTAAGTGAGCTAAATTGTGGAGGTAATCAACTCACTTCATTGGATATAAGTAAGAATGGTTTGTTAAATGAGTTGAACTGCTCAGGTAACGAACTGAAATCCTTGGATATAAGCCGAAATTTTCTATTGCATCAATTGTATTGCTCTGCCAATCAGTTGACCTTTTCTGCAATACCGCAGATGGATACTAATATTCCATATTGGTATGCTCCCCAGAAGGTGGTGCAAGCTGGTCAGGTTTTGTATCCGGAAGGGATTGATCTGACTGCCGAATATCGTGTCAAAGGTAATACCACTACATTCAATTGGTATGAGGTTATGGAGGATGGTGAATACTCTATAACCCTTGAAGGCAGTAATGGCCTGTTTACTCTCGACAAATCCTATGAGGGGAAAACCCTGCGTTGTAGGATGTATAATGCCGCCTTCCCGGATTTTAATGGATGGCCGATAGTGTACGAGGTGGCAGTGGCATATTCCACTTCTAAATACCATCCTTCCGACAAAGCTTGCCTGCGGAACTTCTTGCGGCAATATGATCTCCAATTAGCGGTTTATAACTTCTCAAAGGTAGGCCTGGTGGCGGCAGATACACTGAACTGGGAAACCGATGAATCTTGGATAGAGAAGATACATGGACTATCTTGGGTTGGAGAGAGGCCGAAACGGGTTTCTGCTATTAAATGGAGTAGTCGTATATTTAAATTGTCAGGGTCTTTGGATCTTTCCGGTTTCTCTGCTTTGGATTCTTTGGATTGCTCCGGTAATCAACTGACCTCTCTGGATGTGAGCCAAAACCCTTCTTTGAGCTGGTTGCATTGCTCCGTTAACCCGCTGATTTCTTTGGATGTGAGCCATAATCCTAAGCTGGATATGTTGAGTTGCTACTCTAATCAGTTGACCTCTTTGGATGTAAGCCACAACCCAAATCTGCGTATGCTGAATTGCCATTCTAATAAACTGACTTCTTTGGATCTGAGTCGGAACCCCAAGCTGGACTGGTTGGCCTGCGGTCTTAACCAGCTGACTTTCTCTACCATACCTCTGTTAAATAACCTCACCAATTATTCGTATACTTCTCAAGGGGTTACGCAAGGCGGCAGGGTTCTGTATTCGGAAGGAATTGATCTGGCTGCTGAATATAGTATCAAAGGCAATGTAACTACATTCAATTGGTATGAGGTTATAAATGGCAATGAATACCCTGTTACCCTTGCAGGTAGTGGTGGCAGCTTTAGTCTTGACGTGTCTCATGAAGGAAAGACTCTGCGTTGTAAGATGCATAATGCCACCTTCCCGGCTTTTGATGCGGAGCATCCGTTGGTGTATGAGGTGGATGTTATAAATACAGATACCTCAGAGTTCCACTCTTCCGATAAAACTTGTTTGCGGAATTTCCTGCGACAGTATGATCCGGAAACAGGAATCTGTAACTTCTCCCGGGTTGGCTTGATAGAAGCGGATACACTCAACTGGCAAACCAATGAGGAATGGGTTCGGAAAGTACAGGGACTTACCTGGAACGGAGTGAATCCGAAGCATGTCTCTTCCATTGGTTGGAATGCTTGTGGCTTGGAAGGATCGTTGAGTCTTTCTGGCTTCCCGGCTTTGGAAACTTTATCTTGCGCTGATAATCAACTGACCTCTTTGGATGTAAGCCGGAATCCCTTTTTGAGTTTGTTTAATTGCTCCTCTAATCAACTGACCTCTTTAGATGTAAGGCAGAATTCTTCTTTGAGTTCGTTAGCTTGTGCGGATAATCAACTGATCTCTCTGGACCTAAGCCAGAATCTTTCTTTGTTTTCCTTAAACTGCTCCTCTAATCCATTCACCTCCTTGGATCTGAGTCTGAATATTTCTTTGGATGAGTTGAGCTGTGATAATAATCAACTGACGTCTTTGAATGTAACTCTGAATCCTTCTTTGAGTGTATTAAGTTGCGCCGATAATCAACTGACCTTTTTGGATGTGTCTCATAATCCTAATTTACACACATTCGTTTGTTCTTCTAATCAACTCACTTCGTTAGATGTAAGTCAGAATCTTCCCTTGCTCTTATTAAATTGTTCTTCTAACCAACTCACCTCTTTGGATGTAACTCATAACCCTACTCTGTTCCATCTGAATTGCGCTGATAATCAACTGACCTCTTTGGACGTAAGCCAGAATCCTAATTTGGGTTGGTTTCTCTGCGGCTATAATCAATTGACCTTTTCTGCTATACCACTGATAAGTAATCCCTCCTTTTATTCGTATGTTCAAGGGGTTGTGCAGGGTGGTGAAGTTTCATATCCGGAAGGAATTGATCTGACTGCCGAATATAGCATAGCCGGTAATCTTACTACATTTCATTGGTATGAGGTAATTGGGGATGCTGAACAACCGATTACTCTTGAGGGGGATAATGGGTTGTTCAATCTGGACAAGTCGTATGAAGGAAAGACATTACGTTGTAAAATGTATAATGCCACCTTCCCGGCTTTTGGTACAGATCCGTTGGTTTACGAGGTGCAGATCGTATATCCTACCGGTATGCAAGGCATAGAAGTAGCAGAACAGGGGAGCCTGAAGGTGTATCCCAATCCTGCTACAAATGGTAAGTTGACTGTGGAATACGCAGCCTGTTCAGGCGATCTTCCGGAACCCTCTGCACCTTGGCAAAAGAAAATCAGGGTGTATGACCTCTCCGGTTCGCTTGTAGCCGTTTATTCGCTTACTGCGGATGGTGCGAAAACCGAGATTGATCTATCCCACTTACCAGAAGGAAGCTACATCGTACAGGTAGGTACTCAGGCTGTAAATATAGTGAGGTAACAACTGGTCAAACGATCCTCTGTAGAGGATAAGTAATCATATATATGAAAAGGGCTGATCGTAAAGATCAGCCCTTTCTATGAGTACCCTAAACGGAGTAATGGTTTATGCAATGAATAGATTACTCTCCGCAAGGGATTTTGTCTATTCTCCGCTGGTGGCGGCCGCCTTCAAATGTGGCATCGAAGTAGGCGTTGAGGATTGCTTCGGCCTGGGTGGAGTCCAGAAAGCTGCCGGGCATCACAAGGATGTTGGCATCGTTGTGTTCACGGGCGAGGCGGGCAATGTTTGGTGCCCAGCATAGGGCGGCGCGGATGCCACGGTGGTGGTTCAGTGCCATGTTGATGCCGTTTCCGCTGCTACAGATGGCAATGCCGGGATAGCACTCGCCAGCTTCTACGGAAGAGGCCAGGGGGTGGGCATAGTCGGCATAGTCACAGCTTTCTTTGCTGTAGGTGCCGAAGTCTTTGTACTCCCAGCCTTTGGCCTGGAGCCACTGCATGACGAACTGTTTCATGTCATAACCTGCGTGGTCGCTGGCGAGGCCGATGGTTTTTCGTTCCATATAATTTGTATTTAAAAGTAGGGGCGGATTGAATCCGCCCGAACATAGATATTATGATCTCATCCGGGCGAATGCAATTCGCCCCTACATAGGGGATTTATGCAAGCATTTCTTTTACCTGGTTGTACACGTTCTCAGCGGTGAATCCAAGTTTCTGGTCGAGCACTGTATAAGGTGCAGAGAAACCGAATGAGCTGAGGCCAAATACCTCACCGTTGCATCCTACCAAACCTTCGAGGTTTACAGGCAAGCCGGCAGTCAAACCAAAAATCTTGGCTCCGCAGGGAAGCACTTCCTTTTGGTATTCTTTGCATTGGCTGCGGAACAGTCCTTCAGAAGGAGCAGATACGATACGTACCTTGAGACCATCCTTGCGCAACAGGGCTGCACCGGCTATCAGGGTAGATACTTCAGATCCGGAAGCCACGAGGGTTACATCCGGGTTTTCTTCTGATCCGGCTACGATGTATGCACCCTTGCCAGCCTGGGTATAGTCATTGCCTTCGGGCAGCATGGCGATATTCTGGCGCGACAGGATGAGGGCGGTAGGAGTAGAGGTGTTCTCCATGGCCAGTTTCCAAGCCTGGGTAGTCTCTTCCGAGTCGGCAGGGCGGAGCACCAGCATGGAGTTCTTTCCGTGGTGGTTCTGCAGTTTCTCCATCAGGCGGATTTGTGCTTCCTGTTCTACGGGTTCGTGAGTAGGTCCGTCTTCGCCCACGCGGAAGGCATCGTGTGTCCAGATGAACTTCACGGGGAGTTCCATCAGGGCAGCCATGCGGGCAGCGGGTTTCTGATAGTCGGAGAATACGAAGAATGTGCCGCAAGCGGGGATTACACCACCGTGCAGTGACATACCGATGCAGCAGCAAGCCATGGTAAGCTCAGCCACACCCGCCTGGAAGAAGGCACCGGTGAAGTCGCCCTTCACGAAAGCGTGGGTTTTCTTCAGGAAGCCGTCGGTCTTATCGGAGTTGCTAAGGTCGGCCGAAGCACAGATCATATTTTCTACCTGCTCTGCCAATGCACCCAGTACTACTGCGGAGGCGTTGCGGGTGGCATCGCCTGCTTTCTGCTGGATGGCAGCCCAGTTTACTTCGGGAGCATTGCCGCTGAAGAATTTTTCCAGCTTCGCAGCCTTTTCAGGGTTTGCTTTGGCCCATTCTGCTTTTTCAGCGTATTTCTTGGCCATGATTTCCTTCAGCTCTGCGGCACGCTTGGCGTACAGTTCAGCCACTTCGGGGAAAATCTGGAAGGGTTTTTCTGCATCACCGCCCAGTGCCTGGATGGTGTTTTTGTAAGCGTCGCCTCCCAGGGGAGCACCGTGGGTAGCGCAGTTACGCTCGAAGCTGGAACCGTCGGCCTTGAGGGCACCTTTACCCATTACGGTCTTACCGATGATGAGGGTGGGGCGTTCTTTCTCAGCTTTAGCTTCGATGATGGCCTTGCGGATGGCATCGGCGTCATTACCGTTGATGATGATGATGTTCCAATTCCAGGCTGCATATTTCTTGGCTACGTCCTCGTTGGTTACGGCACCGCACTCGGTAGAGAGCTGGATGTCGTTCGAGTCGTAGAACATAATCAGGTTGTCCAATCCCAGTGTACCGGCGATACGGCCTGCGCCCTGAGAGATTTCTTCCTGCACACCACCGTCGGAGATGTATGCATAGATGGTTTGATCCATCATCTCGTCGAAGCGTGCTTTGAGGAATTTAGCCGCGATGGCTGCACCTACTGCGAAGGTATGTCCCTGTCCGAGGGGGCCTGAGGTGTTCTCGATGCCACGCATCACGTCTACCTCGGGGTGTCCGGGGGTGGGGGATTCCCACTGACGGAACTGAGAGAGTTCCTCCATTGTAAACTTACCTGTCAGGGAAAGGATGGAGTACAGCATGGGCGACATGTGACCCGGGTCCAGGAAGAAACGGTCACGACCTTCCCAGCGGGGATTTTCGGGGTCGTATTGCAGAAACTCTGAATAGAGCACATTTACAAAATCAGCTCCACCCATTGCACCTCCCGGGTGTCCGGAGTTGGCTTTCTCTACCATGGAGGCAGCCAGGATGCGCACGTTATCAGCGGCGCGGTTCATCAATTTACTATCGTTCATAGTGATAATTATTTAAACTCTAAATACGGTTGCAAAATTATTACTTTAGCTCCAATGCCACAATACTTTTGGCAGGAAGTTTTACTTTCAGCACGCCTTTGCTCCATTTTGCGTCCTTGAATGCTACAGGAGCAATAAGATTGGGGTTCTCAAAGGTGTTGATGTCGGTAATGTTCTTGGAGGTCAGGATACGTCCTGTTACGCCCTTGGCATCTACTCCGGCCAGGTTGATGGTTACCTCGTTGGTCTTGTCCAGGTCTACATTGGCCAGGCTGATGTGAATCACACCGTTCTTATCCTTGGAGGCAGTCGCACTGATAGTAGGTACTTTCTCGTTGAAACGGATGTTCTTCTTCATATTGATGCCCAGGGTATCGCACTTGAGTTCGATAGGCAGGTTGGTGGCATCCTGGTGTACGGTGTACATCTCAAAGATGTGGTAAGAGGGGGTAAGAACCATCTTATCGTCCTTGGTCAGTACCATAGACTGGAGCACGTTGGCAATCTGGGCAATGTTACACATCTTAAGACGTTCAGTGTATTTGTGGAATACGTTCAGCGAAAGTGCGGCTACGAAAGCGTCGCGCAGGGAGTTCTGCTGGTACAAGTGACCGCGAACGGTGCCGGGTTCTTCGTCCCACCAGGTACCCCATTCGTCAAGCAGCAGGGCTACGCGCTTGCGTTGGTCGTGCTTGTCCATGATGGCGATGTGGCGTTGCAGCACGTCTTCTACTTCAAGAGCTTTGGCCAGTGTCCAGTAGTATTCATCATTGTTGAACTTGGTAGCTGAGCCTTTGGAACCGCTCCATCCGGGTACGGTGTAGTAGTGCAGGGAAAGACCGTTCATACGGCCACCCACTTTTTGTGCTACTACTTCTGTCCATCTCTCGTCATAGTCGCTGGCACCACTGGCAATCTTGTACAGACGATTGTCATCGTAGTTGCGGCAGTACACGGCATAACGGCGGTAGAGGTCTGCATAATATTCGGGAGTCATGTCGCCACCGCAACCCCAGCTTTCGTTGCCTACGCCCAGGTATTTTACTTTCCAGGCTTTGTCGCGGCCGTTCTTACGGCGCAGGTTGGCCATGGGTGAATCGCCGTCGGAGGTCATGTATTCTACCCATTTGGCAAGTTCTTCTACGGTGCCGCTACCCACGTTGCCGCTGATGTAGGGTTCTGTACCTAGCAGTTCGCACAGGTTAAGGAACTCGTGTGTACCGAAGCTGTTGTCCTCGATTGTGCCTCCCCAGTTGTTGTTCACCATCTTGGGGCGGTCGGCTTTGGGACCAATACCGTCCGTCCAGTGATACTCGTCGGCAAAACAGCCGCCCGGCCAGCGCAGTACGGGTACTTTCAGGGCTTTTAGGGCATTGAGTACGTCGTTACGATATCCGTTGGTGTTGGGGATGGGGGAGTTCTCACCCACCCAGAGTCCGCCGTACACGCAGGTACCGAGGTGTTCGGCAAACTGGCCGTAGATTTCCTTCGGGATCACTTGATTTCCTTCGCTTACTTTCACAGTGATCTCAGACGTTTGCTGAGCGCTCATCGCCATAGAGGCGGCGCAGAGGGCAGCGCTGATCAATACTTTGTTCATGATAAATAAAGTTGTTTATTTGAAGTTAGATTATTATGATTCTCTCTCTGTTCGTAACAGAGGTTGGCTATTTCCCGTAGGGGCGGATTGAATCCGCCCGCTGAGGGCTGTTGCATACCGGGCGGATTCAATCCGCCCCTACGGGGAATAGCTTTCATTCTATAAAAGAACGGGGTTCGGTTTCTATTGTACGATTAAAGCTCCTCCGTCCGTGGGGATGGCCAGGGTGAGCTGGCCTTTCTTGTCCGTCTTCACAGCTTTCTTTTCCAGGGCGCGGGTTTTCAGGTTGTCGCTGTACAGGGTGGCTTCGCTTCCGGCAGTAAGCATAGGCAGAGACACCGTTACTTTCAAGGGCTCTTTCTGTGCGTTCAGCGCAGCGATGTACCAAGTTTGTCCGTGGCGGCGTGCCAGTACTACGTACTTACCGGGGTATCCGTCGATGAAACGGGTCTCGTCCCAGGTGGTAGGAACTTTTTTCATGAAGTCGATAGCCTCCGCCGGAGCATCTGTCAGGTTGTTAGGTGCCACGGCAAAGTTCTGAACCGGATTCTGATACAGTACGGCAGTTGCAATCTGGAACACATCGGTGGTTCTGCGAATCTTACCGCCAGTATTGTTACGGTCATAACGCTTGTTGAGCAGCGTACCGCCGAATTCCATGCTGGCCACCGTGTTGCGGATGAAGGGGTGCAGACAGGCATTATACGCCTCCATGTCATTGAAATGCTGGCCGAAGATGAGGTTCTCCGAAGCCAGTACCGCTTCGCTACCCACAAAATTAGGATACATACGTTCCCATCCGCGGGGCAGGGTACAGCCGTGGAAGATAATCATCAAGCCGTAATCATTGGCATCGGAAAGAATGTCTTCATAAAGCTTCAATGTTTCCTGCTTGTCGCCGGCAAAGAAGTCTACCTTCAAGCCTTTTACGCCTTGCGCTTTCAGCCATTTCATCTCTTTCTTGCGGATGATGGTATTAGCCATCTTCTGCTTGGCGCATTGCGGAGCATCGTTCCAGTGTCCGTTGGAGTTGTACCATACGAAGATGTCTACGCCTTTGCTTTTTGCATAGCTGATGAGTTTTTCCATGCCTTCGTAGCCGATGTTAGTCAGCCAGCCGCCGTCGATAAGACAGTATTCGAAGTTCATGGTGGCAGCCAGGTCAATGTAGCGAATCTGGTCATCGTAGTTGATAGACGCATCCTGCCACATGATCCAGCTCCAGGTGGAGCGACCGAATTTATACTCGCGTGAAGGCTCGTAAAGCTGCTCTACCACATCGAAGGGTACAGTAGTCTCCACGATGGGTTTCAGTGTCTCGCCTACGGTGATGGTACGCCAAGGCGTGCTGCCCGGCAGGGCGATAGAGGCGGTTGCGCTACCGAAACCGTTGTTTTCACCTTGCTCGGGATAGGCAATGCGGTACAAACCTTCGGGAGTACCTTCGCTCAGTTTACCCCCGCAGAAATTACCGTCTACACCCGTTTCAGAGAGCAGTACCCAGCCATCCTGTCCCAAGTGGAACAGTCCGGGGAAGGTCCAACCCACCCCGTATTTAGAAGCAGCACCCAGCTTATCGTCCGGGATATACTCTTCTTCGTAACTGGGTTTTGTCCGCATCCAGCCAATCATAGGCGTAGCCTGCGGAGTAAGGAAAGTAGTAGTGTGTGAAGGGAAATCAAAACCGGTGGTTTCCTTTTCAATCACGCAGCAAGCCGTATCCCCAAACTTGGGCAGGGAGTAACGGAATGCAATATCGTTGTTGCTCACGCGGAAAGTCACATCGATTGTGCGTTTTCTCTTACCCTCGCCCGGAGTGGCAAAGGTGCAGGTGATTTCATTGGCCTGATAGTTAATCTGGCTGACTTTTGAGCGGTTGAGCGTATAAGTTTCTTGGATGGGGGAGATCTTATCCGAGGACTTTACCAATGTCATCTCCTTGCTGAAGTCGCCCACATTGGTCACCATGCCAAGGGGGGAATCTTCCAGGAATGTCTTGTTCTTATAGGTTACCGAGTAGGTAGGAACACCTTCTTTGAGGGTGATTTTTACGGCGAGGTTTCCGTCGGGACCGGCTACAGTAGCCTCCTGTGCGCGACAAAATACGACAGTGAGGAGGAGGGCTGCCAGAAGGGTTAATTTTCTCATAACAGATTAATGCTTTTTGTTTTTCGCTTATTGCGTGGAATAGTATCCTGTGAGTAAAAAGAAGAAAGGCTCGCAGGGAATGAACAATTCATTCCCGCGAGCCTTAAGAGGGGGTATTAGCAGAACAATTCCTTTTCTGTGAATTGTCCCAGCTTCAGGTAATTTTCATAGATAGCCTGATATGCTTTTACATTTTCAGGGTTGGGCTGGTACTCCTTGTCGAAACCGGAGTTCATCGCTTTCTGAGCGTCTTCTACCTTATGATATACACCGGCAGCAGTGGCAGCAAACATGGCAGCTCCGAGGGCGCAGGCCTGGTCGGTCTTGCACACCTTGATAGGCATGTTCAGTACATCGCTCATGGTTTGCATTACGAACGGTGATTTCAGGGCGATACCACCGATACCGATCACATTGTCGATCTTCACACCTTCGCTGATAAAGCGGTCTGCGATGGCTTTGGTGCCGAATGCAGTAGCTTCCACCAGTGCGCGGAAGACGCGGGGGGCGGTAGTACCCAGAGTAATACCGGTGATGGTACCTTTCAGGAGCTGGTTGGCATCCGGAGTACGGCGGCCATTCATCCAGTCGGTAGCGATCACTGTGCTTTCACTGAGCGGAATCTTTTCAGCTTCTACGGTGAGGGCAGGGATGATCTTATCGCAAGCCTCGTCAATGAGTTTGGCTTTGGTAGCTTCGTCAATCAGTGAGCTGGAACCGATGATGGTCTTCAACGGGAACTCCAGTATGCGCTTGAACCAAGCGTATACGTCGCCGAAAGCCGACTGGCCTGCTTCCAGACCTACCCATCCGGGGATTACGGAACCGTCTACCTGTCCGCAGATACCTTTGATCAGGTTGTTGTTGATTTCCTCGTAGCTGGCAATCATCACGTCGCAGGTAGAAGTACCGATTACGCGTACCAGTGTGTTCGGAGTTACATTGGCACCTACGGCACCCATGTGGCAGTCGAATGCGCCACCGGCTACTACTACACTGGTGCTGAGTCCCAGGCGGTCTGCCCATTCTTTTGTCAGCGTACCCACGGGTTTTTCAGCAGTTTCTGTCTTTTCAAACAAGCGGTCACGGTATCCGGCTAAAAGCGGATCGAGTTTTGTGAGAAAATCTTCGCTGGGAAGACCGCCCCATTTCTCGTGCCACATGGCTTTGTGTCCACAGGCGCAACGGCTGCGTACCACGTCATTGCTGCTGGCGGCACCAGTAAGCAGGGCGGGTAACCATTCGCAGTGTTCTACAATGCTGTATCCTTTTGAGCGAACAGCCTCGTCTTCGCGAAGCACGTGCAATGCTTTTGCCCAGAACCATTCCGAAGAATAGATACCACCTTCATACGCAGAATAGTCGATATCCCATTTCTTGCAGAGCTTATTGATCTCGGCAGCCTCTTTCACTGCAGTATGGTCTTTCCAGAGTACGAACATCGCGTTCGGATTCTCTGCAAATTCAGGCAGCATAGACAGGGGAGTACCTGTAGCATCTGTAAATACAGGAGTACTTCCTGTTGTATCGAATGCAAGACCTACCACATTCTCAGCAGTACCTGCCGGGCATTGTGCCAGAGCTTCTTTTACAGTAGCTTCCAGTACATCAATATAATCCTGTGGATGCTGACGGTATTGGTTGATAGCAGGGTTGCAGTATTTGCCTTCAGCCCAGCGGGGATAATATTTCACAGCAGTAGCAATCGCTTCGCCAGTGGCAGCATTTACCACCAAAGCGCGAGCCGAGTCGCTACCATAATCTAAACCTATTACGTATTTCATCAAAGATAGGGGTTAATGTGAATGAAAAGGTTTCCGGAAATGGTATGCCACTTCCGGAAACCAAATAATTTATTAGCAAAGTGCTTTGTTAAGCATGTAATAGATATCGTTCATGCGAAGTTCTTTCTTGAACTCGGAGATAGTGGTGTTCTCATCGATTACTACCATTTCGATCCCTGCGATTTCTGCGTAATCCTCAAGATATTCTACGGTGAGGTCATACGAGAAGCTGGTGTGGTGTGTACCACCTGCCAGAATCCATGCTCCGGCACCTACTTCGAGGTTAGGCATCGGGATCCACAGTGAAGAAGCTACGGGCAGCTTAGGCAGCTCGTCAGACTTGATACACTCTACTTTGTTTACGATCAAACGGAAACGGTTGCCCATGTCTACGATAGTAGCTGCTACGCCTTCGCCTTCCTTGCTGGTGAATACCAAACGGGCGGGGTCATTCTTGCCACCGATACCCAAGGGGTGTACTTCCAGTTTGGGTTTGTGCTCAGCAATCAGCGGACATACTTCCAGCATGTGGGCCTGAAGGATGGCGCTCTTGTCACCGTTGAAGTTCAAGGTGTAGTCTTCCATGAAGGAGCAACCTTTCGGCATACCCTGGCCCATGAACCACATAGTACGGTAGAGGGCAGCAGTCTTCCAGTCGCCTTCGGCACCGAAACCATATCCTTCTGCCATAAGGCGCTGGCTGGCGAGACCGGGCAGCTGGTCAAAACCTTTCAGGTCGTCAAAGTTGGTAGTAAATGCCTTGGCACCTTTTCCTTCGAGGAAACGGCGAAGTGCGATTTCTTCACGGGCGGCCTGGATCACCTGGCTGCGGTCTTTGCCACCTTCTTTGCAGTTGGGAGCCAGGTCGTATTCTTTTTCGTATACAGCTACGAGTGCGGCAATATCGGCATCGCTTACTTTATCCTGCTCATCTACCAGGTCACCGATGGGGTAGTAGTCTACGTGGTAGCCCAGGCGCATTTCAGCCTCTACCTTGTCACCGTCAGTTACGGCTACGTTGTTCATCTGGTCGCCGAAACGGATGATACGCATATCCTGTGCGTCAGCCCATGCCGCAGATACACGCATCCATGTAGCGATCTTAGCCTGTGCTTCGGCATCTTGCCAGTGGCCTACCACTACCTTGCGGTTTTTGCGCATGCGGCTTACGATGTGTCCGAACTCACGGTCACCGTGTGCGCTCTGGTTCAGGTTCATGAAGTCCATATCAATCTCGTTCCAAGGAATTTCCTTGTTGAACTGAGTATGGAAGTGCAGCAACGGCTTGCGCAGTTCCTGCAGACCATGAATCCACATCTTAGCGGGAGAGAAGGTATGCATCCAGGTGATTACACCGATACATTTTGCATCGTTGTTAGCAGCTTTGAAAGCGGCTGTTACTTCGGGTGCAGAGTTTACTGTACCTTTATATACTACTTTTACGGGCAGTTTGCCACTTTCGTTGAGGCCTTTTACCATTTCATTGGAGTGAGCATCTACAGCGATAACTGCGTCACCTCCGTACAGCAGCTGTGCTCCTGTTACGAACCATACTTCGAATTGATCAAATGCATTCATTTTTCGTTATTGTTTTTAAGGGTTATTACTACTATTGTTATTTGTTAGTTCTTCTTTTCTTGTAATCTGAATGGCAGGTGCGTATTACTGTCCGTAATAGGCGCCTGGGCCGTGCTTGCGGTTGAAATGCTTTTCTACCAGCAACGGATTCATTGTCAAAGAGGGGTTTACGCTGTGTGCGATGAACGCCATCTTGGCTACTTGTTCCATGACTACCGCATTGTGTACGGCATCAAATGCGTCCTTGCCCCATGAGAAGGGACCGTGGTTTTTTACCAGTACGGCGGGAGTATGTACCGGGTTCATTCCTTCAAAGCGTTTTACAATGACGTTACCGGTTTCCAGTTCATACTGACCTTTCACTTCTGCTTCGGTCATATCCCCAGTGCAAGGAATAGCATCGTGGAAGTAGTCCGCATGAGTAGTTCCGATATTGGGCAGGTCTATGCCAGCTTGCGCCCAGGCAGTGGCATAAGTAGAGTGGGTGTGTACCACTCCGCCAATCTCAGAAAATGCCTTGTAAAGTACCAAGTGGGTAGGGGTGTCGGAAGAGGGTTTCAGGTTGCCGTCCACCACATTGCCGTCGAGATCTACTACCACCATGTCGCTGGCTTTCATTGTGTCATACGATACACCACTAGGCTTGATTACCACCAGGTTGCTGTCACGGTCGATGGCCGATACATTGCCCCAGGTGAATATTACTAATCCGTGTTGCACCAGCTCTAGGTTGGCGCGAAACACTTTCTCTTTCAGTTCTTCTAACATAGTTTTTCTTATAATTTAAACTTTGGATCTTTCAGGTATACCTTGTCGTTAAAACGATACATGGCAGCACCGCGTTTAGATCCTGTTTTATCTATCTTATCTGTCTTTTCGATATAATCCATGTCATTCACGCGCTTACGGAAGTTTCGCTTGTCGAGTGTTTCGTCATAGATTACTTCATAGAGTCGTTGTAATTGCGACAGTGTGAACAATTCCGGAAGGAGATTGAATCCGATAGGGGCGGTTGAGGCCTTGATACGCATTTGCTTGCGGGCCTTCCGCACCATCTCATGGTGATCAAAGATCAATGGCGGAAGACTGTGCATTTCCACCCAGTGTGCATTATACTTCTTTACCAGTTCACGGTCGTATTCATTGATGTTGATCAATGCGTAGTATGCTATAGAAAGTACCCGCTCGCCCGGATCACGATTTATTTCTCCGAAAAGACCTACTTGTTCCATGTACACGTCCTGTAGTCCGGTGAGCTTGTGCAGCACGCGTTTAGCCGCATCGTCAGCACTTTCGCCAGCGTGGAGGAAGCCGCCCATTACGGACCACTTCCCTTTAGCCGGTTCAAAGTTTCTCTTTAGGAGCAATAGGTGCAGTTCGCCTTCGTAAAAGCCGAAGATAACGCAGTCAAGCGCCACCAGAAACCGATCTTTATCGTTATAAAATGGTGCCATCTTTTGCTCTTGGGTGAGGAATGCAGGACTTATTTTAGGAGCTGGTATGTCCACGGTATACTCTTTTTCCATGTATACGCAATTACTTTTGAACTCCAAATTTGAAGATACAACGGCTATTATACGTCTTGCCCGGTTCCAAAATTACAGAAGGCCATTGTGGTTTGTTGGGAGAGTCGGGGTAATGCTGAGTCTCCAGGCAGATAGCAGCACGCTGGTTGTACGTTTTTCCATTCTTGCCCACTACGGTTCCATCCAGGAAGTTACCGGTATACACCTGAATTCCAGGTTCGTTGGTGTATATTTCGAGGGTTATTCCGGAAGAGGGACTGGTCAGGCGGGTTGCAATCTGGTTGATGTCACCTTTGGTGTTGAGGATCCAGTTGTGGTCATAGCCGTTTCCGAATTTAATCTGCTGGTGATCGGCGTTAATGTCCTGTCCGATAGGCTTCGGAGTAGTGAAATCAAATGGGGTACCCTTCACTGGAACTACTTCACTAGTAGTCATAAATGTGCTGTCTACGGGAGTATATTCAGTGGAATTTACATACAATACATCGTCTAGGATGGGGAATTCAGGGTTGCCTCCTAGATTGAAATAGCTGTGATTTGTCAGATTGATCACAGTCTTTTTATCTGTAGTGGCTTCGTAATTGATGTCGATGGCGTTGTCATCAGTCAGCTTATAAGTCACAGTAGCGACTACGTTTCCGGGGAAGTTTTCATCTCCGTCCGGTGAGTTTAATACAAGTTTCAGGGTCGTGCTGTCCACCAATGTAGCATCATACACTTTGTATTGCCATCCGTTAGGACCTCCGTGCAGACAGTGTCCAAAGTTATTCTGGGGCAACTGGATAGTTTGTCCGTCAATAGTAATCTTACCTTGGTTAATGCGGTTGGCATAACGTCCGATAGAAGCTCCGAAGTCGGAGGGGATACGTTCATATTTTCCGATAGAATCGAATCCGAGTACCACATCTTTCATTACACCTTCCTTGTCAGGAACCATGACAGATACGATGCGCCCTCCAAAGTTAGTCACACATACTTCCATGCCGTTTTGGTTTTTTAGTACATAAAGAGCTGTGGCTTTCCCGTTAATGGTGTCTACAAAGTTTTTGGGTTCCAGTCCGGATAAAGTGTATTCCGTTTTGGGCTGTGTAGTACAGCTTGTTACAAGGAGTAAAAGGAGGCTTAAGCGCCCTGCATAATTCATTATCTTCCTCATGTCAGTAAAGTATTTAAGTTATTTAGGTGTAAAAATAACACTTATATAGCAGACTGAAGTGCTGTTTTGATATGTTATTGAACATGTTTATGGAAAAATAAGTATATAGGGTTGTACAATAAGTAAAGTGAGGGAAGCATTTGCTCCCCTCACTTTACTTAAATATATAACAGATGTTATTGATTACCAGAAATACATATAGAACAGAGCGCATAGGAATACTACTCCGAGTGATGCAATCACATCCCACTTGTCCCAGCTCTTCTTGATCTGCTGGATGTATTCGTCGGTGAAAGTGATGGCTTCAACCTGTTGAGCTGTTGGTTTTGGAGTGAAGAACGATACTACAACCATCAACAGTATGATGAAGACGAGCAGCCAGATTTCAAAGATCAGCCAGTTAGTCTGCCAGAACCAAGTGGTACTTTCCCAGCACCAGCCAGTCATTACATCTTTACCCGTATTCGTGAAGATGTTGGTCAGCAGGCGGATCATACCCACGGCGAATCCCACAATCATACCAGCCTCACCAGCTTTCGGTGTGATTCTTTTGGAGAATATACCCAGTGCGAATACAGCTACCATTGCAGGAGCAAGCAGCGACTGGATGCCCTGCAGGTAGTCGTAAAGGCTGCCAAGGCTCATCATTACAGGTATCCATATAATACCCAATACTACTACTACCACTGTGGCGGCGCGGCCTACAAATACATATGTACTTTCGCTCTTGTTCTTAAACTTCGGTTTGTAGAAGTCTTCGGTAAACAGTGTGGCGCATGAGTTGAAGAAGGCAGCCAAAGAAGCTACCAATGCCGAGATGAAACCAATGGTTACAATGCCTTTTACTCCCGCAGGTAATACAAATTTAACCATGGAACCGAAGGCGGTATCAGGATCGGATAATGTGAATCCGCTATCGGGGCGTGCGGCCAATGCAGCAGCAATCATACCCGGGATCAAGAACATGAATACAGGTAATATTTTGAAATAACCGGCAGCGATAGTACCTCTACGTGCACGTTTCATTACCTCAATATTTGACTCGCCTTTACGCTGTCCCAGCACACGTTGCACTATGTGCTGGTCGGTACACCAATACCAGAAACCGATGATAGAGGCTCCGAGGAATACCCAGAAGCCAGGATAATCATCGTACAAGGGGTCGCCAGTTTCGAAGTGGAACATGTGGTTGGTTCCGTATGCCACGCCGTCTGCTCCTACGCTCAAGGTTTTGGAGTAGGTGATCATTGCGGTCCATCCTTCAGAAATGTTTCCATCTCCAAGAGCTGACAATCCAAGGAAGAGCACGAGGAATGAACCAATGATAAGGATCGGTGTTTGGATGGCCGACAGGGTCATTACACCCTTCATGCCACCCAGTACAGTGAAGATACCTGTTAGAACGATCAAGCCGATAGCTCCATACCAGAAAGGCAAGCCCAAAAGACTCTCCATAAAGATACCTCCGGTAAATGCAGTCACACTTACTTTGGTCAGTACGTATGCGATAAGGGTGATGATAGACAGCCATGAACCGGTTGCCGGTGTGTAACGATATTTGAGAAAGTCGGGCATGGTGATAATTTTCCCCATCTTATTATTCATAAGTTGGTAGAAAGGTACAAAGAGCCAACCCAAAATAAGAATCATCCAGCCTTGCATTTCCCAGTGGGCCATACCTACGCCCGATTTGGCACCTGTACCGGCAAGTCCTACAAGGTGCTCGGATCCGATGTTTGCTGCAAAGATAGCCGCACCGATAATATACCAAGGTTCACCTTTACCAAACAGGTAATCTTCGCTACTGGCACCTTGTTGCAGGCGTTTGTCTTTTTGTACCGAACGGTATACCGCCCATGTTACGAGCCCAATACCGACTACAATAATCAGCCAGTCGAGCCAAATAAATTCATGTGAAGTCCAATTCATCTTGTTATAAGTTTTTGGTTTTTAAGTTTTTTAGTTTATCTGTAAGCAAGGTAATAATTTTATTTGGGTGTAAAAGTAACACTAATATAAGAAAGCGAAATACTTTTTTAGTATGTTTAAAAACACATATTGGTTAAAAGCTGTCATAGAATAAAGAAAGGTACCCCTATGAGTACCTTTCTTTATTTGGATATGGGTAAAACGAATATTACTTTTCTACCAAACGTGAACCGTCTCCGATTACTACGTCATATACCTTCGGGCTCTTTCCAAACTTAGCTTTGAAGCTTTCTTTAGCATCTTCAATAAAGCCTTCGTACAGCTCGTTCTTTACCAAGTTAATGGTGCATCCTCCGAAGCCACCACCCATTACGCGTGAGCCGGTTACGCCGTTTTTCTTCGCTACATCGTTAAGGAAGTCGAGCTCTTCGCAGCTTACTTCATACAGCTTGCTCATACCGTGGTGGGTTTCATACATCTTTTCACCTACGATTTCGTAATCGCCGATCTCCAGAGCGTCGCATACGTCAAGTACGCGTTGGATTTCTTCAATTACATATTCGGCGCGCATGTAATCTTCTGCACTCACTTCTTCTTTCACTTCCAGCAGCATTTCCATATTGGCATCGCGCAGGAACTCTACTTCTGGATGTCTCTTCTTCATGGCTGCTACTACGGCTTCACAAGATTCGCGACGCTTGTTGTAAGCGGAAGAAGCTAATTCATGCTTTACTACAGAGTCAAGCAATACCAGCTTGTAACCATTGGGGCGGAAGGGGAAGTATTGATATTCCAGTGAACGGCAGTCCAGACGGATCAGGTGACCGGCTTTACCGAATACGGAAGCGAATTGGTCCATGATACCACATTTCACACCTACATAGTTGTGTTCTGTAGCCTGGCCCACTTTTGCCAATTCAAACTTGTCAACTTTGCCTTCGCCGAAGATTTCGTTGATAGCATACGCATATACACTTTCCAACGCAGCCGAAGAAGACATACCTGCACCAAGGGGCACATCGCCTGCAAATGCTGTATTGAAGCCCTTTACATCTACACCACGTTTGATCATTTCACGACATACACCAAAGATATAACGTGCCCAGCTTGCGCGGGGAGCGTCTTCTTCATTAAGGCCGAATTCAACCTTGTCTTTCAGGTCGATAGAATATGCTTTTACTTTGTCAGTACCGTTGGGTTTAATCTCCATTAGCATACCTTTGTCTACGGCTCCGGGGAATACAAATCCACCGTTGTAGTCAGTGTGCTCACCGATGAGGTTGATACGGCCGGGTGAGGCATAGATGGAACCTGTAGTTCCGTCGAAGTGCTTGATAAAGCGGCTTCTTACAAATTCTATATCCATAGCTTTTAAGTTTTTATGGGTTTATATATTGTTTAAAAATATAATTTAGATTCTAAGGATTATGCTTTCTGGAGGCCAATCTTGGATCCGATCCAGTTGAACCACAGTACATATGCGTAATATACGAACATGAGGCAGATGGCTACACCTACGCCTAAGGCGGGGTTATCTACCGTCCAGCCCATAAGCATGGTCAAGGGGCCTGCACCAATTACACCTGTACAGATTACACCACTGGCAGCTTTTGTATGCGGGCCAAGTTGTTGCAGACCAAGATTAAAGATGAGCGGCCACATTACACTGTGGAATAAACCGGCAGCCAGCATAGCCCATACAGCAGCCATACCACTTAAGAAGAAGGAGATACCCACACAAGCAGCACCTGCAATAAGACACACGCTCAGAAGAACTCTGGGTTGGAACTTGCTAAGTATCGCAGTACCGATCAGACGGCCTACCATCATACCTCCCCAATAGTAAGACAATAAAGGAGTTACGAAAGCTGCGACTGCATTTTTGAGTTCCAGCTCTGAGAGGTTGGTGATATCAATGAATGATCCGGCATGCGCCTTTACATAGGCAGACAGCATGGAAGGAATACCGATTTCGATACCCATGTACATGAAGATACCCAGTGCACAAAGCCATACATGGACATATTTGAATACGCTGCTCTTGTACTGAATCTTTTCACCTTCTGCGCTGGCTTGTTCCTCAGCTTTGATCTCAGGCAGTTTCTGGAAAGCCAACAGTGCCAGCAATACCAACGTGAAGATACCCAGCCCTAAGAACGGGGCCGGTACACCTTCGGGGGTAGGTACCTGGTTGCCGATGATAACGGTAGTGATGAACATAGGAGCGACTGTAGTTGCTACCGAGTTGAGAGCCTGACTGGCTGTCATGCGGAATGCGCCCTTTGCAGGGTCACCTAATACCATTACGTAAGGGTTAACTACTAACTGCAGCATTACCACACCCATTGCTACGATGCACATGCAAAGCAGGAAGATGGTATACACGCTACCGCTGCCAATGCTAGCCTTGATTCCGAATGAATTGATTATGAATCCAACACCTACAATAAGCAGACCCCATAGCAAGGTCTTTTTGTAGCCAATCTTGTCCATCAGAAGGGCAAAAGGAATGGAAAGGATGTACGCTCCATAAAATGCAGTATTGATCCACTGTCCCTGAGTCTCATCAAGGTCGAAGGCAGCTTTACAAAAGCTAATCATGGAGTTGTTCATGGTTGTAACGAATCCGATAAGGAAACATACTACAAACATGATAATAAGCGGGAACATGTAGTTCGGGGTTTGTTTCTTAGTCATTTTTAGGTATTATTTAATTGGTTATTACTTTTCAACACCGAACTTATACACAGTCACCTGCTTGTATTCCTCACCCGGTTTCAGCACGCAGCTGGGGAAGTAGGGGCGGTTGGGGGTATCGGGGAAACATTGTGCCTCGAAGCACAGGGCAGAACGTGCGGGGTAGGTAGCTCCCTGGCATCCTTCGAAGCCGTTGAGCCAGTTGCCCGAGTACAGCTGAACTCCCGGCTCAGTAGTGTACACCTCCATAAAGCGGCGGCTGAGGGGTTCCACGCATTTGGCAGCAAGGGTCAGTTCACCGGCTTCTACCTTATTTAATACAAAGCAGTGGTCGTACCCAGCACCGTTTTTAGTCTGGATATTATCTGCATCAATACGGTCGCCCACTACGTGTGGCTTGCGAAAATCAAACGGGGTACCTTCTACCTTGGCTATTTCGCCCAAGGGGATGGATACATCGTTGATGGGGATATAATGATCCGCATGGATGGTCAGGATATTGTTTAATACTGTGGGAGTTGGATTCTTAATACCAGCCAAGTTGAAGAAGGCATGGTTGGTCAGATTGACGATGGTGGTTTTATCTGTGGTGGCCTTGTAAGAGATCATCCATTCATTGGAATCGGTGAGCGTATAGGTCATCATGATCTCCAGCTTCCCGGGGAATCCTTCTTCTCCGTCGGGCGACGTATATTTGAATTCCACTGCATGCTCATTCTTCTGACGAGCTTCCCATACGCGGGTGTGATATCCGGTAGGACCACCGTGTAGAGAGTTAGGACCGTTGTTGATAGCCAGTTTATACTCTTTCCCGTTCAGGGTGAATTTACCATTGGCGATGCGGTTTCCATAACGTCCGATTGTAGTACTCAGGAATTGCTCCGGACTGGCGATTACCTTGTCGATAGAGTCGTGCCCGAGGACTACGTTCTCGTATTTCCCGTTCTTGTCGGGAACCATGATTGCTACTACGGTAGCGCCGTAATTAGTTACGGCGATTTCCATCTTGTCGTTTTTTAGGAAGAAGAGATCAGTCTCTTTTCCGTCCACTATCTTTTGAAAATCCTTACGGCGCAAGCCTGAAAGGTTTTTGCCAGAATTTGTGCTATTCATAGCTTTCTATCTGTAAAATTATTAATTATGTAAATTTAGAATGCAAATAAAACTCTTTTCTTTTGGAATCCCAAATAAAACGACATAAAAAAAACTACATGAAAATGAAAAAGATTTTCAAATGTAGATATTCTTGCAGAAAGACAGGGAAAATGAATCATGATCAGGAAGGTATATGCCCTAATAATTATCCGTTAAGCTAATAACCCTTCACATCCTTCACGTGGGCGTAAACTGTTGATTCATTATGTGTTCTGTGTGAATAGTGACCCTTCACGCACCCTTCACGGGGTTCACACCTGCCCTTCACCCGCAAACCCTTTGTGGATCGAGAATGTAGAGGGTGTGAAGGGTGTGAAGGGTGTTGGGATAGAGTTTGTGGGGTGAGAGCTTTATGCGGTTCCGCGAGAAGGTAGACTTGTATGTTTGCAGGCCTGTGAGTGCGGGAATTTAGGCCTGAGATTTGAAAACACAGGCTTGTGGTAGGAGAAATGCAGCGCTGTAGTTGACAAACTCGTGCCCACCAGTTGACAAGTTCATGCCCACCAGTTGATAAATTCGTGCGCGCGGATTGTACTTAAGTTCCCGTATATGAAATGTTGTACTTAGGCTGTTATGTGTGTGAGATTTAGTATGACTGAACGCTCTTGTAAATGAAAAATAAATTTGAAGCGGTCAATAACTGTGAAAGAAACTTTGACGAGTACAAAGAATGTTATATCTTTGTCGCGTTTTCGTACAAAAGGAACAGAAAATGAGAAAAAGAAACCAATTAGCCTGCGCCATGCTGATGCTGAGCAGCTCCGTTCTAGCCGGAGGTATACTGACAAATACCAATCAAAGTGCATCCTTCCTGAGAAATCTAGCCCGGGACGGAGTGATCGATATTGATGCGGTGCTCACCAACCCTGCCGGTATTGCATTCATGCCGGACGGCTTCCACATCTCGCTCAATGGGCAAAGTGTGTATCAAACGCGTGTGATAAGCTCTACCTTTGCGCCTTTTGCCAATAACGCAGATGGATCGGCTACGGCACAAGGTTACAAGGTGTTTGAGGGTGAGGCCTCTGCTCCTTTCGTGCCTTCCTTGCAGGCTGCCTGGAAAAAGGATAAATGGTCTGTATCCTTGGCTTTCGCCATTACCGGTGGAGGAGGAAAAGCTACCTTTAATGACGGGTTGCCTTCTTTTGAATCGCAGGTGGCTTTGATTCCCTATATGCTTACTGCAAAGGGATTCGCCGCTACGCAATATAGTTTGAACAGTTATATGGAAGGCCGCCAGTATATCTATGGATTGCAGCTTGGTGCTACTTATCAGGTGACGGATAATGTCTCTGTTTTTGCCGGAGGCCGCATGAATTATATGAGCAACAGCTACTATGGATACATACGGAATATCTGCGCCAACCCCAATTTGGGTGCCGGGCAAAACATGGTAAACTTGAATAAAACCTTCACGGGCATTGCTGCTCAGGCACAGGCCGCTTCTGAAAAGCTTTTTGTGGATGCGGATGTAGCTCAGGCTGCCGGTAATACCGCTGAGGCTGATAATCTTCGTACACAAGCTCAAAAGTATGCAGCCCAAAGTCAGACAGCCTCAGAAACCGCTATCCTGACTGCAGATAAAGAGCTGAACTGTGATCAGACAGGTTGGGGCCTGACACCTATTATCGGTGTAGACTGGAAGCTGGGCAAACTAAATCTTGCTGCAAAATATGAGTTTAAAACCAACCTGAATACTGAAAATAAGACCAAGATAAACACCACAGGTGTGAAAGATTTCGATCATGGAGTGAACACACCCAGTGACATACCCGCTTATCTGGCTATTGGTGCACAGTATAGCATTATTCCGACCGTGCGTGTCATGGCCGGTTATCACCACTTCTTTGATACAGACGCCGGTATGGCTAATAACAAACAGAAATATCTGGACCACGGAACAGATGAATATTTGGCTGGAGCTGAATGGGACATCACGAAACACATCCTGATCAGTGCCGGATTCCAGAAGACAAACTATGGAATCACTGATGCATACGAAACGGATATGAGCTTTTCACTGAACTCTTATACCATCGGTTTTGGTGGCCGGGTGAAGCTCAACGAAAAACTGTCAGTGGATATAGGTTATTTCTTCACTACCTATAGTGACTATACGGATCGTGACAACTACAAGGGCGCCACAGCTACTCTCTCTGCTATGGGGATGACTGGTATAACAGGAACGGATGTGTACAGCCGTACAAACAAGGTGTTCGGTCTGGGTGTGAATTATTCTTTCTGATTTATAGAATAAATGCAATAATCAAGTAAGCCCGGTACTTTTACAGTGCCGGGCTTATCTTCTATAATACAGGTTATTGAAATAGATCCTGCTTCTTTGTTAGCCTTTCTTTTCTATATTTCTTCATGTCTTCTTTGAGGGGGGCAGGAGTGTTGGGGGGATCACCTTCAGTAGCTTTCTCGAAGTATTCTTTGGCTTTTGTGGCCTCATCTTTCTTGCCGGAGCGTTCATAGGAGGCTCCTATGGAGGCAGAGGGCTTGGAGGGGAAACTGTCCCACCATCGGTATAGGGCGGGCAGGAATCGTTCCGGATCATCTCCAGAGCGAAGCATCCTGCGGAACAGGTATTTCTCGCTTTGCTGGTATTGCAGCCACTGCTGGCGTAGCGCTTTCCAAAGGCGTAGTGCTACTTTTATCATAAGGAACAGGGCGATGAGGGTACCTGCTGCCCAGAGGCAGAACATGTACCAGGGCATACCCATGATGAGGAACGCCCCTGCATCCTCCTGAGCCTCTGCTTTGCCAGCTACGGTGGCATCCAGACTGTCTTTCAGGGTGGTGAGTATGCCCAGGTTGGGATTGGGTAGGACATGTAATTTCAATGGGTGGGTAGCTACCGTCTGCATTCGTGAGGTGTAGGGATTCCAGAAGGAGAGCTTTACGGAAGGTGCGGTAAATTCGCCTTCCTTTTCTAATAGATAGGTGATGGTCTGTACGCTACGTCCGTTGGCATCGCCGCCTCCGCGGGTATCGGTCAGAACGGGTTCCTGGGGGTAGGAGGAGGCCCAGTCCAACTTTTCTTCAGCTTCAATATTAGGGATAAATTGAGGCAGGGTGCCATAGGCATCAATGGTGATAGTGCGTTTAATCACATCACCCACTTTGTATTGGGCGGATGCGGGTGCCCAGTTGTCATGCAGTACCACATTCTTGGCCACAAACCAGGCGCCGTTGCTCTTGAGCGCTTCGGGTACATCCCGCACGGTAAAGGATTGCGGAGTGGTGTGCAATACTACTTTCCGTCCTTTGTAATCGCCTTCTGCAGGGCTTTCAGCGTCAATTTCCAGGGAGGGGACTTTGAAGGTTCCCACTTTGTAAGGGAAAACAATGTAATAGAACTGGATGCCCGGGTACTGTTTCCCGCCAAAGGTAAACATACCTGGTTGCGTACGATCGAAAGGGATAATGAATGCATTGGGAATCTGTAGGTTGCCAAACTCCACAGGTGCAGTAAACCAAGTCTTTGTATACACAGTGACAGTGACATGGAAGGGTTGCTGCACGTATACTGATTTCCGGTTGAGGGATACATTTACGGACACCTGCCCTTGCACGCTTGCAGGTACTAAGAATAGTGTGCATAGCGTAATCAGGATTCCGGCGCAGACGTTCCGGAGCAGAGCGTGTAGGCCGGTATGCGGTTGTATGTATAGAGTGCTTACCATGATTCGTGGGTGGGGGTTACGTAGGGGTAATATTTCTGTTTCTGAATCTCAAAGCGACGGTGCAGGAACTCTCCCGGGTCGGCATTGGTCTTTTGCATCAATACCTTGGTCTCAATAGGGACATTGGTTTCCATCTTGAAGTCCTTGGGAGGGAACTTTTGTTCGCGGGCACGATGGATATTGCTCTGTACCTCATCGCTGGTACGGTCGCCGTGGGTGGGCAATTTCTTCACTTCGGTGTCGGAGCTGAGCTCTTCATCCTCGGTTTGGGGTTTCCGCTCTTTGAGTTTTTCCTTTTCGGTGGCTTTCAGAGCTTTTTCTATGGCACTTTCGGTGGGCTGAAACTTCATGGCGGTCTGTGCCTTGTCTTTCATCAGACGGCTCACATCAATGTTATGTTCGGCCTGTTGTTTCAATGACGGGTTTTCTTTGGCAGCCTGGTGAAAGGCAGCAATGGCTTCGTCGTAATTGCCCAGTTGGGTGAGTGCAAGGCCGTAGTTATAACGTCCGGTGGCGGTGGTGTCATTTGCCAATAGCTCGGCGGCTGATTGGTAATCGCCTCCTTTGAAATAGGCGGCGGCTTTGTGAGGATTGTCCTGAAAGTGTTCGGCGGCCTTTTCATAATCGCCCTTCTTGTACCAAAGCTCTCCCTGGTAGTCCTCGGTATACCACCATCCGGGGTGTTTGCCATCTACCCCTCCACAGGAGGTAAGCAGCAATAGCGGGAGTAAAAGACCCCACTGTACTGTCCATCCCTTACGGAACCAAAGTGCAGTAATGAGCAGGGCAGGAATGAGCAGTATCCATCCCTTGTCATCCCAGTCTTTATCATCCTTCTCTCCTTTTTTCTCGAAGATGAGATGGGAGCTGATGCGTTGAGCTACAGCTTCTACATCCGACTTGTCAAGGGTGATGGTTGTAATATTGATCTTTTGGTTTTGGCGCAGGTTCTCCAGCGGGGTCGGATCTTGTTTGGAGAGTACTCCCGGCGCTCCCGGTACAGGTGCTCCCTGTGGGGTAGAGAAGAGCAGGATTTCCAATTTATGGATGGAACGGTTAATGAAATCGTTTAACAGTACCGCCTCTTTATCATTGATAGCATCTGTCATCAGCAGAATGGTGCTGGGTGCCTCTACATGCTGCATCATGGTGTCGATCAGGGCGAGGTTCAGCTCCATATTAGTGCCCTGCACGGGCATCTCCCAATTGTACAGGCTGGCGGCGTGATGCTTGATCAGGTTATAGTCTGCCGTAAAAGGGAGCACGGTATGAGGCGTTCCGGCGTAGGCTATCAGACCTGCACGGGCACGAGGATTGGCATCCAGAAAGTCGGCTATCTTCATCTTGGCGCGTTCCATGCGTGAGGGCTGTACGTCGGTGGCCAGCATGGATTTGGATAGATCCAGTGAGATCATTACCACGGAAGGAATCTTTTCTCCGGGAATGGATCGTTTCTCCCAGGTAGGGCCGGCCAGTGCCAGGATGGCGCAGCTTACTCCTACTGCCAGCAGGCACATGGGCAGGAAGACAGCCCATGCACTACTCCGGCTGAACATAAACGGGCGCAGAGCGGGCGCAATGACTTTCCGCCACTTCTTCTGTTCCCTATTGTTGAGGAGTATCAGCAGCAGAGCGAGCAGCAGAGGCAGGAACAACCACAAAGCCTGTGGGCGCAGGAAGTGGAATGCATTCCAGTCAATGGATCCTATGGAGTGTATCAGTGCTTTCATGAGAGGGTTCGTTTAAGTAGTCTGAATAATGCGCTGAGCAGGTAGTACCCTATGCATAGCGCGATGGCTCCGAAGAGGGGGTACATGTAGAGTAGTACCACAGGTTTGTACACATTCTCTTCGTACTGGATGGGTTGCAGCTTGTTCAGCTCGGTGTATACCTCTTTCATCTCCTGCTGACTGTCGGCGCGGAAGTATTTCCCTCCGGTCAGCTGGGCGATCTCGGTAAGTAGTTTCTCGTCAATGGCATACCCTCCGCTGGTGCTGTTGCCGATACCCAGGGTGTAGATGGTGATGCTGTCGCGTTTGGCAGCACTGGCGGCATCCAGTGGTAGGATGTCGGTACCGCCGTCTACTCCGTCGGTCATCAGTAGCATCACGCGTTGCTTAATGGTATCCTGGCGGAATATCTTAATACCGAAGGCAATGGCTTCGCCAATGCTTGTCATTTGTCCGGCCATGCCTACCTCTGTCTGGTCCAGAAGCCAGTTGATGGTTTCGAGATCGGTGGTGAGCGGTGCCTGCAGGTAGGCATGTGTGGCAAACATCTCCAAGCCTACCTGGTCGCTTTTCCGTTCTTTGATGAAGTCCTTCATCAGATATTTTACAGCTCCCCAGCGGCTCATCAGGTGGCCGTCTACGCTCCAGTCGGTCTGAGCCATACTAAAGGAAATGTCCGCTGCAATGAGGAAGCTTCGCACAGTCCGTGTGCGTTTCTGTGGTTGCCCGGTAAATTGTGGCGAGGAAGCCGCTGCCAGCAGGAGCACCCAGCATAGCGACAGTATAACCCAGCCCGCCAGGCTCTTTCGGCTGATCCAGGCACTCCGTTTTGGGCGGAGTGCGGCGGTCTGCCTGGCTCTTCCGAAGAAGGGCACGAGCAGGGCGGCCCGTTTCTTCCGTAAAGCCGGTAGCAGCAGATAGATGAGCAGCGGTAGCGGTAGCAATAGGAATACCCATTTATAGGCTATTTCGAACTGCATGTCGGCAGGTATGTCGGGGAATAGGTGTATCATAATCGGGTACGGTGTTTCTTAATCCAATATTTCATCTTCTCTACGAAAGCAGCGGCTTGCTGTGCATCGGCCTTCACAGAGGAGTCATACAAAGCTTCCAACAGACGTGTGTCCGCCTCTGTAAAATCAGCTTTCGGACAACTGCGATTCAGGTGCTCGATCCAGGAACTTCCCTTTAACGAGGCGGTCTGTTCCCGGCCGTACAGCCTGATGCTGATCTGCTTGGCCAGCATGTTGGCATGGTACACTAATTGTGTGTACTCCCCCGTGGGGGGCAGCTGCTTTTGTGCTGTTTCCAGCAGGAGTACTGCGCTTCGCCGGTACCTATTTTTACGGTAGTGACGGTATACGAGCAGCAAGATGCAGAGGACAAGCCCTGCCAGCACCCCCTCCAAGGTGTACCAGCCTGGTGCGTCGGGCGTAAAAGCTACCGGTGCAGGCTCAATGAACTGCGCGAGGGCAGGAATGGTATCGTGGTTCATAACTTCAGTCGTTCTCCTAT
The DNA here is from genome assembly GCA_031552405.1 of Bacteroidaceae bacterium. Classification (GTDB taxonomy): domain Bacteria; phylum Bacteroidota; class Bacteroidia; order Bacteroidales; family Bacteroidaceae; genus UBA1794. The sequence continues at coordinate 4,509 of JAVBMN010000015.1, read as the reverse complement.
TCGTTCTTTTATCTGCTTCTCCAAGGGGAGAGTGGTACGGAGTACGGATACTGGGATACCGTAATGCCGCAAGTTTTCCATCAGCCCACTTAGCTGGGTATTGTATGCAGATACGTATTTCTCACCCGCTTTTCGGCGGGCGTTGTTCCACAGGAGTTGGCGCTCTCCGTTGCCCAACACCAGTTTGCCGGAAGGGAGCTGCTCATCCATAGGATCTTCAATGTGTACCACAATTACATCGTTGTGGTAAGATAAGAGGCGTAGCAGCCGCATACTTTCTTCGTTGAGATTCATGAGGTCGGTGACTACGGTAATCACATAATCATGTGTGACCAGTGCCTGCGTGCGGTGTAACATCTCGTTGATGAGGGTGGCATCCGGTTGTGTCTTTTTTCGCTGGGGTAGTACCTTGTTACGTGCTGCGGTCAGTTGTAGAAAGTGCTCTACCGAGGCTTTGCTGCGGCGTGGCTGGATGTAGTCATACCCCTCTTCATTGAAGACGAGGCCTCCGAAGCGGTCACCCCTTTTCAGAGTGTAGAAGGCACTCAAGGCAGCCACGTGAGCGGCGGTCACCGACTTTACATATAGCTGCGAACCGAAAAACATCACTGCGCTTTGGTCCAGTACCGTAAAGGTGGGGCGTTCTTTCTCCTCATTAAATACTTTGGAGTAGGTTTCGTGGGTGCGGGCAGTTACCTTCCAATCGATGTTGCGGATGTCATCACCCGGTACATAGAGGCGCACCTCTTCAAAGTCGAGCCCGCGTCCGCGCATCTTGGCCATGTGGCGTCCCACGAGGATGGAATAGATGGGGCGGTTGGGCAGGATGCTTCCTCCTCCTCCAACTAAGTATTCGAACCGCATCAGGTCGTTGAGGCTGGTCACTACTTCGGGTGGGTAATTACGCGGTTTCATGGGCGTTGTTTTGAAAAGGGTTGTTTATACTACCGATACATTTTTCAGGAGGGTATCAATGATGTCATTAATGCCTACCCGGTCGGCATTGGCTTCGTAGGTGAGGATGAGGCGGTGACGCAGTACGTCATGCACTACATAGCGCGTATCGTCTGGCGTCACCGTTTTACGTCCATCCATCCAGGCCACCACGCGTGAGCAGCGATCCAGAGCAATGGTACCTCGAGGACTGGCTCCATAGCTGATCCAGCGGGTCAGGTCTTTGTTGTTTTCGCCCGGGTTGCGGGTCAGGTTCACAATATCCACCATGTACTGAAGGGCAGCGGGGCTTACTTCAATCTCATTGATTTCTTTGCGGGCCTCCAATATTACTTTTTGGTCGATAGGGGTAATCTTCAGGGTGCTGCCTTTCGTCTCATCACGTACCAGCTCTACAATGCGGGATTCATCCTGCGGTTCGGGGTAGGTGATTTCTATTTTCATTACGAAACGGTCCAGCTGTGCTTCGGGCAGGGGGTAGGTGCCTTCCTGCTCGATGGGGTTCTGGGTAGCCAGTACCATGAACAAGGGTTCCATCTTGTAGGTCTTTCCGGCTACGGATACCTGCCGTTCTTCCATGGCTTCCAGCAGGGCCGATTGTACTTTGGCCGGTGCACGGTTAATCTCATCGGCCAGTACCAGATTGCTGAAGATGGGTCCCGGCTGGAATACAAACTTCTGTGTCGATTCTGGTTGGTAGATTTCCGTTCCGGTTACATCCGAAGGCAGCAGGTCGGGGGTGAACTGGATGCGGCTTAGCTTGCAGTTCAGGTTACTTGCCAGACTTTTCACGGCGCGGGTTTTGGCCAGTCCGGGAAGACCTTCGAGCAGCACATTGCCATCGGTCAGGAGGGCGATGAGGATTTTATTGATTACTTCGTCTTGTCCTACGATGCTGTCTTGCATACTTTTCTTCAGGGCGAGGATTTGTTCCAAATTCGTCATAATTTTCCGTTTTTGAGGGGTGTTATTGGTAATTTCGAGTGCTGAAAGAGATCGTACCCGATATCGGGTACGATTATACTCCAATTGAGGGACGATTGTACCTGATATGAGGTATGAATGTACCCGATATCGGGTACGATCTCTTTCAAGGCACGAAAAGCGGAAAAGCCTACGATGGAAACTTCGGTCGCAGGCTCTTTCCTGCTGTTATTTAGCTGTATTCTGGAAAGCGAATACGGTTTTAAAGTCATTCTTCATATCTACAATCGTCCAGCCTTTCTGCTTTCCTTCTGTCAAGGCATTCTTCAGCGTGCCCACAGTGCTGAGGCTGTCGTAGGCATATTCACGGTCTGCATCCGTGTGGTGCAGAATCAGGCACAGGTTGGGGCGTGTGTTGGAGGAGGTCCACTGCAGCATCTGTAAGTCGCCGTCTGAGTTACCGAAAGCCAGTACTGGTTTCTTGCCGATAATTTGTTGGATGCCTACTGGTTTTCCATCTTTGTCGTCATTGTGCCACACATCGGTAGTGGTTACTACCTCATATTTCCCGTCTTTGGCTACAAACTGCGCCTTGAGCATAGTGCCGATAACCTGTTCGGCGGGAATACCGTAGGCCGAATCGCTGAACAACCGGATAAACGCGGAGGAGCCTCCGGATACGATGTATGTTTTAAAGTTATTATCGCGCAGGTACTGGAGCAGCTCCACCATGGGCTGGTAGATGAGCTGGGTATACTTTACCTTAAAGCGGGAATGTGTGGCGGTATCGAGCCAGACTGTGGCTTGTTGGGCAAAGGCGTCCGAAGACATACCGGCGTGCGACAGTGCAAATGCTTCCAGGATGCCTGCCTCGGGGTTCTTGGCAAAGGCTTCTTTGCTGGTCAGAGCGCTCAGTTTTGGATTCTTGGCCAGTTCAGGGTGGGCTGCCAATATTTTCTTTGCAGCATCCACTGAATACACCATTTCGAAATACAGGGGGTGCTCGCACCACAGCGTACCGTCATTGTCGAAGGTAGCAATACGCTCGCTCACAGGGATGAAGCTTGTTCCGCCCTCTGTAGTGGCTTGTGTCACGAAATCAATAATAGCCTTCTTTGCGGCTGTCTCATTCCAAGATGGCAATGGGTCTGAACCTGTTGCGCTGACCGCCTGCTGGTTACCGTCCTGTGAGCAGGATGCCAGAAGTAGCAGAGCGGAAAATAAATACACATACTTTTTCATAATTCAAGAAGTCTAAGTTTGTATTCAGTTACAATAATCATATTTATCTGCAGGAAAAAGCAAGGAGGTACATTACTACTCTCTTTTATCTTCCTTTTGGCGTATTAACAATAAATGCGGTAGGATTGTTCTGGAAACAATGTGTCAGCCTTCTTAATTTCCCTTCTTTTACTCTTATTAGTAAAAAGAAAGAGAGCCTTTCCTACCGTAGGAAAAGCTCTCTTTAGAGGGATTACAATGTATTGAAGGTGTCTTACTCCGAAGAGGAAACACTCTTTCTGATTATATTATTAGGTGTAATCTGGGTCCATCTGGAGGGGATCGTTATGCCATGGGGTACGGTGATTTTAATATTTCGATTTACCTTTTCAAAGGTTTGCATATCCCCTTTAGGGAACGGATTGGCAAAGATGGTAATTTCTGAGAGTACCGAACAGTAACTAAACGCGCTTGATAAATCGGAAATACGCTTGTAGGTATTGAAGTTTGTAACGGCGTTCAGTTTGTTACAACCTCTAAATACGCTGTTGAAGTCTACACTGCCAACATAGTCTGACGCATCAGGAAGGGTTACTGTAGTGAGACTTACGCAGAAACTGAATAAATCTTTCATACTGATAGTCTCAGAATTATTGGGAAATACTACACCACCTAGATCTGCCTCTTGAAGCATACTTTTGGCCATAAGCGAGGAGGAGCTCCCTTTCAACCTTCTCCGTAGAACTGTGAGATCTTCGGAATTCCAAGTTCCTTTTGCACGAATGCGCTGTGCACTGTGCAGGAAGCCTTCTATTTGACTTAATGGCTGGAAATCGTCATTATCTATTGATAGTAATGCTAACTCGGAACCACGAGCAAAATGCTGCTTAGGGTTTTTCTTTTCTTTGGATATCAAATTGATAAGTGTATCAACTAATTTCATGATGTAATGAGTATGAGTTTAATAGGTGATAGTCTGTTAGTAATCCTTTATGGTAAATGCAACAAAACATCTTCTTGTAGGCTCCGATACTTTACTCCACTAATTATGCCTAAAAGAAGAAGGACTCAGTCCTGATAGCTTCGTTGCGCAAATATAAGGACAAGTTTGCAAATAGTGAAATGATCTATTGAAAAAAGTGCAGATTAAGGTATAAAAACTGTATAAATCCATTGCAAGGGTATTATAAATAACCTTGATTTTTTTTTCAATAGCAAAGCATTGTTTGAGATGCAGATGCAGGAAAGTCATAGATGATCTATATAAAATCACTAGTGTCCCATTAAAATTGGGACGTTATTAAAAGTCAAATAAACTTGGCCCATTTGGTCCAAATCGTTCTTTGTCATTTTGAAATTTAGTTTTGTCAAAGAGGTCTCGAAGATGAGTTTTATCAGTCAACGAGATGC
>JAVBMN010000010.1:0-120692 GCA_031552405.1 Bacteroidaceae bacterium | reverse complement strand
ATTGGAGCGTTCGTCCCAGTCTAGTAAGATATTGTTGGCTTAAAAGAAAGGATAATCAGCAAGTGACTGAATTACAGTGTTAAATACAAATAAAAAATAGTTCAATTATGTAGAATACAACATAGAAGTGGCGAAGAACCCGAAAATATTTTTCCGTCATTTTTGGTGCAGCTTTTGGTTCTGTAAGCTATATAGAAACCACGGAGTGGTTCTTCCTTGGTAGCCCAGGACGCGAGTCCTGGGTGTAATAAGATTATATCTTTTCAGAGCTGCAGCGCAGCGACATCTGGGTTATCTCCTGTCCATTCGTGTTGTCATGGTTGACGTATTCCACTATATGTATCACTGCGCTGGATTCCTTTATTGAAGAGAACTTATAACCGAAATGTCGCTGCGCTGCAGCTCTTGTTATAGAGAACTTCTATACCCAGGACTCGCGTCCTGGGCTACCAAGGAAGAACCATTCCGTGGTTTCCATATAACTTTTTCCTTCGGAATAATTAGTATCGAAGGCAGGATGCGGCAAGGTTAAGAAACGCCTGAAATATCGAATAATAAAGGGTTTGAATGAGATTACTTGCACCAAAAGTCACGAAGAACCCAAAAATATTTTTCCGTCAATATCTGCAATAATGCTCCTGGTCTTCTCTTTCTTTTGTGTATCTTTGCGCCTATTATTATGAGCTATGCAAGTCATGGAATCTGACCAAAAAGAGAAACTCCTCCGTCTTTTTACCGAACGGGGGCTTACCCTTTCTACCGCTGAGAGTTGTACGGGGGGGCGTGTGGCGGCTTATATTACCGGAATACCCGGTGCTTCAGCCTTTTTTAAGGGTGGGGTAGTGGCTTACTCCAATGAGGTAAAGGAGCAGATACTGGGAGTGTCGCACGGTACCTTATTGAATTTCGGGGCGGTGAGCCGGGAAACTGTCTGCGAAATGGCGCAGGGGGCTATGAGGCAGCTGAATGCCGATTGTGCCATTGTCACTTCGGGCATTGCCGGTCCGGGTGGAGGTACTCCGGAAAAACCTGTGGGGACAATCTGGATAGCCGTCGGATATTTCGAACGCATCCTGACTTTTAAACAGACCGGTGATGAAGGGCGGGAGGAGAACCTGCGTAAGGCAGTAAATAATGCCATCTGCCTCCTTATGAAAGCATTGGAAGAAGACGAAAAACAATAAAATAGAGTTTTCTTAAAAAATTATTTGCTTGGTTGCAAAGAAACAACTATCTTTGTGCCCTGTTTGAAAAGGTATACTCAGAAACAATAAAAAATAAGATAGAAATGTCGAAGATTTGTCAGATTACAGGAAAGAAAGCCATGGTTGGCAACAACGTTTCACACTCCAAGAGAAGGACCAAAAGAACTTTTGATGTGAACTTGTTCAAAAAGAAATTCTACTATGTAGAACAGGACTGCTGGATCACCTTGAAGCTTAGCGCCGCAGGTTTGCGCACTATTAATAAGAAAGGTCTTGATGCAGCCTTGAACGATGCAGTAACAAAAGGATACTGTGATTGGAAAACGATTAAAGTTATCGGTTAATTTTTAGGAGATTACAAAAATGGCAAAGAAAGCAAAAGGTAACAGAGTGCAGGTGATTCTGGAATGCACTGAGATGAAAGAAAGCGGACTTCCCGGAATGTCACGCTACATCACTACCAAGAACAGAAAAAATACTACTGCCCGTATGGAGTTGAAGAAGTACAACCCCATTCTTAAGAAGGTAACAGTACATAAAGAAATTAAATAATAAAGACATAAGCCATGGCAAAGAAGACAGTTGCAACCCTGCATGACGGCCAAAGAGACGGACGCTCATATACAAAAGTTATCAAAATGGTAAAATCTGAGAAGACAGGTGCTTACATATTTGATGAGAAAATGGTGCCCAACGAGCAAGTACAGGATTTCTTCAAGAAATAATACTTAGAAGATTGGAAGATATAGAGAGACGCGGCTTGCCGCGTCTTTTTTATTATATAACAAGGTAGTACACAAGTTTTTTAGTATCTTTGTAACCGGAATTGATCAATCAAAGAATTAAGTATGGCATTTTTTGGACTTTTTTCCAAAGAGAAAAAAGAAACACTTGATAAGGGACTGCAAAAGACAAAAGAAAGCGTATTTGGCAAAATCGCACGTGCAGTAGCCGGAAAATCAAAAGTAGATGAGGAAGTTCTCGATAATCTGGAGGAAGTCCTTATCACCTCTGATGTGGGTGTGGATACCACGCTGCGCATCATTGAGCGCATTGAGAAGCGTGTGGAACGTGATAAATACGTGAATACCAGCGAGCTGAATCAGATACTTCGCGATGAAATAGCTGCCCTGCTCTCGGAAAGCAATACCACCGAGGTGAATGATTTTGAAGCCCCAGTGCCTTGCAAGCCCTATGTAATACTGGTAGTGGGAGTAAACGGGGTGGGTAAAACCACCACCATCGGTAAACTGGCTCATCAGTTTAAGAAAGCCGGAAAATCAGTATACCTGGGCGCTGCGGATACTTTCCGCGCTGCCGCCGTAGAGCAGCTTGTCATCTGGGGCGAAAGGGTAGGAGTGCCGGTTGTGAGACAGAAAATGGGTTCCGACCCCGCTTCTGTGGCCTTTGATACGATAAGCTCTGCAGTGGCCAACCACGCCGATGTGGTAATTATTGATACGGCCGGGCGCTTGCACAACAAGGTCAACCTCATGAATGAGCTTACCAAAATCAAGAATGTGATGCAGAAGGTGGTGGATTACGCCCCGAATGAAGTACTGCTTGTGCTGGACGGATCCACTGGGCAAAATGCCTTTGAACAGGCTAAGCATTTTACCAAAGCCACTGAGGTAAGCGCACTGGCCATTACCAAACTGGATGGAACAGCTAAAGGCGGGGTGGTAATCGGGGTAAGCGACCAGTTCAAAATCCCCGTAAAATACATCGGCCTTGGAGAAGGCATGGAAGACCTGCAGGTGTTCCGCAAGAAAGAATTTGTAGACTCACTGTTCAGTGAAACAGAATAATTCCCTGATCCGGAAATGAAGAAAAACAGGATTGATCTCATCACAATGGGCTGCTCAAAGAATCTCGTGGACTCCGAGAAGCTGATCCGCCAGCTGGAAGCACAAGGTTACATTGTGGAGCATGATTCTATGAATCCGCGGGGCGAAGTGGCCATAATCAACACCTGTGGGTTTATAGGTGATGCCAAGAAGGAATCTATTGATATGATTCTTGAATTTGCAGAAGCCAAAGAAGAAGGACGCCTTCGTAAGCTGTTTGTAATGGGCTGCCTGTCTGAGCGTTATCTAAAGGAACTTCAAGTGGAAATACCGCAGGTAGACCGCTTCTTTGGGAAGTTCAACTGGGAAGATCTGATCAGCGAATTGGGTAAAACATACCGTTCTGATCTGGCACTGGAACGTACCCTGACCACGCCCGCCCACTATGCCTATCTGAAAATCTCCGAAGGCTGTGATCGCCAATGTGCCTATTGCGCCATTCCCCTGATGACAGGAGCGCATCGTTCACGCCCGGTAGAAGATATTCTGGAGGAAGTTCGCTATCTGGTATCTCAGGGAGTAAAAGAATTCCAGATCATCGCTCAGGAACTGACCTATTATGGGGTGGATCTCTACCACAAGCAATCTATAGCGGATCTGGTGGAGCAGATTGCCGATATACCCGGCGTGGAATGGATTCGCCTGCACTACGCTTACCCGGCACACTTCCCCATGGATCTTCTTCGCGTAATGCGGGAAAAAGAAAATGTGTGCAAGTACCTGGATATTGCCCTGCAACACATCAGCGATCCCCTATTGCAGAAGATGCGCCGTCAGGTTACCAAAGAAGCTACCTACTCACTCATCGACACCTTGCGCCGCGAAGTACCGGGTATTCACATCCGCACCACGCTCATGGTGGGCTTTCCCGGTGAAACGGAGCAGGAGTTTGAAGAGCTTAAAGAGTTTGTGACCCGCGCCCGTTTTGAACGGATGGGGGCTTTTGCCTATTCCGAGGAAGAAGGTACGTATGCCGCCGAAGCCTATCCGGATGAGATCCCGGAGGAGGTAAAGCAGAAACGCCTGGACGAACTCATGGACCTGCAAACAACCGTATCGGCCGCCCACAATGGTGCGAAGGTAGGAACGGTTGAGAAGATTGTAATCGACAGGCAGGAAGGCAACTACTACATAGGACGTACGCAGTATGATTCCCCTGAAGTAGACCCCGAAGTGCTGCTCCCTATATCTGAAAAAGCGCTGAAGATCGGCCATTTCTACCAGGCCCGCATTACGAAGGCGGATGAATATGATTTATATGCCACTGTCATTAACTAAATAAACGGAAAAGGGTATGAATAATAAAGAGTATGTATCCAAAGTTGCCGCTGAAACCGGTTATTCCGTAAGCGATGCACAAGAAAAGTTATCCAAATTGATCCATATCATAACCGAACAGCTTCAGGAAAGCAATAATGTGGTTATCAATAATTTCGGTACATTTGAAGTAAAGAAGAAAAACGAACGTGTGTCCGTAAACCCCATTACAAAGAAACGACTCTTGATTCCCCCAAAACTTGTAATGAACTTCAAGCCTGCTCCATCTGTGAAGGATAAATTAAAGGAGGATAAATAATGAACGAGAAGATCACTACCTCGGAACTTGCCGACCTTTTAGCGAAAGAAGCCCGAATGACTAATGAGGAAGCCAATGCTTTTATCAAAAGAGTATTCTCCTCGGTGACTGATGCTTTGCAGGATGATAAGTACCTGAAGATAAAAGGCCTTGGCACATTCAAGCTCATCAGTGTGAGCAACCGCGAAAGTGTAGATGTGAATACCGGTGAACGTATTCTGATTGAAGGCTATAACAAGATCTCATTTACTCCCGAAACGGCGCTGCGCGACTTAATCAACAAACCTTTTGCTCATTTTGAAACCGTATCGCTAAGCGATGAAGTAGAGTTTGAAGAGGAAGAGGAAGTCCCTGAAGCCCCTGAAACTGAACCCGAAGTTCCTGAATCGGAAGAAGTGCCTGCCATAAAAACTGATGTGCAGAGTGCTCCTGACGGAAGATCGCCTGAAGAGATCATAAAGATTCTGCTACAAGAGCTGGAAGAGGAGATGAGTGAACAGGAAGAAGAGGTAATCCCGGAGGTTGCCCCTATAGAAGAGAAAGCCGCCCCTGAGAAAACAATACCGGCAGTTCCGGAGCCCACACTTGCAGAACAGCCGGAAGAGCCCGTACAAGAGAAGGTTCGCCCAAAGCGAAAGAGAATCTTCCTTACCCCATCGGAAGAACCTGTACAACCAGCCCCCCCCACACCGCCTGCAACGCCTGAGGTTGAAGAAAAGCCAGCAGAAAAGCCCGTGCAGGAAGAAACTCCTGTACAGGAAATACCAAAAGAAATAAAAACTGCCGTAACCTGGCAGGAACTGGCACAGGAAGTTGAAGAAACCGAAGAAGCAGGAGGAGTTGTTACACCGCCCGAAGCACAGGAAAGCGTAGCAGAGGAAGCGCCTGCATCCTGTGAGGAAGCACTGGAAGAGGTGATTGATACCGAAGAACCTGCTCCTGTAGAGGAAGATGACATATATGTGCCCGCAGAAGAAGAGGGGGCTCTTGTGTCTTTCGAAGAGGGAAAACCGGCTGTTTTCCGAAGAAGTTATGCCATTCCCTTCTGGATATGCCTTACCCTTTTGGCTGGGGGCTTGTTGTCTATAGCCATTATGTATTATTGCTATCCGGAAAAGCTAAAAGAGTTCTTTGGTGCTGAAGAGCAAAAGATCATCATAATGACTGTGGATTCGGAAAACGCATCTTCGACAATCGTCCCCGATGCGGATGCTTTGCAGGAGCCTGTAGCGGAGCAGCCAAAGGAACCGGCTAAAGCGAAAGAAAAGAAAGATACAAAGACCTCTGAAAAACCAGCCGAGAAAGCCGGAGAGCCTACTCAGGAGGGTACCTTGCAGATAGTGGACGGTCGTGCCAGTCCGAAAGATTTCAAGGCGGTAGGTACACTGACTACCCAAACCATTGTGGCTGGAAGTTCCTTGGCCCGCATCTCAAAGCAATATTATGGAAGTCGCGACTTATGGACACTTATTGTGGAGTATAATAAGGACATTATTACCAACCCCGATAACGTTCCTGTCGGTACTACCATCAAGATTCCAAAGCTGGAACGAAAGTAATTGTGTGAAAAAATCAACTCTTTAGCAGCTTATAGTACCTTTTAATATAAATTAGCCCCCAAAAAGCAGGATATTCTGTATTTTTGGGGGCGAAAAATAAATAATACTTTTGTTTTAATCATAATAACGAATTACTGATATGGCAGAAACCATTGATATCCGCGCGCTCAACGAGAAAATCGAACAACAAAGCGCTTTTGTGACCAATCTGATGACAGGAATGGATCAGATCATTGTAGGCCAGAAGCACTTGGTAGAATCCCTCTTGATAGGCTTGCTCTCTGATGGGCATGTACTTTTGGAAGGTGTACCAGGGCTTGCTAAAACACTGGCAATCAAAACACTGGCCTCGCTGATTAACGCTTCCTACAGTCGCATCCAGTTTACTCCCGACTTGCTTCCTGCCGACGTGATCGGTACCATGATATACAGCCAAAAGGAAGAAACGTTCATCTCTAAGAAGGGCCCTGTTTTTGCCAATTTTGTGCTGGCGGATGAGATCAACCGTGCCCCGGCAAAGGTACAGAGCGCCTTGCTTGAAGCCATGCAGGAACGTCAGGTAACCATTTCGAAGGAAACTTTTAAGCTACCCGAACCTTTCCTGGTACTTGCTACCCAAAACCCCATTGAGCAGGAGGGTACCTACCAGCTTCCGGAAGCACAGGTAGACCGTTTTATGCTGAAAGTGTTGATCGATTATCCCAAACCGGATGAGGAGCGTGCCATTATCCGCCAGAATATCAGTGGCGAGAAGAAAGTACTGAAGCACATCCTTACGGCCGATGAAATCATGGCTGCCCGTAACGTAGTGCGTGAGGTGTACCTGGATGAGAAGATCGAACGCTACATTGTAGACATCGTGTTTGCCACCCGCTACCCGGATCGTTATAAGATGAAGGAGCTGAAAGGAATGATCGACTTCGGAGGTTCGCCCCGTGCATCTATCAACCTGGCTCTGGCGGCCCGCTCGTACGCCTTCATCAAACGCCGCGGATATGTAATCCCGGAGGATGTACGCGCTGTGGCTCATGACGTAATGCGTCACCGCATCGGCCTGTCATATGAAGCCGAAGCAGCCAATATGCTTCCGGATGATATTGTCAATGAAATCCTGAACAAGGTTGAAGTACCCTGATCACATGGAGACCAGTGAACTTTTAAAAAGGGTTCGCCAGATTGAGATCAAAACGCGCGGACTCTCGCAGAACATCTTTGCAGGGCAGTATCATAGCGCCTTCAAAGGGCGTGGTATGGCCTTTTCGGAAGTGCGTGAGTACCAGTATGGCGATGACATCCGTGATATCGACTGGAATGTAACGGCCCGCTTCAACAAGCCCTTTATCAAAGTCTTTGAAGAAGAGCGTGAACTGACCCTGATGCTGCTGGTTGACGTATCAGGCAGCCTGGAGTTTGGTACCGTACGCCAGATGAAGAAAGACATGGTGACGGAGATTGCCGCTACACTGGCTTTCAGCGCCATGACGAACAATGATAAGATCGGAGTGATCTTCTTCTCGGATAAGATTGAGAAGTTTATCCCTGCCAATAAGGGGAGAAAGCACATTCTGTATATCATCCGTGAGTTGATCAATTTCACGCCCGAAAGCCGCCATACGAATATCAGTCTGGGATTGGAGTACCTGACCCGCGTCATGAAAAAACGATGTACAGCCTTTGTGTTGTCCGACTTCATTGATGAGAAAACCTTCAAGAACCCGCTCACCATTGCCAATCGTAAGCATGATGTGGTAGCTGTTCAGGTGTATGACCGTCGGGTGGCCGACCTCCCTGATGTGGGGCTGATTCGCGTAAAAGATGCCGAAACGGGCTTGGAACAGTGGATCGATACCTCTTCTTCCAAACTGCGGCGTATGCACCGGGAATGGTGGGACCGCTCACAGGACAAGCTGAAGAACGTGTTTAACCAAAGCAATGTGGATCTTACCTCCATCCGTACTGATGAGGATTATGTAAAAGCCCTGCTTGGCTTGTTTGCCAGAAGGAATTGATGCAGTATACTATGATGAAAGAAAGAAAATATTCAATCCTTTATATACTTATTGCCGTACTTTGCTGTACTGCGCCAAAGCTAAAGGCCGAAAATGTGACGATCGATGCCTTGATGGACTCTGCGCAGATCTTTATCGGGCAGCAAACTCAGATCCGCTTGCGGATCTGTGCGGATGCCGGGCAGCAGATTGTATTTCCTTTGCTAAAGGATACTCTTGCGCTGGGGGTGGAGCTCATTGACCGCCCTACATGCGACACGGTATTCCTGAACGATGGGAAGCGTCTGGAGGTTACGCAAACTTACACTATTACCTCCTTTGACTCCGCCTTGTATTACATCCCCCCGTTCCGCGTACTGGTAGCGCAGAAAGAATATGTATCCAAAGCGCTGGCACTGAAAGTACACTCCTTTCCTGTGGACGAAGCGCACCCGGAGAACTTTTTCGGCTTACGGGATGTGATGCGTCCCCCCTTCGTATGGGAGGACTGGAGCACCGTGATCTGGATGGCTGTATTGATGCTCCCTCTGACCTTGCTGGTGGGCTATCTTATGGTTCGTTTCAAGGACAACAAGCCCATTATCCGCCGTGAGAAACAAGCTCCCAAGCTTCCGGCTCACCAGGTGGCTCTGGAACAGATTGAACGCATCAAGCTGGAGAAGCCTTGGGAGATGGATCAGGAAAAAGAGTATTATACCCGGCTTACCGACACGCTTCGTACCTATATTAAAGAACGTTTTGGGTTCAATGCCACTGAGATGACCTCTGATGAGATTATCACTCACCTGATGAGTGTGCCCGAAAGTATAGAAGTGTTCAATGAGCTGAAAAGCTTGTTTAACACCGCCGACCTGGTGAAGTTTGCCAAATGGAAGCCGCAGATGAATGAGAACGATTACAATCTGTTGTGTGCCGTTGAGTTTGTGAACGAAACCAAGCAGACCGTAGTGGAAACTGCCCCGGAAGTTCCCGTGGAAGTGATCATTGCCGAAAATCGTTCCAAGCGCGAGAAGTTCTTCCTTTTCTTTTCTATCACTGTCCTTTTGGCATTGATTATCTACTTGATCTTCTTCGTGTTTACCGAATTTGCTAAACTTCTGGTTTAAATTAAATGCCCATGTTATTTGCAAACAAAGAATACTTGCTCCTGCTGTTCCTGATCCTGCCGTATATTGTATGGTACTTCATGAAGCGGCATACGATGCATTCCTCCCTCCAGCTGTCCGAAACGAAAAGCTACCTGCGTATGCGCAAGAGTTTCAGAGTGTATCTGGTACATGCTCCTTTTCTGCTTCGGATAGCGGCATTTGTGCTGCTTGTCCTGATTTTGGCAAGGCCGCAGTATACCAACAGCTGGAAGGACAGTGAGACACAGGGTATTGACATCATGCTGGCCATCGACGTATCTACTAGTATGCTGGCTGAGGATTTACACCCCAATCGCGTGGAAGCTGCAAAAATAGTGGCTACGGAATTTATCAGCGGAAGGCCTAATGATAACATCGGTCTGACTTTGTTTGGAGCAGAGGCCTTTACGCAATGTCCCCTGACACTTGATCATACTGTGTTGCTGAACCTGCTGAACAATGTGCAATGCGGCATGTTACCGGATGGTACCGCCGTAGGTATGGGTATTGCCAATGCCGTGAGTAAGCTTAAAGACAGTAAGGCGAAAAGCAAGATACTCATCCTCCTGACCGACGGTACGAATAACATTGGTGATATCTCGCCCCTTACAGGAGCAGAGATAGCCCAGAGTTTCGGTATTCGCGTATATACCATCGGAGTAGGTACCAATGGAATGGCGCCTTACCCCATGTCTACCGCAGCCGGTACTCAGTACGTGAATGTGCCGGTGGAGATTGACGAAGCCACGCTGCAAAAGATTGCGTCCATCACCGGAGGCAGCTACTACCGTGCTACCAGTACGGGAAAGCTGAAAGAGGTGTATCACGAGATCGACAAACTGGAGAAAACCAAGATGAAGGTTACCTCGTACAGTAAACGCGAAGAGGCTTTCTCGCCATTTGCCTTGATACTGGTGGTTGTATTGTTGCTGGAATGCCTGTTGCGCTCCACTGTATTGAAAAAGATTCCTTAATCCCTCCTAGAATTAAATGTATCATGTTTAGGTTTGCGAATCCCGAATATCTATATTTACTGGTGCTGGTACCCGTAGTGGTGTTGTTGCACTTGTACTCCGTCTACAAAAGCCGAAAAAAGATTAAACTGTTGGGTGATCCGGAGCTAATTGCCCTCCTGATGCCCGACTATTCCCGCATCCGGGCCTCTGTGAAGTGGTGGCTCTTGGGTGCTGCCTTCTGCTGTGCCATTCTCATGTTGGCCCGCCCGCAGTTTGGTATGAAGGAAGAAATGGTAAAAAAGAAAGGGGTGGAGATTATCATTGCACTGGATATTTCCAACTCGATGCTGGCTGAGGATGTGTCGCCCAATCGCCTGGAACGTTCCAAAATGCTTGTATCCAAACTGGTGGATAAGTTTGATAATGACAAAGTGGGGCTGATCGTCTTTGCCGGTGATGCCTTTACCCAGCTGCCTATTACTAGCGACTTTGTATCTGCCAAGATGTTCCTGAACAGTATCTCGCCGGAGCTGATCAACCGCCAGGGTACCAACCTGAGGGCTGCCATTAACCTGGCTTCAAGCAGTTTTACGCCGCAGGAGGGCATCGGCAAGAGTATCCTTCTTATTACGGATGGGGAGAACCATGAGGAAGGTGCCCTGGAAGCTGTAAAAGAGGCGAACAAAAAGGGATATACCGTGAATGTGCTGGGGGTAGGCCTGACCGATGGAGTGCCCATTCCCGATCGCAAAACAGGCGAATTCCGTAAGGATTACGCCGGAAATACCGTAATTACCCGCCTGAATGAAGAGATGTGCAAGGAACTGTCAGCCGCCGGAAAGGGAATCTATGCCCGCGTGGATAATTCGAACAATGCACAGAATGCTATCGCCAGGGAGATCGACAAGATGGCAAAATCGGAGACAGACAGTAAGATATACAAAGAGTACGACGAGCAGTTCCAAGGCGTGGCATGGATCATCCTGCTGCTGCTCATTGCCGAAGTGTGTATCCTGGAACGTAAGAATCCCATCTTTAAGAATATCCGTCTTTTTACGCCACGTAAATAGAAAGTTAGTTATGAAAATCAATAAGATACTATATATAGGTGTGTGCCTGACACTATGTGCCGGTACTGTGACCGCCCAAAAAGCCGAAAGAGAATACCTGCGTAAGGGTAATCGCTCCTTCCGGAAGCAGGCGTATGTAGAGTCGGAGGTTAGCTACCGAAAAGCACTGGATGTAAATTCCTTCAGTTCCGAGGCTCTTTATAACCTGGGAAACTCCATGGCGCTGCAGGGAAAGAATAAGGAGGCCCTGGAGTTGTATCAGAAGGCTGCCGAGAAGAGTATGGATAACCCGCGTAAACAATCCATGATTTATCACAATATTGGCGATCTCCACATGGCGGCTACCGACTATGCTTCGGCTATCGAGGCCTTCAAACAGTCGCTCCGCAAAGATCCTACCAATGACCAGACGCGTTATAACCTGGTGCTGGCTCAGAAGTTGTTGAAGAAAAATCCTCCGCAGAATCAGGATCAGCAGCAAAAAGAACAGGAAAAGAAGGATCAAAATCAGGAACAAGATCAAAAGAAAGATCAGAAAGACCAGAATAGCCCCAAAGAAGAAGAGCAAAAGAAAGACGAAATGTCTAAAGAAAATGCGGAGCAACTGCTCAAGGCTGCCATGCAGGATGAACAGCGCCTTCGTGAAAAGATGAAGCAGCAGGCTCCCGCGCAGGGCAATCAATTGGAAAAAGACTGGTAAAACGTATATTGTCTATTGCGATTAATGTAGTATGTCATTATGAAACGATATTGTATTCTAATCATTTTCTTATGCCTTGCGTTATGTATTGACGCACAGGTCAGACTGCAAGTGAACGGCCCGCAGGTAGCAGAAGTGGACGAGCCATTCAAGATTGCGTATACCGTGAATACGCAGGAGGGAGTGAAGAACTTTAAAGCGCCCGCTATAAAGGGTTTCAACCTGATAGCCGGCCCATATACCTCACAAATGCAGAGCTATAGCATTGTTAATGGAAAAAGCTCTTCCTTAAGTTCCATCACCTATACACTTACTTACATAGCCAGCGCTACGGGAAAATACACCGTGGCCCCTGCCAGTGTAGAAGTAAATGGGCAAACCGTAACCTCCGGAACACTTCAAATACAGGTAACACCCGCCACGGCTTCTACCCAGGGAAGTGCCGGATCAAACAGGGGGAGCGGATCGAATACTCGTATTTCGCAGCCCTCTTCCCCTACTAAGATAGGGGATAATGACCTGTTCATTCTTACACAGCTCAGCAAGACGATCATGTATGAACAAGAGGCCTTCCTGCTGACTTACAAGTTATATTCCCTCGTGGACATCCGTGGTTTCAACAATGTAAAGCTGCCTGATTTTAAAGGATTTCACTCACAAGAGATAGTACAACCACAGTCGCAAACCCTTGAACCCGAATCTTACAACGGACGTACATACGGCACTGCTATCTACCGCCAGTTTGTACTGTTTCCCCAGAAGAGCGGCAAACTGACTATACCTTCCGCACAGTTTGAGGCCTCGGTGTCGCAGCGGACAGTTGGTGTCGACGATCTTTTTGACGCCATGCTCAACGGTACCGCCTCACGCATGGTGCAGAAAACCCTCCGTACCAAGGATCTTACTGTCGATGTACTCCCTCTTCCTGATACGAAACCGGAGGGGTATACCGGCGGGGTGGGGCAGCTGGAAATCAGTTCTTTTATTAAGAGTGACAAGGCCCGCACAGGCGATGCCGTCAGCTTAAAGCTTACCATCTTCGGAACCGGAAACCTGAAACTGGTCACTGCTCCGCCAGTGGATTTCCCCAAAGACTTTGACGTATATGACCCCAAGGTAAGTGAAGATTTCAAGCCTTCCGCAAAGGGCATGACAGGCAAGAAGGTCTTCGAAATATTAGCCATTCCGCGCAATACGGGTACCTATACTATACCAGCCATCAAGTTCAGCTACTTCAACCCACAGACAAAGAGCTACAAAACACTGTCTACACAACCCTTTACCCTGCATATCTCGCAAGGCAAGGGAGGCACCTCTACCGTGAGGGATTATACAGAGGCAGGAGAGGTAGTGTCCGACATTCGGTATATCAAGAAAGGGCAGCCTCTTATTCCTTTCACCGGGGCCGACTTATGGGGAAGCACCTCCTTCTGGCTGGCATACCTGTTGCCCCTTTGTGTATTTATCACCCTGCTTACCATCTATCGCAAACGCGCCTTTGAAAATGCCAATATCGCGTATGCAAAAGAGAAGCGAGCCAACAAAGCCGCTATCCGTCGCTTGAAAACGGCCAAAAAATTCCTGCAAAAGAAGCAGTATGATGCCTTCTACGACGAAGTGATACGCGCCCTTTGGGGATATGTGAGTGATAAACTGACCATCCCCACCTCTGAGCTGACCAAAGAGAACGTGGCTCAGAAACTGTCTGAAAAGGGAGTGGGAGAGGAGACTACCACTCAGCTCCTCCGCACCCTTGGCGACTGTGAATTTGCCAAATATGCCCCCGGGGATAAAAACGAGGCGATGGATCAGATGTACACTACCGCCATTAATACGATAACCCGATTAGCCAACGAAATTAAACGATAACGAAGCCATGAAGAGATTCATTGTAAATATACTGATCCTGCTGACGATGTGTAGCACCCAGGCCTTTGCACAAACTCTGGCCGAAGGGGATAAATTCTATGCTCAGAACGACTTCCAGACTGCCGCCGGGGTCTATGAAAAGCTGCTTAAACAAGGAGAGTCCTCCATCGTTTACTACAATCTGGGAAATTGCTACTACCGCCTCAATATGCCTGCCAAAGCGCTGTTGAACTATGAAAGAGCTGCCTTGCTGGATCCCTCCGATAAAGATATGAGAGCGAATATTGATTTTGTGGAGCACCAACTATTGAAACAAACCAGTCGGCCCACCCAGTTCTTCTTTGTGAAATGGTGGAAAGACCTGCGTAGCTGTATGACTCTTCATGCCTGGACAGTGACTGGGATCACCACCTTTATACTGTTCCTTTCATTCCTGTTCCTCTATCTCTTTACCCGCACCATCACCTTGCGCAAAGCTGGGTTCTTCGGTGCCCTGCTCTTCCTCTTTGCCTGTTGTATCACCAACTTGTTTGCCTACCAGCAGTACCGTGCCCTGACACAGCGCGATGCGGCCCTCATCCTGATATCTGGTACCGTAGTGCGTAGTGCACCCACCGATTCAGGAACGGAACTTACCACTCTCCCCCTGGGCTTGAAGGTAATTGTGACCGATCACACCATGACAGACTGGAAAGAGATTGAGTTCGATAACGGCAAGATCGGGTGGATTAAAACGGAGTCTTTGGAACTGATCTAGACCACAAGCCCTCCCTGAAAGGGATGAACTTTGATAACCGGAGGTTCGCGTGGCGTTACCTCCGGAGGGTAATCTCTACCTCTCTTCCCCTTCCCTGAAAGGGATCAATGGCTCGCCGGATCAATCGGATAGCTTAACGAATCATGCATTGCGGATAGGAAGCCGTTCCCATATCGCACGGGGAATCATGCGCCAGAAAAAGACAAGAAGGCGGTAGCGCCAGTCTATCGTTACTATGCGTTGTTTGCGTTCCAAGGCGCGAACGATGTGCAGCGCTACGGGATTGAGTTGCATCAGCATCGGGTAATTCGCATCCTTCAGCAGGGCGGTGGCTACGAATCCGGGGCGGATATCGGTGAAGCGGATGTTCCATTTCTCCATGTGGGAGAGTTGGGATAAAGCCTCTATATAGGTGTTCTGGAAGCGTTTGGTGGCCGAGTAGGCAGGCGCCATACCCAAGCCTTTTGTCCCGGCGATGGAGCTGATTACCGCCAGATGGCCTCCACCTTGTCCGCGAAAGTAATGCACGGAAGCAGTTACCATCCGCATAAAACCCTCTACATTGGTACGGGCGGTGGTAAGTTCTGTTTCGGGCTCTAAGGAGGGATTCTGTGTACCGATGCCCGAACTAAGCAGAAAGAGATCCATGCCACCCAGTTGAGTGAGCAGTTGTTGCATCCGCTGCGGGGCATCCGCCTCGGTCACATCCAGTACTTGTATATGCACTTGCGAAGGGAAATCCGTCTGAAGGCTGCGCAGCCTCTCTTCGCGTCGTCCGGCAACTCCCACGTTCCATCCCTGCTTTAGCAGAATGCGTGCTACTTCATACCCGATTCCGGAGGTGGCACCTATGATTACGGCTCGTTTCATTATCTTATACGAACAATACGGAGAATGTTCTTCTACATTATTTCTCTACTACCGGCTGCTCCTGAACGGGAACTTTTATGGGCACTACCGGGTAATAGGTTACTGTATAATAGGAGTTTGTTATGCCCAGCCGTATACACATATAAGCCACAGAAGGGTTTAGCTCATCCACATAATCGGCTATTACGTTTCCTCTTCCGTAGGCGGCAGCCAGCGAGTAACGTTCATTCAGGAAGGGTACTAAAATATTGTAATACGCAGCAGGCACAGAAACCTGTACCTCACTTAAAAAGCCTTCCAGGAAGTAATAGGATATCACCACATTATTCTCATAATACACATACGAGTTGGCACTTTCCACATTGGGCTTCCCTAGTGCCTTCCGTACCTCTATTATGGGCGTGCCGAAATAGAGATAGGGAGTGTTATACAGCGTATAGTGGGGATATACCAATACGTCTACGATCTGCTTTCCGTCGATCTGAATCCAAGTCCGGCCCACCCGTTCGGCGCTGATCTGCCCGTAGGGGGTAACCGTCGCCACGTAAGGGTCCATAGATATCAGCACAGAACTACCCACATCCACAATGCCGTGTTTTTCGCCCACCTCCATCTCTATAGAATACGGTGCACGTACGGGAACGAGTGGTTCATCCTCCTCATCAGAGGAGCACGACAAGAAACTGAGTGACATCACAAGTGTCAGCAACAGATAGAAACGGTTTTTCATAGTTCTGTAAAGGTTTTGAATACACATATAATGAGGTATTAACTTCGGTACAAAATTGCATAATATATTTTAGTTCTGCAATAATATTCTTGTATTTAAGGAATGAAACACAGGAATCTCCGCAGGATTTCGTAATTACAGGTTTTTCAACACAGTGTGAATGATGTTTTTTTGGGCTCAGCGAATATTTTGGTTCTTCGTTACTTTTATTGCAATATATAGTTGTTTTGTAATATATTCTCTATATTTGTGTCGTATACTGACAGATATGATAGAATTAGAAGAATTGTTCAGGGAAATAAGATGTTATTACTAAGAAGAATAAAGTATTATCATGACCTTTTCTGGGCAGAAGCCTTTAAAGGGAAAGAAGAGAAAGAGTCACCTTGGATCACTTGGTTTGGGACTTCTATCATAATGGGATTTAATATAATATCAATTGACTTGCTTTTAACCTACTTCTCTATAAAACTCACTCCATTTACTTTCTTTACCGGGCTCAATCTACGTTCAAGAGTGATTGCTTTCATGATGTTTTATGGACCTTTCTTATGTATTAACTATATGACAGTAATGAGAAATAGACGATACAAGATGATACAAAAAATGGAAATAAGAAACAAGCATTTATATTTTGGTTTTCTCTCTTTTACTTTTATAGGATTCATGTCTGTTTTAGCTTTAATCTGTCTCTTTGACAATTGAAACAATTGTATTTACAAACCTTTACTATATGCATATTAAAAAAATATGATTGGAAGAATAATACATTATCACGATCTTCTTTGGGCAGAAATCTTTGAAGTAAAAAGAGGAAAAGAATCACGTTGGATCACTTGGTTTGGGACTTCCATCATAATGGGGATAAATATAATATCGCTTGACTGGATTTTGAGTCTTTTTTCAATTGATTTTATTTCAAACTTGCTTTATGGAAATGCCGATAAAACTGGTGTATTAGGCGTCTTCGTCTTTGCGTATGGTCCATTCTTCCTTATCAATTACATGTTTGTAATGAGAAAGGAACGATATAATAAAATAATGCAAATAGAAGTAAAGAACAAACGATTGCTATATGCTTATACTTCCTTTACAGTAATAGGATTCCTCGGGGCTTTAAGTTTGCTTGCTTTTTTTAGGTGAGAACCTTATTTGCTAGGATTACTCATTAAATTAGGAGTCACAGCCTCATCTTCCGCAAAGTGCTTTGAAGTCACAGTATTCACATTTCGAGAGTATATCCGTTTGCGCGAAAGGAACGGTTGGGTCAAAGATCTCACGGAGCAGGTTATGAAGCCTTTCGCGGAATTCTTCTTCGTATTCGGAGAAATTGGTGACGGGTTGTTTCTTTCGAGGTTCGCCCATCTCTACCACGGGGGAGTAGCTCTCTGAGGCGGCTTTGTGGATGTGCAGGAGGCTGGGAACAACGGATTCTGTGCGGCCTTCCTTTCGTTCTTTTTCTTGCATCAGGGCGGTGTACAGGAAGGTTTGGAAGATATATCCCGAACGCTTTTCAGCGGGAAGGAAAAGGGATTCTACGTTGGTTGCCGTTTGCGGGGTGCCTCCGGTTTTATAATCTATGACGTGCAAAACGCCTTCCCGGCGGTCGAGGCGGTCGATGATGCCGCCTACACAGAGCGAGAGCGGTTCGCCACCATCGGTGGGGTATACTGTGATGTTCTCCCTGACCTTTTCTTCGGCTCCTTCAAAGAGGAAAGGGGTATGGCGGACGTCATACTCCAGGAGGCGTTTGATGTAGCGACCGATGACTTTGCGATGGATGAGCTGCAGGCCATTGTAGGCAGGGCGCTCGCCCGGGCGGGGCTTGAAAAGTTCTTCGTTAAACACTTCATCCAGTAGGAGTTCTAGGGTGGTTTTGCTTTTCAGCACCTGTTCCACTGCTTCGCGGGTTACCATGCGCTGGCTGTTTTCAGAGAGACCTTTGTAGAGGCGCTCCGCCACGGCATGGAAAATGGTACCGAAGAGTGCGGCGTCAATATCCGCAGTGACTTCCTCCGGAGCTTCCAGATCTGCCACGTATTTCAGATAAAAGCGTAAGGAACACTCCATGTAACAGTTTAATGCCGAGGGGGACAGGCGGGCTTCGGGGCGGTAGCGGGTGTCGTAATTGCGTAACATGCGGGCATGAACGGCACCGGCTTTTTCTACGGAAATGGGCTGTATCGCTTTGAGCATCTGAGAGGGTTGCAGATGGTAGCGCTCTACGGGATGCGTCCATTCTACGAGGAATTGGATGAGGAAGCGCGACCACTCGCGGGCATTCAAGCCATCGGAGAAGTTATTGTACAATAGGGTGATGTCTTCTGCACGCTGCAAAAGGCGATAAAAGTAATAGGCATACACCGCATTCTTATGCTCTACGGTGGTCATACCAAAGGCTTTGCGCAGGTTGTGCGGCACAAAGGAGGCAGTATCCACCGCCTTAGGAAGGAGTCCCTCACCCAAGGAGAGGATGGCTATGCGCCGGAAGTCCAGGTTACGTGTTTCCAGCACTCCCATCACCTGAAGGCCGATGGCGGGTTCGCCGTGGAAGGGAACGCTGAGCGAGGAGAGCAGGCGGGAGAGGAGCGTAGCCAGGGTGCGATTTTCCACCAACAGATCGCCCTCAGTAACAAGGTCTTGTATCCGTTGCAGGGTGGTGTATGCCTTGAACAATGCCTCGCGATAGAGCTGGTTGAAGAAGGCATCTTCTTCTGGCTTTCCGGTAGCGGACGGGGTAGTTTCCGGGCCATTTGTTTCTCTATACAAGCCCGCCACGCGGCGGAGTATCTCCATGAGGCAGGCCAGCAGTCCGGCATGGGTAGGTTGGGGGGTAAAGATCAGGGTGCTTACCTCGTCCTTTTGCAGCTCGGAGGGCAGAGGGAAGAGGCGTAATGTATGCTGCAATTCAGTGGCGAGCGTATCCGACAGGGACGACAACTGTTTGAAGTAACTGTGCCGGAGTACAGCCAGCACCTGTGCCATGCGGAAGCATCCGTTCTCAGGGTCATAGCCTTGGAGATGCAGTTCCAGCAACACTTGCAGGAAACTCACCACCGGCGTTTGTTGCAGGGGGAAGCCCATGGTGACATTCAGGTGGCGCACATCCGGGGAAAGCGCGTGGTACACGGGCAATAGGAGCGACTCGTTACACAGCACAATGGCATTGTCGCGCTCGGGCCCTTCGGGGCAGGCGGCAGTCCACTCTGCCATATAGCGCGCCTGTGCGTTCTCGGTGGTGGCGGAGATGCAGCGTACTTTTTTGGGCATGGCCAGGTGACTGAAAAGGGATTTGTCCAGCGGAGAAGGGAAATCGCGCAGGTTGCGGTTGATAAACTCTCCGGCTTCGTGGCGGGGATTCTCGGTGTAGAAGGTGTCATAATCCCAGTAAAAAAGCGCCTTTCCGGCCTCTTGGAGGGTAGAAAAGAGGGTGTGCTCCACCTTGTTCAGTACATTGAATCCCACAAAGACGTAGCATTCATATTCCATATTGGATGCGTCCAGCTCGTCGATAAAGCGGCGATACACCATTCCTTCATAGCCTATATTCAGGGTTTCGAGGCGCTGTCGGAAACCGGTATACACCTTGCCCAGCACGTTCCACAGGGAGATGAAGCGCTCTTTCAGCTCCGTGCGCCGCTCGATGGAGAAGTGGTGAAAGAACTGACGGATGGCTTCTTCCTGCTCGGTGGTGAGGTAGTCGGGCACGTCCATGATGCGTTTCAAGTCGGCCAGATTCTCGAAGAGGCGGGCGGCATCTACCCTGTTTTTATCCAGATCGTCGAAATCAGCAATGAGCAGTTCGCCCCAGAAGTAGAAATCATCCAGTGTCTCGGTGCTGCCTGTCTCGGTGCGGAAGATGCGGTACAGCTCGCACACCAGTTTTACGGGATCGGCAATTTGCAGGGAGGAGTGGCCCATCACCAGATCGCTGATGGTGCAGTAGGCAGGTGCCCATACGGGCTGCAGGCTTTGCGCCACGAGGTGGTCATTAAAGAATAGGCTGGCGCGTTTGTTGGGGAACACCACGGCCACGCGGGAGAGGTCATTGCCGTATCGTGCAAACAGGTCGGCGGCTACAAGGGAGAGAAAGCTATCCATCTTTTTTGTTTATTCTACGTTTCTGATTTCGTTCGTATACACATACCACAGGTACCCCTCTACATGGGTGTGACCCATGCGGCGAAGCAGGTCCATGTACTCGCGCACTTGGTCTTCATACTGGGGGCGGGGGGTGCCGAATTTGAAGTCGACCACCACAAAACGGCCTCCGGTTTCCATCACGCGGTCGGGGCGGCGGGTTTCCGTCTTGCCCTCGCGAGAGTATAGGATGGCGCACTCATTGTACAGGCGGCAACTGCCATCGTACCACTGCTGCACCTGTGGGTGACTCAGCGCGCGGATGGCGAGGCGGTGTGCTTCGGCAGCTTCTTCCCGACTTACCACCCCCTCAAAGAGAAGGCGTTGTAGGGCAGGTTCCAGATCCTGTGCCGTGCGGATGGAGGAGAAGAGCGTGTGCATGAGTTGTCCACGCTGGATATAATCATGCGCGGGCGCAGCGTCTCCTTCCACGGAGGCAATGAATGTGGCAGAACGGTTGGACTGCCTGAATTCCATACGCGGTCGGCAGGAGGCCATCTTCACGAGCAGGGATTGCGTATCGGCCGTGAAGATATTTATCGGGACGAGTGGGAGGGAGGTGTCCGCTGCAGGTTTCTTTATGGCTTCGGAGGACAGGAACTCTGGGTCGCCACAGTCCCATCGCAAGGTTTCGTCTTCCTCTTCGGTAGGGGTTACGGGTAGGGGGATTGCCTCTTCGCTACCGTTCTCTTCCTGGCGGGCGGAGAATTTCTCCAGTGCCTGGTACAGGAGGCTTCCCATCTTATTCTCACCGTTCTGGCGGCTCCACACCACGAGGTTGGCCGAGGCGCGGGTGAAGGCCACATACAGCAGGTTGAGGTTATCCACCCACTGCTGTAACCGCTCGTGTTCATATTCGGCATGGTAGATGGAGTCGGCCATTTTCTTGGAGAAGCTTACGGGGATGAGGTCCATTGCATTGAATGGTTCTTCCTTGGGGGCGCACCACACCAGCTCGCCGTGGGTGGAGCTTTGCAGCTCCCAGTCGCAAAAGGGGATAAGCACGCTGTGAAATTCCAGCCCCTTGGAGGCGTGGATGGACAAGATGCGGATGCCGTCCAGCTCTCCCGAAGGGATGGCGCGGGTGGAAAGGCTCTCGTCCCAGTAGGTAAGAAAAGCCTCCGGATTGGGGTCATTGCGTTGCAGATAGTCATCAACCCCATCAAAGAATGCCATGAGGTAGGCGTCCTGACCCTCCATCTCATGCAGGGAAAAGAGCAGAAACAGGCGTTCCAGCAACTCGTGCAGGGGCAAACTGTACAGCGCCTCGCGCGAGGTGTTCCACCCCTCGGGCAGCCAATGGGCAATGCTGTCCGTCACAGATCCGCGGTCCTGCGGGGTACAAATCTGTGAGAGCGACACTTCATTGCGTTTTATCTCCCTCTGCCAGCGGTAGGCCAGCGTGGCCAGCGACACCGTATCCTTGCGGGACACTAAACAGCGCAAGGCGTCAACCAGTATGCCCACCGCTACGGAGGATTGCAATAGGAAAGCCTCGTCGCTGATAAGGCGGTACTCCGGCGCTTCCTGGTTGAACCAGGAGGCAATGGCGGGGATGTGCTTTTTGACGCGCACCAGGATGGCCATGTCGCGTTGTGCCACGCCACGGTTGCTCAGTTCCTCTACCGTAAGGAGTAGCTCGGAGAGGGTGCGGTTGGTATATTCTTCGCTGTCCTTTTCCTGAAGGAGGTTTACACGTACAGCGCCGCGGGGCGTGCTGCGGGGCGATTGCTGGCTGACATCCGCGTACGCATCGATCAATTCCTTACAATCATGCTCCAATTCCTTGTTATACAGCGCATTCAAACTTTTTACTGCACGGGTAAAGAAGAGGTTGTTGAAACCTATTATGTGGCTCTCGCTGCGGCGGTTGGTAGTGAGGCGTTCCTCGCGGATGGGGAAGGGGCCGAAGCGGTCTTTCAGACTGTTGAGTATCTCCCAGTCGCCCCCGCGCCAGCGGTAGATGCTTTGTTTTACGTCGCCCACGATGAGTGAATCCGCGCCTTGCGAGAGGCTCTCGGTAAGAAGCAGGCGGAAGTTGTTCCACTGCAGTCGCGAGGTATCCTGAAACTCATCGATCATGATGTGACGGATCACGGTACCTGTCTTCTCGAAGATAAAAGAAGAATCGCCGTCTTTTACCAGGCTGTGCAGCAGGTTGTTGGTCTCGGCCAGCAGGAACCGGTTTTGCCGGTGGTTCTGCTCGTGCATTTCCTCGTCTATGTAGTTGAGCAATCCCACCTTATATATATGGGCCAGTGAGAGGCGGCAGGAGAGGAGCTTCTTCCAGTTCTTGAGGCGGTAGTCCTCGGCCTGGCGCAGCAGGGGGATGAGGCGTGTGGAGGCCACGTCTACAATCTCGGCCCTGCGCGGGGAAGTTTTCGTGGCCCATGCCTCAGGGTCTTCTATGGCCTTGGCCACGGTGGTATTCAGTATATCGCTGTCGCTCAGCTTCTCGCACCCTTCCAGCTTGCGGAAATAGGAGGAGATGCCGCGTTCTTTACCCGAGAGATCGGCAGGGGAGAGGCCTGCGTCGCACAACTCGTCCCAGAAGCGGGAAGACAGCGCGCGAAAGCCTTCTTCCAGCTCCTTGGCCCAGGCGGTGAGCAGCTGGCGGAAGGCCATAATGTACTTCGGGTCACGCAATTTGGCACGCAGGGCGTCGCCATGCTCCATGTAGTGTTCGTTCAGGAGGTGCTTGCCGAAATGGGTGATCTCATCCAGTACGTTCCAGCGTTTGTCATCAGCTATCTTTTCATCGATATAGTCTAGTATCCAGCGCATCAAGTCCGACTGTGGTTCAAGCTGCAGGAAGAGGGATTCCACGGCTTCGGCCAGTACTTTCTGCGTATCCAACTCTATGTTGAGGTTGGGTGAAAGTTCCAGTTCACGTGCCAGATTGCGGAGTACCGACTGAAAGAAGGAGTCGATCGTCTCTACCCGGAAGCGCCCGTAGTCGTGCACCAGCAGTCGCAAGGCTTGTTCTGCACGCTGTGCCACCTCGTCTTCCGGCAGTTTCAGCTCGGCGGTAAGTATCTTCATGTAGGGGTGTGACTCCGCAAACCCGCGGCTCAACGCGTAAAGCTGGCTAAGGATACGCTCTTTCATTTCGCCCGTAGCCTTGTTGGTAAAGGTCACGGCCAGTATATTTCGGTATGAATAGGGGTTGATAATCAGCAGTTTCATGTATTGCACCGCCAGGGTGAACGTCTTACCTGAGCCTGCCGAGGCTTTATAGAGGGTTAATCCGGCCATTCGCGTAATTTTATTTATAATAGGACTCCCACATGGGATACGTAGCTACAAATATACTTCTTTTCACCTGTAAAAGAAGGTCAGATTAAAAAAATGTACTTACTTTGCATGCAGATAACCTGTTGTATTGGAGAATGGACGAACTGATAGCCCTCGATAAATCCCTGCTGTTGAGTTGGAACGGTAGCGACAGCCTGTTTTTAGACGGATTTATGTGGATGTATTCCACCGTTTGGTTGTGGATTCCGCTTGGAATCATGCTGTTGGTTTTAATTCTGCGTAACAACGATGCCCGGAACAGCATATTGATTTTTATACTGATTGCGCTTCTGGTACTGGCTGCCGATCGTTTCTCTGCTGGCTTCTGTAAGCCATTTTTTCATCGTTTCCGGCCTACGCATGACCCAGAAATAGCCTACCTTATTGATATTGTAAACAACTATAGAGGAGGGAAATACGGCTTTATTTCTTCGCATGCATGCAATTCTTTTGCACTGTTTACCTTCACAGCTTTGTTATTTCGGAACTATGCATATAGTATCTGTATGCTCGCATGGGCTCTAATCAATTGCTATTCACGGATTTATTTAGGTGTACATTTCCCCGGAGATATACTCTTCGGTGCTTTGTCTGGCCTCATCCTTGGTGCCGTATTCCACAGGATATACCTATTTCTATCGGCCAAACTCATGTATAGCACTTCGCGTTCTTCATACCGAAGCACACGCGAGCTTACGCCAAGTGGCTATTCCATCCGACAAATCTACAGCTTTATTTCGCTCTTTTTCCTGCTCATCATCGTAGCTATGATCGCAGGAACCATATTTATGAACCAATAAATCAATCAGATGCGAGTACTCACTTTTAATGAATTGCGTGCTATAAAGGACAGTCTGCCCGACGGAACCATGCACCAGATTGCCGACGAGTTTAATATGGATGTGGAAACCGTACGTAATTATTTCGGTGCGCAAAACCACGAAGACGGGTTTAGTGCCGGACTGCACACTGAGCCAGGCCCTGACGGCGGATTGGTATACATCAACAACACCACCGTCTTGGACAGGGCACTGGAAATCCTGAAAGAAAGTAGAGAAGAGCAGGGACTCCTGTGATCGAGGCACGAAATAGTGCCATTAGTTGTTTTTGTATTTTCTATTAAACATAATACAGATTATAAAACTATTCGTGGTTTTCTGAAAGACCACGATTCGAGTCTACAAACTGCAGGCCTGAACTCAAAAAAACTGCAGGCCTGTAGTTTCAGAAACTCAGGCCTAAAATTTGAGAAACTCAGGCCTGAGTTTGTTCGGGCACAGGCCTGTGGTTTCTACACTGGTGCGCATCACTACAAAAAACTGGTGCCCACCAGTTGATAAACTCGTGGGCACCAGTTCTTCAGTTCGTGCGCACCAGTTATCGAACTCGTGCGCGCCAGTTTATGAAATTAATAGGTACGCTGCAAAAGCCAAGCTCCCTGGAAACCTTCGTCGTTGGGATATTTAGCCTTGAATGCATCGCGGGCCACGGCTGCATCATTGCGGCTGTCGAAAGAACCTACAATGACACGATACATCTTTGTTTCGGGATTCTGAGCCAGGAATGCAGGATAACCGGCACTTATCATGCGGGCCGACAATGCATCTGCATTAGCTTTGGTAAGGAAACTTCCACATACCACATTATATTCCTTCATAGTGGCATTTCCTTGGGGAGTAACACGTTCCTGACGAACAGTGGCTGTAGAAGGAGCTACAGTAGCCTTTTCCTTCACTACTACAGGTACATCAGCCGTAAGAGGATCTACCTGATTAGTTTCAGCCTGCTGAGCCAGTTCCTGCTCTTTTGCTTTTTCGTATGCTTTTTTATAAGCACTTTCGCTTGATTTACAAGAAGCCATAGCTAAGATGGCACAAAGGGCAACGCCCAGATAAACAACTTTCTTCATAACTTTTCTAGTTTGACAGTCTGTTAAATGTATGATAATTTAATATTTTCGGAATATAAAGGTTTGCTCACCTGATACCATCTTTAAAGTGGATCGTGTAAGGGTAAGAATCTGAAACTCCTTGGACCTGTCTGGCCAGTACATGTAGCGGGCCGGACTGTTGAAGTCCATTCCCTGGTTCTCCACAAAGGTAACCGTGAGGTTCTCGCCATTCATTGTATAGGCCCCGTTATAGGCCCAATAACTTCCGTCGGCCCGCATGCAAACAGCCATAAAGGTGCCGTCCATAAAGCTGTAGAACACGCTGTCAACCTGCTGCGTGGCTCCCCCGTCTGTCACTACCTGGCACATCTGCCATTTTGCTTCCAGTTTTGCTTCATCGCTGTTGTCGCAGGCTGAAATGCCACCCATTAGCATTGCTAAAACGCACAGTGGCCATAGAATATTTCTTAAATGCTTCATTTTTTTTCGTCGATTCGTTCAAATGTTACGTGATGCATATTCTTTTTTATCCGCACCGAAGGGCGGTAATTTATATTTTTTACCTTTACATGAGTGTCTGCAGGGATCTCCATAGAGGCATCCTTGCAAGTCTCCGATGACACAGAAAAAGTACCTAGTTCATTGAGGCAGACATTGTACCCCTCTCCTAGCTTTTCCTCAATAATCTCTACCAAAGCTTCGAGGGTAGCCTTTATATCTACAGAGCGTAATGCGCTGCGTGAAGAGATAATTTTGCACATTTCATTGGTATCCACCGTTCCCCGGGTTACTACCTGAGCGTAATAACCTTTCTTGGGATTGACATTGATATTGTCACTTTTCTCAGTCAAACGATATAGAATACTCATGATTCCAATGTATTTAATAAGGAGAAAATTAAAATTCCATACCTCTGTGATCCCATTCTTACATCTGAAAAGCTCTTTTTCATTCCCAAAAATGGTAAAAAACGGCTCATAAACCCAATTTATTTTCACAGAGCTACATAAATAATAGCACTACTGCTTTTTAATAATTACAGTACTGCAAATATATGGACTCAGGGAGATAGACACAAAATCTTTCTTGTTAAATTATCATAAGTTGCGCATGCTTTTAGACTGCCCACTTTGAAAAAACACTATCTTTGGAATATGTTTCACTATTAAAACGAATAACGACATGAAAAATTTAGGTGTATTAGCTGCTTTCCTCGGTGGAGCCATCGCCGGTGCAGCATTAGGTATATTATTTGCCCCTGAAAGAGGAGATGAGACCCGTCATCGCATCGCAGAGTTGCTACGCAGCAAAGGCATAAAACTGGGCAAAGGCGATATGGACCGTTTGGTAGACGAAATCGCCAATGAGATAAAAGGCGAAGAAGCATAATTCTTTTACAGAGTATATGTTTGCAGACGAAGAGACCGGAAAGGGATTGCGCGAGTTGATGGATGGCATCAAGCGATATCTGAAATTACAGAAGGACTATGCCCGACTGGAACTGGTTGAGAAACTAAGTATCCTCCTCTCCGCTATCTTGTTGATATTTGTGATGATTATACTGGGAATGGTCGCCTTCTTCTATCTGCTTTTTACTGTGGCATATTGGATTGCCCCGCATGTAGGAGGCGCTGCCTGTAGCTTTGGCATCATTACATTTATCGCATTAGCCTGTATTACAATAGTATATATGCTGCGTGACCGGATGATAAAGAAGCCTATCGTACGCTTTATGGCTAAATTATTCCTATCCACTCCCACTAACAAGCAATAAGTATGGAACCACTTAGCCCGTTGGAACTACAATACATTACGCTGGAGGACATCCAGCGCAAGAAAGGTGAAGTGCGCCTGGAGCTTGAGAAGCAAAGGGAGGAATTTCTGAAAAAGACTAAACAGCTTAGCACTTCATACCATAACCCCATTGTGGGCGGAAATGGAATAGTAGGTGCTTTCCGTACCGGATATGCTATTTTCAATGGAATAAGCAATGGGATACGAATCATGCGATCCATCCGAAAGATGTTCAGAAGGTAAAAATGCCTTCGCGTCTTGGTGCTTTATTAAAGAAACATCCCGGAAGCGGCTCTTTGAAGAGCACTTCCGGGATGTTTCTTTTTACTTCATGGTTACACGTATGTTTCCAGCAGTTTTACTTTTCCTTCCGGATAAATGGTTACTTCTGAAGTGACAGCCGGGAGGAGCACGGTTTCGCCGGCAGAGATCTGAATCTCGTTTTCCTCATTGTCTACAAGTAATGCCTCACCTTCCAGGCAGATAAAAATAACGAAAGAGTCGAGCTCCGAGTAATCACAAAGCAGCTCTTCGTCCAAGTCATAAAGCGAAGTGGTGAAATGGGGCGTAGCCAACAGTTCTACTGGCTCGTTGGATACCGGCTCATACTCAGTGCGGTAGTCTTCATACACTTCGTAGTCAATGGCTTCCTTAGCCAGCTCGGTATGGAGTTCACGCGGATTGCCCTGATCGTCGCGGCGATTGTAATCGTAGATGCGATAGGTGATGTTGCTGGTTTCCTGGATTTCAGCCAGAAAAACACCTGCACCGATTGCATGGATACGTCCGGCAGGAAGATAGAAGACATCACCGGCTTTTACCTCGTGCGACTGCAATACTTCTGTAATCGTATTCTTCTTTACGCGTTCTTTGTACTCGTTGGGGGTAATAACTTGTGTAAGCCCACTCAGCAGATGGGCACCGGGAGCCGCATCCATGACATACCACATCTCACTCTTACCCAGCGAGTCATGCCGTTGCTTTGCCAATTCGTCATCCGGATGTACCTGGATAGAAAGGTCGTCCCGGGCGTCAATAAATTTAATAAGCAGAGGAAAGTTATTTCCAAACCGCTCGTAGTTCTCCTCACCCACAAGTTCCTCTTTATAAGTGCGAACCAGTTGGGTAATGGTTTTTCCAGCCAAGGGGCCATTCATTACTACACTTTCGTCACCGGGCACATTGGAGAGCTCCCAGCTCTCCCCCACCCCGTGCAAGTCACTGCTGAGGTGCTTGAAAGGTACAATACGCTCTCCACCCCAGATAGTTTGTTTCAAGATTGGATGAAACTTAAAAGGATACATGATAAAATTGTTGAAAATAAGGTTTAGTGTTCTATTCTTTAAAATATCTAGTCAATAATTGTCCCGCTACTTCGTCGCCCAGCTCTTTTCCGCGTTCCAATGCCTTGCGGGCTTCCTCCTTCTTATCCTGTTGCAGGAGGGCAT
The DNA here is from genome assembly GCA_031552405.1 of Bacteroidaceae bacterium. Lineage (GTDB taxonomy): Bacteria > Bacteroidota > Bacteroidia > Bacteroidales > Bacteroidaceae > UBA1794. Next base: position 91,850 of record JAVBMN010000010.1, on the reverse strand, counting down.
AGCCTTTCAGACGATAAGAATACGGTCGTTCGGGGTCCTTCTCCAATGCGGCATTCAGACTTTTTATTGCATCGTCATACCGATAGATGGCGAGGAAAATGGAGCCTTGTTCCTCAAGTAGTGTAGGGTCGGTGGGCAGAAGTTTCAAAGCTTTCTGTATATCTTCCAGTGCTTTGTCGAGCTTCCCGGCAGCCATTGCAGCCTGTTCGCGCTTATAATAGAAGTAGGCGTTGGGACGTGAAGGCGCACACAGTTCATAGGCGTCATAATCTTCCACGGCTTCTGCATTAAGTCCGGCATATACCCGCATCTCGGCGCGTTCAAAAAGATAAGCCGCCGCATCTCTTCCATAAGGCTTCTCAAGGTGCGCAATACAGCTATCCATCAAGGATAATGCAACCCCTGTTGTGTCATCCATAATACGTTTCAACCGACTGGCGGCGTAGAAGGTGCTGGCAGAAGCAATGTTGGAATGATTCACGCTATCGTATGCGTCGTATGCTTTTTGATACTGTTTCATCAGCGAATAGATATTGGCCTCGTGCAGGTAATACACAGGCAATGGCTTGATGGCAATGGCTTTTTGTACCACATCCAAGCACTTTTGCAGGCTCCAGTCCTTGTATGCGGCTGAATCGTGACGCACCGCATAGTTCAGGATAGACTGGGAGTTGTGATAGTACGCATTATCTTTCTCGCGATCGTACTTTAGGGTTAGCTCCATGTCTTTCTCCGCCATCTCCAGATATTTGGGATCTTCAAAGTTCATGGTATAGTACGCCGAGCGAAGCTGGTAACCTTCACTATAAGTGGGATAGCGGTTGATAAAACGGTTTAACAGCTCATAATAACGATTCTGATCAGCAGACCCGCCTGCCAGATACAGCATGGCCAGTGCCTGATCCTGTTGCACAGGAAGATCTTTTGGGATGCTTATTCCATTGAGATGCCTGTCATTCAGTGACAATGGCACGATGGATAAGTTCTTTATAAAAGAAGCAGATATGGCGTAGGCCTTACCCGAAGAGGTGGATACAGCCTGTTGTGCCAGACCGAACACCTCTCCCTGTGCATTTAGCAAAGGAGAACTGATTTGAGAGTCAGCCAATACCAAAGACAGCGTATAGTATGAATCGCCTCCCAATGGTGCGATCTGGTCCACTGCCCCTACCACAAAGTTCAGCTCTTTGCCGGGGGAGTAAGCTAGAAGAATGGCTTCCTCTCCTACCTGCGGTTTCGTAGCGGCCATCTTGAGGAAGGGTGCTTTTTTCTTGGGGGAAAGAATGTGAATTTTGATTGCATCATACAAATCGTTCACACCCATAATGAGATCTACATCCATCTCCACACCTTCGGCATCCTTTGCTTTGGCATAGTGGGCGCCCTTGAAGAGGGAATAGTTGGAAAAGGCTGTTCCCTGTTCATCCACAAAGAAGGCGGTTCCTTCGTGCAGCACGGTGCTGTCTTTAGAATAAGTGGTGATGTGCAGTACTGCCTGCTTAGACTTTTCAGCCCATTTCGGAGCTTTTACCTGTGCATAAAGCACAGTGGTCGCAGTAAGAAGCAGGGCTGATAATACAATTCTATACTTGTTCATGATTTCAAACGATTGAGTTTATTCGGCGGATTTAAGGGGATGCAAGCGTTGGTTCACCGCTTCATAAATAAGAACCCCGGCAGCTACTGACACATTAAGAGACTCTATCTTACCAAGCATAGGGATCTTCACCCATTCATCGCATAATTTCAGATGTTCATACGGTACACCGGTATCTTCTGCTCCCATGATGAGGCATATCGGATCTTGGAAATTAGCTTTGGTATAGGCGTACTCCGCTTTCTCAGTCGCTGCTACTATGCGGAACCCGGATTGTTTTAGGTAGTTGATGGTTGCTGTAAGGCTTTTCTCTTTGCACACGGGAAGCGTATGCAGAGCGCCGGCTGAGGTTTTGACTGCATCGGCATTCACACTGACGCTTCCACGCGACGGGATAATTACCGCATCCACCCCGGCACATTCACAGGTACGGGCAATAGCACCAAAGTTACGCACGTCTGTAATACCGTCGAGCATTACAAAGAAAGGGGCTTTGCCTGTTTCATACAGTGTAGGTACCATACTTTCCACCGAATAGTACGTAACGGCAGAAATAAAGGCAATTACGCCTTGGTGGTTCTTTCGGGTAACGCGGTTCAGGCGTTCCACTGGCACACGTTGTACAAAGATCTGAGTACCCTTCAGGGCTGCAAACAATTCTTGGGAAAGCTCACTCTGAAGTTCGCGTTTTACCAGAATCCTGTCTATCTCTTTTCCGGCTTCGATAGCTTCGATTACTGCACGAACGCCGAATATCATTTCATTTTGTTCCATATTCTTTCAATAATTCTTTAGCATGGGTAAGGGCGGCATCGGTCACCGTAGCGCCACTCAGGATATGAGCCAGCTCGAGGATGCGCTCCTCAGGGGTAAGTTGGCGGATGTGGCTGCTGGTAGATTCCTCCCCATCCTGCTTGTATACAAAATAATGGGCAGCACCGCCTGCAGCGATTTGCGCCAAATGGGTAATGCTGATAACCTGCATTTTTTCTCCCATTTGTTGCATGATCTGTGCCATGCGGGAGGCTATCTCGCCGGATACGCCGGTGTCTATTTCATCAAAGATCAGGGTGGGCATACGGCTCACAGAGGCCATCATGGCTTTGAGTACCAGCATTACGCGGGCAATCTCTCCTCCGGAAGCTACAGAGGCTACTTCCTGTAACTCTCCATTCTTGTTGGCATTGAAGAGGAAGCGTATGCGGTCACAGCCACTTGTGCCGGGCTCCTGCCGGGGTGTGATCTCGGCCAGAAAGCGTACATGCGGCATACCCAGAGGGGCAAGGCGACTGCACAATTCTTTCTCCAAGGCAACACTTCCGGCTTTTCGGCTTTCAGTCAGCTTGCCACCTATGCGAAGCAGTTCTTTGTACAACGTATCTTTTTCTGTACTCAGCGCTGCAATATGTTCATCGTACGAAGTAATAGTGGAAAGACGTGCACGGAAATCTTCAGCTAATGCCAGGAGTTCCTCTACAGTCTGTACATGGTGTTTCTGTTCTAGGGTGTATATCAGGTTTAACCGGTCGTTCACCTCTTCCAGCCGGGCGGGGTTGTATTCTACCTGCTCAGTGGCGGCCTCTATCTCTGCGGCCACATCTTTCAGTTCGATATAGCAACTGTCAATTCGGTTGGAGAGTTCTTCGGCAGGCGCATATACCTTCGTAAGGTTGCTTAATTGACTATACGCTTCTTTCAAAGCGGAAAGCACCCCACCCTCTCCGCCTTCCAGCAAAGAACCGGCACGGTATAATCCTTCTTTTATCTCGCTTGCATGAGATAACACTTCAGACTCTTCATGAAGAGATTTTTCCTCCCCGGCTTTCAGAGTTGCCTCGTCCAGCTGCGTCAGTTGAAAGGTGAGATAATCCTCATCAGCCCTACTTTTCTCAGCTTCTTCCTGCAGGGCAGCCAGTCTGGTGGAAACATCCCGATAACTGGCATACTGCATCTTATAGTGTTGCAGCAGCTCACCAGTATGAGAAAGGAGATCCAGCACTTCAAGCTGATAGTCCTCTTTGTGCAACAATAGGTTTTGATGCTGTGAATGGATGTCGATCAATTGTTCGCCCAGCTCCTTCATCAATGCCAGGGAAACGGGTGTATCATTAATGAACGCGCGCGATTTTCCGTTCTGTTGCAGCTCACGGCGTAAGATGCATTCGCTCTTGTCATACTCCAGCTCATTGTGGAGAAAGAAATCAGCGAGATGGGGATCTTCTGAAATATTAAAATGCCCTTCCACGGTACAGCGTGAAGCTCCTTTCTTAATAGAACGTGCATCCGCCCGCTGTCCCATCAACAAACCGATGGCACCAAGCATGATCGACTTTCCCGCTCCAGTTTCACCGGTAATTACAGAAAAGCCTTTTCCAAACTCAATATCCAGCGCTTCAATCAACGCGAAGTTTTGTATATAAAGGGATTGTAACATGATTTTGTGTACGGGATTCCTGCTTAGGGTTAGTTGGATGATTTTATTTTGCTCCAGTCGCCATTCAGCGAGGGGTTAATGTCGGAAAGGATTTCATATACTTTCTCTTTCTCTGTGGAGGGAGCTTTTGAGTAGATGTTGATGAGTTCATCTCGTTTAATCTCGGTGAAAATTTGCGGAAGCACAGACATAGACTTGGCTTTCGATGCTTTCTCCAACTCTTCCAGTGAGGTAGTCACCTTGGCGCGACCACGACCTACGTTAGCGGCCATTTCATCCAGTCCGGGACGATGGTAGTCATACATCATCTGGCGAAGAGATTTCATAGCTTCATCCATATAATCGGTAATGATACCGTGGCGGTTGCGTGTGTCGTCATACGCCTTCCATCCCGGTTCGGTAAAGGTTTGTGCCGCATTGACTATAGCCTCGGCATTTTGAAGCACCAAAGTACCGCCCATAGGAGCCATGGTATCCATGTCCCATCCTATTATAAGGTAGGCATAATAGGCCAAAAGTGCAGTCAGGTTATTGTCGATTTGATCCAGACGGAACTCCAACTGGTCAAAGGATCTGTAATAAAAGGTTATATTGTTATCCTTAATATTTAATATAGGGCTTACATAACTGCTACCGAATACGGGGCGACTGCTTTGCACAATCATCTCTCCCGTGAAGTTGCCGTTATCCGAATATCCCTTTACCGTTAACAGCAGCGAGCAAGTGATCCGTTCACTAAGCGTATATTTGTCATTGGTCCAGTTGCGCTCGTTCATGAAGGAAGTCATAGCCGCCTCGAGGGTGCTAAAGGCTTCGGTGTTCGTGCCTTGTATCTGGGAATAGTTGACGGACACTTTGCAATTCAACTCTTGAGCAACCAGATACCCAGCCGCAGCAAGAAACACAAGCAGAGAACAAAGAATACGCTTCATGTACTTCTGGTTATACGGTTAGAGATGTCCACTCATTGTCTTTACCAATTGATTCACAATATCCTTGGCCACCTCCTGCTTGAGTTTCAGCGGATAAGCGATTTCTTCGCCGTTGGCAGCAAGGATAGTCACTTTATTGGTGTCACATAGGAATCCGGCTCCGGCATCACGCAGGGAGTTCATCACAATAAAGTCCAGGTTCTTGCGCACCAGTTTTCCGGCAGCGTGTTCTTTTTCCTGATCGGTTTCAAGAGCAAAGCCCACCAATACCTGACTTCCTTTTTTTTCTGCCCCCAGTGCAGCAGCAATATCTTGTGTAGGTTTCAGCCGAATGACCATATCGTCTTCTCCTCTCTTTATCTTGGAGTCGGCCACCCGTTCCGGTGTAAAATCGGCCACAGCGGCACACAAGATTCCCGCGTCGCACATAGGAAATTCTGTCATGGCTTCTCTATACATCTGGCCTGCATTTTCTATGTCAATCCGGGTGATTGCCGAGTGGTGAATGCTCAGTTGTACTGGTCCTGTAATAAGGGTTACCTTCGCTCCACGCGAGGCACACTCTTCCGCCAGGGCAAAGCCCATCTTGCCAGATGAACAATTACCGATGAAGCGCACGGGATCAATCGACTCATAAGTAGGTCCGGCAGTTATCAGAACATGCTTTCCGGCAAGATCTTGTGAGGTGGAAAAGAATGCTTCCAGATATTCTGCAATGTATTCCGGCTCTTCCATGCGGCCTTTCCCAACCAGCGCACTGGCCAGCTCACCTTCGGTGGGCTCAATAATGTGGTTGCCATACGACCGTAGTAAGTCTAAGTTGTCCTGCGTAGCGGTATGTGCATACATATCCAGGTCCATGGCCGGTGCCACAAATACGGGAGCTTTTACGGAAAGATAGGTTGTAATCAGCATGTTATCCGCAATGCCATGCGCCATCTTTCCGATGGTGGCGGCTGTGGCGGGGGCTACCAGCATGACATCAGCCCAAAGGCCTAAGTCTACATGGCTGTTCCAAGTGCCGTCGCGCTGGGAGAAAAACTCGCTGATTACCGGCTTATGCGTGAGCGCCGAGAGTGTGACTGGGGTGATAAACTCTTTTCCTGCAGGGGTAATAACAACCTGTACTTCAGCGCCTTTACGTATTAAAAGGCGAATCAATACTGCAGCTTTGTATGCTGCAATACTTCCGGTAATACCCAAGATGATTTTTTTTCCTTTCAGTGCAGAACCTGATGCCATTTCTATTGAGAAATTATATTATTTGGTAAGTTGGGAATCACGTAATTTAAGACGTGTCAACACAGCCTTTGTATTAAGTGTAAAGTCACTGTTCAGTATCCAGGAATAATAGCCGGGATCGCGGCGCAGCACCTCAGCCACAGACTGTCCTTTGTATTTGCCGAAGTTAAATGTTTCTACACCCTTGTCATCGTATACGATACGTCCGGCAAAATCCACATTCTTTGTGAAGCAAGAGAAATCGGACAGGAATGCCACTTCGTTCTTTAAATCCGGATACCGGTCGAGCTGAGCCTGAAGCACCTCATACGTAGCCCGGGTATCAGCCTCTGCACTGTGTGCGTCTTTCAGGTCTTTGTCGCAATAAAAAGTGTATGCAGCCGAAAGGGTGCGTTGCTCCATTTTATGGAAAATCACCTGTACATCTACAAACTTATGGCGACTCAGATCAAAATCATTCAACCCGGCACGCAGAAACTCTTCTGCAAGTACCGGTATATCAAAACGGTTTGAGTTAAATCCGGCAATGTCCGATCCTTCAAAGTCGCGTGCTACAGTTCGTGCCACCTGCTTAAAGGTGGGACAATCCTGCACGTCCTCGTTACTTATGCCATGTATGGCGGTCGCTTCTGCCGGAATAGGCATTTCGGGGTTGATACGCAGTGTTTTTGATTCCTCGTTTCCGTTGGGATGTATCTTCAGATAGGATATCTCCACAATGCGATCCGAATTGATATTCGTACCTGTGGTTTCGAGGTCGAAGAATACAATCGGAGTTTTCAGGTTTAGCTTCATGTCAATGGCTTTTATTCATTGATCATAATTGGCATGATCAGCATCAGGAGTTCGCTGTTTTCCTCTTGTTCTACAGGTACGATAACCCCGGCACGAGAAGGGTCTGCCAGCTCAATTGTCAGATTTAGAGCCGGAAGATTGTTCAGCGTCTCTATGAAATACTGACCATTGAAACCTATCTTGATGGGCTCACCCTGGTACTCACATTCCATACTCTCCTCGGCAGAGGTAGAGAAGTCGATGTCTTGTGCGGAAATGGTCATCTTGCCCGATTCGATAAACAACTTGATCTGGTTGCTGCTGGAGTCGGAGAATACAGACACACGGCGCAGCGCGCTGACAAGCAGAGATCTGTCTATAGACACATGGAACGGATTATCCTTGGGTATCACGGAATTGTAATTGGGATAACGACCTTCGATAAGACGGCAATCCATGCGGAATCCGGAAAGTACAAAGACGGCATTACGGGCATCGAAGCTGATAGACACATTTCCCTCCTCTTTAGCCAACAGGCCCTTCAACCAGGAAGCCGGTTTGCTGGCCAGAATGAAAGAGGCACGCTGCTCATTCACAGGGATACCAGTGTAGGTTTTGCGTGAAAGCTTATGGCCGTCGGAAGCCACTACTACCACCTTCTCCGGCGATATGTCGAAGTATACGCCATTCATCACCGGACGCAACTCATCATTGGCTGTAGCAAACAATGTGTTATTAATGCCGCTTAGCAACAGTGAAGCCTCCATTTCAAAGTTCACCTGATCCTCCGAAATTGTCACCGGCATAGGATACTCATTGGCATCCTGTCCTACGATCTTATACATACCGTTGCGATACTGGATGGCTATTTCGTAGCTGCTTCCGTTCACATCAAATACGATGGGCTGTTCCGGTATCTCCTTGATGGCATCCAACAGTGTCTTGGCAGATACGGCAAAGCGCATATCGCCTTCACTTTCATTGATCTCCAGTGTGCTGTTTAACCGGTTTTCGCCGTCGGAGGCAGTAACTACCAGTTGCTGACCAGCCAGGTCAAAAAGAAAACTATCGAGGATCGGCAATGTGTTTTTAGAGTTAATCACTTTGCTGAGAGCTTGAAGACGACTGAATAAAGCCGTACTGGAAACCGAGAATTTCATTGTGTATAGTTCTTTATATTTTAGTTCGAGATACATAATCCGGAAAGTCCTTTCTGTTACCGACTTCCGCTTACAGTATATATGGGGCAAAGTTACGTAAAAACTTTAGGCTGCCAAACAAAAAAAAGTAGAAAAAACTCAAAAGATTCGTTTCGTCCGCAAGAAAAATCGTACTTTCGCAGCAAAATAGAAAACTATATATACATATGGAATTAAGTGGAAAGATCATTGCTGTATTACCCCTGCAAAGCGGACAAAGCAAAACGGGTAACGAATGGAAAAAACAGGAATACGTAATTGAAACTCACGACCAGTACCCTCGTAAGATGTGTTTCAACTTGTGGGGAGAGCGTGTAGATCAGTTTGCCATCCAGATGGGTGAAGAACTCAGCGTATCCTTTGATATCGACTGCCGTGAATATCAGGGCCGTTGGTATAATGACATCCGTGCCTGGAAAGTAGACCGTGTACAAAACATGGCCTCTGCCGGTAGCCAGATGCCCCCCATGCCCCCTATGGACATGCCTCCCGCACCTACTTTCGCCCCTAGCGATAGTAAAGATGACCTTCCGTTTTAAGATAAAACAATCTGAAGTCGGCGTATCCCCTGTAAATGGGGCGTATACACCACAAGATCGATGAAACAATGGATCACAGGCATCTTGGTATGCCTGTCTTTACTGGCATGCAGTAAAGACAACAAGCAGGAAAATACTGAAAAAACCGGATTAGAAACCTCTGATCCGGTTGTTTTCAATGACGCCTATAAGGAGGCCATAGCTACAAAGATGGATATCATTTTTGACGACTTCCTGCTGACCTTTTCTTTAGATTCCGCTCTTCAATGGAATCGCATCTGCTTTCCGTTGCCTTTTACTGACGGTAAGGAGAAAGCAGAAATATCCTCCGATGATTGGAGGATGAACCACTTCTTTGGCAAAGAGCATATACACACCGCCATCTTTAATACAGAAGAAGAATTGGATCTGCCCAGCCGGACCGACCTTCAGGAAGCTTCTGTAGAACGGATTGATATCGACAAGAAAACCGTTAAGCAGTACCACTTTCAGCGAAACGCTCACAAAGCATGGACACTTTGTGAAATGAAACAGCTTCAGGTGCCGGAAAGTTCTAATGCCGATTTCCTGTCATTTTACACCCGATTTGCTTCCGATTCAGAATACAGAAAGGCTCATATTCAGGATCCCCTTACTTTTGTGACCAATTATACTGATAGCGATGACGGGTTTGGTACCGATCAGTTTACGATGGAAGCTGAGCAGTGGATGGCCTGGGACGTGACTCTCCCCACCAGCCGTTTCACCAACATAGTATATGGTCCTCATGTAGAGGACAAAGATCCGTCCGTTAAGATATTTTGTATCAAGGATATGGATGGAGGATATTTCCGGGCACTTCATTTCAGAAAGAAGAAAGGTGAATGGAAGTTGCAAAAGTATGAAGATACAGGTTATTAGTACAAAATCTTATGTTTAAAGCCCTACACTACCCCTTATTATCACACAATACATTCGGCATTGAAGTGTATTCCGATCGTTTTGTAGAATTCGTTACGGAAGAAGAGATACGTGCATTTTTCCAGGATACATCCCAGCATGATGATACTTGTTTCGTGATCGGGGGCGGCAGTAACCTGTTGTTTTGCAAGGATTACCCAGGCACCATCCTTCACTCTGCTCTGCAAGGAATGGAAGTGGTGAACGAAACAAATGAGGAGCTGCATCTGCGTGTAGGATCCGGAGTGGTATGGGACGGTCTTGTGGCCTACTGCGTACAACACGGCTGGGGAGGAATGGAGAATCTGTCTCTCATTCCCGGAGAAGTAGGTGCAAGTGCCGTGCAGAACATAGGCGCTTACGGTGCAGAGGTGAGCAGCCTGATAATCAGTGTAGAAGCTGTAGATATGAAGACCGGCGAAACCAGGTGTTTCAGCAATGAAGACTGCCAATATGCATACCGGAACAGCATCTTTAAGGGGGAACTCAAAGGAAAGTACTTTATCACATACGTTACTTACCGTCTGATGAAACGGCCGCAGCCGAACCTTGGCTACGCCGGCCTGCAGCAGGCGCTTGCAGGCATCACCTCCCCTACCCTTGCCGAAGTGCGTGAGGCGGTAATAGCCATTCGCCGCGAGAAACTGCCCGATCCTGCAGAGCTAGGCAATGCCGGCAGCTTCTTTATGAATCCCGTCGTTCCCCGCAGCCAGTACGAAGCTCTGCTTTGCCAATACCCAGGTATGCCCCACTACTCCGTAGATGAAGCCCATGTAAAGATACCCGCCGGATGGATGATTGAACAATGTGGCTGGAAGGGGCGCAGCGAAGGTCGTGCTGCCGTACACAACCGCCAGGCGTTGGTGCTTGTCAACACAGGTGGTGCCACTGCTGCCGAAATCGTGCACCTGGCCAGTTGCGTAGCCGCTTCGGTACATGAAAAATTCGGCATCGCTATTCATCCGGAAGTAAACTACATACAATAAAAAGACGCTATGAAACTGACAATACTTGGCAGCGGAACCTCCACCGGAGTGCCCGAAATAGGATGCACCTGTGCCGTGTGTACCTCCCCTGATCCCCGGGATAAACGCATGCGTTGCTCTACCCTCCTGGAAACGAATGATGCGCGGATCCTGATTGACTGCGGCCCCGATTTTCACCGTCAGATCCTCCCTCTCCCTTTCAAAGCTATTGATGCCGTACTCCTTACCCACGAACATTACGATCATGTAGGCGGACTGGACGACCTGCGTCCTTTCTGTCGTTTTGGTGACGTGCCACTCTATGGTGAGAAATATGTTACAGATCACATCCGCCAGCGCATTCCCTATTGTTTTGCAGAGCATAAATACCCCGGTGTGCCCAGTCTGGAGTTGCATGAGATCAACCCCTTTATCCCTTTTCGCATCGGTACTACCGAGATACTTCCCCTGCGGGTAATGCACGGTAAACTCCCCATCCTGGGATACCGCATCGGCAACTTTGCCTATATCACGGATATGCTAACCCTTCCCCTTGAAACCTACGAGGCCTTGGAAGGCGTAGAATATCTGATAATGAATGCCTTGCGAATAAAACCGCACATTACTCATCAAACACTGAACGAAGCGTTGGAGAATATAGAACGCATCAATCCCCTCGAATCTTACCTCATCCACCTCAGTCATGGAATGGGGCTTCATGCCGAAGCCGAAAAATTGCTTCCCCCGCATGTACACCTTGCCACGGATGGAATGCAGATCATTGTATAACCGCGCTTCCTCTGTACAAAACACCCTTCTTGCCCTTCACTCTTCACATTCACTGTAAGGGATTAGAACACAGGTTCTTACAGGTGAACCCCTGCCCTTCACACCCTTCACACATACCCTTCACACGCAAACCCTTTGTGGGTCGGGGTTACAGAGCCTGTGAAGGGTGTGAATAGTAATCCGGAAAAGTCTATGAGGAAGAGGATTCGGAGCTGGGTTGAACCCATTTTAGGTCTGACGAAATGCGGGCTTGCAGTTACCTAATCTCAGGGCTGAGATTTAAAAATTCAGGCCTGAGATCAAGCAAATATAGCGCTGTAATTTCTATAATCTCGTGCGCACGAATTAGGAAGTTGGTGCGCATCAGTCTTCAAACTCGTGCGCTCCAGTTTCTGAACTCATGCGTACCAGTTACGGGGTTTTTCTTTCGGGGTTTGAGAAATCAGTTTTTATTCCGGTTCGGCATAAAAGACAGGCGTTCCATTGTCTGTTACGCCTTCTGCGCTTATGCGCATCTCTTCACATAAGTCATTATTATAGAAGCTTACCTCTGCGCGTCCTTGCGCATCGGTTTTCAGGTTTGGATTCCAATATAATGTGCGACGGTAATCTTTTTTATCCGGCAGACGCTTCTTTTTGTAAACGGGGTTGTAAAACTCTTTGGAGGTAGAATATCCCAAAATCTGAGTTTTGATTGTACCTAGCGGCTCATCCTTTTTGGATGCGTTCTTATACGACTGGAGATGGATAATTACATAGTGGGGGTTTTTCCACACAAGACTCAGGTCTTCGCCATAATATTTTATAAACTCACTATGCTCTTCTATTATATATATCTTTTCAAAGTCAGAAGAAGAAAGCATGGTATTGTGGTAGGGCGACTGATCCAAGGGCCTGTCATTTACCACAAACAGCACAGGTCGTCCTTTATAGGTGCAAAATAAGGGAGAGTTGTTTTCGCCTGGCGAGATGGAGGTAATAAACTTTTTGGGAGCCGTTTCCGCGTTAAAGGTAGTGTAACTAAAAAAGGGATTTATGTGCGATAGGAAATCTTCCAACGTTTCATTGTATGCAGTGCCATCATCTATCAGGTGCTCTTCTTCTTCCACCACATCATACATCATTGAGGATTTTGTCACTAACCCAATATTCCAGTGCCCTTTCTCCGTTAAAGTAAAGTTATCCAGCTGTTTTCCTTCTTTATTCTGCCCGGAAAATGACAAAGAATCAGCAACTGTTTCATTCACGTTTTCTACAATAAGGGTATTGCTCTTCTTGTCTTCTTTTAGGATGGGAAAGTATGTATCCTGATAAAAGAAAGCACGGGGGATCGGAGCAAAAGTACGGTTTAATTCAATTCTGGATACCTTTCGCTTGTTGTCTTTCCAGGTATCCAGCTGCAACTCCCATCTTTTCCAGAAATCTGCAGCCGGAAAGCTAAAGTTACCCAACGAGTCTGTCGTGCTACGCTCGTTTTGTGTCAACTCGCTATCCAAGGCGGATAATGACATACGTACCTCCACCTCCGGTATTCCTTTTCGCTGAGGATCGGTTTTGGCAGTTCCGCTTGTCACAATCCCTTTCTCTACCTTATTGGCAGCGGTGAAGGGCTCCTTGCCCATCATCTGCGGAATGGCATATCTGCGCCACCCTTGCACTGCCAACAGCAAATGCAGTGCACGCCACCGCTGGGTGTCATCTTGTTCAAAATAATATTCCGGATTCTCAATAAAACCTTTCAGGTCTGAAGATAGCAGTAAATTGGTAAACACATTTCCGTAACCGGGTGTTGGCATCTCTGTGCCTGCATCTCTCACAGCAAGTGAAAAGGACACATCCGCCTGAGGTTCATTGGTGCGGTTTGTACAAGAAAGGTGCATCTGAATACGTTCGTACGGCTTGTAAACGGTCTTATTTGGCGTGCTCTGAATAGTGTAATAGCTGTCTTTATTGTTGATAAACACCATACATTCTGCATGAATAGTACCCTCCTGATCAAGCAGCGTAAGCTGATTCACCCCGTTAGGAAGTTCCTCGCGGGGAACATAAAGAACCATATCATATTTATCGCCAAAATCAACCGTTTTAAACTCCGAAATCACTCCACGACAAGAAACCAGTAGCCCCAATGGTGCAGTAGGATCTGTACCCGGGCTGCGGCGAACAAATATCTGCACAGATTTGGGGTAGTAGTTATTTATCCCCAATACATATCCTTTAGGAAGGGCTTCGGGAAGTGGGAATGTCTTGCTTTTTCCGTTGTATGTTACAAGCGCCTCGCGCGAGGCGCCTTCTACAGGGCGGTATGTGAAATGCCCCATCCCCTGATGTATGGTAGGCCACACAAGAGGGGTTTTTCTATTGCCGTTATTGGCAATTTCCACCGTTGCTTCAATATCCCTCCCTTGCCCATCAGTAGCCTTGAATACAATATAGGAGGTGAGATACTGAACTAGATTTCCTCCTTCAGGATAAAAGGTAATATTGATATCGTCGTTGGGTTCGTCTTTTTCGGATTCTTTGCGCTTTAGCGGCACACTTTGCGAGGTCAGGCGTTTCTCCATACGCTTCTGCCCGTAGGCGCCCTCCTTCTCGGGTACTTCATCAAATATAGGGAATACGCGTGAAAAAAGAAAGTCTTTATCCCAGTTCAGCATAGTGCGTGTATAGGCTCTGACCTCGTAAAAACCGCTCCGCATCCCCAGCTTTTTTAAAGAGAACTCTCCGGATGCCTGCCCGTTTTCTATCAGGCATTTGCGTGATTCCAGGATGTATCCTTCCTCGTTTAGCAGCTCTACATACAACACCTTGCTCAAAGGAGTTTGTACGTGCGTAGAGGCAAGTGTGATGTATGCCTTGAACCAGATTGTCTCACCTAAAAAGTACCCTGTATTGTCAAAATGAAGATATACCTTTTCCTGAGGGTGTGCAGTATTGAACTTTCGGATGTCATTTAGAAATCCCTCAAAACGAGCAATAACACTGTCTTGTTGCGCCAACGATGAGACTGAAACACACCACAAAAACAAAGGTATAAAGAAACGTTTCATACAATAAGTCTTTTGCACTCCACAAATAAACTATTTATATACGTTCTGCGCAAGTTTTTCGTACGAAAAGTGTGACAGCTCCTGATTTTATCCCTGTTTTATTACATTTCTCCCCTATTCAAGTCTTTTTTTGCAGGGAATTTCCCACCATTTAATTATTGACGCTTATTACACAAATGACAGGATTATCGCTCTGTTGCATAGCACTCAGGGCGGTATGTATTACGGTTGGAGTTTTTTCGAAATACCGTTTTGCGTCGGATATGTGTGCTTCTTTCAGACTCTGATACTGTTCATAGGTGGCAGATGTCAGCGCTATGACAAAGCACTCTCCCTTAATCTGGTAAATATTTGTGGGGATGATGCAGTCAAACAAGGAAGTACCTACCCTGTTTCGTTGGTCCTTTTTATTCCGAAGATAACTCATCCGCATAGTTCCATAGGGGAAACTCATGTATAGCCAAGCCTCACTTTCCATTATATCACGTAGCCCCAATACATATTGCTGCTCTTTGATAAGCTTTGCATCAAACTCTTCTTTCAGCTGCCTCCTCAGCTCTTCCGGCATATTATGCTTTCCAAAGTCAAAGTAAACGGCACTCGTAATGCCATTCATATCCAGTCTGCATGCCAAATAACTGAATGCAGGAGTAAAATATATGATTCCCTCATTCTCCATAATGGGGTATTGATTGGTGTATTTTAAATAGGAATCTAATTTGCCAAATATAAAACTTGCTTCATCTGGCGGGCTGACGATAGCCAATTCATAGTTAGCTTGTGTGGTGCGATAGGCAAAAGCGTACTTTTCCGGTGCTAGGAATGCAAACGCATAAGGGTTCTTTTTATGCAAATTAACCTCTCGTACAAACTGCCCATCCCAGTCAAATAATACTATTTTCTGCGATTCCGCTTCGAAAACATGTATCTGTTTCCGGATTGAATCTACTGCAAAGTCAAGCGGCGCCCGGAAAAATTCCCCAGGCCCGTTTCCTATTTTGCCTATTTTAAATAGATATTTCCCTTTCGCATCAAACACAATCAATGCCTTTGCAATATCCGTATCCAGTACATAGATACGATCATTCTCCATCTTTATTTTTGAAACCATACCAATAAGCGATTCTTGCTTTGTTTCCAAAGGAATTAGCTTTTCTATTTTGATAGAATCAGCAGAAATCAGGTTCTCAGAAGAAGCAGCTAAATCAAGATCGACCTTTATTGTATCAATGGGAAAGTCATAGCTTTCAAGCTTCACATGATTGGTATCACATGAAAAAGCAGATAACAAGAGTAGTGCAAGGGGATAATATTTCATTTTACCTCGAAGAAGAGTAATACAGGAGTCTCTTCTTCCATTACAGACAAAGTTACAGGAATAATCTTTGATAGCAATGGAGAATCTGCTATTTCTCCATAATAGCAGGTCCCTATCAGAGTGCTTCCACACTGCCATCGCGGATAAAATGGAAGTTCATCTTTCTTGTAATCAATCATTCCAGCTTTCACCTCCTTTGTAACCGGATTCATGAAACCATAATACCGCTCACTCCCAGCAAGGCGATGATTATGCCCAGTAGCAGGATAAACCCTGCGGTTTTTTGTATCTTCCGTATCATAACTTTATGTATTAAAGTGAATCCGTTTCAAAAACCTGTCCCAGCGGAACTCCTGCCTCCAAGGGGCAATGGAACGCCAGATGATCCAAGCCTTTCCTACAATAAACTCTTCAGGAACCAGCCCCCAGTAGCGTGAATCCATAGAGTTGAGGCAGTTATCGCCCGCCATGAAGTCATGCTTCTTGCTATTTTACTTTGTGGTTAAGGCAGTTCATAGACCAGCAAACAGTCCTCATTCTCGTCATCAAAGGCATAAATCTTCTTGCGTTCTTCATCTACCGTATATACGGTGGGCTGTTCGTCCAAATGATACAATGCCACAGGTTCGCCGTCCCAGGTAAATAGGTGTAGCTCCGCATTAAAGTCAATGCCGCGTTTCGCATTTTTGCAAAAAGCATAGATATACTTGTCAGTCGCCACAGGGGATGTGTAGTAGTAGGTAATCCGCTCCATGACATCAGACTCCAGACTTGTTTCTATGGGCGGCGTGTGTACTTTTACCTCTTTCAGCAGCTCGCCATTTTCTGTCAATATGCGGAATCGTTTAAAGTAGCCGTAGAAACCAGCTACCCGTGTGCCGTCCGGTTTTGCCGTGCCCAATTTAATATAGGTAAAAAGAGGATCTTCATTAGATGAGTTATTCTTGTTCCAGTCAGGATACTTACTTATAGCCTTTGTATCTCCATTCTTAACGTTATATGCATTATACTCTGTCTCAGCCTCAAAGCCTGTAAAGTACCATGATAGCGAATCACTCAGCTGTATGAACCCATTTACAGGATACGCATCTATATTTAAAACAGTCTCTCTTGTGTGATCAATATACAACTTCGAATCTGTTACAATTACATTTTTCAGTGTATTGTTCCCTTCAAACAAAACCTGGAAGCCATCAGATACCGGTCGGATATTGGTGTTTATTTCCCAGAAATCACCAGGTCCTTCACCCTTAGTTCCTGAACCATACAGGTATTTGTAGCCGGGCAATTGAAACACATCAAAAATTGTGTCCTTACCCATATTAAACACGACCAGCTTATCTCTGGTAATGAAAATCTTGTACGGACTCATTGCCACAGGAAGAATCTTAATCTTCGAAGGTGTAAGATGCGCTTCTATAGGAAAAAATTCTATAACCTTCTCTATTGAGTTGGTATCTGTTGAAGTGCAGCTGCAGAGAAGAACACTTACTGCCAGCATTATCTTACAGGAAAACTTTCGAAGCTTTTGATAGAAATACCTCATACTGTTTTTATATATTCTTTATTACTTTTCCCTCACGTTATAGAGGAATAATACCGGATTTGCATCCTCGGACAAAGAGTCTATCAACTTTTTAAGTTTCTCTGTCGTATTTATCGGATTCTTGCGCATTTTATAAGATGCTATCCGGCGTTCATTCATTACAAATGCTACTTGGTTTTCATTGGCTTCAACCGGAGTCAGATAGGAAATAGAGACTCCATATTCTCTGTTGAATATATCACTATAATGATTCACAGTTCCTTCATTATGGTTGTACAAGAAGAAATTGGAGGTGTTGGAGCACATTAAAAATCCATCTTTTACTTTTATCAGATTTGTCAGGCTGAATACAGTATGTCTATTTCCGGAAAGTCTTTGATCGAACTGTTCTCGACCACAGTCATCCACTAACAGATCTTCAGGCAAATTGTATTTTCCCAGATTCAGATTGCATAGCAATTCACAATTGGTCCGGTTGATCTTATAGAGGTTGTTTGTAAAACGCTCCATGTAGTAAATACCGTCTTTTTGAGTGGAAAGTAGGCGCCCTCTTGTATAAAGACTTAACACTGGCCGTACCCCTTTTTTCAGCAGCTCTGTATTTGTTTCGTCTTTACGGTTTATGACTTCAAAAGTATAAGTTTGCACATCATAATTTATCCGGTCAGTTTTCATTATATAGATATAATCGTCACTTAGGGCCATTTCCAGACCTAAAGAATTTGTATTCGTTTTATCCAGAAATTTTCCATTATAATCATAGAACATCACCGCATCAGGGCTTGTCAGGAAGGCCAGCCTCTTTCTTTTTTTATCCAGGCATACATCATGAAGTTGCACATACTCTCCTGGTCCGTTACCTACATAACGCATCTTGTGCAGAAACTTTCCGGAAGAGTCAAACACAAAGAAAGAGTAGGTGCTACAATCCAGAATGCCAATTTTATCTTCAAAGAGAATGATCTTATCAACCTCTTTTATTAAAGCCTCTTCATTGAGTTCCAATGCCACGACTTTGCATCCACTAAATAGGGTTGTATCATGCATTGATTGGTCAAAATCTTGCAAGAAAGCCTGTGAGTTTTCCATTTCTTTGGGCGCTTGACAGGTGCAAAAGAGAATGCAGCACAGCCCTGTTATAAAAGAGTTTCTATTCATTTTTCTATTTATTAGATTTTAGTCCCTATATTTGTAATTCATTATACTCTTTCCCTATTCTGGTTTATACAATCCTAGAGTCCCATCCTGTGTAACAGTTTCCGCACTGATGCTCATCTCCTGACAGGAACTATTGTTATAGAAACTAACAGCTGCACGGCCGTACGAATTGGTAGTTACATTCGGATTCCAATACAAAGTGCGCCGGTAGTCTTTCTCATCCGGAAGCCGGTTATCCTTGTAGTTGGGACTGTAAAAGTCGCGAGGAAGGGAAAAGCCCTGGATGGAGGTCATGCGTACGCCAATCGGTTCGCG
The DNA here is from genome assembly GCA_031552405.1 of Bacteroidaceae bacterium. Classification (GTDB taxonomy): domain Bacteria; phylum Bacteroidota; class Bacteroidia; order Bacteroidales; family Bacteroidaceae; genus UBA1794. The sequence continues at coordinate 73,053 of JAVBMN010000010.1, read as the reverse complement.
GCCTTTGGGGCGACGGTTGTTTAATTTCAAGCATATTAGGGCAATGTTTTTACTTGATGATGCCATCCTTGGAGAGAGAGCACGCGCCGCTATACCGTCTTCAACAATTGCAATACTTTCTACGTCCAGTGAGGTAATCAAACTAACACATTGAATATTGCTTTCTTCATTCCCATCTATCATAAATCCTACTCCCCGGTTCTTATATCGTCCCACAAGTCTCGGTGAATTACAGTAGTCCATAACAATATTCCCTTTACTGGTATATACATAATCATAATCAAAGTAGGGATTAATCCGCTTCAGGAATTCAAATATATTCTCATTATACCCCCCGGCATTATCTTCCAGCTTATCTTCCTCCTCCGCCACATCGTAGACAATATTGGCTGCTCGTGCCATTCGGGTTTCCCATTCACGCTTTGCGGTAACCACCACGTCCTGCAGTGGCTTGATTCCTTTTGCGATTTCAGCCAGCATAAGGCTGTCCAGATCTATCGCATCTGTCGGGTCTTGATGTATTACGAACCGCGTCTTACTCTTATCACGTTGCATCTCTTGGATGTAGGTATCATAGTATGAGTATGAGCGTCCCAGGGGCGAGAATAAACGATCCAGCGTAATCCAATACTCTTTGCGTTTGTTCTTCTTTTTCGTTTCCATCTGAAGGCCCCATTTACCATAGAAATCATCTGCCAGATAATTGAAGTTGCCGGCCGGATCTGTAGGACACTTTGCATCATGATAGGCACTGTCACAGAATAAAGTCATACGTACATTGATACCCTCTTCGGTACGTTTCCTTACAATGGATTTCACATGTCCATTGATGACGATCCCCTTCTCGATCTTGTGAGAGGGTGCAAATTCCTCCTGTCCAGCCATCTGAGTCCATGAATAACGGCGATAGCCCTGAGTAAGCATCAGAAGATCGAGCGCCAGAAGGCGGGTACGGTCACTGCCTTCAAAGTAATAGCCCGGATCCTGGATAAAGCCCCTTAAGTCCGAAGAAAGCAACAGGTTACTCCCGGCGCTCTCATTGTAAGCCGAGGGAATATCCGTCCCGGCATCCCGCACAGCTAGGGAAACACAGGTAGCTATGGGGGCATCTGAGGTATCGCGCACATTGACCTGCATACGGATGAGTTCGAAAGGAATGTATTGTTCTTTTTCCTGCGCTACAGAGATACGCAAGCTGTTGGGAGTACCATGTATAAACACAAGCCGCTCGGCTAGCACCTCGCCCTGGTCGGTAAACAAGGTAAGCTGGTTGACCCCTACGGGAAGTTCGGATTTGGGAATACGCAGGAGGCATTCCTGCCCGGTAGAAGTAAAATCAAGTATCTTAAAGAAGTTTACCTCACCCCGGCAGAGGACAGTAACCCCCAATGGTTTGCTAGGCGGCCAGTCTTTTGTGCAGCGCAGCGATACCTGCAACATCTCAGGATGCAGTGTATTGGCCTGTATCACGCAACCGGCCGCAAGGGCCTGGGGAAGCGCAAACTCCACAGGCTTCTTTTCGCCCTCACAGAGGATGCGCGCTACACAAGGGGTTTCGGTGGGAGTGTATATAAAGCTCCCCATCCCCTCATGAACGGTAGAGAAGGTGGTAAGGGTATCCCCTTTGGGGGTACAGATGGCACCTGTGGCCGTTATTGCACATCCCTCCTTGTTCATGAGCTGGAAGGCTGCCTGCGAGGTGACGCCCTGTACAAACGCTCCGCCTTCCGGGTAGAAGGTGGCATTTAGCTTCTTCAAACTAGGAGTGTTATCACGCTTTGGAGGCAATTTTTGCGAATGCGGCCGCAGCCGGATGTGCTTCTGCTGGTAATCCCCCTCTTTGGCAGGCGTGTCAAATATGGGGAATACGCGGGAGAAGAGATAGTCCTTATCCCAGTTCAGCATAATCCGCGTGTAGGCACGTACTTCATAGAAGCCGCTCTTCATCCCTATTTTGGTGAGTGCGATACCCCCACTGGCCTGCCCGTTCTCTATACATAACCTCTCCGTGCGCATCACATGCCCTTCCGTATTGAGCAGCTCTACGTAGAGAACCCGGCTTAAAGGGGTAGCAACATGGTTTGCGGCCAGCGTGACGTAAGCCTTGAACCAGATAGTTTCACCCAGAAAATAGCCCGTATTGTCAAAGTGAAGGTATACCTTTTCCTGCGGGTACAGATGGTTGAAAGCTTGAATATTCTTCACGAAGCCACCTAGCCGCAGGAGAGCACTCTCCTGCTGGCCCGACAGAGAAACTGCCAGATACATAAATAGCAATGATGTAAAGAAGCGCTTCATGCCAATTAGGTTTTAGTTGTACAAATAAACTAAACTATTCACGATTATGCAAACTTTCAAGCCTTTTTGTGTAGAAAGTTGTATCCTATAGGCGTTCTCCAGAATGTCAGGTATCCCGAAGAATAGTTTGCTTCTTATCAGAAGTTACCACCAATTTATACTCTTCACGTCCTACTGTTTGTTCAGGATGTGTGAAGGGGCCTCTATAAAAGTTGTATAGAACGTAGATATCTGTGGATGAAATGTGTTTTTTTTACATCAACCAGCAAATCCCTGTTACGGGCACTTTGTTGTAGTATGTGCAACTGTTCCTGGTACATTTGTACCTGCCGGTGAGTGTACGTACATTCAAAATATACCTTTCCGGATTCTGACCATATTATTCTAAAGCCCCAATCAGTGTGTGAGTAAGAGAGATTTGAAAGAGGTAATATGGCCCGATGAAATTCTGGATGAAAAACTCTTAACAGTCACTTGTCCTCTCAAGTAACTTTGTGCCGAAATGTTTTGGGAGATTTTGGTCTTAGAGTGAAAATTTCGTGCGCACGAGGCAAATATCTGGTGTGCACGAGTTAAAAAATGGTGCGCATGGATTGTTCAACTCATGCGCACTGCTTTTGAGGTATGTCTACTTTATTCTTCTCAGGTGAGCTCCGGTGGAATTCGTGGAGGGTTACATGATGAATGGCATTTTGAAGTGAGGTCAGAACTTGTATTGTATGCCCAGCTCAAGTTCGGCAAGGGCTTTTACTACACGGCCCTGGCTCTTGTCGAAAGAATTGGGCAGTACATGGAGGCTTGGTTCGACGAACACATCAATTTGTTTTGAGGCGTGATAGTTAACCATGGCTCCTGCCCTTGCTCCAAGTGTGGTGGAGGAATCGTACTTCTTCAGTGAGTTGAAGTCCAGCTCCAAACCAATGTTAGGGATCACATCTACCTTGCGGTCGGCATTTTCTCCGGCCATCCAGCTGGAGAGATTCAGCAGATAGTCGGCCCCTACTCCTATGGATTGGATGCGTGCATTTCCCCGTTTGCTTTCCGGGTTGCGCCAGGTGAGGTTACCTCTGATACCGGAAACGGGCGACAGCCATTTTCCGGCACTGGCGCGTACTACGCTGTGCAGTACTTTGCCTTCCATGCGTACAGTTTCACTGTATAGGCCCAGTCCGTAGGAGGCAGAGGCAAAGTAATTCCCCTGACCCATAGGATCGGAATGGCGGTTGCTTTGTTTTAGGCCATAGCTCATACCGAGCTGGAAGCCTGGCAGTAGCGTGTTCTTGGTTTCAGAGTCTTCGCGGGCAATGGAGCGGAAGGTCAGTGTGGGCTGCACGTTGACAGAGAGGTTGGAAGAGAGGGCGTACGAAACTTGTCCGCCGAGGCGGGCGCCTACTCCCAGGCGCAGCTCACCCTTCTTGGGGTCTACGCCGAGTTGTACACCTCCGAGGCCGATAACCCGTGTTTTCCGGAAGGGGTTGGGGCCATACATCAGGGTACTCAGATCCATCAGGTAATCGGCTCCTACGCCTCCGAAGGCATACTTATTATTGTTTTCGGTACGGTATTCGGATATGAATCCGGCCCGCCATCCATGTAGTTCATTCTTCCATCTACCCAGCATAAACTCTCCTACAGGACCGATACCGGAAGGATTCTGCACGATGAACTGTCCGCCTGCGCTGAGAGAGGTAAACCGGCGGGCATCACCCTTACTGTTGCGTGCATTTTCCCACGATTTGCGGGCAGGAAAATACACATTGATTCCCGCCAATCCGGAAAGGACGGCATCACAACCCAGGAAGGGAAGCTTTCCTTCCGCCAGTGCGTCCGGATACAGGCGCAGGCGCGGCTCCAAGAAGAGAGCTACATGGTCTGTAACATGGTACTGTCCCTGCAGGGAAAGAGAACCTCCCAGATAGCTGGGCTTGAAATCCGAGGTGAAAAACAGTACATTCAATCCGGCTCCGGCGATGAGGTCGAACTTGCGCGAGTCATTACGACCGAACATGCTGTTGGAGAAGTTCCAGAGCGCGTCCACTCCGAAGTCGGCGGACTTAACACGTGGCTTTTGTTCAGAGCGATAGGAATATCCTACTTCCGTATACCCTCTGAGGCCCAAGTAAGGACTAAACCAAAGGCCTGCCCAGGCAGCTCCTTTGGGGTTGATCTTTTCCTGGTAGAAACGGGTGGATTTTAGGGGGATGCCGGCATCTATACCTGCACCAACAAAGATGTGGTCAAGCGCTCTCCATTGTGAGTATACACGCTTACTCTTTTCCTGTTTCAACTTCAGATCGCTCTCCTTCTTTAATTCTTCACGCAGCGCTTTGTTGTTCAGTTTCCTCTCCGAGTACTGCTTGCGGTATTCCTTCAACCGCTCGCGGTATGCCATCATAGATTCGGGTACACGGATAAAGTTAAAACCGGTGGATAATAGAAAGTTCAGGTCGGAGTCCAGTATGGTATACCCCACGGCCTGATTGAAGGTATACAGGTTAAAGCGCGGCTCGATGAAGTACTCCACATTTGAATTCAGCTTGAAGGCCGCCTGCATACCGAATCCAAAGGCCCATTTGGGACTGCTCACTTCTTTGGCATTGGTAAAATCAATGTTGAAGCCTAGGGGGATGTACACATAATAATCGCGGTCAGCACGGTAACCGGAAAGCAGGTTACTGAAGTTGAGCAGGTAATCGGCCTGTGCACCTATCGCCTCGTAGCGTTGGTGGGGGGTGTTGCGGAATATGGACCATTTCCCGTTTACTCGTGCTCCCGAGTATGGGTTAAACCATTTTCCTACTCCGAGCATGACGGATCCTCCCAGATTGTCACGGATGTCGCCGCTTCGCTTGATGCGGAATCCTCCTCCGGCACCCGCATACAGGAAGAGGTGGTCGGCCCAGTTTTTATCAAGGAACTCATCCTGATTGCGTTCCTCTACGGGGGAAGGACGGTATTCAAGTCCGGCAGTGAGGGTGGCTCCTACATCATATCTGCGCCAGGATACGCCGGGTCTGAAATGTTCAGTGTATAACCCTACGGATGGCTCCAGGTAGAATACGGTGTACTGGCTGGCTTTTACCCGTCCCTGCAAACCCATCTTCAAGCCTATATCGTGATGCGTTTCTTTCTGGTATCGGGAGTACACGTATTCTGCACCTAGCGCGCCCACCAGCTCAAAAGTGCGGTCGCGGTCATAGCCCAGGCAGAGGGCCGACAGGTTCAAGAGGTAATCTGTACGCCAGGAGACCGACTTTCCGTTTTCTATTTCTTCATAGAGATGAAAGGTCGCTCCGGTGCGGAAACCATGCAAGGGGGTAACCCAGTATCCGGCAGCGATTCCGGCATCGTATGCGGAGTTTTTGTCGAGCTGCATACCCCGGTCTATGTAGGTGGAACCTCCGAACTGTAACTGCATAAACAATCGTTTCCAGTAGTCATTATCGTTAAAACGATCATATCTCGGAAACTTCTGAAGGGTATATTCCTTGATGGCGTTTACGCCAATGGTGTCTTGTGCGGAAAGGGGCAGGTTTCCTGCTATGGCAATCAAGAGAACGCTGAGAGCTTTGGAGTACTTATGCATTGGGCACCTCGCTTTCTTCTTTATTGGCTGGTTGGTTGGGTTCATTTTCATCTTTCTTTTCAATATCTCGCATAATTTCAATCACATCCGCATCAATCTTTGCAATCGCTGTAAGAGACGGTTTCATGTCAAGGGCTTTCAGCAAATACTTCTTGGCATTGTCTCTTTCCTTCTTGCGGGCATAACAAATGGCGGCGATATAGGCGTTCTCGGCAATTTTTATGCGGTCGTACTGTAAGCTGTCTTTTGCCAGCTTGTAGGCAGCATCATCTGCATCATTGGCCAGGAGGTATACAATGCGGTTGCGGGTGCTGTTACACAGTGCGGCTTCCATTTTTGGTTCCAGCTCATATCCTCCCAGGAAGGTAATGACGGACTTCATGTACAGGTTGTCGGCGGTCGACTTCACCCAACGGTCGGAAAGTGCACTGGCGCGTTCAAAGTCTTCAGCTTTCAGCAGTGCCAGCGTCTGGTTGACAAATATTTCCTGCTCCCGTTCATACTTTCGGTCAATATAAGGCGCCAGGGTAGTGGTATCGGGCTTGCCCAGATTATTGCGTAAGGCTACCAGGTCACAGGCCACTACACGCACGTAGTTGTCTTTGGGGAAACGTTGATAGGCTTCCGAGCAGATTACCTCCGCCAGTGAATCGTTCTTCTCGGCGATGTGATGTCTGTACAATTTGAAATAGTGGGGGAGCACCAGCGAACTCTTGTTGCGGGCATATTCCGCCTGTATCTCATTTACGCTGAGCTCCCGGTAAAAGGTGTATGTATATTGGTACTCTACGCTACGGAGCATAGGCAGGTATTTGTCTTTGATGAGCGGGTAGAAAGATAAATGCGATATAGAGCCTTCAGGGTTTCTCTGTCCGAGGCAGGCTTCTACCTGTTCCGCCTCAGCGTTCAGGGAGTCTTGCCGCATCAGGTTGGCCACATCTTTCCAGGTGGCTACTTCCGACACTTTATTTTGCTTGATACCTTGTAGTGCGCCTGAGCTTAGTGCGTTGATTTCCTTAACAGCATTGGTCAGACGATCGTAGGCAAGGCTCTTGTTTCGCTCATAGTTTCCATCGGGAGAGGCAGTGGCATGTATGCTGAAACTCAGCAGCTGGGCTTCGGTAGAGTTGTTGATGTTTTCCAATGTCAGCGCTATCTGTTGTAACGTGCGTGAGGTAATGGAGTCATTCATATCTACGGTGGCCTTGCCTATATGGAAGCGAATGGGAATCTTTTCAGGCTCACTTTCGCGGGGTGTAAGATCCAGTTTGGGGTAGTTATTCTCATTGCTATACAAGGAAGAGCCTATCCGGTAGTCTAAGAAGCGCTCCGGGTATTGAATACCTTCACTGATGAATAAGGTGTCTACACGCATAATTTTGCGGTAATTTTCGCGGCCGTAATACAGATCTGTCCGACAGAAGTCGGTGTTCTTATTGACTTTGATGGTGTCTACTACATAGATTGTATCCATGTTGATACGCTTTTCTATGCTGCGTATACTGTGACGGGCATCGTACTCGGTTTCGTCATACTCAAGTTCGCCGCTGAATCCTTTGTCCTGAAGCTCTTTGCTCTTTATCTTGTACTGCTGCTTCTTCATCTTCACAGAGGCCTGGATACTGTCCCGGTTTGCCTTGATTTTCTCGCCCTTTATGGACAGATTTCTCGACAGGGGGTCTTTTTCCAGTTCATATCCATACATGCGCGTCTGGGTCAGGTGGTATTCCTTGCCGTCCAGTGTGGCCGGCTTTGTGAAGTACACCTGGTTGGTGCTGCGGTTGGTAATGAAGCACTGGGCAATATAGCGGTTGTCGCTTTTGGATGAGTCGCGGTGGATGTACACCGGTTGGTAGATATACATGTAATTACCCCGGATACGCGTTTTGCGCTTGTCGATCTTTGGAGGGATGTATTTGGCCACCACCGTAATGTTCTTGAGCTCCTCTCCCATGGCCATGATTACATTATACTCACGGGTCTTGGTGTTCTGGCTGTGGGTGATAATGTGTTCATTAAACGACTCCATGCTGAAACGGATCAGGGAGCGTTTTGGGACTACTATCTGATATTTTCCATCCATATCGGTTACAGCAATGGTCTTTTCTACCGAGTCTTTATGTATCTGGCACGATATTCGTACGCCGTACATGGCCTGTTCGTCCTTGTCGCAAGTCCTTCCCCAAAGCCTCACACTGTCTTTTTGGGCATTTACACTCACAGGGAATACCCCTGCAAAGATCAGCAGGAGAAATATGTATTTCTTAAATTGAATATACTGCATATAGAAATCTGTATTGAAGGTTAAGTGCATCGGTTTTTACTTAGTAGAGAATATATGCGAAGGAGACTCCCGCCTTGATGGGGGCAAACTGGGTTCCTTTCTTGTTGGGATCATCGGGCTTAGGAGTACCGTTCTTATAATCAAATGCATTATACTTAATACAGCCAATGCCCAAGGTAGCTTCAATGTTCCATCGTTTGCTAAGCACAAATGCATATCCGTAGGTTACTCCGGCGGCAAATGCATTTCCCTCATAGCAGCGATTGTTAAGTATCAGGTCGTATTCGGTAAGTGAACCGGTGATGCCTATAAAATGCCGCGCCATGGGGCGTTCTAGCCAATAGCGTATTTCGGGAGCAACCTGGGTTAGGTGCAGTTGTGTATCTCCAAACGTAAAAGGGTTTACTATTCCTGAAAACGAAAAAGTGATATGAGGGTTCATTCGGATCTCAACCTCTGCATTGGGCGAAGCCGTGGCCCAATATAACGCATTGGTTTTTAGGGCTATCTTCTGCGAAAACACTTTTCCTGAACAAGCCAGAAAAAGGAAAGTAATAATAAAATATCTATTCATAAGGCAATAATAATTCTCTTCTATCGGTAAACAAGTCGCAAAGATACTGTTTATTGTTAAAATTCCTGATAAATAAACTAAGTTTTAGATATTTTTTGTGTTGGTTTTTTGCACAAGCAAGAAAAGGAGGCTGATTTTTCTTCAAACATATTGCGGATACTGTTTGATATCATTGACAAGAGTGGTAACTTTGCAGCTTAAAATAAGTAACGGTCAGGAATGAAATCAGGAGTTTACTTTATCAGTGGTATTGATACCGATGCCGGGAAGAGTTATGCTACCGGCTACCTCGCTCGCGAGCTTTGCGCAGAGGGAATCCGTACCATTACCCAGAAATTTATACAAACCGGTAATGTGGATCTTTCGGAGGACATAGAACTACATCGTCGTATTATGGGGATTCCTCTTGCTGCAGAGGATCGTGAAGGGCTTACTATGCCGGAGATATTCTCCTACCCTGCTTCGCCTTTGCTGGCTTCGCGGTTGGATGACCGACCTATTGATTTTCAGAAAATAGAAGCTGCTACTCGTGAGTTATCCCGCCGTTATGAGGTGGTGTTGCTGGAAGGTGCCGGAGGTTTGATGGTGCCGCTTACCGAAGATCAGTTTACAATAGATTATATAGTGCAGATGGGGTATCCGGTGATTTTTGTGACTTCGGGGAAGCTTGGCAGCATCAACCATACCCTGCTTAGCCTGGAGGCTATTAAGAGCAGGAATATTCCTCTGGCAGCAGTGGCCTATAACCTATATCCCACTGTGGAAGACCGAATTATCCAGAAGGATACACAGGAGTATATTCAGGGGTATTTGGAGAAAAACTTTCCCGATACAGAGTTGGTCCTTGTGCCGGAGATAGAATTACCGTAGTGTCATCTTGGTAAGATCCTCCATGGAGCCATGGAAAATATTCATGTCTACAGCCGTTTTAATACCCGGGATAGTAGCAATATCTGTGTGCTGCCAAAAATGCCACTGGCCAGTGTATAATACAGAGTCTACATAGTAATGCGCGATCCAGAAAGGGTACTTATCCAGTACCTCGTCGCTGAGGTGGGCTTCTTTGAACTTCCAGGAAGCATAGATAATGGGCTTCACACCGTAGTGTTTCTCTACAATGCGCAGCCAGGATTTCACGTCACGTTTCAGTTCGTCCTGTGTTTTGTCACCACGTTGCTCTACATCAAGTACGGGAGGTAAGTCGCCGGAGAGAAGTTTTACCGTACTGATAAAGTTCTTCGCCTGCTTTTCCGGAGCTACGGAAGGGGTGTAAAAGTGGTATGCTCCTCGTATAAATCCGTAACGCCGGGCGTTGTGAAAATTATCATCAAACAGCACATCACGGAATGTTTCGCCTTCTGTGGCTTTTACAAAGACAAATTTAATAGGATATTTCTTTTGTTGGTTATCCACCAGCTGGGGCCAATCTATGTCTTTTTGATAGCGGGAAATATCAATACCGTGTATGGTGTAGCCGTCGGGCATATATACCCCGTAGCCGTCTTTCCCGGGTACATATCGCCAGCGGTATGTGTATGGTCTGACGAAGAAATAGTAGAACACTCCGAGAATAAGCATCCAGGTCAGTGTACGCAAAAGGCGCACGAGCCAGTCGGGCTGTTCGGATACCTTTCTCTTTTTGCGCGGAGAAGCAGTGGTATGCGTTTTCCGGGATGTTCCTTTAGCAGGCATAAAAAGTGGAAAAAAGCAATGATCTTATATAGGATCTCACCCTTTATTTGGAAACAATGCCCGGAAAAATACTTTTCCGGGCATTATATAAAAAGGCTATTTACTTACCTTGCTCTAAAGCAAGGGTCTTTGTAGGTTGATCGCATACTTCAGTAGGGCCAAAGTACTGGATAGGACCGGGGTATACGTAGGCTGTTTCCTTAGCCCATACATCGCGGTTCTTTGCGAATGTAAGGAAGGGTGCACCATTCAGCTTTACAAGGGCCTTCTGGATTACGGGCTTCATTTCGCCGTGACGGCGTTCCATGTTCATCATCATAGTGATGGGGATACCACCGGCAATCCATTGTTCGGCGGGAGCGGTGGTGTTGCGTACAGACGACATGTAGCCGGTTTTTCCATTGGCAATCAGTGCCGATGCAGTGTAGCCCAGTGAGTAGCAGTAGTCGGCATCGTAGTTGGAAGGAGCAGCACAACGGCCTTCATAACCGAAGAAGTGATGCTGAGCGGCAAACTTGCCCACGAACTTACCTTCTTCTTTCCATTGAGCCAGCTTCACGGCTACCATGTCACTCAACAACTTCTCAGTTTCAATAAGAGAAACCTGCACGTTACCATGAGGGTCACGATCCAGTGTAAGCTGACGGGCTACGCCTTCGGGCAGACTTTCATAGATGGCAGAATTCTCAGGAGAGAGCTTTGAGATAATAAATTCACGTTGTTTGCTCTTCTTGATATTGGCAAAATCCTTTGCATTATGAGCAAGGAAGTCGTTCAACTCGGAAATAAGCGCTTTCATAGCAGGGATAAACTCAATCAGTCCCTCGGGGATCAGTACGGTACCGAAGTTATTTCCTTCTGCAGCACGGTTAGCTACCGCCTGTGCGATATAAGTTACTACATCGTCAAGGCTCTCGTTGTTGGCTTCTACTTCCTCGGAAACGATACAGATGTTTGGTTGAGTCTGCAAAGCGCATTCCAAAGCAATGTGCGAAGCAGAACGGCCCATCAGCTTGATGAAGTGCCAGTATTTACGGGCAGAGTTACAGTCGCGTTGAATGTTACCAATCACCTCAGAGTATACCTTGGTAGCGGTGTCAAAACCGAAAGAGGTTTCAATCTGCTCATTTTTCAAGTCGCCGTCAATAGTCTTGGGACAGCCTACTACCTGTACACCGTACTTCTTATTTGCATAATATTCAGCCAGCACACATGCATTTGTGTTGGAATCGTCGCCACCGATGATTACCAGTGCCTTGATATCCAGCTGCCGGATGATTTCCAGTCCTTTCTCAAACTGGGCTTCTTCTTCCAGCTTGGTACGTCCGGAGCCGATGATGTCAAAACCACCTGTATTGCGGTACTCATCAATGATTTCCACTGTGAGCTCTTTGTAGTTATGATCTACCAAACCGCCAGGGCCCAGAATGAAACCGAACAAACGGCTCGAGGGGTTCATCTTCTTGATACCGTCAAACAAACCGGAGATCACATTGTGTCCACCGGGAGCCTGTCCGCCAGAGAGAATAACACCTACATTGATAGCAGGGAAATTCAGGGGTTCGGTAGTTTCCTCAAAGGTAATTACCGGCATTCCGTACGTGTTGGGGAAAAGTTTCTGGATGGATTCCTGATCGGCTACCGACTGGGTTGATGCTCCTTCCACAGCTTTTACAGCACCTCTTAATGCTTTGGGCAGTTTAGGCTGGTAAGCAGCTCTCGCAATTTGCAACGCACTTTTAGTCATTTTACGTTTTCTGTTTAGTAATTTATAAAATTGATTGATTTGGATTTTCGAACTTTGTTCTAATTCGATGCAAAAATAATTTTTTTATTTGAAATATTCTCCATACTTTTACCGAAAATATAGAAGTTATAAAGAACAATTAAAGATCTATTCAATTATGGCTAATCGAAAAAACTTGAAAAAAAACATCAATAATATCTGTGGCGAGCTGTTTGCCGAATGTGTGGTTGTCAGCAATTTTGTGCCCAATGTAGATGTCGATAAAGCTGCAGGCATTATGACTGATATCTTAGGACTTCAGAATGAGTTTGTAAGTCGTATCTCGCATACTGAGAGTGGAAACGAGAAGTTGTTCTATAAAAAGCTACACAAGGAATTAAATGAAAAAGTGCAGGAAATCATAACAAAACTACAATCATTAAGCTGATTCTTGTAGAAGAATTTTGTCATATTATTGTAGGAAAAGTTATATAACGCACCACGAAAGATAGTATCATAATATACTTTCTGAGCTTTTAAACTTACACAAAGAGGGAGTGAGGTATCAATGCTTCACTCCTGCGTTTTTTGAAATTGCAGACTATGCGTAAATTATACGAAGCAGCTTGCCGATGGATTTTCTTCAAATGTATGGGCTGGAAGGCGGTAGTAAAAGTACCCGACTATAATAAATGTATCCTGTGTGTGGCGCCCCATACAAGTAATTGGGATTTTATTATTGCGCAGTTCTTCTACGGTGCTATTGGACGTAAGGCCAGTTTTTTGATGAAGAAAGAATGGTTTATATTTCCATTGAATTTGATGTGGCGTACCTTTGGAGGTATCCCGGTGGATCGCAGTAAGAAGACCTCTTTGGTGGATCAAATCATTGAAAGGGTTGAAGAAAGCGATTTTTTTCATCTGGCCATTACTCCCGAAGCTACACGGAAATACAATCCGGAATGGAAGCGCGGTTTCTATTATATAGCACTGGGCGCTAATATTCCAATTGTTTTATACGGTGTGGATTACCCGACAAAGACCATCATTGGAGAAAAAGTGATTTATCCGACAGGTGATGTGGAGCGTGATATGGATGAAATCAGACACTATTACCAGAAGTTTGATGGAAAAGGAAAGCACCCTGAGAAATTTACGGTAGGAGAATTCGGAAATGAATAAAGAAACATTGCGTGTAACATTATTGCAAACCTCTCTTGTATGGGAGGATAAGGCTGCAAATCTTTCCAACCTGGAACAACAAATCAAGGGTTTGAAAGACCGTTCGGACTTAGTGGTGTTACCGGAAATGTGTACTACGGGTTTCAGCATGCAATCCGGTGCATTGGCAGAGCCTATGACAGGTGTTACCATCATGCGGTTGCTTACTTTGGCGCAGGAATGCGGATTGGCATTGGCCGGCAGCTTTATCTGTGCAGAAGAGGGAAATTGCTATAATCGTGCTTTTCTGATTACTCCTGAGGGAGACTCCATGTACTATGATAAGCGGCACCTGTTCCGAATGGGTGGAGAGGATCGCTACTTTGCCCCCGGCACTTCGCGCCCTGTATTTAACTACAAAGGGTGGAACATCGTGTTGCAGGTGTGTTATGATTTGCGTTTCCCGGTGTGGAGCCGCAATCACTCCTGTGAGTATGACCTAGCGTTGTATGTGGCCAATTGGCCCGCTTCACGCATTCAGGTATGGGATATACTGTTGCCCGCCCGCGCCATTGAAAACCAATCGTATGTATGTGGTGTAAACCGCGTGGGAGAAGATGGGGCGGGATTGCATTACAACGGACACTCCTGTCTGTACAGCGCCAAGGGTGAAGCGCTTACTTCATTTGTCGAAGATGAAGAAGGACTGACAACTGTTGCCATCGACAAAGAATCATTGTACCGCTTTCGGGAGAAGTTTCCCGTGTGGAAAGACGCAGACTGATACGCTTTTATAGACGAAGATGCGGATTATAAAAGAATTATGTGAATTCAAATGAAAAGAAACTATCTAATTATACTTTGTGCCGCACTACTCCAGACACCTTCATTACTCTGGGCACAGGAAAAGGTACAACCACTCCCCCAGCAGCTAACCGCCTTTTTTTCGCGTTATCGCAACCCGGATATCGCACCGATATCGGTGAAGATAGCAAGTATGACGGCTGACAACCAGCGAAAAGAAGTGGTACTGGAACTCTCTGAAAGCTTTGCATACCAACCCTTCCGAAATCAACAGGTAGAGAATTTGTATGACAGTGTGAAAGCATTGCTTCCTAATGAATACCGACGTTATTCCGTCAGCTTGTGTGTAAACGGTATACCTGTTGAACAGTTGGTTCCTAATTATTACCGAACGCGCAGACTTGACAAAGATCGTTTGTTAACGAATATCCGTGATAAGGAGCCACAATGGGTGATGAACCTCTCCCGCCCTGCTGCTTTTCCGAGAGGATTGGAAGGACGCCATCTGGCATTGTGGCAAAGCCACGGCCGCTATTATAAGCAGGAACCAGGTCGATGGCTGTGGCAACGGCCGCCCCTGTTTTGTACAACCGAAGACTTGTTTACCCAGTCCATTATCCTCCCCTACCTCATCCCGATGCTGCAAAATGCAGGAGCCGTAGTGTTTACTCCGCGTGAGAGGGATGTACAGAGGAACGAGGTGATTGTAGACAACGATACGCGTACTCCCGGTTCGTTTTATCTTGAAACGAAGAGTAAGCAGGGAAAGTTCTCTACCCCTATGGGAGTCAAAGGCTTTGCCTACACCAGACCAGTGCTTCAGAATGGAGAAAATCCCTTTGAACAAGGTACTATCCGCATGCTCACCACAGAACGAAAGGCCGAAAAAGCCTTTGCGCAGTGGGTACCTTACATCCCTGAGAAGGGATATTATGCAGTATATGTATCCTACAAAACCATGCTAAACAGTGTGAGCGATGCCAAATACCTGGTGTACCATGAGGGCGGTGTAACCGAGTTTCGTGTAAACCAGCGCATTGGCAGCGGTACTTGGGTGTATCTGGGTACATTTTCCTTCGACAAAGGGAATCATGATACCGGGATGGTGATACTCAGCAATGAAAGCAGCGAGAATGGAGTAGTCACAGCTGATGCGGTACGCTTCGGCGGTGGAATGGGGAATATCGCCCGCGGTGGGAAGCTCAGCGGAGTACCCCGTTACCTGGAGGCTGCACGTTACTATGCCCAATGGGCAGGGATGCCTTCTTCGATATATGCCAATCAGCAGGGGGCCAATGATTACAACGAGGACATCAATACCCGTTCTCTTATGTTGAACTACCTGAGTGGTGGTTCTGTATACAACCCCGACCAACAGGGGCGTGGTGTACCCTTTGAGGCAAGCATGGGCCTGCACAGTGATGCCGGATACAAGACAAACGACGGTATTGTAGGCTCGCTGGCCATCCATACCAGTAACTATAATGACGGGAAACTGGCGGCGGGCAATAGTCGTTGGGCTTCACGCGATCTGACGGATATCCTCCTCACCCAGCTGCAAAGCGACATCCGTGCCACTTTTCCAAGCTCGGCCTGGCAGCGACGAGGTATCTGGGACAAGAACTACAGCGAAACGCGGCTTCCGGCACCTGCCTCGGTTATATTGGAGTTTCTTTCACACCAGAACTTTGCGGATATGATGTATGGGCACGATCCAGTGTTTAAGTTTACCGTGGCGCGATCCATCTATAAATCCTTTCTGCGCTTCATTACTTCACAACACGGTGACGATTACAAGGTACAACCCCTTCCGGTGCAGCAGTTTGCCATCCGCTTTGGGGAGAAGAAGCGAACCGTAAAATTGAGCTGGACACCCGTGGAAGATCCCAACGAGCCCTCTGCCCGCGCAGAGGAGTACATTGTGTATACCCGTATAGGCACCACCGGTTTTGATAATGGCGTGTTGGTGCGAGGAAACAGCCACACCGTTCAATTGGAAAAGGGGCTGACTTACAGTTTTCGTGTGACCGCTGTGAATGCAGGTGGTGAGAGCTTTCCTTCCGAAACCTTGTCGGCCTATCTTGCACCCAGCGAGAAACGCAAAGCAATTATCGTTAACGGTTTTGACCGCCTGAGCGGTCCGGCTATAGTACAACAGGGTGACAGTGCGGGGTTTGACCTCAATCGTGATCCGGGAGTGCCTTATCTTTCCAATATCTCCCTGTGTGGGCGGCAAACGGGCTTCAGCCGCAGTCGTGCCGGGGTAGAAACGGAAGGCGGATGGGGATACAGCACCTCCGAGTTGGAAGGGGTGATCCTGGCCGGAAACACATTTGAATATCCGCTCATCCACGGCTATGCACTGAAAAATGTGGGTGGCATAAGCTATGTATCTTGTAGCAGGGCGGCTGTGGAGCATGGGATGGTATCGCTTGATTCATACGACATGGTGGATCTGATTCTCGGTTTACAGAAAGAAGATCCGGTGGCACGGCGCCTGCGTGGGGCCAACTACAAAACCTTTACCCCGGAACTGCAACGTGTATTAAGTGCATACCTCAGGAAAGGAAAACCCTTGTTGCTGTCGGGCTCCTACCTTGCCAGTGACATGAGTACCACACGCACAGAGTCGTTATTTACCAAAGATCTGCTTAAGTATACGTATGGGGGAAATGCTCGTAATGTGAGCTCTTCGGTAATATCAGGTATGGGAACTTCCTTTACCATTCCCCGCACTATTCAGGCAAAAGCATACCCTGTAGTGGCACCCGACTGCCTGCACGCAGAAGGAGGCGCCTACCCGTTGATGGTGTATGCCGACCAGACTTGTGCGGCCATTGCCTACAAAGGTCCTTACAGAATCATTGCACTCGGATTCCCCTTTGAAAGCATTGAGCAGGAGCAGGTGCGCGGAAAACTGATGGGTGCATTCACCCGTTTCCTGCTTTCCAAGTGAGAATATTTTATGAAAAACAGGCGATTTTATGGATTATCCCTTATCTTTGCCTGACAAGAACTCTTAATAAACTGAATTTATGTACACCATACAATCCAACCCCTCGGGTACACGTAGCATGGAAATCTCGGAAGAAGACCTGCTCACCATCCGCAAGTATAGCCTTTTTGATCAGCTGATCAGCAGTAACGGTATCATTGATGAGGATACTTTGGACAAGTTAAAATTAAACATCCGCTCGCTCATCGCCTCCATGGAGAGCGATTGCAAAGACCTGCTGGATCTTTGCATTGACGTGATTTACCATAATAATATGAAAGCCTTTGGCCTTCAACAGTTGGTAGTGCTGTACCGCAAGTGGGAAACAGAGCGCCAACAAGAAGAAACCATTGAAGCGCCGGCCGAATAACCCTCCGTCAAGAACATTTGAGTAACTATCGACTAACCGACTGGCTGCCCACCACGAAGAAAGAACTGGAGCTTCGCGGATGGGAGGAGGTGGACGTGATCCTTTTTACCGGGGATGCGTACATCGACCACCCTTCCTTTGGAGCGGCGGTGATAGGCCGGGTGTTGGAAGCCAGGGGGCTTAAGGTGGCTATTGTTCCGCAGCCCGACTGGCACGGGGATTTCCGCGATTTCAAGAAACTGGGACGTCCGCGCCTCTTCTTCGGCATATCCGCCGGAAGCATGGACTCGATGGTGAACAAATACACCGCCGGCAAGCGCCTGCGCAGTGACGATGCCTATACTCCCGATGCCCGCCCGGGCATGCGGCCCGACTATCCGAGCATTGTATACACTCAAATCCTAAAGCAACTTTTTCCGGATGTGCCCGTCGTTCTGGGCGGAATAGAGGCTTCCATGCGACGCCTTACGCACTATGATTACTGGCAGGACAAGCTGCGGAAGAGCATCCTGACGGAGTCGGGTGCCGACTTGCTCATCTACGGAATGGGCGAAAAGCCCATCATTGAGATAGCTGAGCGCCTGCAAGCCGGGGAATCCCTCGAAGCAATCCGTGACGTACGGCAAGTGGCGTACCGCCTCCCCTTCTCACTTGTTGTACCGCAAGAAGGCGACTTGCAGCTTCACCCGCACGAGGAATGCCTCCGCAGCAAGAAGTGTCAGGCCGAGAACATCCGCCACATTGAGGAAGAAAGCAATAAGTGGGATGCCTGCCGCATTCTGCAACAAGTGGACAATACAGAGAGTGTGGTGGTAAATCCTCCCTTCCCGCCAATGAACACGGAGGAGCTGGATGCCTCATACGACCTGCCCTATACCCGCCTTCCACACCCTAAATACAAGGAGAAACGCATCCCGGCGTACGACATGATCAAGCATTCTGTCAATATCCATCGGGGATGCTTCGGGGGATGCGCCTTCTGTACCATCTCTGCCCATCAGGGAAAGTTTGTGGCTTCGCGCAGCAAGGAATCTATTCTTCGCGAGGTGAAGGCGGTTACTCAGTTGCCCGATTTCAAGGGCTATCTATCGGATTTGGGAGGCCCTTCGGCCAATATGTACCGCATGGGTGGACGCGACTTGAACTTGTGCCGCCGTTGCAAACGCCCTTCCTGCATCCATCCTTCCGTGTGCAAGAACCTGTATGTGGATCATCGCCCGCTGCTGGATTTGTATAAAGCCGTGGACAGTCTGCCCGGCGTAAAGAAGAGTTTCATCGGAAGTGGGGTACGCTACGATCTGTTACTCTGCCCCCAACAAGACGGTTCACTGCGTAAAGCCGCCGATGAATACACCCGCGAGCTGATCCTGAACCATGTAAGCGGCCGACTGAAGGTGGCTCCGGAGCATACTTCGGATGCGGTGTTGCATCTTATGCGTAAGCCGTCGTTTGCCCTGTTTACAGAGTTTAAGCGTATCTTCGATCGCATCAACCAAGGCCACCAGTTACGCCAACAACTCATCCCCTACTTCATTTCCAGTCATCCCGGCTGCCGCGAGGAGGATATGGCGGAACTAGCCGTTACCACCCGCCAGCTGGATTTCCACCTGGAGCAGGTGCAGGATTTTACCCCTACGCCCATGAGTATTGCGGCGGAGATGTACTATACGGGGCTGGATCCGTATACCCTAAAGCCGGTCTTTGCAGCCCGTACTCCACAGGAGAAGCTGGCGCAACGGCAGTACTTCTTCTGGTACAAGCCGGAGGAACGCACACGAATCCTGACAGCGCTGCGCCGAATCGGGCGGGCGGATCTTATTCATAAACTATATCCGGGGAAGAGGCAGTGATTCATTGTCACTTTCTTTGACGCAAAGAAAGTAACCAAAGAAACTTTTCCGCTGTGTTCTCTACGCTACTCCGCTTGCCCCTCGGTCACTGAGCAGAAGAACTCGCTGCGCTCAAACAGCTTCTGCTCTGGTCGTTCCCGCTGGGCGGCGCTGCGCTTGACGCTGCGAGAACAAGGCGGGAGTACGCTCCGTTGGAGCGTTTACGGACGTCATAGAGGGCTAACGCGTAGAATGCGATGATGAATAGGGGTATCGTGAACGTTCATCGGGATGTTAGACATCCCGATGTGTCAGAACGGGGATGTCTTGCACCTCCATCAACGCGTAGCCTTTTTGTTTTTCTGGCTTTCTCAAATGGGGGCCTTTAGGGATCAAGCCGAAATTCCGGTGCTAATAATCTATCTTCAAACCGCGGACGCGGTGTGTCCTTGGTAGCCATGGACGCAAGTCCATGGTATAGAATTGTCTATAACCAGAGCTGCAGCGCAGCGACATCTAGGTTATAGACGACTTTCTAAGGCATGCACCGGAATTACGGCTTGAGCCGCCTTTAGCAACCACCCTGCATGTTTATGTAACCACCCTTCTCGCTATTCACATGCCCTGGAGGCCGCATTCATATTACGTTTGCGGGTGAAGGGAGGGTGTGAAGGGCGTGAAGGGTGGGGTTCACATCATTCATTTATCAGGGGTACTACGCAGTATTTGTTGCCGTAGCGGGTATGCTTGCGATGCACGCCGGCGGCAATGAGGGCTTGGCCAAACTGGACGGGCTGCACGCCACGCAATACTATGGAGCAATGGGTTTTGAGGGTTTTCAGGATCTCTACGAGGGATAGTTGCTGGAAGGTTTCATCTCCGGTGGCGGGGCGGAAGCAGTGACGGAAGGCTTCCTCCAGGGGCGACTGGCGATAGAAGCGCTCGTTGTGCTGCTGGATCAGTTGTTCTTCTTCGGTGGTAAACCAGTGGCGGGCGCCGCTTTGCAATTCGGCTTTTAGCTGGGCATAGATCTGGGTATGATCCAGGTGGGTGCAGTCAATACTGTGCTCGATCTCTACACAGAGGAAGCGGCGGCTTCCGGTGGGGTCAGTCAGCAGGTCGGTACGGTTGGAAGTGGCGATGAAGGATGCTATGCGTGGCAGGGAGCGGTAGTTGCGCTGATAGGCCTTGCGCAGGCTGAGGGCCGACATTTGCATCAGGTTTTTCAGGAGGGGCATTTTGGAGGCAGGGATTTTATCAAACTCGTCCAGATTGAGGAGCCCCATTTCGGAGAGTTTTCGTTCGGTCTGGCCCTGGGTGGTGAGGTCGATGCTATCGGTATAATAACGCGCCAGGGAGGGTGGCATGAGGCTGCGGCAGAAAGTGGATTTCTGTCGGCCCTGCTCCTTGCTTACCAATAGCGGGGCTACGCTGTTGGCGTGTGTCGCGGTGCGCCCCATCCACTGGGCGGCGAGGGCCAGCATCCAGCGGTGGAAGGATTGTATCCACAGTGAATCATCGGATACGCGGGTGGCCAGGTCATGGAGGCGGTCTGTGCCGTCCCATGCGGGGAGCTCCTCAAAATAAAGGGTAAAGGGATGGTACTCCGGTATCTTGGTGGAATGGATGTAGCGTGCCAGATCCCTGTCCCAGCAGCGGATACCGTGGTTTAGCGCATCGATACAGATGCTGTTCAGCTCGCGCTGGGTAACGGAACAGAAGGAGGAATTCTCGTCTGCCTCAGGTTGCAGGGGGCAAAACTCAGTCTCATCCGTCAGCAGGTTGTAGCGAAAGGCGTAGCGCTCTGTCAGAAACTCACGAAGCTGCTCCATCAGTCGGCCGGAATCCGCTACGACATTCTGATTCAGCGGTTTAGGACGTTCGGCAGAAACCGGGCCGGGTGGTGGGGAGGCCACGCTGGTTTTTCTCCCCCTGCTGCAAAGGGCAGGAATCGCAGCACGCAGCTGCACGCATTTCTTACTGCATACGTCCCACATCCGGTGGGCATAGTCACACATTTTTTTAAACTTGTTCATTATACTATTTTTAATTAGTTTCTGCAAATATATAGGCATATAGCAGCCATTTCCAAGCAGAATGGATTGAGAAAAATAATAATATGCACACCTCAAAAAGCATCCTGAATAGTTTGCATTTTTCACCGGAAATACGTATTTTTGCAGTGTCAAACAAAGCTTTTCACCCGGGTGAGAAGCTCTTTTCACCAAGGTGAGAAGGTCTTTTCACCAAGGTGAGGAACTCTTCTCACCCGGGTGAAAAGCTTTGTTTGACGAACGAAATTATTGTTTTATACCATCAAAAACCTGAATGTATGCCTGTACAATTTGAGTTCTATGAAAACCCCGTTTCACCGGAACAACCCCAGAAAACGCGCTACCATGCCCGCGTAGTAACCACGCAGACCACAAGTACCGAGACCCTTATCGACTCCATCCACAGCAGTTGTACGCTGCACCCCTCCGACTTGAAGGCCGCCCTCGCCGCCCTGAGCCAGGAGATTGGTACACGCCTGAGTAACGGCGAGCGGGTACACATCCAAGGGCTGGGCTATTTCCAGATCACCCTCTCCTGCCCCGAAACGCGTGACCCCAAGGACACGCGCGCCCAGCGTGTCGCCTTCAAGTCGGTAAAATTCAGAGCAGATAACGAACTGAAGAGCCGCCTTACGCAGGTAGAAACCCAGCGAGCCAGGCACGTCCGGCACTCCACCGAGATCTCCGAAACCGAAATAGACATCCGCCTCACGGAATTTTTCCAGCAAAGCCCACTCCTCACCCGCCGCAAATTCCAGGACTTGTGCGGGCTGACAGCCATCACCGCAGGCCGCCACATCACCCGCCTCCTGGCCGAAGAAAAACTCCGCAACGCCAATACCCGCTACCAACCCGTGTATGTACCCATGCCCGGATATTACGGCACATTCCGGGTGTGAAGGATGGTGAACCCCACCCTTCACACGGGCCCTTCACCCGCAAAGCGGCTACCGGAGGCTTTTGCAGGAGGAGATGAACAGGTGAAGGGAGGTGATACAATAAAACTGTTTAGTATATATTTGAACACTATGAATAAATTCTTCATTTTATTTTTCATCACATCCCTATTGAGTGCATGTAATGAAACAAGTCAGAATTCTGAGCTTACAGATATTAAAATTAAGGTTAGCGAAAAGGAAACGTATTATGATTTAACGAATGATATTGAAGGGGAAATAAGTTTTATTCCTTTAGAAACGTCAGACGAATGTCTGATTAGTAACATCTCCAGGATTATTTTTGCAAATAATCAGTTTTATATTCTTGATAAGAAATCTAATTTAATCCATATATTTAGCAGGGAAGGCCGGTTTATAAATAGTCTTGATAAAGTGGGTCAGGGTCCTGGTGAATATGTAAAAATTCACTCTTTTATTGTTGCTGGTGAGAATATTTGGATATTAGACAACGAATTGAGAAAAATTATTTGTTATAATAAAGATCTCTCTGAAATAGAATCTGCTCCATTAAAGACATGGGTTTTTGATATGAATTATCAGAATGGATATATTTATATGACTCATAACTACTGGATAGGTGAATCGAAACCCCTTCAATTATCTATTTATGATATGGATCGCAAAAAAATAGAGAAATGTATATATTCCGAAAAACTGGGTCCTAATATAGAACATGTCATGATGATGAAACAACTGGCAGTAGGACCTTCTTCTTGTCTTTTCACTTATCCTTATACAGATGTCATTCATGAAATAAAAGGAGATCAGGTAATACCGAAATATAAGATTTCGTTTGATCAGAGATTTACATTTGAACCAAAGCCCAGAGGAGAAGAAGGCAATATTATCAGGGGCATTTGCGATATAGATCAAACGAATAATCATGTTATTGTGACTTATGTGGACAAAAAGTCTTTCAAATATGCTTTTTTTAATAAAGAAACAGAGGCATGCAATGTCTATGATGGATATGTAATGAAACAATTAGGCGATATAGGGACTAACGTATTTTTGTTGTATCAGCCTGATGGTTATATGATTGGCAACTATGAGCCTGGCCAGCTAGCCTATCAATTAGAAAACAATATGAAACACATCGATGCCGATTATATTCATTATAAAAATGAGATTACCACTATAGTGAATGCAACTTCTGAGGATGATAATCCTATTATTATCCTATTTAAGCTGAAAGAAAACTCTCGGTTATAATATGAATAATACAGGTTATAGGCATGATAGTATAAAAAGAAGACTGGAGAACTGCCTGTCCGCACTTTCTTTTTGCGAATTGCCTGCAATCTCATTTTCTTGTAGTATCTTTGTCTCAGATAAACAAAGGGGTGTCCGCTACCATATTAAGACGGGCTGAGATTATACCCTGTGAACCTGATGCAGATCATGCTGCCGAAGGGATTGTTTCACACGCATTTCTCTCCCACTCTTTTTCGGTTTCTCTGCTTTGTGTATCGCATTCGTAATTGACAGATGTGTTCCATAAGGATAAACAATATGCAAGTAGAAGTCAATAATAAACCGGTGCAGCTGCCCGATAATGCCACGCTCCATGTGCTGGCGCAGCAGCTTGAACTCCAATCAGCAGGTACTGCCATCGCCGTGAGTAATAAGATGATTCCCCGCACTCAGTGGGAAAAACACCTCCTTGCCGAAGGCGACAAGGTGGTAGTAGTCAAAGCAGCCTGTGGAGGATAATCGCATGAGCTACCCTTTTCCCGCCGTTTCGGATGCACTGAGAGTACCCGCTGCTACTTTTCAGGAAGCCTTCCGCCTGCAATTCATCACCCATTGCACAGCGCAGTATAACTATGTGGACTCCGCCCGCCTCGCCCTGATGGGTGGATGCCGCTGGATACAATTGCGTATGAAAGGCGCCACCCCCAAAGAATTCCTCACCGCCGCCCAACAGATCGAACCCTTGTGCCGCCAGTATAACGCCCTCTTCCTGCTGAATGACCACCCCGAACTGGTGCGTGACCTAAATGCCGACGGCGTACACCTCGGCTTGAGCGACATGCCCATCCGCCAAGCCCGCCAGCTCCTGGGCGACTCCTATATAATAGGTGGAACCGCCAATACCTTTGAGGACATCCTGCACCACTACGAAAGCGGTGCCACCTACATCGGCTGCGGCCCCTTCCGCTTCACCACCACAAAGAAGAACCTCAGCCCCATCCTCGGCTTGGAAGGGTACACCACCCTCAGCAGGCGGATGCAAGAGGAAGGCATCCATCTCCCTCTCGTAGCCATCGGCGGCATTACAGTCAATGACATTGCTAAAATTTTTAGCTCGGGCCCCCATGGCATTGCCCTTTCCAGCACCATCCTTCAAGCAGATGACCCAATAGAGGAAATGCGCAAAATCTCTAAAGTAGGGGCGGATTGCATCCGCCCGGCATATAATAAATGAAATAGTATTCAGCGGGCGTATGCAATCCGCCCCTACAAGATATAGCCACCACTGGAGAAAAACAGAAGAACAAAGGGCTACGCATTGATGGGGATGCAAGACATCCCCATTTGCCAACAGCGGGATGCCTAACATCCCGCCGAACGGCTCAAAAACATGGGCAGGCGCAAGGCCTGCCCCTACCAATGATGTCGTCAACCCTCAATGACGCCCACCCTCTATGCGTCAGCCCTCTATGACGTCCGTAAAACGCTCGAAGAGCGTACCCCGCCTTGTCATCGCAGCGTAAAACGCAGCGCCGCCCGGCGGGAACGACCAGAGCAGAAGCTGTTTGAGCGCAGCGAGTTCTTCTGCTCAGTGACCGAGGGGCAAGCGAAGTAGCGTAGAGGACACAGCGGAAATGTTCTTTTGGTTACTTTTCTTGCGCCAAGAAAAGTGACAACAAAAAAAATAATAAATATAAAACCAATATGAGCAACCTCCTCATTGCCGGCCGCGAGTTCCACTCACGCCTATTCCTCGGAACAGGAAAATTCAGTTCCAACGACCTGATGGAGCAATCCATCCTCGCCTCCGGTACGGAGATGGTCACCGTAGCCATGAAGCGCATCGACCTGGACAACCAGGACGACGACATGCTACGTCACATCGCCCACCCCCACATTCAGCTCCTGCCCAACACCTCTGGAGCCCGTAACGCCGAAGAAGCCGTCTTCGCCGCACAACTGGCTGCCGAAGCCTTCGGTACTAAATGGCTGAAGCTGGAGATCCACCCCGATCCCCGCTACCTGTTGCCCGACTCGTGCGAAACCCTTCGCGCCACCGAGCAACTCGTAAAACTCGGTTTCACCGTGCTCCCCTATTGCCAGGCTGATCCTGTGCTCTGCAAGCAACTGGAAGAAGCCGGTGCGGCCACCGTCATGCCCCTTGCCGCCCCCATTGGCAGCAACAAAGGCCTTTGTACCCGCGATTTTATCCGCATCATCATTGAGCAAAGCAATGTCCCCGTCGTGGTAGACGCCGGTATCGGTGCTCCCAGCCATGCCGCCGAAGCCATGGAAATGGGTGCAGATGCCGTATTGGTAAATACCGCCATCGCCGTGGCAGGCAACCCCATTGCCATGGCTGAAGCCTTCCGAAAAGCCGTAGAAGCAGGGCGCACCGCCTACGAATCCGGCCTGGGCAGCGTAGGCATCATAGCCTCTGCCAGCTCACCCCTCACCGCATTTTTAAACGATTAATATAACTCATTATGGAACAAATTACCCGTACCCCTTTCCCCAACAGCGAGAAAGTATACATCCAGGGAACCCTTTTCCCGGAACTCTTCGTGGCCATGCGCAAAGTTAAGCAGATGCCCACCGTGGAAGTTAAGAATGGAGAGAAACAGATGACCGAAAACCCGGATGTGTTCATCTATGATACCAGCGGTCCCTTCAGTGACCCGCAGGCAGAGATCGACCTGAAGAAAGGTCTTCCCCGCTTGCGCGAAGAATGGATCGTGAAACGCGGTGATGTGGAGCAACTGGTGGAAATCACCTCCGAATACGGCCGTATGCGCCGCGATGACGCCTCGCTGGATCACCTCCGTTTTGAGCATATCGCTCTTCCTTACCGCGCCAAAGAGGGGGCACAGATCTCGCAGATGTACTACGCCAAACAAGGCATTGTAACCCCGGAGATGGAGTACGTAGCCATCCGTGAGAACATGAACTGCCGCGAGCTGGGCATCGACACCCACATCACTCCGGAGTTTGTGCGCGATGAGATAGCTGCCGGACGTGCCGTACTGCCCGCCAACATCAACCACCCGGAGGCAGAACCGATGATTATCGGTCGCAACTTCCTGGTAAAGATCAATACCAATATCGGTAATTCTGCCACCAGCTCCGGTATTGAAGAAGAAGTAGAGAAATCCATCTGGAGCTGCCGCTGGGGCGGAGACACGCTGATGGACCTCTCCACCGGCAACAACATCCACGAAACACGTGAGTGGATCGTACGCAACTGCCCTGTACCCGTAGGCACTGTGCCTATCTATCAGGCGCTGGAAAAGGTGGACGGCAAGGTAGAAGACCTTACCTGGGAGATTTACCGCGACACCCTCATTGAGCAGTGTGAACAAGGGGTAGACTACTTCACCATCCATGCCGGCATCCGCCTTCACAATGTACACCTGGCCAACAAACGCCTGTGCGGTATCGTAAGCCGTGGCGGAAGCATCATGAGCAAGTGGTGCCTGGTGCACAACCAAGAGAGTTTCTTGTATGAGCATTTCGATGAGATTTGCGACATCCTGGCACAGTATGACGTAGCCGTATCACTGGGCGACGGTCTGCGCCCCGGTTCTACCTACGATGCCAACGATGAAGCACAGTTTGCCGAACTGGACACTTTGGGTGAGCTCGTACTTCGCTCCTGGGACAAGAACGTACAAGCCTTTATCGAAGGCCCTGGCCATGTGCCCATGCATAAGATCCAGGAGAATATGCAGCGTCAGATTGAGAAGTGTCACAATGCCCCGTTCTATACCCTCGGCCCGTTGGTGACGGACATTGCCCCCGGTTATGACCACATCACCTCCGCCATCGGTGCCGCACAAATCGGCTGGCTGGGTACCGCCATGCTGTGCTACGTAACCCCCAAGGAGCACCTCGGCCTGCCCAACCGCGAAGATGTACGCGTAGGTGTAATTACCTATAAGATAGCCGCTCATGCCGCCGACTTGGCCAAAGGTCATCCCGGTGCCGCCGTACGTGACAATGCCCTGTCCAAAGCACGCTACGAGTTCCGCTGGAAGGATCAGTTCAACCTAAGCCTCGACCCCGAACGTGCACAGGAATACTTCAAAGCCGGACACCACGAAGACGGCGAATACTGCACCATGTGCGGTCCCAACTTCTGCGCCATGAAGCTGAGCCGCGACTTGAAAGACTGTGGCAAGTAACCCGCTCTAAATGGAAGACAAGTCGTTATACGAGATACTCTCCGCCAGTGCCCTGCACCGCTACACGATCGACCATATAGTGGATCGTGTAACGGCTGCACCGGCATTGTTTCCGGAACTGTATGCCATCACTTCAGATGCCGATACCAAAACCGCCCATCATGCTTGGTGGGCAGTGGAAAAAGTGTCGTACAAGCTGCCCGCCCTCTTTACGGAAAAGCGTGAGGAGCTACGGCAACTGGCTCTGCACACCTCCCACGAAGGCATCCGGAGAATGGTCTTAAACATCTTGCTTTTCCTCCCCAAAGACTCGAACGCTCAGGCACAATTCCCTGAAGAGGAAATGCACTTCCTCAACTATTGCCTGGACGAGATGCTCTCTCCGCAACGCGCTGCTGCCGTACAGGCCTTGCTCCTGAAGCACGCCTACCACATCTGCAAAGATGAACCCGACCTACGGAACGAGCTTGCCCTCCTCCTGGAGAACGTGGAGCCGGAATACTACACCCCCGCCGTTACCTCCACCGTCCGCAACCTATATAAGAAATTAAAAAAAAGTCGGAGAAAATGACACAGGAAACTCCTTCGGAAGTAAAGTTGCCAAGTCGTAAAACAGTCCGTCTGTATAAATATGATTATTCTGCGGAAGGCTGTTACTTTATTACATTATGTGCACAAGATAAAAAGTGTATATTTGGCCATATAGTGGACCGAGAAATGATACTAAACACACTTGGAAAACTTGTAAAAGAAGAATTGCTACATACATCGGAAGTACGTCCCAATATGCAAATTCATGAATATGTTATTATGCCCAATCATATTCATTTTATAGTGGAGATCCTTGACAGTAGGGGCGAATTGAATTCGCCCGTCAACAATAATGATGCAGATGAATCTAATCCACCCCTCCATTGTTCGCATACTATTGGTGCTATGGTACGAGGCTTCAAATCAGCTATCACCAAACAAATACGCACCACTTTAAATAAGAATTCATCCATTTGGCAACGAAATTATTACGAACATATCATCCGAAGTTACCCCTCTTATCAAGAGATTCGGAATTATATTCTAAGTAATCCGGAGCGATGGACTGATGATACCTATTATAAATGAAGGCTATATCCTGTAGGGGCGGATTGAATCCGCCCGCCGAATACTATTTAGTCACAGCATACCGGGCGGATTCAATCCGCCCCTACAGGATATAGCCTTCTTATAAAAATGAAACAACAATATGTTCAGCGACGAATTAAAACAAATATCCTGGGAGGCGACCACAACGGCCATCCTTTCCAAAACTGCGGCTGATGTACAGCGCGCGCTCACCAAAGAGCACCCGGATGTAGATGATTTCATGGCTTTGATTTCACCTGCTGCCGAACCTTATCTGGAGACCATGGCACAGCTCAGCCAACGCTACACCCTTGCCCGTTTCGGTAAAACCATGCAGATGTTCGTACCTTTGTACCTGACAAACTCTTGTACAAACAGCTGTGTATATTGCGGTTTCAACTCCTCCAACCACAGCAAGCGTACCATCCTCACCGAGGAAGAGATGGTCAATGAATACAAAGCCATCAAGAAGCTGGCCCCTTTTGAAAACCTCCTCCTTGTCACCGGAGAGAACCCACACAAGGCCGGAGTAGACTACCTGGCCAAAGCCCTCGACCTGGCCCGCCCCTATTTCAGCAATCTGAAAATAGAAGTCATGCCCCTCAGCGCCGAGGAATATCACCTGCTCACCGAGCACGGCCTGAACGGTGTCATCTGCTTTCAGGAAACCTACCACCGCGAACGCTACAACGTATACCACCCCCGCGGCATGAAAGCCGACTTTGAATGGCGTGTCAACGGCTTCGACCGCATGGGACAAGCCGGAGTCCACTCCATCGGTATGGGTGTACTCGTAGGCCTCGAAGACTGGCGTACAGACATGACCCTGATGGCCTACCACCTCCGCTACCTGCAAAGGCATTACTGGAAAACCAAATACAGCGTCAACTTCCCCCGCATGCGCGCCGCCGAGAACGGAGGCTTCCAGCCCAACGTCCTCATGACTGACAAGGAACTGGCCCAACTCACCTTCGCCTTCCGCATCTTCGACCGCGACGTAGACATTTCCTACTCCACCCGCGAGCTCCCCCTCTTCCGCGACCAGATGGCCACCCTCGGCGTCACCACCATGAGCGCCGAAAGCAAAACAGAGCCCGGTGGCTACTTCTCTTACCCCCAAACCCTGGAACAATTCCACGTCAGCGACGACCGTACCGCCACCCAAGTCGCCCTCATGCTCCGCAAGCAAGGTCGCGAACCTGTATGGAAAGACTGGGATCAAGCGTTTTGTGTAGGGGCGGATTGAATCTGCCCGGTATTCAGCAGACAAATAGTATTCAGCGGGCGGATGCAATCCGCCCCTACAAGATAACGTATGGAAGAAAACAGATACTCCCGCCAACTCCTCCTCCCCGAAATCGGCGAAGAAGGACAAAAGAAACTGGCCGCCGCCAAGGTGCTCCTTGTCGGTGTGGGCGGTCTTGGCTCCCCCATTGCTCTCTACCTCGCCGGTGCAGGCGTAGGTGCCATCGGACTAATCGATGACGATGTGGTAAGCCTTACCAACCTCCAGCGTCAGGTGCTGTATGCTGAAACGCAGGTAGGTCAGTCCAAAGCCCTCTGTGCCCGCGAGCGGCTGCAAGCTCTGAATTCCTCCGTGGAAATACACGCCTATCCCTTCCGCCTCATGGAAGAAAACGCCGAAGAACTCATCAGCCACTATGATATGGTAATTGATGGCTGTGATAACTTCGCCACCCGCTATATTATTGATACCGCTTGTTCACACCTGTATGTACCTTATATATATGGTGCAATCCGTGAACTGAACGGACAGGTTTCCGTCTTCCACTGGGGGGATCAGCCCTACTGCTTAACAGACCTGTACCCCGACAAAGAAGCCCTCCTTGCCCTTCCTCCCCCTCCCAAAGGCGTTGTGGGTATCACTCCCGGTGTGATTGGTGCAGTAGAAGCAGGCGAAGCCTTCAAACTGATCTGTGGCTATGACCAGCCGCTGAGTGGTAAACTATGGACTATCGACCTCCGCACTTTGGAAAGTCATACCCTTGAATTCTGACACCGATGCAGATCATCGTCATTTCTCACCCCGAATTCCTTCCGGATGAAGCGCAGCTGATCACTGCCTTGTTTGAAGCAGGCTTACAACGCTTCCACCTGCGTAAACCCGACGCTACGGAAGAGGAAGTGGAAGCCCTCCTCCTTAAAATCCCGCAGCAATACTATCCTCACATTGTGGTGCATAACCATCATGCATTAGCCCTGCGCTATCCCTTAAGAGGCGTGCATCTCAATGCCAGACATCCGCAAGTCCCCAAAGGTTATCAGGGAGGAGTGAGTTGTTCCTGCCACTCGCTGGAAGAAGCTGCCCGTTGGAAACCCACAATGGATTACGTGTTTCTTAGTCCCATCTTCGACAGTATCTCTAAAGAAGGATACCACTCTGCCTACACTGACGATAGCCTCACCCAGGCTGCTGCAAAGGGTATTATCGATCAAAAAGTCATCGCCTTGGGAGGTATTACCCCACAACGAATACCCTATCTGCACAGCAAAGGATTTGGTGGTGCCGCCGTTCTGGGCACTATCTGGCACGCTCCAACTGCGGAGGCAGTGGTGCAATCCTTCCTTTTATTCTCTTCTACTCGCTGAATTCTCGCAGCCTTTCTCTCTTTTTCGTAGCCTTAACACCCACTTTTTCCCGCCTGAAGCATAAAAATTGCAGCAAATAACATTATTTAAGACTAAGCTGGTTTGTTTATTACGAAAAGTTCGTAAATTTGCGAAGTGTTCGTAATAAACTGAAAACATTTATACTACAGAATATGGAAAAGCTTACCATGCAAGAAGAAGAAACAATGCTTTACATCTGGGAGAAGGCTCCTTGTTTTGTAAAAGACATCCTTGAAATGTACCCTGAACCGAAGCCCCCCTACACCACATTGGCCTCTGTGGTAAAGAATCTGGAACGCAAAGGATACCTGAAAGCACGCCGCCTGGGCAATACGTATGAGTATCACCCCATCGTAGCACAAGAGGATTATACCCGTACCTTTATGGGCGGTGTGGTGCGCAACTATTTTGAGAATTCTTACAAAGAGATGGTTTCTTTCTTTGCCAAAGAGCAAAAGATATCTACTCAAGAACTCAAAGATATCATCCGCCTGATTGAAAGTGGCGGAGAAGAATCCTAAAAATACTCCAACCTCTCTAATACCCTTTACTATGGAACTTGCTTATTTCCTTAAAGTCAACCTGGCGCTGGTGCTCTTTTACGCCTTTTACCGCCTGTGCTGCACGCGGGATACTTTCTTCCGGTTGCGCCGGTTTACACTACTGGCATTCTGGGCAGTGGCGTGGCTCTACCCTCTGATGAACATGCAAGGATGGATGCAACAACAAAAACCTGTGCAGGAACTGGCTGTGCTGTACGCTGAAAATATCTATGCCGAGCCTACCCTATCCGAAATGCCGAATGAAGGTATTTCATTTACCGCACTGGCAGGTCAGGCACTCTTGTATCTCTATCTGGCTGGAGTTGTATTCTTCTTGTTACGTTTTCTGTTACAGCTTTCTACAATAGCCCGCTTGGCCTGGCGCTCACCCATACGGGAATATAATGGGGCCAACGTGCATTTGTTGAAAGATAATACCGGTCCCTTTTCCTTCTTTGGCTGGATCTTTGTGCATCCCTCCATGTTGGAGAACTCCCGTGAAGCGAATGAGATACTGGATCATGAGCTGACTCACGTACAGCAGTGGCACTCTATAGATGTAATCCTCAGCGAACTAAACTGTATACTATGTTGGATGAACCCTTTCAGTTATCTGCTGAAACGGGAGGTGCGTCACAATCTGGAATACCTGGCCGACCAACATGTCCTGGCTACCGGTCACGATACTAAAACCTACCAGTACCACCTCCTGGGACTGGCTCACCACAAGGCTATAGCCCCCCTTTATAATCACTTTAATGTATTACCCCTTAAAAAAAGAATTATTATGATGAACAAGAAACGTACCCGTAAAATCGGACAAATGAAGTACGCAGGCGTATTTCTCCCCTTGGCTGCTGCACTTATGCTGCTCAGCAACATCGAAACCGTAGCTCGTACCACTCGGAATGTATACACTCAGCTTACTGAGGAGCTGGTTCCGGTAAGCACCCCTGAGCATACACCGGCCTCGGTGGATCTACCTGAAGCACTCCTACCCGTGTCTGAAGCACCTATGGTAATGCAGGCTAAGGCATCTGCAGCTCCCCTTGTCGTACTGGATGGAAGGGTACTGGAAGTCAATGTAGAAAACTTTGATTTTGAAAAAGCCACAAATGAAGAGTATGCAAAAGCTCTAAAGTTTGATGTGAACCAGCTTGAGAGTGTAACAGTTCTTAAGGATGAAGCTGCCACTGCAAAGTATGGCGAAGACGGCAAAAACGGAGTGATTGAACTTGTTACCAAAAACCCAAAAGAAGCAATAGTAGTCAGTGCCCAAAAGAAAGAAGCGACCAAGAGCAATGATCCTGATAAGATTTATAGTGTAGTAGAAGAGCAACCCTGTTGGAATGTGCCTGGAGGTCAAGGAGAAAAAAATGCTGCTATGTATAAGTTTCTCGCCGAGAATATGAACTATCCGGAGAATGCTATAAAAAAAGGGATACAAGGCAAAGTATTTGTACGCTTTCAGATAGAGAAAGACGGCTCTGTTGCAGAACCCACAATAGTCCGTTCTCTTGATCCTGAAACAGATGCCGAGGCCGTTCGCGTAATCAGCATTATGCCCAAATGGATACCTGGCAAAATGAACGGTAAGGTGGTGCGCTGTTACTTTGTACTTCCCATCACTTTCAAGCTTGATGAACCGGCTAAGAAATAGTATTAGTTAATTGATAAAGTAGTGAACCGAGATAGTGTGTTCATCAGAGGGCACACTATCTTACCTTCTCTGCAATGAGCAGAAGTTATCTTCGGAAGACCCCAAAAACACTCCAACCTCTAATACCCTTATATTATGGAACTCACTTACTTCCTGAAAATCAACTTGGCACTGGCACTCTTTTATGCCTTTTACCGCCTGTGCTGCACACGGGACACCTTCTTTCGGTTGCGACGGTTTACCCTGCTTGCCTTTTGGATGGTAGCCTGGCTCTATCCCCTGATAAGTCTGCAAGGCTGGATGGAGCAGCAAGAGCCCGTACAGGAAATCGCTGTGTTTTATGCCGAGAATGTGTATTCACAGCCCGTGGTGGCCGAGGTTCAAAATGAAGGTATCTCTTTTGTGGCATTAGCCGGAAAAGTGCTCTTGTATGTCTATCTGGCCGGCGTGCTTTTCTTTATGTTGCGATTCCTGTTGCAACTGGGTGTTATCTGCCGTTTGGCATGGCGCAGCCCGGTACGGGATTATAATGGAGTAAGAGTACACTTGCTGACAGACGATAGCGGTCCTTTTTCCTTCTTTGGCTGGATCTTTGTACATCCCTCTATGTTGGAGAATACCCGCGAGACGGATGAAATACTGGATCATGAACGGACCCATGTACGCCAGTGGCACTCCTTAGATGTGATTCTCAGCGAGTTGAATTGTATACTTTGCTGGATGAATCCCTTCAGCCACTTACTGAAACAGGAAGCTCGCCACAATCTGGAATATCTGGCCGATCAGCGCGTTCTTGCTACCGGACATGATACAAAAGCCTACCAGTACCATTTGTTGGGACTGACTCATCACAAAACTGTGAAGTCCCTTTATAACCACTTTAATGTATTACCCATTAAGAAAAGAATCATTATGATGAACAAGAAACGAACCCACAGAATCGGACGGATGAAATACGCAGGCGTGTTCCTCCCCCTGGCTGCCATACTTATACTGCTCAGCCACATTGATACCGTGGCCCGTACCACACGTACTATGTACAATCAACTGACTGAAGAACCCGCTTCGACCGAAGCCCGTAGAGATACCATCGCCACAAAGAATGGAAAGGTGGTGAGGGTTTCTGCAGATAACGTTGATTTATCTGATCCTACAGCATTAGGACTTACTGCTGATGAACTTAAGAGTTTCAAACCTCTTGCAAGCAATGTTTCTGCTAATGCCACAAGCAATAAGAAGGTAGCTGTTAATTACAATATTGCTCTTGCACCAGAGCAAGCACCAGATGCCCCACAAGAAAAAGCATCGCAAGAAGACCCTGACAAGAAACAAGAAATAGAACAGGCAGAAGCACAATGGGATGCCCCAGGAGATGCTGAAGCCAAGAAAGCAGCTATGTTTAAGTTCATTGAGCAGCATCTGAAGTATCCTGAGAAAGCAAAACAAGATGGTGTACAAGGCAGTGTTATTGTGCGTTTTGAGGTAACAAAGGATGGTGATGTTATAAATGCTACGGTGCGCCGCTCCCTCAGTTCCGAGACAGATGCCGAAGCCCTGCGTATAGTCAGTATCATGCCCAAATGGAAATTCTCCAGTGGTCAGTATGTACACAGCTTTTATAATGTTCCCATCCAGTTTACTCTACCCAAGGAAAAGGCTGATTTAGCTCCGCCTCCCCCTCCGTTAAGAACTGTCAAGAAAGACGTTCCTCCCCCTCCTCCAGCGATAAAGGCCAATTAGTGTATTGATAAAGTAAGCAGATCTCCCCGTATGATGAGGCTGTGTCAAAAGTCCAAGTGTTCTTTAAATAAGTTCAGATTGTAACTTAGACCCAATAGGATTAGACCTTTGAGACAGCCCCATTATACAAAACCTTAAACGATTGAGTATGAAGAAAACATCCCTCTACTCCCTGCTTTTATTGGTAGGATTATATGCATGCAAGCCTACCGAGTATACCGGAACATATAGCAAATGGAACGAGTTTTTCTTTGAAAAGGAAGCTATCCAGCCGGTTTATCAAAATGACAGTTTAAAATTTGCCATACATCTGTATGCCAATAACCTGAATGATAACACATGTGATTACATATCTAAAAAGGAGTTTTCATTCTACAAGAAGCTTATGTCTACGCACAATATACATATCAAGCCTGAGAATTTTGTGTTTAAATCATCTGCAGAGCTTTCAGGAATGACTTTATTCAGCCTTCCCGGCAGTGTAGCAATGAGAGATACTCTGATTGTTGACTCTGTAAAGAGAAGTATGATCAATTGTAAAAAGGTTGAGGATAAGTACACGATTGGAGTTTTTAATAATAAATACATAGAATTCTTAGGCAAAAGCGCGTTGCAGTGTATTGAGACTCAGCAAAGTGGCAAGGACTATAAGAAAGCCTTTCCCGGTGATCCTTTTGTAACCAC
This sequence comes from Bacteroidaceae bacterium, assembly GCA_031552405.1. GTDB lineage: Bacteria > Bacteroidota > Bacteroidia > Bacteroidales > Bacteroidaceae > UBA1794. The sequence goes on along the minus strand of JAVBMN010000010.1, from coordinate 36,970 downwards.
CTTCTTCTCTGAGGATAATGGAGAGTACATGTCGGCCTACCGAGATATACATGGCAAGTTCCATGAATATTCATACCGGGGTAATCATCGCCCCATGTGGCTGCAGGCTGCGATGACGTATGATTCATTTGTGGCAGATTACGAGAGTGTCAACCTTTTGGAGAAAGAGTTTTTCAACATTGGAGCTCCCTCTCCCATAACCTGTGAGTATAATGATGCAGATGCAATAGTACATCTGAAATCACGCATTGCCGATCAACAGATTGTGATCATCAACGAAGTGCACTGGCAAGCCAACCATCGTTATTTGGGCGACCTGTTGTTGGAACATCTGTATAGCGCCGGTTTCAGATACCTTGCCATGGAGTGTATTGATGAAAATGAAGATTCACTGAATTTACGAAAATACCCTGTTCAGGAAAGCGGCTTCTACTCAAAAGATCCCGTAGCAGGTAACTTGATACGCAACGCATTGCGCATGGGTTTCAAGATTGTTTCGTATGATGAATTCGGAAAGGATCGAAATTATAAACAGGCTCAAAATATTTATGATAAGATACTTGCTAAAGAACCGGATGCAAAAGTATTTGTATGGTCCGGCGGAGGACATCTCAACAAATCTCCACATAATAAGCTCATGGGCTATCATCTGGATAGCTTATCCGGAGGAAAAGTGTTTGCCATCTCTCAAAGGCCTGTCGTATACCGAAAACTCGCATCAGCCGATTATCTGGGTGTAAATAACCCAGGGGAAGAGTCAGAAAGCTATGACCTTATCGCCTACAACAACTTCCAGGCAAAAGACATGAAGGTCATCCCCTCAGCCCCAGAGTTCACCTACACCCTTAACTTGTCGGATCTGTCGAAAAAGAAAATTACCCAGCACAAGAAGCTTCTGGTGATGGTATATAATAAGAATGAATTTGATTCCTATGGCTTTGAAGCGGTACCGGTAAAGAATACAATAATCAGAAAGAAGTCGGCAGTCCCCCTCAGCCTCCCCCAGGGAAAGTACTACATCCTGATAAAAAGCCCCTACGAAACTGTGTTGCAGAAGGAAGAAATCAGCCTCTGAAAACGCAGGCCTCCGCCACCTGAATCTCAGGCCTGAAGTTGGGGAAACTCAGGCCTGAGATTACCAAACCGCAGCGCTGCAGTTAAAGAACTCGTGCCTACTAGTTTAACGGTTCGTGCGCTCCAGCTATTTTATTTCTCACACTCTCACTAATAAACGCAAACCACTATTACACAGCTTTATACAAGTGATAGATGCTCAAAAGCATATCTCACTTGTGTGAGGGATCTTTCACTATCGAAAGCGTTCGGAGAAGTGAGAGATGAATCCTCATAATATACTTTTCCGAATCATGTTATCTGATTTAGTTTATTAAGTGAGGTTACTCAGCAGTCACAAAGCGGTCATTTTCCCACCTCATCAGCAGGGGGCTCTTACGCAGGCAAGCATAAGCTACTTTTCGTTCGTTTTCGTCTAAGTACAAGGGGCTTTCCAGTGATATGCGCAGGGAGTGGTCTGCCGGGATAAAGTGGCATGACAGCATCACGGCATCGTTCAGGCCTTCCAGTACGTGGGCGTATAATTCTTGTGTCAGGCTGTCCGGCATATCGGTAAGAAGGGAGGTGCCTTCCTCTTCGGTTGTTACGCTTTCAGCAGCGGCGTCGGTGGCAGTACGTAGGGTGTCTTTGGGAAGAGGTGTTCCTACGGGAAGCATGAAGCGATCCGGCTGTGGAAGTGAAAGATACTTTGAGGCAGACAACTCTTTCCAGTCGGTAGTAAAGAAGCGCACCCTACTGTCGGCAGCGGATCCTTGTACGGTGGTAAGCATGGCGATGAGGCGTGTACCGTCGGAAAGGGGCAGCAGCTTAAGTTGCAGGGAGCTGGCTGAAGTGGTTTCAATGCGCAGATAATCAGTAGTTAACTCCTTCATCTCCGTCGTACCCTGAAAGCGGTTGCGTACCTTGGCTGCCATTTTACTTTCGATAAAGTCGGGCATATCCTCCTTGTTTACCTTGGTGAGATAGGGCAACAGAGAATCAGGCATTTGCAGGAAACACTCTTTGGCGCTCTGCGCATGCAGTGCATTGCCTGCTGCAAGAAACGCAGTCAGGGCTATAGCTACGTGGAACTTCTTCATTGTACCTTACAGTATAAAGCTTGTGTGTATTTATCGTGCAAAGGTAGCTTGAGGAGTTTGATTACACAAGTTATTTGAAGTTAAAGTATAGTCGGTTCTCCATGTTGAGAAGGCCGCTATAGGTCTTGAACTGGTGCAACTGTGATTGCGGTCCATAGTTAGCGGCTTTCCCGAATTTGGTACCTACAGGTGGAATAGCATCCATAAACGACAGTGAGCCGGAGGGATATGCAGGCAGCGTATAGTTCCGGTTCCGGTCATACTGGGTTTGTGCCTTCGGGGTGAAGAGGTGCAGGGTTACGTCCTCCGAAGCGCAATATACCTCAAATGGCGTGGGGCAATCCAGGCGCATACCGTAGAATAAAGAGTAGTATCCTTTAAATTCCGGATAGATCCACTCCTCGCCTGTGATGGCATCGTTGTATTCCTTATTCCAGAGATTCAGGGTACCGCCTTTCATGCGGTTGTTGTAGACTCTGTACGGGCCATTGGCAAATAAGGAGGCGCTGCGGACTCCCTCTTCGGGGAAGTCGAAGGTGATACCGGCCATTTCCATTCGCTCCTGCGGACGATAGCTGTAATCTAATTGCAGGATGCCATTTTTCAGCATCCGCCATGAGAAACGGTATGCTTCGCCGCCTTTTTCAAAGTTGTATACTACGTCTATTCTATATTCTCCGTCTGCCTGATCGGTAGACACTTTTCTGCATTGCAACTGTCTGTCAGTTACGTATACAGGACCTTTATCCAAGGGAATATTGTACCGGTCATTAAAAGCTTTCGTCAGCATTCCCGTCTTCTTGTCGATGGATACGGAAACGCCTGATGCGGAAAGAATGTAGTGCGTCCCATCCTCCGTGAGTTTCACTTCACTGGAAGATGCCTTGCTTTTGGCAAGCATTCTTTCCGCAAAAAAGGCAGGCGTATTCAGTTCATAGCTCCAAGTATATATTTCGGATCCATTCCAGTCTTTGGCTGTTAGATAGAGTACGTCATACTCGCGCCAGTCAGCCGGAAGTGGCAATACGATCTCTCCCTTTTGCCAGGGAGCTATGCGAGGTGAAGATACGCTACCGCTTAGTTTCTTTGGAGTTCCACTCCAGGAGTCGAAACGGGAAAGCGAATAGCTAAATGAGCAGCAGTCGGTATTGGTAAAGTCGAAACGATTCTCCATTGTCAGCTTGCCATCCCATTGAGGGGTGATATACTTCTTCTCAATAAAAATAGGCGACCATATTTCTTTGATGGCAAAAAAACTTCCTTCCTTTTCGCGGTACGGGCCCAGGATGCCGTCTGCACCGTGGTCTTTGTCTGTATCCAGAATACCCCCTTTATCTGTACGCACCACACCCTGATCGGAGAAATCCCATAGGAAACCTCCGGCAGATAGCGGATTAGACAGCATCAGGTTCCAGAAATCATCCAGTCCGGCACCATGCCCGCCATCGTACAAACCGTGCAAGAATTCGGTAGGCATAAAGATGTCCCGACCATTAAACATATTCTTCAGACCCGAATTATAATCGATATAATGCGCTGTATTTACCTTTCCCGACAGGCCCCACGGATGCAACACGGAGCGCTTCTGGATATCAAGTTGAGGGAAGAGTGGGTCTAAATCATAATTGAATCCGCCCTCGTTACCATTTGCCCAGAAGATTATAGAGGGGTGGTTAATGTCCCGCTTCACCATTTCATTAGTAAGTATTGTACCTACGGGAGTATCATAAGGAGGCGACTGCCAGGCACACAGCTCATCAATTACGTACAATCCTACGGAGTCACACAATTCCAGGAAGTGTTTATCGGGCGGATAGTGCGACATGCGTACGGCATTCATATTCATTTCCTTGATAAGCATTACATCATTCAGGCTTTGTGCACGACTCACGGTACGTCCGGTTGTAGGCCAGAAACAATGACGGTTTACGCCCTTAAAGCGTATTCTCCGGTTGTTGACATATACCCCATCCCTCTCGCGCACATCAATTGTGCGGAATCCTATACGTTCCACTACCTGATGAAGAGTTTTACCATTCTGCTCCACTGAGATTACTGCATTATATAAATAAGGAGATTCTGCAGACCAAGGCTTTGCATTGGAGATCATACCGCTGGCAGTTAACCGCTTTGTCGATTTCGCATCTGGAGAGGCCGTAAATGTGCCTGCGCTTTTACCTGATAAAGCTTCAAATACCTCTACCTTTACTTCGGCATTTGCTACAGGCTTATCCATGATTACTTCCAGATCCATCGTTCCGTCTCGTCGGGCATAAATACCTGTATATTCAATGTGTGTGGTAGGTACCGCTTCCAGATACACGGGTCTGTATATTCCACCAAATACCCAAAAGTCGGCTTCACGCTCGGCGGCATTTACACTTTGATTGGCCGACATCTTGCTGACTTCTACCTCCAATGTGTTTTCTTTTCCTATTTTGATGAGATTGGTTATTTCACGTTTAAAGCGGTAAAATGCGCCTTGATGGATATCGCCTGCCTGCTTTCCGTTTACTACCACCTTCGTATCCGTCATAGATCCGTCGAAGACGATATACACTCTTTTTCCTTTCCAGTCGCCAGGAATAGTAAACGTGGTTTTATAGAATCCCTTTTCAGAAGCCTTATTCTTATCGTGCCCGTAATTATACCCTCCAAAGCCCTCCAGCTCCCAGCACGAAGGTACGCGTATCTGCGTCCACTTGCCACTGTTCCTCCCGCCATCACAGCGGAAATCCCACATCACATTGTCATCTGCCGATTGTCCGGATAACCATTTAATTTCTGTTTGCTGTCCCCATGAAGGAACAAAAAGGGTGAATAGCAAGAATAATACTGACCACTGTTTCATGTTGAGTAAAGCATAGGTAAAACAATCACATGCAAATCTCCATAGATTCGCGCTCAAATATACAGATTTAGCGTGGAATAACTCTAAGATAGAAGCTTTTATTTTAGAAAGCTAGACAATGTGATCCGCTTTAGATCGATTTTATTATTCTGAGATAAAACGAAAAAAGTCTGTTAATCAATTGATTAACAGGCTTTTTGTCTTTGTTCGGATTTTAATACTTTCTCTAGGTTCTTACCGTTTTGTGGGCGTTGACGGATTCGAACCGCCGACCCTCTGCTTGTAAGGCAGATGCTCTAAACCAGCTGAGCTAAACGCCCGATAAGAACACACTTTCTTTTCAAAAGCGATGCAAAGGTATGGGTTTATTCTGTATCATACAAATAATCTAAAGGTTTTTTTAAAAGAAATATTTATGAATTTGTTTATTTATCTGATAATCATAAAATTAACGAATTGAAAAAAATAGGGTTGAATGACCTTGAATGATCGAAGTCTTATGTGCTATAGCGAAAGTATCCACTCTTGAAGGGAAAAAAGACAAGGATATTGCACTACATAGATACTCTGCTGTGCTTTGCGTTCCATATAATATTAGTAACTTTGCAGGCTAATAAAGCGAAATTATAGAATAAATTCAAAGAATACATGAAAGAAACGGTATTAAGCGGTATCCGTCCTACAGGCAATCTGCATTTGGGAAACTTTTTTGGAGCCGTAAAGAACTTTGTGAGGATGCAGGATGAATATAATTGTTATTTCTTTATCGCCGACTGGCACTCACTGACTACACACCCCAAACCGGAAAACATTGTAGCAAGCACCCAAACCATATTGGCAGAGTATCTGGCCTGCGGACTAGACCCCGATAAGGTAACCATCTATATGCAAAGCGATGTAAAGGAAGTGTTGGAACTTTATCTGTATCTGAACATGAATGCATACCTTGGCGAGCTGGAGCGTGTGACTACCTTTAAAGAGAAAGCGCGTAAGCAGCCAGACAATGTGAATGCAGGCCTCCTTACCTACCCCGCCCTTATGGCTGCCGATATTCTGATACACCGTGCTGTGAAAGTACCTGTGGGCAAAGATCAGGAGCAAAACATGGAGATGGCGCGTAAATACGCCCGTCGTTTCAATAATGTGTACGGAGTAGAGCTCTTCCCCGAGCCGCAATCATTCTATTTTTCAAAGGAGGCTGTAAAAGTGCCCGGCTTGGATGGATCTGGAAAGATGGGTAAGAGTGAAGGAAACTGTATCTATCTGAAGGATGACGCCAAGACTATAACCAAAAAAGTGATGCGTGCCGTAACAGATGCGGGACCTACCGAAGCGAACAGTGAAAAGCCTGAGGTAATACAAAACCTCTTCACTTTTATGAATATTGTATCTGCCCCAGAAACCGTACATTTCTTTGAGGATAAATGGAACGACTGTTCCATTCGCTACGGCGATATGAAGAAGCAGTTGGCAGCCGACATTGTAGCTTATACAGAGCCCATCCGCGAACGTATATTGGAATACTCTGCCAACAGAGAACTTTTGGCAAAAGTAGCGCGTGAAGGTGCCGAAAAAGCTCAAATTAGTGCTGCTGCTACTCTGAAAGAGGTACGTCAAATCATTGGATTCCGCGATTTATACTAAGATCAAAGCGGGCTTTCGTGCGCTAAAAAGGTTTAATTGCATAAGGTAATATGGAAGTTTATACTAACTTTGTCGCATTATGGCACGCATTTTGGCGATAGATTACGGTAAGAAGCGTACCGGTATAGCTGTAACCGATCCGTTACAGCTTATTGCAAACGGGTTGACTACAGTAGAAACACCTAAGCTGGAAGGGTGGATTACCAACTACCTGAAACAAGAAGAGGTAGAGCGCATTGTGATAGGTATGCCCCGGCAGATGTCTGGAGAACTATCGGAGAATGCGGCCCGTGTTACACCTTTCATCAATCGCCTCAGAAAGCTCTTTCCTGCTATACCGGTCACGGAGACAGATGAGCGCTTCACCTCTGTACTGGCCCACCAGGCTATGCTACAGGGAGGGTTGAGAAAGAAGGACCGCCAAAACAAGGCATTGGTAGATGAAATCAGTGCCACCATTATCCTGCAATCCTACATGGAAAGCAGAAAATAGAGAAAAAATAACAAGAATCTAACTGGGATTTCCTGCGATGATTCATATTGAATGCTAATTATTAAAGTATTGTAAATACATGATTCTGCCCATTTATACATACGGCCAACCCGTGCTGAGAAAGCAGGCCGAAGAGCTTGATGTACAGGCTCCCGAAACGAAAGAGATGCTTCAGGAGCTTCTCCCTAATATGTTTGCTACCCTTACCCAAGCCGACGGTGTGGGATTGGCAGCTCCTCAAGTAGGTTTGGCCATCCGACTGGTTATTATTGACTTGGCTGCATACGGCGAAGATGAACCGGAATACAAAGACTTTCGCAAAGCATATATCAACCCCGAAATTTATGAGGAAAGCGAAGAGACCAGCTCGATGGAAGAAGGCTGTTTGAGCTTACCTGGTATACACGAGAGCGTGAAACGCCCCGTTGCAGTAAAGGTACGTTATTACGACGAAAACCTGGAACTACACGATGAGGAAATGACTGGCTTTGGTGCACGTGTTATCCAACACGAATGCGATCACCTGAATGGCGAAATGTTTATCGACCACCTGGCTGGCCTTCGCAAGCAAATGATAAAGGGAAAACTCACTAACCTTCTGAAGGGAAAGGTGCATTGCGACTACAAAACCAGAACAATACGCAAATAATCCATCTCTTATGCATATGTCCAGGCGTAAATCTCCGGGTCGTTATTATCCGGCCTCACCTGCCAATGGGAAGAAATGGCTTTTTGATAGCACTTTCCGAAGGTTTGCCATACGCCTGCTCTTATGCATATTTACCTGTTTTCCATTAGTTTCCGTTGCACAGATCAATACGGATTACACTATGTACATGGGGCGAAATGCCCTCTTCTTTGAGGATTATATGCTGGCCTTGCAGTACTTTAACCGTGTTATTGATACGAAACCCTATCTGGCGCAACCCTACTTCTTTCGTGGACTAACCAAGCTAAGGCTGGATGATTACTATGGAGCCGTGGCCGACTGTAGCGAGGCTATTGAGCGGAATCCCTTTATTACCGATTCCTATCAGGTGCGTGCCATCGGCTATATAGAGTTGAAAGAGTACCAAAAGGCTGTAGCCGATTACCTGCATGTGCTTTCCTCTAACCCCAGAGAAACAAATGCTCTGCATAATATCTCGCTTTGCTACATGCGCCTGAAGGAGTTTGCCAAGGCGCAAGAGAACTTGGACTTGCTGGAACGTTATTCTTCCAGTGGGAAAAGTCGTGTGTGGATCATGAAGGCCTCCTGTTCCATTGAACAGGCTGATACGCTGAAAGCGCTGGAATACCTTGATAAATCTTTAACTTACGATACTTCTAATGGAGATGCGTATGGCTTCAAAGCATCCATTCTGATGAGGCAAGCCAAATGGCCGGAGGCGGAACAGCAATTCACCAAGGCTATTGAAGTGAATCAACATAATGCCGAACTTTATGTGTCACGTGCGCTGGCGCGTTATTACCAATGGAAGCTGGATGCTGCATTGGCCGATTATGATGAGGCCATTCGTATCCAGCCAGGCTTCTTTATAGCCCGGTATAACCGTGGATTGCTGCGCATGAATGTGGGTGATGACAATCGCGCCATTGAAGACTTCGACTTTATCCTTAACCTTCAGCCCGACAATGACCAGGCACTTGTAAACCGCGGAATTTTGCGTCTGCAAACTGGAAATTACCAGGGTGCTATTGACGATTTTACTCGCGTGCTGAAGGAGCATCCCAATTTCCTGGGTGGTTACCAATACCGTGCTGAAGCCTATCGGAAAGCTGGAATGAATGCTCAGGCATCCCGTGACGAGATGTTGCTGCTTCGTGCCAATATTGACATGCGTTTCGGAGGCAATTCCTGGCGTGCAAAAGGCACACCTAAGCCTGCCCGGAAGATCTCGGATGAAGACATCGAGAACTACAACCAGGTAGTGGAAAGCGATCCTTCCGAACAAGCTCCTTCCTACCAAAGTCCCTTCCGTGGCAAGATACAAAACAAAAATACCGAGCAGAAACCGGAACCCGCCTTTTACCTTTCTTATTATAAGGAATATGAGGAGTTAAAGCAAAGTTCCACTTTTTACAAGCCTCTTGATGAGTTTAACAACCGTAAGCTGTTGCCCGAAAAAGTACTTATCACTAATCAGGAAAATACATTGCCTGAGAAACAGATAGCCAGGCGCTTTGCCTCTATTGAGGCATTATCGGAGCGCATTGAGAAAGGCCCTAATGTGTCCACTCTCTACTTGGCGCGCGCATTGGATTACAGCATGACTCAAGACATGATGGCCGCTGTAAATGATTTGCAGCAGGCCATTCGCTTAGACAGCACCTTGGTATGGAGCTACTTTATCCGCGCCAATGTACGATGGAAGCTTTACCAGATTCAGGAAAATGCTACGCAGGAAAGCACGAGTCAAAAACCCTTGCTCCCCACGCTTTCTGCCGAAAAAGAGAAAACGGGTATTAGTAGAGACGCCTCTTCTGAGAAGGTCAAAGAAACCTATGCACCCGGAGGAAACACGCAGTTGGAGCTGCAATCCATATTGCGCGACCTTAATAAGGTGATAGCTTTGGCCCCGGATTTTGCTTTTGCGCACTATAATCGAGGTCTTATTCTTGCACAATCCGGTCGGTTGGACGAGGCTGCCAATGCCTATACCCGTGCGTTGCAACTGGAACCCACCCTTGCCGAGGCTTACTTTAACCGCGGGCTGGTGCTGATAGAAAACAATAAGGTGCAGGAAGGGGTGGCTGATTTAAGTCGTGCCGGCGAGATGGGAATAGCCCGCGCATACAATCTGTTGAAACGTTTCTCCAAATAAATCACTTGAAACATTGTCACAAAAAACCCGTGCAGAGGTCAACTCTGCACGGGTTTTATATTTTGAGTCCCCATTCAAGTAGGATAGAAATCGGTTATCGCTTCAGGAGTTGTTCTATCTCTTCCAGCTCCAACTGAAAACCTTTGTCTACATCATACTGTCCCTGAATGGCCTTACAGGCATGGATTACCGTAGCATGATCGCGTTGGCCGATGCAATGTCCGATGCGTGAGGATGACTCATCTGTGTATTTCTTGGCCAGAAACATAGCTACTTGGCGCGCATTCACAATGTCGCGCTTACGGGAACGGGAATGGATCACGTGTTCCTCAATGTGGTAATATTCGCAGATAATCCTTAGAATACTATCTATTGTCACCTTTCGTGATTCGGCACGCACGCACTTTTTCACAATGCGTTCTGCCAAGTCAAGGTCAATCTCCTTATTATACACAAAGGTAGAATGCGCCATTAACGAGTTGAGCACTCCTTCCAGATCACGTACGCTGTCATCTACCTTCTCGGCCAGGAAGTCTACTACGTTATCCGGAACGGTGAGTCCATCACGATGTATCTTGCTGCGCAGGATCTCCCGTCTTAATTCCACGGTAGGCTTTTCCAGTTCGGCTGCCAAGCCCCATTTGAAACGAGTAAGCAGGCGTTCTTCAATTCCCTGCAGGTCAATAGGGTTCTTATCTGCTGTAAGTATAAGCTGTTTTCCATTTTGCTGCAGATGGTTGAAGATATGGAAAAAGGTATTCTGAGTCTTTGTTACACCGGCAAATTCCTGTATGTCATCAATGATGAGTACATCGATCATCTGATAGAAACGAATGAAATCATTAGTGGTGTTACGACGTACTGAATCCGTGTACAGCACTTGGAAGAGATGTGCCGAAGTGAAAAGCACACGTTTCTCGGGATGTAATTCTTTAATACGGGTACCGATGGCATTCACCAGATGTGTCTTTCCCACTCCGCTGGCTCCCCAGATGAAAAGCGGGTTAAAGGTTTTCGCTGGCTCAATAGATACGGATTCACCCGCGGTACGCGCCAGCATATTGCTATTGCCCTGGATGAAGTTATGAAAGTTATAATGGGGGTTGAGGTGAGAGTCGAAATCGCGTGTGTCAGCTACGGAGTCGGCAAAGTCGGGGCTCTTCCTTTCGTCTTTCTTGGGAGTGGCTGATAAAATGGTAGAGCGGGTGCTGGATTCCAGAACAGTAGATTTCTCTCCATCCTTATCCACTGTTACATCATACATAAGGTTTGTGCCTGGTCCAATCTCCTTATGAAGGGCTGCGCGCAAAAGATCTACAAAATTTTCATCTAAAAATTCGTAGAAAAATTGGGAAGGAACCTTCACATATAAGGTATTATCCTCATATTTATAAGGTACAATAGGCTCAAACCAAGTTTTGTAGGAATGTTCTTGTACGTTGTCTCGGATAAACGCCAGGCAACGCTGCCAAAGCTCCACGCTATTTGTCACTTCAATCATCTTTATAAAATGGTTATTCCATCTTTTTGTTATTGCAAAGATGAGGATGATATTCTGAAAAAACAAATCGGTTTTTCTTTGCGATTTAGAAGGATTCATTAAGTGTTTCAAATACAGCGAATTACTGATTTTGATCTGATTTAGGCATATTTTTTTATATTGCAAAATTTCAAATTGCTGAAAAACAAATATATAACAAAGATGTTACATTCGTGTTTCTTGTTTTATGTTGTATAGCATTATTTGTTATAAGCCCTTAAAATAGGATAGTTGCGGGCTGTTTTTCCCCTCTTCTTTATGCGTGCGTAATTTGGATGTAATCTAAATAGTCGTTTTTCGAGCTTTGATTTTCCATACATATTTCTTTCCGATTATACTATTTTTTATAGCGATAAAACGATCTCCTTACTTATATTTTTTTCTCCTTCTCTGGTGAAATTAGTTCTTGAAGAGAGGAGTGATGTGCCTGGTCACTGCCGGGAATAAATCTTTTGCGACAGTTGTGTATGCTGTATCCGTTGCGTGAATACGTGCACAACCCTCCACCTTCCAAAAAAGTAATAAAGGGCTCAGTGGAACCAGTGAAAGAGGGGAGAAAAACACAGGGCTATGTTTGCAGAAACTCAGGCCTGAAATTTAAAAACTCAGGCCTGAGTTTCGGCAACTGCAGCGCACGAGATTTCGTGCCCATCAGTTCAAAGATTGGTGCGCACCAATTGTTCAACTCATGCGCATCAGTTTCTTGCTTCGGTGGAAGCACCACGTTCCACCTCAAAACCCCTTGTGTCAAAGGGTTTCAGACGATTGGTGGAACGTGGAGGCTTTGTGTGAGTTATGTTCCGTGTGGCGATTTTGCGCGATTTGCTCACCTCTTCATCACTTTATAGATTGCTTTTTTGTTCTTTCCTTAAGTATAGCGCGTGAATTTTATGTATCTTTGCGGATCAAAAAAATGCAGCATTTCAGTAATCTGCACCAATGAAAATTCTGAGTAGTACAAATAATAAAGTATGAGTAAACAACTTCTTTTAGGTGACGAGGCCATTGCGCAAGCAGCGTTGGATGCCGGCCTCACAGGGGTATATGCCTATCCGGGAACACCTTCCACCGAAATAACCGAGTATATTCAAAGTGCACCAGGCACGCAGGAGAATGGCATTCACAGCCGCTGGAGTGCCAATGAGAAAACTGCCATGGAGGCAGCTTTGGGTATGTCCTTTGCCGGAAAACGTGCCCTGGTATGTATGAAACATGTGGGTATGAATGTGGCGGCCGACTGTTTTGTGAACTCTGCCATTACGGGAGTAAACGGTGGATTGATGGTTCTGGCTGCAGATGATCCCAGCATGCACTCCTCGCAAAATGAGCAGGACAGCCGTTTCTATGGCGATTTTGCCTTGCTTCCCATGCTGGAGCCCTCCAATCAGCAGGAAGCTTACGATATGGTATATAATGGATACGACTTTTCTGAAGCCATTGCTGAGCCGGTGTTGCTGCGCATTGTAACGCGACTGGCACATTCACGCTCCGGTGTGGAGCGTAAATCGGTGCGTCCGCAGAATGCAAACAGCTACCCGGAAGATCCGCGTCAGTTTGTACTCCTGCCCGGTATTGCACGCCGCAGATATGCCACCCTGGTGGAGAAACAGGAAGTATTGCTGAAAGCATCCGAGGAATCTCCTTATAATCAATATACCGACGGAGCCGACAAGTCGATGGGTATCGTGGCCTGTGGTATCGGCTACAATTACCTGATGGAGAACTATCCACAGGGCGCCCCCTACCCTGTCTTGAAGATTGGCCAGTATCCCCTTCCCGTGAAGCAGCTGGAACGCCTCTTTGCCGAATGCGACGAGGTGATGGTGCTGGAAGACGGGCAGCCCTTCGTAGAGCGTCTTCTCCAGGGATACCTCAAACAAGGCAAGAAGATCAAAGGCCGCCTGGATGGTACGCTGCCCCGCATGGGTGAGTTGAACCCGGACAATGTGGCACAGGCTTTGGGCTTCGATAACAAAGCGCTCTTTACCGTTCCCTCCCTTGTGGAGATGCGCCCGCCCGCCTTGTGCGAAGGGTGTGGACACCGCGATATGTACGCCATCCTTACTGAGATACTCCGGGCAGAATATCCCACTCACCGTGTATTTGGCGACATAGGCTGCTACACGCTGGGAGCAGGAGCTCCATTTCATGCCATCAATTCCTGTGTGGACATGGGAGCCTCCATCACCATGGCCAAGGGAGCTGCCGATGCAGGCCTTTATCCTTCTGTGGCTGTGATAGGCGACTCTACCTTTACCCACTCCGGTATTACAGGTCTGCTGGACTGCGTGAATGAAAATACCAACGTGACTATCATCATCTCCGACAATGAAACCACGGCCATGACTGGCGGACAGGATTCGGCTGGGACCGGACGCATTGAAGCCATCTGTCTCGGACTCGGCGTAGCCCCCGAGCATGTACGCACCGTAGTGCCCCTGAAAAAGAACTACGAAGAGATGCGCACCCTCATCCGTGAGGAGATAGAATATAAAGGTGTATCTGTAATTGTTCCCCGCCGCGAGTGCATCCAGACCCTGAAACGCAAGAAAGTAAAAAAGTAAAGCCCCATGAAGAAAGATATATTGTTATCCGGCGTGGGAGGACAAGGCATCCTCTCCATCGCTACCGTAATAGGTAAAGCAGCCCTGAAATGCGGCCTTTACATGAAACAGGCCGAAGTGCATGGTATGAGTCAGCGCGGAGGCGACGTGCAGTCGAATCTGCGCATCAGCGACTCCCCCATTGCTTCCGACCTTATTCCTACCGGTCAGTGTGACCTTATCATTTCCATGGAACCCATGGAGGGGCTTCGGTACCTGCCCTATTTAAGTGCGGACGCATGGTTGGTGACCAATGAAACTCCGTTCATCAACATCCCCAACTACCCCGACATCCAGCTGGTAATGGCCGAGATAGAGAAACTCCCCAACAAGGTAGTGCTCAACATCGAAGAAATGGCCCGTGAGTTGGGATCCGTGCGCGTAGCCAACATGGTACTGCTGGGAGCTACCACTCCCTTCCTGGGTATCGACTATGCAATGATCTGCGAAAGCATCCGCGATATCTTTGCCCGCAAAGGCGAGGAAATCGTAGAGATGAATCTTAAGGCCTTAGCCGCCGGAAGGGACATTGCGCAGAAAGTATTAAACCTCTAGGAACATGAAAAGCATGGATTCCGAATACTGGCAGGAAGACCTTGAAACCATGTCGCGCGAAGCGCTTCGGGAGTTTCAGGCGGAACGCTTGCGTAAAACAATAGCTACCGCTATGGGCTGCGACTTTTACAAAAAGGTATTCGAAGAAGCCGGAGTCTCGCCCGAAAGCATCCAAACAGTGGATGACATCCGTAAGTTTCCCTTTACGCTGAAGCAGGACATGCGCGACAACTACCCCTTCGGGATGGTGGCCGGTGACATGAAGGATGCTGTGCGCCTTCACTCTTCCAGTGGTACTACGGGTACTCCCACGGTAATAGTACACTCCAGGCACGATTTGGATTCGTGGGCCAATCTTGTGGCCCGCTGTCTGTACATGGTGGGAGTACGTAATACGGACGTATTCCAGAATAGCTCCGGATACGGTATGTTTACCGGCGGACTCGGTTTCCAGTATGGTGCCGAACGCCTGGGATGTACCACCGTACCTGCTGCTGCCGGAAACAGCAAGCGCCAGCTCAAGTTCATACAGGATTTTGGCACTACAGTGCTTCATGCGATCCCCAGCTATGCCCTGCGCCTGGCAGAGGTCATTGAAGAAGAAGGAGTAAATCCTGCCTCCACCACGCTCCGCATCCTGGCTATTGGTGCCGAACCGCATACCAACGAGCAACGCAAGAAGATAGAGCAGCTGCTTGGTGTAAAAGCCTACAACAGCTTTGGCATGTCCGAGATGAGTGGCCCCGGTCTGGGCTTCGAATGCAAAGAACAGAACGGTATGCACATCTGGGAAGACTGTTTCCTTGTGGAAATCATTGACCCCGAAACCGGTCAACCCGTACCTGAAGGCGAGCTGGGCGAACTGGTGCTCACTACTCTGGATCGCACTATGATGCCCCTTATCCGCTACCGCACCCGCGATCTTACCCGTGTTATTCCGGGTGCTTGTCCCTGTGGACGTACCCACTTGCGTATTGACCGTTTGAAAGGTCGCACAGACGATATGTTCATCATCAAAGGTGTAAACATCTTCCCTATGCAGATAGAGCAGGTCCTGATGAAGCATCCGGAGATAGGAAGCAACTACCTTATTACATTAGAAACAGTGGACGATCAAGACATCCTACTCATAGAGGCTGAGCTCAATGAACTCTCTTCCGATACAATCTTGGATTTGGAGAAAGTACGTCGTGATATCATTCATGAGCTGCGTGATGAGATCCTTGTGACTCCGTTGCTAAAACTTGTAAATAAAGGCACCATACCCCAAAGCGAGGGAAAAGCAGTTCGGGTAAAGGATCTGCGTAGGAATTTCTAAGATACAAATTTGCTGCTTATTATACACCCGTGGGTGATACGTATATCGCGTATTGCCCACGGGTGTTTTTAGGAGTTATCTAATTGAAAAAGTCTTATTTAGGGGATTAGAAGGATGAAAGGGTTAAATAATGTTGACGCCTTGAGAAGTTGTCTATTATAATTTGCGTTCTTTGTGTTTGTTTAATATATTTGTCGCAGACAGTATTAGTTCTATTAGGACCAGCAAACGGTATTGCAGGCCCTATTACATCAAGAAACGATGGAGAGGTGCTGAAAATCCAAGGAAAAAGAGTAAGCATAACCTAACCTGTATTATTCATACTCTTTCTGCTGCAAACGCCAATTACCTGCCCTCCAGCGTAATGCTCGCTCTTCACCCCTTGAATGTAGCGAGCTACATTCTGCGTGATTTATCGCTGTGCTCACACTGGAGAACAAATACTTAGCATTCTCGCTACGAAAGAGTATGAATAATACAGGCTAAAAGAAACCGAAATGAAAAAAACTATCCTTTCACTGGCACTCTTTGCATGCAGTGCATTTACCGTGTCGGCACAACAGTTGCTTGTAAAAAGTATATCTGGAAAAGAAGAATCACATTCCCTGCAAGATGTAAGCCGCATTATCTTTCACGATGGAGAGATTCGTTTGGCCTCTTCCTCAGAGCGCTTAATCCAGGCGTATTCGTATGAAAATGTAAAGTATCTCAGCCTGTCAGGTTTCCCCACTGACATAGTAGCCAAATGGTCTGCCGAGAACCCTGGCGACAACGGTGTGACCTATTATAATAATACGCGCTCCCTGTTTATAGTGATCGACAGTAAGTATTATCAAGAATATGGCAGGTATGTGGTGAAGATACAAACAGAAGACGGAGTTCTTGTAAAACAAAAACCAAGTCCTTATTACTACAGCATCGAAGATTTCACTCTCTCAGTTGATATTTCCGACTTGGTGCCGGGTACATACGTCGTAACAATTACAGGTATTGCAAGCAACTCATTGCCTTCTTTTAAGTTTATGAAGTAACCTTTTAATTGCGATTACAATGAGAACATACATCATACTATGTCTTACTGCGTTCCTGTCCGCGCCCTTCCTGTCTGCACAAGACTACCAGGTGAAGGCGTATTACAAGGATGGCAGGATGCTCAATTTCGGAAGTTCGAAGACAGTGAATTACCTGTCGACAGAATACGATTCGAATATGAGCCATTTGCTGAAACTCAATATAAAAGAGGGAGATGTATCTACCTTTGTGAGCTTGGGATCTCCCTGGCTTCTGGATAGTATCTCTTTTGTTCCGGATACAAGGGCAATGACGATTTATCGCTATCTGCAGTTGAGCGGGAATTATACCTACACTTTGCGGTTGATAGACGAACTGGGCTATGCCGAAGCTTTAAATGGCGCCACGGATAATTATACGCTCTTTGCTGCCAATGATCAGGCATGGAAGCTGTTTCTGGCTTCGACGGCTTGTCCGGTAAACAGTTACGAACAATTAAGCAATGTGCAGAAACGCAGACTTTTGGAACCTATGCTATTACCGGGAAGCCGTTCAGAGATCAGTCTGACGCAACGCTATCCGGGTATTTCCTACAGCGTGAACGATCCTGCAAGAGCTTTCCGTCAACCCAATCTTTCTGCCGTTGAAGCTACATACACATCTGCATCGGGATTACCCCGAAACAGTTATTGGGATGCTCTCCGCGAAAAAGGCGGAGCTTATCTTTCTCACCCGGTTACTGATGCAATGCCCTCCGTCGTTTTTACCGCCAAGTACTGTAAAGACCGAAAAGTTACAAGTGAGGACATGCAATTTATTACTGCTAAGACTTCGGATGGAGGCATGTATTTCTTCAATACCCCGGCAGAAGAATCGGCAGATTGCCTGAACGGTTATGTATACCAACTGGCCGAATTGTCTTTCCCGCCCTCCGCCATGGATGAAGAACTCAAGAAAGTAGCGGATTGTTCCCTGTTCTCTTCGCTGCTGGATCTATACACTATGCCCACTGTTTCCGATATCAAAAAGGTAACTTTAGACGGGACTCCGATATATCGCAAAGCCTATTTTGCCCAAAACGGACAGTATGCCCTTCAAAAGGACTCTCTAAATATAGCTCAGCCCCAGCTCCTGTTTGATCCTTCCTGGCAACGCAGCTCTTATTCTACAGGAGATAGCTTTCAGGATGATATGAGCGCACTCTTTGTACCCACCAACAAAGCCTTGGAAGAATGGCGGAGCAGTTCTACCGGACAGATGCTCATGCACGGATACAGTAGCTGGGAAGATGTGCCCAGGGATCTGCTGGTGCGCCTCCTTAACAACCACATGAAGACCTCCTTCATCGGCTCTCTTCCTTCTGCCTTTGATAAAGTATTGAATGACGGTAATCGGGAGCAGTGTATCAGGAAAGAAGATATTGCCACAGATGCCTACGGAAACAAAATGGTATTCCCGGCCAATAACGGAGTGATATACGTAATCAATAAGGTATATACCCCTGATTCTTATGTTACTGTATGGGCTCCTTGTTTAAATGTTGAGAACCTCAGAATCATGGGATGGGCCCTTTTTAATTCGGACAAGACTACCTATATTCCCGATGGATACGGTACCTACCTGAATTCCATGGAAAATACGTTTGCCTTTGTAGTGCCCACCGATGAAGCGCTGTTGTATTACAGAGATCCTTTCTATTCGTCAATAGATGGAAGCTATAAACGCATTTCATTCAAATACAATGAGTCTGCCAGAACCGTCACTGCTACTACAACCCTGGTGAAACCAGGTATAGATGAAGGGATTCCCTCTTCTGTAGATGCCACTAAAGTGAAGACTCTTTTG
Organism: Bacteroidaceae bacterium; assembly: GCA_031552405.1. Lineage (GTDB taxonomy): Bacteria > Bacteroidota > Bacteroidia > Bacteroidales > Bacteroidaceae > UBA1794. The sequence goes on along the minus strand of JAVBMN010000010.1, from coordinate 18,132 downwards.
AAAGATCTCCTAGATAATTGTATTATTCCAATGGACAGAAACGATTGGAGTAAGGGTGGATATTACAAGTCGATAGGTGGAACCTATGTGGCCATATCCTCTTTCCAGACAGGAGCCACAGTGCTTTCGGGAGGTAATGTGGAAAACGGAGAGACCCCGGAGGTCATCACCTTCTACAATCAGTCTAACCAGATCCTGAATGGCGAACACGGCAGCGGCGGAAACGGTGCAACCTTGGTTGTAAATAAAGTCATCCAGCCCACCCGCTGCACAGTGATTGATGCGCTAAAGTCCCATCCGGAGTTCTCGGAGTTTGTCGGATTGCTTACTGGCTTTGATGAGTTGATTTCAACAAAATACCATGCCAAACCGGATTCCCTGATGTTGTATCAGGCATTGATCCTTCCGAAAAAAGCCGGAACTCAAACCATTACCTCCAATACGGAATGTGTAGGTTTTCTGCAGCACTTTGATTACACTCTCTATGCTCCTACGAATGCAGCCATGATGCAGGCATACACACAGGGGCTTCCCCGATGGACGGATTTAGAAACTCGTCCGCACTTAGGAGAAGGTGCATCAGATGCTGAAAGAGCACGAGACTTGGAAGCCCGGAAAGTGGTTGCCCGGAAGATTATGGATTTCATCCGTTATCATTTCCAGTTAGTGTCTGTATGTACAGATGGAAATTCGGGATACTATAAGACAAATGCCTTCAACAGAGAGGAAAAAGTATTCCACGAACTACAGGTACACACGGATCATAATGGTATGTCAGTGGCCTCCAGAATGGAATCTGATTCGAAGGCAAACGTACTTCCCGCTTTGCAGAATATAATGGCAAGGGAGTACACCTTTGAGGCTGTCCCCAGTTCGTCCACTGCATTTAATAGCATTTCTTCGGTAGTGATCCACGGCGTAGATGCCCCCCTGTTCTTCTCTGAAAAGGAAGGTGATGGGAAACGTAAACAATTCAAATAAGTATCAACCGCTCTCAAACTTATGAAAATGAAAAGAATAAAGATACTCGTGGCTCTTCTATGTACGATACAATGGCTTTCGGCACAGACTGAGCCCATGATTTATATCACAGAATCATCGTCGGGCAGGAATCTTACTTCCGTCCCTGTTAGCAGGGTGGATGAGATTGTCATCGAAGAGGTCAATGAGAAAGCAGGCTTTTTCTCTAATTTGCCTTCGGAGTTTCTTCGCGAAAAGCCGGAATACTCCCTCTTTCTGCTTGCCCTAAAAGCTACACAGGTGGAGCTGCGTCTCCATGCAGAAACGGAAGATCCAGACTATATGCAACTTGATCCTGATTATTATAGCCGGTATCAGAAACATGATTTAAGTATTGAAGTACCCAGTAAACGCCTGTTGTCTTATACATGCTTTATAGAGCCAGATGCTGTGTATGAAGCAGCAATTCCGGCTCTTAAAAACGCTTCAAATGATACAGACAGGCTGCGACTTCTTCAGGAATATGCCTTAAACTGGTTTTGTGATGCGTATTCTGATGTACCTCAACAGGTTGTGGCTGCCAGAAATGACACTTACCCCCTTGATGACGAGCATAATTATTTCAATAAGTTCGTAGCCTATCATTTTGTAAATAAGAAAATAGATAAGGTAGACTTTAGTCGTTACCAGATCGGTATGAGTCCTATGTATGCCCGACTTAAAGAATATGCAGAAACACTTGCTCCAGGGCAGATGATATACATGTCGGCAGGAAAGAACGGCAACTCAAAGCAAGATCCAAATCTTTTGCAGTTGAATCCTTCTCCGGATAATGAAATCTCTCTCGATATTGCGAATAGAGACTGGACATATCCTTCTAAAGACGGTGTAATCCTAGCCAATGCTCCTACCAAAGAAACAGCGAATGGTTTCTTCCATGAAGTTACGAGTGTACTGACTTATCCCCGTAAGGACTTTAAGAAGATGCGCTTTCGTATGGATCTCTCCTCCCTCTTTCCGGAAATTATGAGTAATAATTTCCGGTATAAATATGAGAAGCAAGGCCGAATAGTGTTCCCTGATGGCTATTTGAGCAATATTAGAAATCTTTCTCCGGGCGCAGTGTTTGTAATGATTTCCCCTAACAGGAATGCATCGGGTGGATATAACGGATATCAAGGTGATGAATTCTTTATGTACAATTCATACGACTTTATCCTTCGTCTGCCCCCCGTTCCGGCAGGTATGTATGAAATCCGTTTGGGATTTTCGACTAGCTCTGCACGAGGGGCTGCTCAGTTTTATTTAGGTACAAGCGAAAATAAACTGCTTCCCTGTGGTATTCCGGTGGATTTGACCAAGACTGCCAATAATTATGGTTGGCTGGCAGATAGCGATTGGGAAAGAGATTATCTCAATGACTTGGTTATGCATACTCGTGGTTGGATGAAAGGGCCGGATTCCTGGCTGTGTAATAATGGAAACAACGTGCGCAGCTTACGTGATACAGAAGTTTCAAGTGGATATGGCCATTCACCCTTGCGCTATGTGATAGGTACTGTTTCGCTGCAAAATGACGGCCCTATTTATGTAAGGGTGCGTAATGCAACTTCTTTTCAGGAGGTAGAGCTTATGATGGATTACTTCGAAATCTGTCCGGCCAATATCTATGACAATCCTATGAAGCCCGAACCTAGGGATTAAACAAAAAACGAATTGATATGAAACAAATAAGATATATACTCAGCTTTCTTTGCATCAGCCTGCTTGCTTTTCCCTGCCTGGCTCAGATCAAAGTGCTCAAGCTGAAAAAGAATGGAGGGGATGTATATGCCGCTCCTCTGAATAAGGTAGGATCCATTTACATTGAAGATACCTGGAACTCACTTGGGAAGAATGGGAAAAGTCTTCTCCGTGAGATCGCTTCTCGCCCCGAGCTAAGTAAGTTTACGCAGGCGATACGTAGTGCGGGGTACGACTTTGCGCTCGATCTTCCTTCCTACCAAAATGCCTCAGGCCGCATCCTCTATCATGTAGTAGCGCCCACCAATACGGCGCTAAAGGACTTGTCGGAAAAAGAGTTGCAAGACTCTACTGAGATGCGATGGCTGGTGCGGAGGTATATCTCCGTGGCCTCTACTGCAGCAGGAGAGCCCTTCTTTTCTTTGAACAACAATAGCGTTACCAACAGTTTCGGCACTGCAATCCCCTGCTCCAATGGCACGCTATACATCTCTTCAAAAGAGATACAAGAGATGGAATACATGCTGAATGTACTGGCCGAACAGCCCGAACTGGAGTGGATCTATACCCCTTTGAGTCAACACGACGCTGTGGATCAGGGCTCTGAGGTGGGCTTACAGAATGATGTCTACCCCGGTTCTATAGGTTTCTACTCCTCTTCCACCACCAGTTTCGTTCCCACTCCCAGTGCGTATGAAGCGTTCAAGAAGAGCTATGGAGATCTGTTTCAGATGCCTAAAAGCTTTTTGAAAGAAGGTGATTATACCAACCTTTGGTCGAGCAATGTGCCTGCCGCGTGGTTGGAAGGGCCTGCATCTTTAACCTTCAATGCTACGGGGCGCTACACCTCCCTGGCCAATTGTCCGGATCTTCTGTATTCCGCCGGTGGAAAAAGTATCCGAAAGAGTGATCTGAAGATCAGTGGAAATCCCCTGATTGCCGACGATGGAGTGATCTACATGATTGATGAAGTTCCTCCCATATCAATAGATGAGTATTATAAGCCTATCCTGATTGAAGGCGAAGACAGTCATCGTTTGTATGGTGTAACCAGTCCGAGTATGATTGTGACCACCCCCCAGTTGGATACAGACACCCTCTCCTATTCTCCGCTAAGCACCGACTATGACGCAGGCAGGAAACATAAAGTATCGGGTGGAAGTTATATCTATGTCAAGAACGCCAGTGCCCAAGTTGCAGGTGTAACCTTTGGAATAGCGAATACCATGTCGGGGGATTACGATGTGTGGGTCACCTTTATCCCCTCAAGTGTAGTACCGGGAGTTGATGTGAAGCAGAACCTAGTAAAAGGAACTCTGAGTTATACGCAGATGAAGAATGAATCAATTACGCAAATGACAATAAGTATTCCTGAATTTGGAGTAGATGCATATAGGGTTACTCGGGTGAAAGTGGCTGAGATCAAGAACCTGTCTCCTTGTTATATGGGCTTTTTAGGCGCTGATGATAATGTGTATAGGTATGTTTCAGAGTATACGCCCAAAGTAGACCTCTTCAAAGAAAAGTATGGTGTAAAGTTGCAGCTGAGTTGTGCAGCGGGTATAAGGGATGCTGCTTACGATCATAGCCTGTATATCGACTGCATTGAGCTTATCCCCTGCAAGTAAGATATTCTGCCATTCCACTCGTCCAAGAGATCGTACCCCATATCGGGTACAATCTCGTCCCTCAATTGGATTTCACTCAGGATGGGTCTAACCAAGTAAAAGATCTAAAAGAAGGAGAGTTATAACCTCTCCTTCTTTAGGAATGCCAGCGATACAAGCATCGCAAGGACTCCTCCTAATACGGTAAAGATCATCCGTTCAAATACGATAAGTGAAGCATCGGATCTTCCTTCGTGAAGCAGCAGGAGTACAAATGTGGTGATGAAGATGGTACCTACTGCATAGTTGCGTTGGAAATAGCATACCCAGAAATAGATGCAGGCTACCATGATGCCTGATTTTAGAAGCATGGCAGGATGGAAATACAGGATGACGCTTCCCAATACACACCCTGCCAGTGTACCCAAGGTACGTTCTACAACTCGTTTCAGTGTGATTCGCCGTCCTACCTTCAGCACGATTACTGCTGTCAGCGGTAGCCAATACGCATGCGGATATGGAGTGTAACGCATGATGAAGAAGCCTGCTGTCAACATGATGCTTAACTCAATGCTGTACACAAACAAATACTCCTTTAGGCCTAGTATCTTGCGGTCGGGTTGGGCAGGGAGAGGCGGAAGTTTTTCCACAGAAGGAGCTACAATCATGCGTTGTGTGTAGTATCGTTTGAGGTAGATGAATGCTCCCAGCAGCAGCTCGCAGCCAAAACCGATTGTTGCGCCGAAGCCAGTGTATCCCACCATAGGGCAGGTATAGTTCAGGAAGAAGAGTACTCCGGAGGGGATGATAATATCCGGCCAGTTGAGTGGGAACAACTGCCTGCACCAGCCAAAGCAAAATGCCAGGATTACCGAAACCAGAAGCGAACCTATTAAGAACCCCTGCCCTGCGCATGTACCCAGAAAAGCTGCCAAGGTTAACATCAGTCCTGCTTTCCATGCAATGCCAAGACGGATGCGGAAGGCGCCCTGACGGTTGATACCCGACACGCTTTGCGCACCGATTATCAAACCTCCAGCTTCCATTCCCAGACCAAGGAAATGGCTTATCAGGATACCAAGTGCTACTGTGAGGGCGGAAAAAGAGGCATTCTTACGGGGGGAAAGGAAATACTCGTTCTCTAAAAATTGATGACGAAACGCTAAAAAACTCATTCTTTTATTCTTCTTTCGGACTGCAAAGGTACTAAAAAAGGAAGAAACAGCTATATTTGCAGTTCAGTAAATCGATTGTAAAATATAGAAACCTACCAATGAAACGGATTCATATAACCTCTACCGAACATCCTCTTTTCCCTGTATTATGGGAAATCTATGAGTCTTCTTTCCCTCTCTGCGAACGCAGGGCAATGAAAGATCAGGTACACATACTCTCTGATCCTACCTATTTTCTGTATGCATGGGTGAATGAAAAGGAAGAGGTCGTAGGTCTTATCGGTTGGTGGGTTTGCGGGGAGTTGCGGTATGTAGAGCATTATGCCATTGCTCCCGCCCACCGTTCTTCGGGATATGGAAGTGCATTCTTAACGGAATGGATGGCAGATAGTGAAATGCCTGTACTGCTGGAAATAGAACCCGTAGTAGACGAGATAACCGCTCGCCGTAAGAGTTTCTATGAAAACCTGGGCTTTCAGGATAACCGGATATTCCATGTCCATTCTCCCTACCACAAAGAAACCGGCCCGGTAGAGCTATGGATTCTCTCCTACCCCCGCCTGTTGTGGGAAGAGGAGTACCAACAGTTTGGCGAGAAACAGCGCACGGTGATTATGCCCAAGCTGTGAGATGTGTTCTCCAGTTTCGCAAAAGAATATAAAGTAATCCCGCATACAGAAGACTTTTACTATCTTGTATGCGGGATTTAACTATTTATTTGAGGATACTTATCGTATAACTGTAACAATATTCTTTGTTACCCTGGAAGCGATACTTCTCCAACGGAGAGTGACCCCATGAGTCGACTCCTGCTACCCCGCGCTGGAAGAGATCTACGCAGAGTACCGTTTCGTTACGACAGGGGATGTCGACAGGATGAAGCTGTTTCTTCTTCAATCCCGGATCCAGGTCTTCAGGACGGTTGTGAGTGGCACTGACCGAAAGGGGCTGTGAGCCTTCAATGAGAATCCCCCTACCCTCTGAATCTTTCAATGTAAGCCAGCGTACGTTGGTCTTGTTGCCCGTTTCCTGAGGGCGGTAGTAAGGAAATGCCTGATCTTTGACTTTTCCGTTGTAAATTCCCATGAAATTGTCCGTATTACGGTCTATATAATTTTCCCGGGGGCCACGACCATACCATGTGAAATCATCGCAACTCTTCGGCATTGTCATAATCATACCGAAACGTACCATTTCAGGGACTTCTTCATCCGACTCTGCTTTATAATGTGCACCCACAGTCAGGCTGCCGTCTTTATTCACAGTATAAACCAAGTTCACTTTGGCATTGATCCCGCCCAGCTCGCATTCATACTTTACCGAAACATTGTCACTTGTTTCTTCCATGCCGGTATACCTGTACAATACGCGTAAACCCGCTTCTTGCCATAAGTGAAGTTTATCCGCTGTCTTCTCTCCGAAGTCATTATCAGTAGGTGCACGCCAGAAATTCAGGCGGGGCAGTTCATTAAAGACAGGGATTCCTTTGCTGGTCATTCCGGTCAGGCTCTTTCCTGCGTCTTTTGTGGCAAATTCATACGTCAATGATCCGGATTTCAAGGTTACTTTATAATCTTCTTTCTTCGCTTCGATTGTTCCTGTACGCTCTTGCGGTACAAAATAATCATTTACCGGCATGGCGAATTCTTCTTTCGCTACTTCGAAGCCTGCAGGAATAAATGGTGCCTCCTCCTTACTATATGCATACACCTGCAAATAATACTCCACACCTGCTTTCTTTACAAGCTTCGGAAGTTTCAATTGGATGTCCTTGCGACTGTTAGCGGGGATGTGTATATTGAATGCGCCCTCTGCTTCAAGGGTGCCGTTCTTTAGGAGTTCCCAGCGGTAGGTGTAGTTTCTGGAAGTAAGATCTGTGAACTGAAAGTCATTGATTACGGTAAGAATACCTTTATCCAGATCCTTAGCCTCGAAAAGGATATTCTGGTATACTTTCTTCACTGTATATGTATGTGGCATGTAGTTTTGGTCGGGAGTAATGATTCCATCCATACAGAAGTTCCCGTCATTAGTCCGTCCTTGTGCATTCAGGTCGCCTCCATACGCCCAATAAAAACGACCTTCTTGATCTTTCGCCGGATAGCCTTGGTTGTACCATTCCCAGATAAAACCGCCTTGCATGTTTTTGCTGCTGCGCATCAGATCCCAATATTCCTGGAAGTTCCCCATACTATTTCCCATGGCATGGGCGTATTCACATAGGATATAAGGCCGTCCGAGGTCTTGTTTTGCATCAGATAGCATCATCTCCCAAGAGGGGTACATTGGTGCCAGGATGTCAGTATTCCGGGCACTATTCTTTGGGTCTTTGTACACGTATGCTACTGATTCGTATTGCACCGGGCGACTTGCATCACGCCCTTTGGCCCAGTCGTACATATCGAAGAATGCCTTGCCATTACCCGACTCATTCCCCAACGACCAGAAAATAACCGAGGCATGGTTCTTATCCCGCTCAACCAGGCTGTACATCCGGTCCATGTGGGCCGCATGCCATTCAGGAAGATTGGATACATTCTCTGCCTTAAAGCCCAAACCGTGAGATTCAAGGTTGGCTTCATCCACCAGATAGAGTCCGTATTCATCGCACAATTTATACCAGAGTGGCGGCTGGGGATAGTGGGAAGTACGAACCGCATTGATGTTCAGTTCTTTCATTAGCTGCAAATTACGCATCATCTCCTTACGGGTCACCGTGTGACCGGTATATGCATTGAACTCATGCAGGTTTACCCCTTTGAAATACACTTTCTTCCCGTTCACCAGCACTTGTCCGTCCTTGATCTCAATCTTACGGAAACCGATTTTATGAGAAGTAGATTCAATTACATTCCCTCCTTCATCTTTCAGAGTAATCAGCAGAGTATAGAGGTTCGGAGTTTCGGCTGTCCATTTCAAGGGAGAGGAAACAGAGCCGGAAAACGTTGTTTCTGCCACATCAGTAGCCGGAGCGATTTCCTTTTTCAACTGCGTGAATACACTCTTCTCGTTTTTATCCAGAATAGCTACTTCCAGTTGGAGTGCTTGCTTTGCCGGAGTAGAGTTCTCCACCTTTACATCGACACAGAATACTCCATTCTTATAGTTTTTATCCAGATCGGGGTGTGCAAAGAAGTCCAGAATACGTGTCTGAGCTGTACTATACAGAAATACATCACGGTTGATACCGGACAGGCGCCACATGTCCTGATCTTCGATATAGGAACCATCGCTATATTTGTAGACTTCACAGGATAGTGTATTGCTGCCTTGTCTGATGTAAGGGGTAATCTCAAACTCGGCAGGACACTTTGCATTCTCTGTATAACCGACTTTTTTTCCGTTTACCCACACATACATAGCTGCAGCTCCGGCATCGAAATGCAAGAAAACCCGGCGTCCGTTCCATTCGGTAGGAATATTGAAATTCCGGCGATAGGAACCTACCGGATTGTCTTCTTTATTCACATAGGGTGGATTCTTAGGGAAAGGGTATCTGGTATTCAAATACACAGGCACACCATAGCCATGAAACTCCCAGGTAGATGGCACTTCCAGATTAGTCCATCCGGATACATCATAACTCTCCTGATAAAAACCCTCTGGTTTTTCCGCAGGCTTGGAAACCCAGGAAAACTTCCAAATCCCGTTTAGGGATTGATAGTAAGGAGAGGCTTCTGCTTCATCCGCAATCGCCAGTTTCTTACTGGGGTAAGGCAAAGATGTAGCACGTGCAGCCTCTTTATTAATGGCAAACACTTCCGGATTTTCCCAATCAGGGGTTTTATTCTGAGCCGCAAGACTCACTCCTATTGCCGTGCATAGGAAATAAAGGAATACTTTCTTCATTCAAAATATAGATGAGAATTGTTTAAATGACATCCAGATGTTTCCCTCTCTATTTCCTGTAGGGGCGGAATGCTTCCGCCCGTTGTTCTTATTTTCTGAATTCGGGCGGATTCAATCCGCCCCTACAGGAAATAGTATTCATTCAAAGAAAGAGTGAGAGGGGAACATCTGGATAATCATTATTTTGTTTTATTTGAGGATGCTTATTGTATAGCTGTAGCGATACTCTTTCTCTCCCCAGAAACGGTACTCGTCCAACGGGTTGATTCCCCAGGAATCCGTTCCGGCCACACCGCGTTGGAACAGATCCACACACAATACGGTTTCGTTACGGGCGGGAGTGTCTACAGGATGCAACTGTTTCTTCATAATACCCGAATCGAAGTCCTCGGGGCGGTTATTGGTTGCACTGGCAGAGAGGGGTTGCGCGCCCTCTACCCGGATTCCCCTGCCCCGGGCATCTTTCAGTGTCAACCATCGCACATCGGTTTTATTGCCGGTTTCCTGAGGGCGGTAGTAAGGATATCCCTGGTCTTCCACTTTTCCGTTGTACACGCCCATCAATGCGTCAAACTTGCGATCGATGTAACTTTCCAACGGGCCACGGCCATACCAGGTAAAATCATTATACTCCTTCGGCAAGGTCATCATCATACCGAAGCGTACCATCTCAGGTAACTTCTCACCCAGTGGTTTGTAGTGGGCATCAATCGTCAGGCTTCCGTCTTTGTTTACAGTGTAAATCATGTCTACACGGGCTTCAATACCACCGATTCTGCATTCGTACTTCATGGATACATTGCCGTTTGCTTCTTCCATACCTATATACTTATAGCTGATGCGGCGGCCAGCATCTCTCCAAGTACCGAGTTTGGTTTGTATCTTTGCACCAAGGTCATTGTCGGTGGGGGCACGCCAGAAGTTCAGTTGGGGAAGTTCGTAGAAAATCCTCTTTCCGGCATCGGTCATTCTGAGCAGGCTGCCTCCTGTATCTTTTGTCTCAAACTCGTAGGTCAGCGTGGCGGCGGTCAACATGAAGCGGGTGCTTCTGTCGGAGAGCATTTGTTTCACTTCCACCTTTTCGCCTGCACGGTCTTTTGTTACAAAATAGTTATTTATTGACAAGGCAAACTCTTCCTTGGCTACCTCAAAGCCTGCCGGAACGAATGGGGTCTTTTCCTTGCTGTATGCATATACCTGAAGAAAATACTCCACACCGTCTTTCGGTTGAATAGCCGGAAGGTTCAGTTTGACATCTTTATAGGAATCTGCTTTTACGGTGATATCAAAGGCTCCTTCTGCTTGTTTCTCACCGTTCTTTAATAAAACCCATTTATAAGTATAATTATCCGGGGTAAGATCGGTAAACTTGAAATCATTGACCACTGTAAGAATACCTTTGTCCGGGTCTTTGGACTTGAAGAGTATGTTCTGATACACCTTCTTCACAATGTAAGTATGCGGCATATAATTCTGATCGGGAGTTATCAGACCATCCATACAGAAGTTATCATGGTACAGATTCTTATATCCATTCAGGTCGCCTCCGTATGCCCAGTAAAAACGGCCTTGCTCATCTTTCTCCGGATAACCTTGGTTGTACCACTCCCAGATGAAACCACCTTGCATATTCTTACTATTGCGGATGATGTCCCAGTATTCCTGGAAATTTCCCATGCTATTCCCCATGGCATGGGCATATTCGCACATGATATAGGGTTTTCCCAAATCCCGGGCCGCATCTTCTTTCATTGTTTTACACTGCGGATACATGGGTGCGATGATGTCTGTATTACGGGCGCTATTTGCGGCATCTTTGTAATTATGCGCCTGCTCGTATTGGGTGGGGCGACTCGGGTCGCGCCGTTTGGCCCAGTCGTACATATCAAAGTACGCTTTACCGTTACTCGCCTCATTTCCCAGTGACCAGAAGATGACCGAAGCATGGTTTTTGTCGCGTTCCACCAGGCGGCAGATGCGGTCCATGTGAGCTGCGTGCCATTCCGGAGAATTTGATATATTGCTTTCTTTGAAGCCTAAACCGTGCGATTCCATGTTATTCTCGTTCACAAGATAGATACCATATTCGTCGCACAGTTTGTACCAAAGCGGTTGTTGCGGGTAGTGCGAGGTGCGGACTGCATTGATGTTTAGCTCTTTCATCAACTGTAGGTTGCGGATCATTTCCTTGCGGGTCACCACATTTCCGGTAAAGGCATTGAACTCATGGATATTCACTCCTTTGATGTATATCTTCTTTCCGTTTACGAAGAGTTGTCCGTCTTTGATTTCAATCTTGCGGAAACCGATTTTGTGCGAAGTCGATTCAATCACCTGGCCCGCTTCGTCCTTTAGGGTAATCAGCAGAGAATACAGGTTCGGAGTCTCAGCAGTCCATTTTAGCGGAGCCGGAACACGTCCGGAGAAGGCGATCTCTGATACACCGGATACAGGCAGGGTCACTTTCTGTGACTGGGCAAATACTTTCTTGCCGGACTTATCCAGCAGGGATACCTCTACCTGCTGAGCTTTTCCTTCCTGTGTATAATTCTTTAATTTTACATCCACGCTGAATACACCATTCTTGTAATTCTGATCCAGATCTGCGTGTGCAAAAAAGTCCAATATGCGGCTTTGCGCTGTGCTATACAGGTATACGCTGCGATTGATGCCTCCCAAACGCCACATGTCTTGGTCTTCCATATAATAGCCGTCGCTGTATTTGTGTACTTCGCAGGCCAGTGTATTCTTACCTTTACGGATGTAGGGTGTGATGTCAAACTCTGCAGGGCTTTTTGAATTCTCGGTGTATCCCACTTTCTGGCCGTTCACCCATACATACATTGAGTTCGTACCTGCCTCGAAATGCAGGAACACTTTGCGCCCATTCCAGTTCTCAGGAATGGAAAAAGTATGCCGGTATGCTCCGGTTGGTGAATCCTCGCGATCTATGAAGGGAGGATTTACCGGAATCCCAAAGTTGACACCTACATACATGGGAACTCCGTAGCCGTTGAACTCCCAGGTTCCGGGCACAGGCATCTCCGCCCATTTACTCACATCGTACTCTTCTTTGTAGAAACCGGAAGGTACATCCGCTATCCGGGAAGTCCAGTGGAATTTCCACTTACCGTCCAGCGATTGATAGTAAGGAGATGCTGCGTAATCGTCCTTTAACGCAAGTGCTTCACTTGGGTAAGGAAGCGATGTGGCACGTGTTTCTTCCTTGTTGATGGCAAAGACCTCCGGGTTTTCCCAGTCAGGAGTTGCATCTTGGGCCATAAGCAGAGCCCCGATTGCCATACAAGAGAGGCATAAAATGATTTTTCTCATTTATTCTTATTTTAATGATTCTACTCGTCAGAGTTTTCTCTTACCGCGTCTTGATCCGTATTACCGACAAGGAATAAGGAGCCAGTGAATAGCTAAACTTCTTACTGACCTTGATTGTGGACTCCTCCGGCAGGATCGTATTGGGGCTCTCCTTGGTGTTCTTTGCATCCTTGTCGCCCTTCATTACGGATAAGCTTGCATTGGCTTTTACTCCTTTAAAGGGTTTCAGGTCGATTTGCAGAGAAGCAGGAGCATCTGTGGGGTTTGCCATTTTCAGAATTACATCGCCGGTACGGGTATCTTGTACACAAGAGAAAGCCACTGGCTTGTCAGTAGTACCCTCTACGCGGATTACATTCTCGAAATAACGGTTACCACGGTTGGTAGAGAACAACTTCTGCACGTAATAGTTCACGGTAGGATATACGCTTTTCCCATCGAAATAAATGAGGTCGGGGTTCCATTGTGTATTTCCCAGGCGGGCCAAAAGCGGGGCATACGAAGCAAGCTCCACCACATCGCCGTTGCGTTCCAGTCCCGTCATAAAGGCAGCCTCGGCCAAGGCGTTGAAGAAGGTGTTTCCTCTTGAGGCATATTCTCCAAGGTATACCTTAGGGCCTGTGCGGGGATAGCTGTCGTAGCGTTTCAGGTTCTCGAGGAACCATTCGGGGCTTCTGTAATAATGTTCATCCACTACAGCCACATCCGCTTCTCTTGCGGCTTTCCAACCGAGGTCAAAATCTTCTCCATCCGGGAAAGGACCGGAGGTGCCGATTATCTTAATCTTGGGGTATTTTGCCTGTAGGGCATCGCATATCATCTTGAAGCGTTCTTGAAAAGCAGGGGTTATCTTGTCCTCGTTTCCGATACCGATGTATTCCAGATTAAACGGAGCAGGGTGTCCGGCTTCGGCTCTCTTCTTACCCCATTCAGAGGTGGCAGCGCCGTTGCAATATTCAATCAGGTCCATGATGTCCTGGATATAGGCGGGCATGTCCTCCATAGCTACACATTCTTGTCCGGTTCCCCGGGCACGTGCCGAGTTCTGGCAGCTCACTCCTGCGGCAAGTACAGGTACGGGGATGGCACCGATGTCTTCACAGAACTGGAAATATTCGAAGTAACCCAGTCCGAAAGTCTGGCGGTAATTCCAGATGTTACGGTCTTCCAGGCGTTGCTCTACCGGGCCGATGGTTCTTTTCCAATTGTAGATATTGTCCAGTCCGTCGCCGTGTGCCAGGCATCCGCCGGGGAAACGTACAAAACGTGGTTGTAGTGCTGCAATGGTTTCGGCAAGATCCTTACGCAATCCGTTGGGGCGGTTCTTAAAGGTATTCTCCGGGAACAGCGAAACCATGTCAATGGCTACCTTTCCCTTCTCCTGAAAGAGCATGAGCAGCGAGGCTGCATCCAGATCTTCCGTAGCGGTAAGCGTAGCGGTGTATTTCTGCCACTCACCGGACTGTACGGTGATAGCAGTCTCGGCAAGTACCTTGTTGTCTTTATCAGTCAACTGTATCTTCACGGGCATATCCGCTCCTGAGATACGACGCAAGAATGCGGAAAAATGATAGCTCTCACCCTTGTTCACTACAATCCCGTCATATCCGTTGTTACGGATGCCTGCTCCTCTCCTGCCAGGTGTCATTACATTGAGCACCACATAGTGCGGGTTATTGGGATGGATGGGCTGACTTGTTTCAAGCGACAGGGTACTCAGGCTGTGCTGTTCCCTCAAAAATTCCCAGGCAGTAAAGAAGTGCCAGTTATTTTGCGGGTTCGACAACAAATCCTTGTCGCTGGGGCTGTATTCAAAAGAGCGGTTCTGAATCAATTCTCCGTACAGGCCGCCGTCCGCGGCATAGTTAAGGTCTTCATAAAAGATTCCCATTAAATTCTCACTGATGGGCTTTCCGGCATTTTGTGCCTGAGAAGAGGTACCCATTTGGGCTGCACAGAAAGCCAATGCCAATGCTAAGTTTCGTTTCACGATAATAAAGTATTATATTGTAAGTTTACTTTTTAAGTGTAATCACTGTATAAGAATATCTTGGGAATGTGTACTTGGTATTCTTCTTGGCAAAGGTAGCCTGAGAAGGCTTAAATACCACATTATTCATATTCTCGTAGGTATTCCATTCGGTGAGGTCGCAACCTCCGATGGTTTGTACTTCTGCTTTCGACTTGTACTTAAAGTGGTCAATCTCAATCAGAGCCTCCTGTGGTTTTTCGCTCCGGTTCACCACATAAAGTGTCATCTCGGTTTTTGCATCATTTACCTTGGCAGTAATATCCAGTATGGCATCACTGCTTGTGGTAGCTACCACGTTGGGCTTCCATGTTTTCATCATCATCTCATCGATATGTGCAGAAGGTTGGAACCAGATTGTATCGGCAGTGTAATGAATGCGACCCTGATCCCACATATAGTGCAGGCCGTGCGGTTGGAAAGTATTGGCTGTACCAATCATACGAAAACAATCGCCGTAACGCTGTATCACATTCCAGTTGTCGGCATGGGCCAGGCCACGATCCCAGTCGCAACGATCGCCATTTTCCTCCATTGGATGCAGATTCAGTTTAAAGCCAGGGAAATCGGCAGCCAGTTCGCGCTGAAGCGTAATGCCCATCTCATTCTCAAACCTGTTTGAACCGGCAAAGTCTCTTGTCCCACTGTAGTGAGGGTCCCAGGCTAACTTGTCTCCTTTGCCTTTGGAGATGAACCAAGCCGCCATTTCAGCCGCCAACTCATACTGCGGAGTGCCGCGTCTGTACCCGTTACGGCCAATGTTAAGTGAAGTCATAATGGACATCTCAGGATCTACTTCCCATGCAGCCTCTGCAAATTTCTTCATACACTCTATGTATCCGCGTGTGATAATTCGTTCGTTATCTACCTGGATGTATTTTAAACCGTAAGGTTTCGGATGTCCCTGGCTGGCGCGCAAAGCACCCCATTGGGTGGTAGAAGGAGTATTCACATATTCTACAAAATCGCGGATGTCTTCGTAAGATTCGTCCATACTCATGCCGATAATGGCAGTAGCATCCACTGCCTCGGCAGCCTGTAACATCTCCATAAATCCGAAACTGTGAGTAGCATACAAGTTGAATCCACTACGGTGAATGACTCTGCGCTCATCGATCGGGCCAATCATTTTCTTCCAGCGATACAGGTATGTATCCGCACCTACATCCACCATGGAGCCGTTGTAACGGAAGGCTTTAATGCCTTGTTTCTTTAACGCATCCACAAACATCTTCCGGACAGGATACCCATCTACCCTGCCCCACTCGCCGGATTGCAGGAAAGCAAATCCAAGTTCCACCTTGCCTGCACTCTTGAGGGATATGCCAAAGCTTCCGCGGAGGGTATTTGTATTGGGAGTTAATTCAAATTGTATCTTTTCATACGAACCGTCTCCCTGCAATTTGCAAGGCTGTTCGGCAATTACCTTTCCTTCTTCATCACGAAGGGAAAAATACACTGTTGCGGGTGAGTCAGACTTCACACGAATCAGGCCTTCATAAGGCTTGCCTTTATCAAAGCGAATACCCATCCGGTACAAGCCGTGATTGGTCAGGCCTACTTCGCCTGTACCACCCTGAAACTGGATGGATTGGTTTTGGCGCCCTACATACGCTTTCCCATCACGCACCAGTTCATACTTGTACTGCGGAGCACCTGTAGTCATTTTACTCCAGTATTTGGAGATCTGTTCATTGCCATTGATACGTTCCAACATTACCTTTTGTGTATTAGCAGGCAGTGAATCATAGGGCATGAAACGGCTGGTGAAGTGAAGGTCTGATATGGTTACCGGCCTTTTAAGCGGGGTACTGTTGTAGATGTCTTTAGAATTGAAGTCATACTTCTCAGTCAGGTTGTTCCACTGAATCCGGTGGTAAATCTCGGTTTGGGTAATCAGATGCGGAATTCTTCGCTCATCCAGTACTACATATATTTTGGAATAGTCTTCCCGGTTCAGGTTCAGAAAGTCGATATCAATATTTTCCTCGAATATTTCCCCATGAAGTAACTGGCTGAATATTCCGCCATTCGTCTGGTTGTTGAGGTCTTCGATATTCGTACCATTGAACCACTGGGTTACGGTAGCTATTTGTTCGGCCGCATTTACCTTAAGCTGCACCGGGTTGTTTTGGGCACTTAGCCAATTGCAGGATAGCAACAGAGCCAAAGCTCCCATCATTTTCTTTTTCATGTTATTTGATTTTAAATGCTTGGGATGACCTTTTTGATGGTACCATCCTCATTAAACTCTAATTTGTCAATACACACTTCGCGGTTGTAGCCTGCGTCTTTTCCCATCTTGATGGCATCGGGGCGTTGGAAACGGTGGTACACAATGTACCATTCATCCGTACCCGGTACCTGTACCACGGAATGGTGTCCGGTGGCGTAGATACCTTTTTCGGGGTTCTTTTGGATGATTACTTCGCTTTCCGAAGGGTCTATCGGGCCTGTGGGTGAGGTGGCCTTTACGTAACGTACCTCATAATCCTCGCTCCGGGTGTCGTTTTTCGACCACGAAAAATAGTAGAA
Source organism: Bacteroidaceae bacterium (assembly GCA_031552405.1). Taxonomy (GTDB): domain Bacteria; phylum Bacteroidota; class Bacteroidia; order Bacteroidales; family Bacteroidaceae; genus UBA1794. The sequence goes on along the minus strand of JAVBMN010000010.1, from coordinate 901 downwards.
ACCATTCCGGTAGAAGATATGCGCAGCCTCACTATAATAGGCATCGTTGGGTATAACAATTTGCGTTGTATTGGGCTTTACGGATACCATATCTTCATTCAGTTCGCACACGGCCATGTAGTAATTTCCCCAGTACAGGTAACTTTTTCCGCTTACGGGGTCAGTAAATACGTCCGGGTCAATGCTTTGTCCGCGGGGCATACCTTCGGGTCGCTCTGCTCCTATCAAGGCTTTTCCGGAATCCACAAAAGGTCCTGTGGGATGATCCGCTACGGCCACACCGATTTGACGGGCGGCGGTGAAATAGTAATAGTACTTATATTCTCCCTCCGCGGTTTTCTTTTCAATGACGCAAGGTGCCCAGGCGTTATGTTTCGCCCAGGACACATCCTGTTTCAGGTGGAGGATTACCCCTTCGTCCTGCCAGGTTTTCAGATCGTCGGAGGAGAAGACTTTGAAGAAATCTCCCGTCCAGTTCCGGAAGCCGTCACTTGTAGGATAGATATAATACTTGCCTGTTTTCTCTGCATACAGTACTTCCGGGTCTGCATACAGGCCGGGAAATACGGGATTCAGCTTGTTGGGTTCAAAGGCAGGAACCTGGCTTTCGAGCTGGGCCGGTATTGAGTCTGCCTTCATCGGCGTTTCCTCTGCATGGAGTACCAGCGCAGAGAAACAGAAGAACAACAGGCTAAAATTGAAACTTTTCATGGAATATCACTTTAACTAATATGAAAACATCTGTGTATTCTTTTACCTGTAGGGGCGGAATGCTTACGCCCGGAAAGCTATAAAAATTTGTTTTAAATAGTTTATGGATTAATGAGGGCGGAAGCATTAAGCCCCAACAAGTAAAATAAAACACACATAATTATCACTTAATTTATTTGAACTTCAAATG
>JAVBMN010000058.1:0-13014 GCA_031552405.1 Bacteroidaceae bacterium | reverse complement strand
TGTGCCAAAAGTCCAAGTGCTCTTCAAATAAGTTACAGATTGTAAGCGTTCCGCATGGATAGCCCGAATGGGCTTTCATTTTGGTAACCCCCAGTTGGGCAAGCAAGGACGCAGTCCGCGGCGAAGCTACTGGGGGAGGATCACACCTACACACCGTACTACCCCGAAGCGGGTTTAATCTCTGTTCAACCCGCTTCGGGGTAGCTGAGGAGAGAGCCATTCTTACCCCCAGTAGCTTCACTTCGTTTCGCACTACTGGGGGTTACCAAAATGAAAGCCCATTCGGGCTATCCATGCGGAACGCTTACAAATCGGAACTTAGCCCCAATAGGATTAGACTTTTGAGACAGCCCCATCCGCGTGAAGAGCATGTGAAGGGTACCCCTTCGTCCATAAACTTCTGATTATTAGTCTTATATTAAAATTCGCGTGAAGGGTATAGTCACCCTTAACTCGCTGATTATTAACGAATTATCCCCACTGTGAAGGGTTCCCCTCATATAAACCCTTTGTGCCCTCTTTCTCACACGATCTCCATCCGCATGATATAATCATTCATATAGTAGCCGTTTCCAATGTGGAAATCCCCTTCGTGGTCAATCACCATTCCCATGCTCTGGTAAAAATTCACCGCATTGTTGTGCCGGTTTACATTCAGCTCCATGATGCAGGGTAGGGGGTGTGCTTCTTTTATATATTGCACAGCGTAATGGAATAGCAACTTTCCGTACCCTTTTCCTTGGCGCGAAGGTAAAACGTAGATCTTCTGAAGATGGAAAAGATCCGTACCCTCAGGGCGTACCGATACGTATCCTATTGGCTCTTCATCCTCGTAAAGAAGAAAGTACACATGTCCCTCATCCGCTATTTGGCGGGTCAGACTTTCAATGGAGTACATCCATTCCATCATATACTCATTCTGTTCGCGGGTATGCATCTTACTATAAGTTTGTGGGAATATTTCCCAGGCCAGCTTGTTCAACAGGCTGCAGTCCTCAATGGTTGCTTTACGAATACTTGTCATTTTACCTCTTTCTTTGGCACAAAGGTACTATTTCCTGTGAAATTAAGGAAAGAACAAAATCAGATTTCAGAATAAAGTTGTAACTTTGAGCGGAAAATTAAAAACAAATAGTGTTATGCCACAATTAATAGGACACATCTCTCAGGTAATCGGCCCCGTGGTGGACGTATATTTTGAGAGCGCCACGGGCAAGGTGGACCTGCCCCGTATCCACGAAGCCCTGTCTGTAAAACGTTCCAACGGAAAGGAGCTTATTATAGAAATTCAACAACATATAGGTGAAAATACCGTACGTTGTGTGGCCATGGATAGTACCGATGGTATACAGCGTGGACTGGAAGTGCAGGTGTTGGGAAGTCCTATCCAAATGCCCGTAGGCGATCAGGTGAAAGGCCGCCTTATGAACGTAATCGGGGATGCGGTGGACGGAATGTCACCTCTTGACAAGACCGGCGCATATCCTATCCATCGTGAGCCACCCACGTTCGAACAACTGACTACCAATCAGGAAGTTCTTTATACAGGAATCAAGGTGATTGACCTGCTGGAGCCTTACGCAAAAGGTGGAAAGATCGGTCTCTTCGGTGGTGCCGGTGTAGGTAAAACCGTACTTATCATGGAGCTTATCAACAATATTGCCAAGCGCGGAAACGGTTTCTCCGTATTTGCCGGGGTAGGCGAGCGTACTCGTGAAGGAAATGACCTGTTGCGCGAAATGATAGAATCCAATGTAATTCGTTACGGAAAGGAATTCGTAGAAGAAATGGAAAAAGGCAACTGGGACCTTTCCAAGATAGACTATGAGGAATTGAAGAAATCGCAGGCCACCCTCGTGTACGGCCAGATGAATGAACCTCCCGGAGCGCGTGCCTCGGTAGCCCTCTCGGGGCTTACCGTAGCGGAGTCTTTCCGTGATGCCGGAGCCGAAACGGGTGAGAAACGTGACATTTTGTTCTTTATAGATAATATTTTCCGTTTTACCCAGGCCGGATCTGAGGTGTCTGCTCTCTTGGGCCGTATGCCTTCGGCTGTGGGATACCAGCCTACGCTGGCTACGGAAATGGGACAGATGCAGGAACGTATTACCTCTACCAAAAACGGATCCATCACCTCTGTACAGGCAGTATATGTGCCTGCGGACGACTTGACTGACCCGGCTCCTGCTACTACCTTCTCGCACTTGGATGCCACGACGGTATTGAGTCGCAAAATCACCGAGCTGGGTATCTATCCCGCTGTGGATCCGCTGGATTCTACTTCGCGTATCCTTGATCCGCTGATCGTGGGTAAAGAACACTATGACACTGCTCAGCGTGTGAAACGCGTACTGCAACGCAACAAAGAGTTACAGGATATTATCTCCATCCTGGGTATGGAAGAACTTTCCGAAGAGGACCGTACGCTGGTAAACCGTGCCCGTCGTGTGCAGCGCTTCCTGTCGCAGCCCTTTACGGTGGCGGAACAGTTTACCAATGTGCCCGGTGTAATGGTGTCTATCGAAGATACCATCAAAGGCTTTAATATGATTATGGACGGCGAAGTGGATTATCTGCCCGAACAGGCTTTCCTCAATGTAGGAACCATTCAGGAGGCTATCGAGAAAGGACAAAAGATCCTGGAACAAGCTCAGTCGAAGAATAAATAATAGCATACAGTCATGAAGCTCGAAATACTTTCACCTGAAGGAACCCTGTTTTCCGGAACCGTAACGCAAGTTACCTTTCCCGGTACTGCGGGGGCTTTTACGGTGCTGAAGGATCATGCCTCGCTCATCTCATCGCTGAAAGAAGGCGAGATCGTATTGTATGACGAAACGGAAGCGATGGAAAAAACAGTCCCTGTAAAGGGGGGCTTTGTGGAAGTACATAAAAACAATATCTCAGTGTGCATAAAATAGATTTTCAACCTTTTTTTCGGAGAAAGCTCATTCAGCTGTATGTGTGGCTGTTAGTGGGAGCTGCGATAGGTGTGGGTGTCCTTGAATATTTCTATCCTGCGCATACCTACCTTCACTGGTTTCCGGTCATCCCGGTCTTCTTCGGAGTAAAAGGAGTGGTGTTTATTAAGGCACTGAGTTGGAATGCGTTGTATGGAGAGAAGAATTTATTGAATGTATATTTGTTGATGAAGGTGATAAAGATGATTTGTCTCATTGCATTGGCAGTAGCATACCTCTTGTTTCTGGAAGAAACGCGGTATCACTTCATCGTTGCGCTGGCTGCATTTTTTCTGCTGCATCTGGTGTGGGAAACGAGCTTCTTCTTTGGATACGAAAGAATATTGAAACAGGAAAAGAGTAACAATGAAAGTACAGATAGTTGAGAACGTGAAATACGCCTGTCTTGCACTGATCATGTGCTGGATGTGTATCGGAATGCCCTGCCGGGCTGCCGGGCATGGAGCGGATGCACAGGAGGGTAAAGTGGATGTGAAGGGTATTGTCTTCGGACATATTCAGGATTCCTATGAATGGCATATTACCTCGTGGGGCGATGCACACATTTCAGTGCCTCTACCGGTGATTGTCTGCGGGCAGTCGGGCCAGTGGAATGTCTTTCTTTCCTCACAGTTTCATCACTCTCCTGACGGAAGCTATAACGGGTTTTATATCAGTTCTGCTCCCGGTGTGAATGAAGGTAAAATCGTGGAGCGCGATGCGGCTACCGGGGAGGAGATACGCCCCTTAAACCTCTCGCTCACGAAGACATCGGTAGGTGTGCTTCTGTCAAGTGTGTTGCTGGTAGTCATTATACTATCCTGTTCCCGCTGGTCCCGCCGCAATCCAGACAAGGCTCCTACTGGCTTTGTGGGATTCATGGAGCTGTTCATCATGGACATCTATGACAATGTCATCAAAGCATGTATCGGGCCTAAGTATAAGAAGTTTGCCCCTTACCTGCTTACCGTTTTCTTCTTTATTTTTATCAATAACATCCTAGGATTGATTCCGCTCTTTCCGGGCGGGGTGAACGTAACGGGTAATATAACCATTACCTTGGCGTTGGCGGTATGTACCTTCATTATCACCAATCTTTTCGGAACAAAGGAGTATTATAAGGACATAGTATGGCCTCATGTGCCTTTGGCATTGAAGCCTATCATGATACCTATTGAGATTATCGGGGTGTTTACCAAACCCTTTGCCTTGATGATCCGTCTTTTTGCCAATATTATGGCGGGGCATGCCGTGATCCTTTGTCTGATAAGTATCATCTTTATCACTGCTACGATGGGAGCGGTAATGAATACCAGTATGACTGCTGTGTCTATGGCTTTTGCCTTGTTTATGAATACATTGGAGTTGCTGGTGGCTTATATTCAGGCATATGTGTTTACTATGTTGTCGGCTGTATTTATCGGACTGGCCGTGGCTGAGCCTGAGCATGAATAATAGAGAAAATAGAATATAAATCAAAAGAATAACATTTTAAAATCGTAGAATTATGATCGCAGGTATTATGTTACAGGCTGTTGCAGCCGGTATGGGATTAGCAAAATTGGGTGCTGCCATTGGTGCAGGTTTAGCTGTAATCGGTGCAGGTATCGGTATTGGTAAAATTGGTAGCTCTGCCATGGAGGCTATTGCACGTCAGCCCGAGGCGTCCGGTAATATACGTATGAACATGATCATCATTGCCGCCCTCGTGGAAGGTGTGGCGCTGTTTGCTGTAGTAGTGTGCCTCCTGGCGCTGGTAATGTAATTCAGTATGGGACTATTACTGCCTGATTCCGGACTTTTGTTCTGGATGGTATTGGCGTTCGGTATTGTCTTCGGCGTACTGGCCAAATACGGTTTCCCTGTCATCACAAAGATGGTGGAGGACAGGCGGCTTTATATCGATAACTCACTGCGTGCGGCCAACGAGGCCAATACCGCCTTGGCGGAAATTAAGGTAAACAGTGAGAAGATCCTGGCCCAGGCCCACGAGCAACAGGTAAAGATCCTCAATGAAGCCACCGCGACGCGGGAGAGGATCATTGCCGATGCAAAGCGCGAAGCCCAGTTGCAAGCCAAAAAGCAGCTGGACGAAGCGCGTGAGCAGATCCGGGCCGAAAAGGAAGAAGCCATACGTCAGGTGCGTAGGGAGATTGCTTCCTTCTCTGTGGATATAGCCGAGAAAGTAACCCGCATGGAACTTTCGCGTGGACAGTCGCAGATGGATATGATAGACCGCCTGCTGGATGAAGTAATACCTGCTAAATCGTAACGCGAGATGAATGCAGGAGTGATTTCAATGCGCTACGCAAAGGCCTTGTTTGCATACGCCAAGGATGCTAAAGCCGAAGAGGTGATTTATCGTGAGATGAGCGCCCTGGCTGAATGCTACCGTCGTTTCCCGGAGCTCCGTACGGTGTTCGAGAATCCCATTATGGGTAGTTCCGCAAAGCTGGAACTGCTGAAAAATGCGGTAGGCGGAAAGCCCAGCGAAGAGTATGTACGCTTCATGGAACTGGTGTTGCACCACAAACGGGAAGGCTACCTGCAAACAATGCCTTTGGTCTACATAGACCTGTATCGTAAGGAAAAGCATATTACCGTAGGCTCCCTGACTACTGCTGCATCCCTCACCCCCGAAATGGAGGAGAAGATGAAAGCAATGCTCATGGCCGGTAAAGAGGGCACACTGGAATTTACTACCACAGTAAATCCGGAGTTGCTGGGAGGTTTTGTCTTCGACTATGATACATACCGACTGGATGCCAGCGTAGCTACCCAGCTAAGGAGAGTGAAAACCCAGTTATTGGAGAAGAATAGAAAAACAGTTTAAAACGTATTTATGGCAGATAATATAAAACCAAGTGAAGTATCCGACGTGTTGCGCCAGCAGCTCCAGGACGTAAAAGCCAGCCTTCACTTTGAAGAAATAGGTACTGTACTGCAGGTCAGTGACGGGGTGGTGCGTATCTACGGATTGCGCAATGCCGAAGCCGGTGAGTTGATTGAGTTCGACAATGGGATAATGGCCATCGTGATGAACCTAGAAGAAGACAATGTGGGTGCTATGTTGCTGGGACCTACCGACCAGATCAAGGAAGGTTTTACCGTGAAACGTACCGGACGTATTGCCTCTATCGAGGTGAGCGAGGGTATGCTGGGACGTGTAATCAACCCGCTTGGACAGCCCCTCGACGGAAAAGGTGAAGTGGATGGCGAACGTTTTGAAATGCCCCTCGACCGTAAAGCGCCGGGAGTAATCTTCCGCCAGCCGGTAAACCAGCCTCTCCAGACGGGTTTGAAGGCCGTGGATGCCATGATCCCCATTGGCCGTGGACAGCGCGAGCTCATCATTGGCGACCGCCAGACTGGTAAAACCGCCATCGCCATTGACACCATTATCAATCAAAAGAGCAACTACGAAGCGGGCACTCCCGTATATTGTATCTACGTGGCCATCGGCCAAAAAGGATCTACCGTGGCTACCATCGTGGAAACGCTCCGTGAGAAGGGTGCCATGCCTTATACCATTGTAGTATCCGCTACCGCCTCTGACCCGGCGGCTATGCAGTACTATGCACCTTTTGCGGGTGCGGCTATCGGGGAGTATTTCCGTGATACCGGCCGTGATGCGCTGGTGGTGTATGATGACCTTTCCAAGCAGGCCGTAGCTTATCGTGAGGTGTCCCTCGTGCTTCGTCGTCCCTCCGGGCGTGAGGCGTATCCGGGTGACGTGTTCTACCTGCATTCCCGCTTGCTAGAACGTGCTGCTAAGATCATCAATCAGCAGGAAGTGGCTGAGCAGATGAATGACCTGCCCGAATGCCTGAAAGGTCATGTAAAGGGTGGTGGCTCACTGACTGCCCTGCCTATTATCGAGACTCAGGCGGGCGACGTATCTGCATACATCCCAACGAACGTGATCTCCATTACCGACGGGCAGATCTTCCTGGATACCGACTTGTTTAACCAGGGTAACCGCCCTGCCATCAACGTGGGTATCTCAGTATCCCGTGTAGGTGGTAATGCACAGATCAAGTCTATGAAGAAGGTGGCCGGTACGCTTAAGATCGACCAGGCGCAGTATCGCGAACTGGAGGCTTTCTCTAAGTTTGGTGGTGATATGGACCCCGTAACTGCCTTTACCATCGATAAAGGACAGAAGAACACCCGCCTGCTGGTGCAGCCGCAGTATTCGCCCATGTCGGTGGAACTGCAGATTGCAGTGCTGTACTGTGGTATTCATGGATTGTTGAAGAGTGTGCCTTTGGATAAAGTATCTGAGTTTGAGTGTAACTTCCTGCTTACCCTGCAAAATACGCACAAAGAGGATGTGTTGGATCGGATCAAGGCGGGTGTCATTGACGACGAGATAACTGCCATTCTTGAAGAAGTGGCCGCTCAGGTTGCTTCAGGATTTGCAAATAAGGCAGAACTTCGTTCGAATTAAGAACCAGGATTCGTAAATAGACAGGTAATATGGCGTCACTGAAAGAGATAAAAGGACGGATAAACTCGATAAAGAGTACCCAGAAGATTACGTCGGCCATGAAAATGGTGGCATCGGCCAAGTTGCACCGTGCCCAGACGGCTATCGGCTATATGCTTCCGTTTGAACGGAAACTGTATGGAATGCTCTCCGCTTTCCTGGCAGGAGAACAGGACGTGCAGTCGCCCTATACTGAAGCGCATCGCGAGGTACGTCGTGTGGCTATTATTGCATTCTCCTCGAACTCTTCGCTTTGTGGTGCTTTTAACTCGAATGTAATCCGTAAACTGGGCCAGATGTTGAATAATTACAAACATCTGTCTGCCGAGAATGTGTTGATATACCCCATCGGACGAAAGGTGGCTCAGGCTGCCCATAAGGAAAAAGTGACTGTGGTGGGTGATTATGAGAAGCTGGCCGACAAGCCTTCTTATCCGGAGATACGGGCGATAGCCTACAGCCTGATGAAGCAGTTTGAGGCCAAGGAGATTGACCGTGTGGAGATCCTGTATCATCACAATCGCAACAGCGCTGTTCAGATATTGACGAACGACGTGTTGCTTCCTATCTCTTTGGAGAAGATCCGGCAAACGATCCTGGAAGAGCGTGCGGAACTGCCTGATTATATCGTAGAGCCTTCCCGCGAAGAACTCCTTTCAGCATTGCTTCCGGCATCCGTAGCATTGAAACTCTTTACCGCTTTGCTGGACTCCAATGTGTCTGAACACGCGGCCCGCCTGCTTGCCATGCAGATTGCTACCGACAATGCGAATGAGTTGCTCCAAGATCTTACCGTGGTGTACAACAAAACCCGCCAGCAGGCTATCACCAATGAACTCTTGGATATAGTGGGCGGCTCGATGAAGTAATACGGCTTATTCCTTAAAAAGAAAAGAGGGCATCTAAGGCGTGTAGCTTTTAGATGCCCTCTTTGTATAGGGATGATCCGCTTTACAGAATATTCTTGCGGATCTTCTTCATGTATTGCTTGAGACCGTCGGTATCTTTCTTTTCGATAATATCCAGCATGGTCTTGAGCTCTGTGCGAATTTTCTCTACCTGCTTGGAGGTACGGGGGTTGAAGAGGATTTCCTGCAGCAGGAAATCGTCCTCGTTCAGCAGCCCGCGGGCAATGGCCAGATGCTTCTTGAAGGTGGTACCCGGTGCATCCTGATGTTGCATCACTGCGGAGAATACAAAGGTGGACACGAAGGGGATGGACAAGGAGTAGGCCATCGTTTCGTCGTGCTCATCAAAGGTGTATTCAAAGATGTTCAGCTTTAAGGACTGGTACAGATCCTTGAAGAAGATTTTCCCCAGATGGTCGCTTTCGGCAATGATAATGGCATTTTCGCTCGACAGGTTGTTGAGGCTCGCGAAAGTAGGCCCGAACATGGGGTGGCTGGAAGCAAAACGGAACCCGCTTTCTTTATAGAACTGCGGCAAGCCGTTCTTTACGCTGGCTATGTCGCTCAGGATACAATCCTTGGGGAGCGCGGGCAATACGGTGCGGAAGGCTTCGATGGTGTACTTCACGGTAGCTGCGTTAATAACCAGTTCTGGCTCAAATTCCTTGATCTCTTCCAGAGTGGTGAAGCGGTAGGTGTTGTATACAAAACGCAGTTGTTGCGGATTCACGTCAAACACAGCCGTTTCATGGTCGAAGCTTAGTACATCATTGAAGAAGGAACCCATCTTTCCGGCTCCCAAAATAAGTATTCTCATTGTTTTATTGATTGATTACGCTCAATTGCTGGTTTACACTCTCTTCGTGGATGGCCTCGAAGACTTTCTGTACAAAGTCTTGGTTCATACCGCATTGCATGCCCTGTACGCCTCGTTTGGCGATGATTTCGTCATAGCGTTCGCGTTGCAGGATGGTCATTTTGTGCTCTTTCTTATAAAGACCGATCTCACGGCTGATGCGCATACGCTTGGCCAGGATCTCGATCAGGGTATTGTCGCACTCGTCAATCTGTTTGCGCAGTTCGCTCAGGTTTTCGGTGGTTTGTTTTGTTTCGCGGATGACCAGGAGGTTGAGGATGTACTCCAGTACGTCAGGGGTTACTTGCTGTGAGGCATCACTCCATGCCTGATCGGGGCAGCAGTGGGCTTCTACGATGAGCCCGTCCATACCTAGGTCCATGGCCTGTTGGCACAAGGGGGCTACGAGTTCGCGCTTTCCACCGATGTGGCTGGGGTCGCAAAAGATGGGCAGGTTGGGGATGCGGCGGCGCAGCTCGATGGGGATGTGCCACTGGGGCAGGTTGCGGTAGATCTTCTTGTCGTACGAGCTGAACCCGCGATGGATGGCTGCCAAGCGCTTAATGCCTGCCTGGTTGAGGCGTTCGAAGGCTCCGATCCATAAATCTAGGTCAGGGTTTACCGGGTTTTTGATGAGCACGGGGATGTCCACACCTTTCAGTGCATCGGCAATTTCCTGTACAGCAAAGGGGTTTACCGTGGTACGGGCACCCACCCAGAGGATGTCTACACCGGCTTTCAGGCATTCGTATACATGCTTTCCGGTAGCTACCTCAGTAGTGATGTACATGCCGGTTTCCTGTTTTACCTGTTTCAGCCAGGGAAGGGCTTCTACACCGTGACCTTCAAAGCCTCCGGGTTTGGTACGGGGCTTCCATACTCCGGCACGGAATATCTTGACGCCCCGGCCGGCCAGGTCTTTGGCGGTAGCCATTACTTGTTCTTCGCTTTCGGCGCTACAGGGGCCGGCTATTACTACCGGACGTTTTTTGTCCACTTCGGGCAATAAGAAAGATTCTAATTCGAGTTCCATATTTTTACTTGTTTTCTTTGTTTCTATTAAGGATGGATGTGATCCGCTTTTATGCTAATAATTCTCTTGATTCGTTTCAGGGCTTCTTCCAGCTTCTTCTCGGTGCAGCACAGGGAAATGCGGATGTAGCGTTTCCCGTTTTGTCCGAAGATCATGCCGGGGGTGATGAAGACGCGGGCTTCATGGAGCACTATCTCGGTCAGTTCTTCCACATCGGAGTAGCTGTCGGGGATGCGTCCCCAGAGGAACATGCCTACCTGTGATTCGTCGTATGTGCATCCCAGACTGTGCATGATTTCACCTGCCAGGTTGCGGCGACGGCGGTATATGGCATTGTTCCCTTCGTACCAGGTAGCATCTGCCTCGAGGGCCTTGGCGGCAGCCAGTTGCATGGCGCGGAAGGTGCCGGAGTCAATGTTGCTCTTTACCTTCAGGATCCACTGTACAAAGGTGGCGTTTGTGGCCAGCATACCGATACGCCATCCGGGCATATTGTGGGCTTTGCTCATGGAGTTAAACTCAATGCAGCACTCCTTTGCTCCGGGGATGCTGAGAAGGCTCAGCGGATGATCGTTCAGGATGAAGCTGTAAGGGTTATCATTTACGATGACGATCTGGTGACGGCGGGCGAAATCAACCAGCTTCTCAAACAGCTCTACGGTGGCGTTTGCACCGGTAGGCATGTGGGGGTAGTTGGTCCACATGAGTTTCACGCGACTGAGGTCCATCTTTTCCAGCTCGTCGAAGTCGGGAAACCAACCGTTTTCTTCCGTCAGGTTGTAGCTCACTACATTGGCTCCCAGCAAGGTGCTCAGTGAGGAGTAGGTAGGGTATCCGGGATCGGGTATCAACACAGTGTCGCCGGGATTTACAAAAGCCAGTGTTACGTGCAAGATGCCTTCCTTGGAGCCAATTAGGGGCTGGATCTCGGTAGCGGGATTCAACACCACGCCATACCATTCGGTATACCAGGAGGCGAATGCTTTGCGAAGTTCGGGGATTCCTACATAGGGCTGGTAGCCGTGCGTGTCGTTCTTCAGGGTTTCCTCGCACATCACCTGGCGTGCTTCTATGGAGGGTGGCTGGTCGGGGCTTCCCACTCCCAGACTGATTACGTCCATTCCGGCCGCATTCATTTCGGCTACCTGCTTCAGCTTACGCGAGAAGTAGTATTCCTGTATACCGGTCAGGCGGTCGGCAGGTTCAATCTTGTATGTTTGATTTTCCTTCTTCATATTCTCCGAGTATTTTAAGTTCTTTAGTCAGGGGGGTGATGGCATCGAGCGACTGGCGATAGCGCAGATAGTCATCGAAGGTAAGATCCACGTAGAACAAGTACTCCCATTCCCGTCCGATGATGGGGAGCGACTGGATCTTGGTCAGGTTGATCTGATAAAATGACAGTATGGAAAGGACTTGTGAAAGGCTTCCGGATGCGTGTTGTACCGAGAATACGATGTTCGCCTTGTTGATAGCACGCTGTTTCCGGTAGTCATCGGCAGTCCATTTATCGGCCACCACGAGGAAGCGGGTAAAGTTGCGCTTGTTGGTTTCGATACCGGTTTCCAGAATTTTCATACCATACAGTTCCGCTGCAGCGGCAGAGCAGATAGCTGCATGGCCCTTCAGGTTTTTTTCTTTGATAGCCTTAGCGCTCTGTGCGGTGTCTGTTCCTTCTACCACTTTAATGTCGGGGTGGGTATTCAGAAATTCGCGACACTGCATAAGGGCGATAGGGTGGGAGTTGACCTCGGTAATGTCTTGCCAGTCTTCTTCGGGAAGGCACACAAAGCTGTGGCTGATCCTGAGTTTGTACTCTCCGATGATTTCCGTATTACTGTTGCGCAGCAGTTCGTTATTTTGCAGCAGGCTTCCCGCAATGGTGTTTTCAATGGCAAGCATCCCTAACACACTGCTGTCTTTCTTCATTTCTTCGAATACGTCAGAGAAATGATTGCAACAGATTAACTCGATCTCTTCTTCTCCGAAGTAGAGATGTGCAGCAATGTCATGATAGGATCCCAGCGTCCCTTGAATGGCTATCTTCTTCATTTGTTTCTTATGTAGGTTTATTAAAAAAACAAAGTCCTGCTTCTTTCGGAGCAGGACTTGTTTACTATCTTTAGTTTCTTGTTATCACATTATCCACTTAATGCATACAAACCCCTGCTCTCACCTTGTTGCTAAAGTAAAAGTAATAAAAGAAAAAGTATGCAAATACAAATGTGGTTATCATATCTTCATATGTTTTTTAACGGGGGCAAAAGTACAACATCTTTTGGTTTCTGCAATAGCATTTCTTTTTTTTTTTGATTATTTATTTTTAGCCCTCCACGTTTCAGTCTTTGTTTTTACCAACCCTCCACGTTCCACTGACCTTTTGAAACCCTTTACAGAAAAGGGTTTCGAGGTGGAGGCTTGCTTTTTGAAGGTTCCACTCGCCCCTCTTTTATGGAAGGATACTCGAGAAAAAGTGGAAGGTGGAACCTGTGTGGCGAGATGGGGCAAATTCCGAATGTTTTTAACTGGTGCCCACGAGTCGGATGATTGGTGCCCACCAGTTTCTCGATTGGTGCGCATCAGTTTTTAAAACGCAGGGCACGAGTTCTGCAATCTCAGGCCTGTCTTTGGATCACCGTCATAATTTGAGGGGTTAAAATTATAATTTTATCTTTGTACTTGAAACAAAATAGGATTATTTTTATGCATCAAGATGGTTATCGTTTGCTGTTACCTTCTGGTCTTTTGGATTATTTTGAAATTACAAA
>JAVBMN010000056.1:0-24447 GCA_031552405.1 Bacteroidaceae bacterium | reverse complement strand
CTGCTGTTCGTTTTCGAAAGCGGATGCAAAAGTACGGGAATAATCAATATCAGCAAAATATAATCAGATTTATTTTGAAAGAAAATGGGCCGTAGAACATGAAAAGGCTTGTAATCAGGGGAAAACAGGGGGAAGAAAGTTGTCCAGAGGAAGAGGGAGGAGAAAACAAGAGGGAAGGAACACATTATATATTATATATAGGGACAAAGGAAAAGCAGGCCTGAAACAAAAGAAACACAGGCCTGAGATTTGAAAAGACAGGCCTGAGATTGAAAAAAACAGGCCTGAGATGAGAGAAACACAGGCCTGAAGATGAGGGAAACTCGTGCCCACGAAGAGAAAAACGGGTGGGCACGGGTTGAAGAACTGGTGGGCACCAGCCGGGAAACTGGTGCACACAGTCAGGGGAAAAGAAAGAAAGGGGAGGCCAAACACGCTACTGGAAGAATGATTCGCAGGCTTTATCTATCACTGATCTCACGGATGGGGGCATTTTTCTGATTACCAGCTTTAACTAAAGGTGAGAGATGAGGAATAAAATGCAGAAAACAAAAAGTGGAGGCACGAAAAAACAACGTTCCACTCTGAAACAAGCTACCACAAGGGGGTTCAGAAGGCAGTGGAACGTGGAGGGTTGATGTAAGAAACAATATCAAGGAGGTGCTATTCAACCGAAATAACTTATGAAGGCTTCAAACCGGATGCTTTTGCAAGGCATAAAAAACCGGCATCGTTGCACAAGCAACGATACCGGCAAGGAGTGTAACATTAAGCCTATAACCCTAATGCCTGTTACACAAATTCAACACAAAAAACAGAATTCCTTAGGCATAAATAGTCACCTTTGCAAAACATGCAAGACAGTTATAAAGAGAATAAAAATGTAATGATTTACACATCTAATATTCAGACATTGCTCGTCTTTCTTCTCGCTATTACAAATATAGGGCAATGACTAAACGAATGGGACATTTTGCGCAGGTTTGTTTTATCAAATTCACAATTCCATTTATCAAAACAACAAAAAGAGATAGAAAAAGTACTCAAAATTTCAAAGACAGATAGCAAAGGCAACTTTAAGAAGCATTGCAACTCTGCAGAGTTTCTTACAGAGCATAAAAAGAGCCTCATCTAAATGCAGGCGATATGTAAGCTTTGTTATACGTGATACTCTTTCGATTAACGACTTTATAATGGGAGATAGAAACAAAAACAACAAACTCTCAAGGAGTCTGTTGCAGTATGTGCACTATAAAAATATCAGAAAGGAAAAGATTTACCTACAACTGGAATTTTTTCTTTCGAAGAACAAAACTAGTACTGAGGTATTTCTCGCGCACGATTTGGTTGGCAGCCAGTTCTTCGGGCGAGCCCTGGAAGAGGATACGCCCCTCAAAGAGCAAATAGGCACGGTCAGTAATGGAGAGGGTTTCCTGTACGTTATGGTCGGTAATAAGGATGCCGATATTCTTATCTTTCAGCTTCCACACGATTTGCTGGATATCCTCCACTGCAATGGGGTCAACGCCGGCAAAGGGCTCATCAAGCATAATAAATTTAGGATCGATGGCCAGACAACGGGCTATTTCCGTACGGCGACGTTCACCTCCGGAAAGCTGGTCGCCCAGATTCTTGCGTACTTTCTGCAAACGAAACTCCTCAATGAGGCTTTCCAACTTATCCTTCTGATAGCTTTTGGGCTTACCGGTCATCTCAAGTACGGAGGCAATATTATCTTCCACAGACATTTTGCGAAACACGGAGGCTTCCTGCGCCAGGTAACCGATACCGCAATGCGCACGTTTATACACGGGGAATTTGGTAATATCCAGGTCGTCCAGAAAGATCTTACCCTCATTGGCCGTAATAAGTCCTACAGTCATATAGAATGAGGTGGTTTTTCCAGCTCCGTTAGGACCAAGCAGCCCCACGATCTCTCCCTGGCTTACGTTGATAGATACATGGTTTACCACGGTACGTTTTCCGTATTTTTTCACCAACTCCTCTGTTCGCAGCACCATACGATGTGGTTCTGCGGGGTTAGTCGTTTCGGCAGGATTTGTGGTAATTCCCTCTATTTCCTCAGTCATACTTTCGAATATTTGGCGCAAATGTAGCAAAAGATACGCATAAAATGGCTACATTTGCAGGCAAAATAAAAGATTATGTTTAAAGGAGTTCGCACTTTCGGAAGATACCTGATACTGATGAGCCGCGTGATGTCGCGACCGGAGCGTATGAGGATGTATTTCCGTCAGTTCATTCACGAAGTAGAAAGCCTTGGTATCAATTCATCAGGAATCGTAATTCTCATTTCCCTCTTTATCGGAGCGGTAATAACTGTCCAGATACGATACAATATCCAAAGCGCCTGGATGCCCAACTGGATAGTAGGTTACACTACGCGCGAGATCATGTTGTTAGAGTTCTCCTCCAGCATTATGTGTTTGATTCTTTCGGGAAAGGTAGGCTCCAATATTGCCTCCGAGATAGGCACAATGCGTGTCACCCAACAAATTGACGCACTGGAGATTATGGGTGTAAACTCCGCCTGTTACCTGATACTTCCCAAGCTGGCTGCCCTGATGTTCTTTATTCCGGTACTAGTCACTTTCAGTATTTTCTTCGGCATTATAGGCGCGTACATAACGAGCTGGATGGGGCTGATGACACCTACCGACCTGGAGGCCGGACTTCTTCACGAGTTCAAGCCCTACTTCGTGTTGTGCAGTTATATAAAGTCACTATTTTTCGCATTCATCATCTCCACCGTGTCGGCCTTCTACGGATATACGGTAGAAGGAGGATCGTTGGATGTAGGTAAAGCCAGCACCAACTCGGTGGTCAGCTGCAGCATCCTGATCCTGTTTGCCGACCTCGTACTCACCAATCTGCTAAACTCTTAAACAAGCCTTTAAACTTGAACCCCCATGATTGAAGTTAAGAATCTCCGGAAATCATTTGAAGATAAAGAAGTACTCAGAGGCATTAATGCACAGTTTGAGAGTGGAAAGACCAATCTTATAATCGGGCAGAGCGGATCAGGAAAGACCGTATTCATGAAATGCATCGTAGGACTTTTTATTCCTACTAGCGGACAATTGCTATACAACGACCGCAACTTTCTGACACTTCCCAAAAAGGAGAAGAAACAGCTTCGCCAGGAAATGGGAATGATCTTCCAAAGCGCCGCCCTCTTTGACTCGATGACAGTGATTGAGAATGTGATGTTCCCCCTCAATATGTTTTCCGGTAAAACGCGGATTGAGATTGAGAAACGCGCCAAGTTCTGCTTAAGCCGTGTAAACCTGGCAGATGCCCATCTAAAATACCCCGGCGAGATCAGCGGGGGTATGCAGAAACGCGTAGCCATTGCCCGCGCCATTGCGCTGAACCCCAAATACCTGTTTTGCGACGAGCCAAACTCCGGCCTTGACCCTAAGACTTCGCTTGTGATCGATGAGCTTATTCAGGGCATTACGCATGAATATGACATGACCACCATTATCAACACCCATGACATGAACTCCGTAATGGGTATCGGCGAAAGCATTATCTTCCTGTACAACGGCAAGAAAGAATGGGCAGGGACAAAGGATGACGTAATTGCATCCGACAACAAACGACTCAACGACTTCATCTTCGCCTCCGACCTGTTTAAGAAGGTAAAAGAGGTGGAGCAAAGTCATGAGAACGGGCATGATCATAGCTTATGATCCGCACCCTTCGCACTACAAGCCAACAGCTTGAATCCCCCTCCTTCGACACTCCCAAGGAGTTGGTATCCTGGATGGGTGCCCTTCAGGGGCAAGACTACCAAATGGCCAAATGGGCTGTCGGTATCCGTCTAAAATTCGGTACACTCCATGCCGTAGAAGAAGCCCTCCGGAAAGGAGAAATCATCCGCACCCATATCATGCGCCCTACCTGGCATCTGGTAGCGGCAGAGGACATACGCTGGATGCTGCCCCTCTCCGCCACACGCATCCGGGCGGCACTAGAATCGTACGGACGTCAGTACTTTGAAGTGACAGAAGAGTTCTACCTACGCTGCATCCATGCCATCGAAAAAACTCTGGAGGGCCACCGAAGCATGACCAAACAAGAGATCGGAGCAGAACTGGGGTATGCCGGAATCACAATCGATGCCCATCGGTTGAGCCATTTGCTTATGCGCGCCGAAACGGAAGCCATTCTATGCAGCGGGGCAGACAATGGGAAGAAGGCTACGTATGCCTTGTTTGATGAGCGGGTCCCGTCCGCTCAAGACTTACCACGCGAAGAGGCGCTTGCACGATTGGCGCGCAGCTACTTTCGCAGCCATTCTCCGGCCAGCCTGAACGACTTCACCTGGTGGTCAGGGCTATCACAGACCGAAGCCCGCCAAGGCATCCACCTGATTGCTTCGGAGCTGACTACAGACCGTTTTGAATCGGGAGAATGGTATGTGCACGACTCCTGCCCCACCCCTTCCGCTTCTGCGCAGCACATTCATTTACTCCCGTCATTCGACGAGTACCTGATCAGCTACAAAGACCGTACGGATGTACTGGAAAAGAAGCATCACCCAAAAGCATTTACCAACAACGGGATCTTTTACCCAGTCATTCTGGAGAAAGGCCAAATAACCGGCAACTGGAAAAAGTCTATAAAGAAAGGACAAATCACGGTAGAGAGCTCCTTCTTTGCAAAGTCTGCCAAAGTTGACAAGACCTTGCTCGCAGAAGCTATCCGGCGATATGTATCCTTTATGGAGGCATAAGCCGCTTAGAGGCGGTGTTTGTACAACTCGGCCAAGGCTTTGTGGTACCGGTTTTCCAGTTCCAGGCGGGTAATATAAGATTGGTGCACCACAGAAAGTTCGGCGAAGAAATCGAGAGTAGTCAGTTCATGCGCATCCAATAGTTGCTTCAAGTCATCACACCAGTCGTCGTTCAGGGTGGTTTCACCGTATTCATCCAACAGTTTTTTCAGCTCTGCCACTTCGTTGTAAGTCGTTTGCAAACTATTCTCGGTAGAAGTGCGCTCTGCTTCATGCTGCATATCAATCAGCTGGCGCTGGAGGCGGGCCTGTTTCACCTTGCCACGATTCTGGAATATGGGAACTGATACACCCATAATCACTCCGTTAAACTCTTCTTCAAAACCGGTAGTGCGACGGTAGCCCAGCTCGATAGAGGGCAGGTTTTGCTGACGGCTCACACTGATTTCCTTATCGGCCACTTTCTTTTCCTGCACAAGGGAACGAAGACGGGCATCATTGCCAAGCGCTTCTGTACAGTACGTTTCGTAAGGTATCAAAGCCTCCGGCGTATCGCAACGCGTAGCTATCACTTCGATGGCCACTCCTCCGTTCAGCGTAACCAGTTCCTGGATCAGTTTCTCCCGATCGGCACGCAGGTTCACTTCTTCTACACGCAGGTTCAGAAACTCCATTTTGAGCTTACGGCCATCCACTGCAGTCAGATTACCTTCATCCACAGTCTTTTGTATATCCTGCGCCAACTCTCTGGTCTGTTCCTTCTTATGGTTCAGGAGTTCCAGTTTCCGGTTGATAAGTACCAGATCATAACATAACAGTTCCGTCCGGAGCAGCACATCACGACGCACCTCATCATACTGATAATCGTATAACACGGCACGTTCGCGCGCCAGCTTTCCGCGCTGGGCATATACGGTGGGAAACTCGAAGCCCTGTGTCACGTTCAGCTCTGAGGCATTACCCACTTCGCCGGGGGTACCCCATTGCTGTACATACTCCACACCGGGGTCTTCCATATTATTTTCGTTACGGTCGGTCTGCTTCTGCACCACAGCCTGCTGGCGCGTCAGGCGCAACTCTTTATTATTAGTTTCAACCGCTTTCAGGACCTCTTTTAAAGACAAAGTCTGCGCATTTGCGCTCAGCACGAACAAGCAAACAATGGGAAATATTTTCTTCATATCAATCTGATTACTAGACGTAAACGTTTCATTATTTATATTCTTTCTAAAAAGCAGCGGCAAAGGTAGTCATTTATTTTACTATCTCGCCACTGCCTTTCCTTGTTTAGAATGAATTTAAATACAATTAACCTTTTGCACGCTTTTCTCTTCTCCGAATCATCAGATAGAGCTGCGGAATAAGGTAGCCATTCAACAGAGTACTGGTAAGAAGTCCTCCCAGGATTACCTTTGCCATGGGGCTTTGTATCTCATTGCCCGGCAAGGTGCCTTGCAGGGCGAGTGGTATCAGGGCCAAGGCCGATGAGAGCGCCGTCATGAGGATGGGGCTCAGCCTGTCTACAGAGCCTTTCCGCACCACCTCCTCCAGTGGCAGACCTTCCTCTTCCAACTGATGGTAATGCGATACCAGCAGCATGCCGCCGCGCGTAGCAATACCAAACAGCGAGATAAAGCCGATGAGCGAAGGAATGGTCAATTCGCCGGATGTAACCACCAGAGCAAACACACCTCCAATCAGCGCCAATGGCAGGTTCAACAGAATCAGGGCGCTCTGGCGGATGCTACGGAATTGCTGGAAGAGCAACAGGAAAATCACTCCCACAGAGAGCAGCGCCGTAAGCCACAGGGTGCGACTGGCAGCCTCTTCGCTCTCAAACTGGCCGCCGTATTCTATGTGGTAACCCTCCGGAAGACGCACTTCAGATGCGATGCGTTGCCTCACCTCGTCGACCACACTGCGCATATCCCGGCCAGATACATTGGCCGAGATTACCAGTTTACGCTCCACATTCTCACGGTTCACCACGTTGGGGCCGCTCATGGAACGAATGTCGGCCACCTGCTGAAGGGGCACGCTCCCGGTGGGGGTATCAATGGGAAGGTCACGCAGCTGCTCGATGCGCTGGCGATAAGAGTCATCCATCTTTAACGTTAGATCAAAGGTCATCCCCCCGTCATACACCTGCGATACCACCTCGCCCGCCAACGCCACGCGGACAAAGGATGCAAACTGCGCCGGGGTAATACCGTATTCGGCCATCATCTCCCGACGAGGGATGATACGTAGCTGCGGACGGTTTACCAGTTGCTCCACATTAAGATCCACCAAGCCCTCCACCGGAGCCAGGGCGCGTTGTATTTCCTGGCCCGTGCGGTACATGCGCGTCAGGTTGTCGCCAAACAGTTTTATGGCAATCTGCGCCTGTGTTCCGCTCAGCATGGCATCCAGTCGGTGCGAGATGGGCTGACCTATCTCGATATTTACTCCCGGCAGGTGCGCCAGCTTGGTACGGATTTCCTGCATCATCTCCTCGCGCGAGCGATCACCGGGAAGGAAGGGGGCTTCTATCTCAGATACATTCACACCCAAGGCATGTTCATCCAGCTCGGCACGCCCTGTTTTACGGGCCACCGTCTGTATTTCGGGCACGGTGAGCAGCATTTCCTCGGCACGACGGCCGATACGGTCGCTTTCTTCCAGTGAGATACCCGGCAGGGAACTGATGTTAATGGTGAGCGAACCTTCATTGAACGAAGGCAGAAAGCTGCGTCCCAGCCCGAAGAAGGCCAACAGGGCGCACAACAACAACCCTCCTGTCACGCCCCACACCAGGCGTGTATGCAGCAAAGTCCACTCCAACGAACGCAGATAGCCCGTCTTCAAGGCCTGCACCAGGCGGGGCTCACGGCTTTCCGTGCCCTCCTTGTGCCTTCCCAACAGATAGCCACACAATACAGGGGTAAGTGTGAGCGCCACCACTGTAGAAGCAAACAGCGCAATGATAAATGCAATACCCAGCGGGGCCAGCATACGTCCCTCCATACCCGAAAGGAAGAAGAGGGGGATAAAGCTCACTATTATTATTAAGGTGGAATTAAGGATGGGCATACGTACCTCGCACGAGGCACTGTACACTATTTCGCGAACCGTGCGGCGCTGTTCGGGCGGCAGACTGCGGTTCTCACGCAGGCGTCGCCACACATTCTCTACATCCACGATGGCATCGTCCACCAGGGAGCCGATGGCGATAGCCATCCCTCCAAGGCTCATAGTATTGAGTGTCAACCCCATAATGTGCAGTACCAAAATCGTTATCAACAACGATAAGGGCAATGTAAGCAGCGAGATGAGCGTAGCACGCGTGTTGGCCAGAAACAGAAAAAGCACCAGCACCACAAAGATTGAGCCTTCCCACAGAGCATTCTGCACGTTGCGGATGGAACTCTCAATAAAGGTAGACTGCCGGAAGGCATCCGTATGGATCTTCACATCCGCCGGCAACGAGGTGCGCACATCGGACAGCGCGGTCTCCAGCCTCTCCGTCAGGTCGATGGTACCCACTCCGGGCTGCTTGGTCACAGTAAGCAGCACCGCATCCCGGGCGCGATACGAGGCGGTTCCCATACGGGGAGTCTTTTCGCCTATCGCTACTGTAGCCACATCGCGCAACAACACGGGGGCAGCACCACCCTTTACAGCTACACGTCCCATTTCCTCAGGATCGGAGACAGAAAGCATGCCCGTCACCACATACTCATTGCCGTACTCGGTAAGCACGCCGCCGTTTACATCCTGGTTCATGCCCTCCAGCGCCTCACGCACCTCTGCCAAAGACACGCCGTAGTGTTGCATGCGATACGGATCCAGGCGCACCTGGTATTCCTTCACATCGCCACCCAGCACGGCCACCTGCGACACACCACCTGTACCCAGCAAGCGCGGACGCACCACACGGTCGGCATAGGTGCGGAGGTCAAGCATCGAGGTGCTGTCGGCCGTCATACTTATAATCATCACCTCGCCCAAGATGGAGGATTGCGGACCCAATACGGGTTTGCTCACCCCGGGCGGAAGCCCCTCTCCTACCTCGGAGAGTTTTTCGGACAGGATCTGGCGGTCCAGATAAATATCCGTACCCCACTCAAACTCCACCCATACCACGGAAAATCCGTTGGTCGACGAGGAACGCACGCGGCGCACGCCCGTAGCTCCGTTTACGGCAGTCTCAAGGGGGAAAGTTACAAAGCGCTCCACTTCCTCAGCAGCCATTCCGCCCGCCTCGGTCATTACCACTACGGTGGGGGCATTCAGATCAGGAAATACATCTACCTCCGAGCGCCAAGCCGAGTAAAAGCCTGCACCCGCCAACAGCACGGCACACATCATCACCACCAGGCGGTTGTGCAGTGAAAAACGAATGATTGTATTCAACATCGTTCCGTCCTCCCCTTTAGTGTGAATGGCTGTGCGAAGGGATAGAGGCCGAGGCCGAAGCGAGCCTCAATTGGTAGGCTCCCGCCATCACCACCTTCTCACCGGGATGCAAGCCGGAGAGTATCTCCATCCGGCTGCCATCACTCGCTCCCAGACGCACTTCGCGCTTCACATACCCCTCTTCATCCACACGGATATACACAAAGAAGACCCCTTCCTCCTCCGTTACCGCTTCCCGCGGGAGGGTGATCACACCCTTTCGCGAAGCACCCAGCAGGTACACTTCGGCCTGTGATCCGGGGATAAAGTGACCTTGGTTATCAAACTCGAAGGTAAGAGGTATGTAGCCATCGGCTCCTACTGATTTTCCGGTGGCCAGGAGGCGGCCGTGAAGCTGGTCGAGCCTGTTCACCGCCGTATCCGCCGCAGTGCGGAAATTGGCAGAAACCACGCCGGGAAGCACCCCAAGGTAGCGTTCCGGCAGCCTTGCCCGTAGCGTAAGACGCTGGTTACGTGTCACCGTAAAAAGTGCCTGTCCCTGGGTTACATATTCGCCTGCACGCACCTGTATATTCTTGATATATCCGGAGAGTGGTGCCGTCACCCCTCTCCCACCATCGGTATGCCCGGTAGAGAGCGACTGCCAGGCCAGCTTAGCGGTTTCGTAGGCCTGCCGGGCCTCCTGCAGGTCGCGGTTGGTAGCCAGATGGCGGGCGTAAAGATCCTCTACACGCTCCAATTCTTTGCGCGACAGATCGTAATCGGTCTTTGCCAGGTTTAGGGGATCGCCCCCTGCAAGCTCCCGGGTGGAAAGGGTGCACAGCAGTGCCCCCTGCTTCACAGACATCCCTTCCGCCAATGAGGCGGGAAAGGATATAAGCCCCTCACCGGTGGCCGATACGCTCACTTCCTCGGTGGAGGGGGAGTCTATCATACCGCTTACTTTGATTACTTCACGAAAATCGGCCGGGCGTACTTCCGCTACAACGACGCCTGCCTCACGCGCCCGGTCAGCCGGGAAGATTATTTCATCCGCATGCCCCTCTTTTTCGGCCTCTTCCGCCTTGGCAGGGGAGGTTTCAGCGTGCTCTTCTTCGGGATGTGCTTCGTGATCGTGCCCATCATCACACGTGTGTTTCTCGCAGGAAAGCAGGGCGAGTGGCATGCACAATGCATATATATATACTGCTATTCTATTCATTTTAAGTCTTCTTTACTTGAAATTTTATTGATATGTTTTCACTGAATCATTCCTTCATACATTATCTTCCTTTGCAGTGCGGCTGAGCGGCTGCGCACCGCCTCGAAAATCTCAGGCCTGAGTTTCGCCAATTCCAGGCCTGCATTTTCAAAACTCAGGCCTGAGATTCCTCAAGTGCAGGCCTGAGTTTTTACACGCGCTGCAGTGGGGTTTCTCGCATGGAAGAGTCCGCAACACAGCAGCTCCGCCTTACTTGACAAAAAAGGAAGTTGAAGGAATTAAATACCAGAAGGGGGGCCCCTTCGGCAGAAGAACTTGGAATATACATCATCCGGCACATAGATTTCCTGAGGAGCAGCCCATTGAGGCCCCTCGGCAGGCAAAAACACGCGCAACCTGCGCATATACCCAAACGATGCAAAAAGCAATAAAAGAAAAACAGGCTGCACCGCCTCGCGTACCGTACGCGCCAGACGGCAGGTAAGGAAACGCGCCACGCAACAGTTGTCGCACTCTGCAGCAGCATGCCTCGTATGCATCTGTATACATACATCCTCATGCGCATGATGATGGTGAGGGATGACCGCTACGCAAAACAGCCATAGCGTCCACACCCACCATGCTCCTTCCTTCCACAAACGTGGAAAAAGGCTGTGCAAAGGAGTACTTGTATTCATATCTTACAAAAGTAGGTACTTTTAGTAACAATGCCACCTCTTATTAGATTTTATTAAGAAATAGAAGAGATCCTTTCCCTGTATTTCTAAAAAATTTAGTTTCTATTATAAAATAAGGCAAAAAACAAGTATAACATCCAAAAGCTTCTGTTATACAACATATTTACCAAAAAATCCATCTCTATTTTTTGTCAATATCCAAAGAAAGGACTAATATTGCCAACTTTATAGGGTGTATTTTAAACACCTTATGCTCAATTGCTCAGAATTGCTCAAGAAACTAATAAACCTATATACATATTACCGAGTAAAGTACTATATTGTTTAACATTGAAAAACGACATCAATTTATGAAGAAACAATTCTTTTGTGCCTTCCTAATGTTATTAGGACTGGCGAGTTTTAACCAGAGAGTAATGGCGGCCGACCCTGCGCCTCCGTCACTCAGCCTGCTTCCCGCAGCAGCTTCCGAAGCCGATTTACAGGCTGGAGGCGATTTCTACGTGCTAAACGTAGGAAGCGGTAAGTTCCTGACGCGAACCGTGGATGGTGACAACTACGGGACACGTTCTAGTGTGGCCAACTTTATCTCTACGGCCAAGTCATCCTTTGCCAGCGATTCGTACAAGTTTACAGTCGCGTATACGGCAGATAACGGCTACACACTCTATTCTATGGGTATTAATGGTTCCAACCAGGCGAAGAATGGCTATCTCTTTGCTACCGATGCCAATGCATGGGTGGATCAGGGATCCGTTAATGCAGCTGCGTATTGGAGCATTGCTCCCATTGCCGATGGTGCATTTTCCATTAAGAGCCGGAACGTATTTAAGACCGAAGGCGAAGCCAATCTGTTCTACGCTCCACAAAGCGATAAACACTATGCGCTTTGTTATGCAAACAGCAACGATACTATGTATGCCAGTTTCATCGACTGGAAATTTTACAAAGCCAATGAATGTGCCGCATACGTAGATGCTGTAAAGAACTACGAACTGGAAGTCTATGAAAAGCCCAAATTGGCCAGTGCCATTGTAAAAGCTGAAAAGTTGCTGACTGAAAGAACCGATGCAACTCTCGCTGCTGCAGTACAGACTGCCAAAGATGCAATTGCAGACAACGCCATTGCAGCATTCAAAGCGCAGACGAATGCGGTGTACACTGCTATCTCTGCGTATCTATCGAACCTGACAACCATTTATCCGGGCGCTACCGCGAAGGAAATTGTCAATGCCTCTCTGAACACCAATCGCGACGGCTGGATTGCCAATCCTTCGGATGCAGCAGGCGGAACGGGCGTAGCAGAGTTCTACCAGAAAAACAATGTGACTTTTTCACAGGTTATTGCCAACTGCGAGCCCGGTTACTACAAACTGATTGTACAAGGATTCTTCCGTACCGGAGCTAACACACAGGCTTCTCAGAACACATGGGCTACTGATGCAATCACTGCAAATCTGTATGCGACTGTAGATACGACTACTCTATCTACTCCGCTTACCTCTGTGTACTCTATCCCGTCTAGCACAAGCCTGAATGGCCAGTTGTACGGATTCACCAACAATGTAGCAGGAGGAAAAACCCTGCTGGATGGCGGATATTATCCGGTAGAGTTCAACTTCACTGTCGAAAACCAAGGTGATGTAACCATTGGTGTAGCTTCCGGTCCTACCGCTTCGCTGCGTTGGATCTGTTTCAATAACTTCAAGCTCGTTCGCTTGGGCGATGTTCCTACCACTGCTACAGCAGAGCAACTAGGCACTCTTGCTACCTTGTTGCCTTCAGCTACAAACCTGCAAAGCCAGAAGATGCTAAGTACTGTAAAGAGCGCATTGGATCTTGCTATTGCAGCAGCAGAAGCTATTGACAACACCAGCTCAAGAGTAGATGCCCAGAATGCAATCGACGGACTTACCGCAGCTATTACACCTGCTACAGCTTCGGCAAATGCATATACAAGCTTGAATACCGCAATTGCCAACATGAGTGCATTCTCTGCATATCCCGGTTATGCTGCTTTGCAAACAGCAGTAACTGTGGCAGAAGGAGTTTACAACAATGCAACTCTTGACTTAGAAGGTATTACTCAAGCCTTGGCAGAGCTGAAAGTGGCTGAAAGAGCCTGTCGCCTGACAGAAGCTACCCCTGCCAACTTTACCTGGTTGATGGCCAATCCGAATTTTGAGACATTCACCGGCGACAGAGACCAAAGCATTAGCGGCTGGACAAAAACCGGCACCAACGATACAGAGTTCTGTATCAGAACAAACAACGATGGCCCTGCAGGGAAAACCGGTACAGGATACTTCCAGCACTGGAGCCCCAGCAAACCGGATTTCTCCATCTCTCAAACTCTTAGAAATATACCAAACGGAACATACAAGATCACTGCATTTGCGGGTGGAGACACTGGTACAAGCGGTACGTATCTGTATGCAAATGACAGCGTACTTTCAGTTACAGAGGCCAAGGATTACGAGATTACAGTTGAGGTTGCCAACGACAGCCTGACTATCGGTTTCAAATCTGTAAGCCGTACTGTAAACTGGGCCTTTGCCGACAACTTCCGTCTGACATTTGTGGGAGCTCCCGTGGAACCAACACCTACCAGCTACCTCCCAGCTCCTGCTACCGAAGCAGATCTGCAAGCCGGAGGACAGTTCTACGTAATGAACGTACGCAACGGCAAGTTCCTGACTCGCACACTAGGCAACAATAACTATGGCACCCGCTCCGCTACAGCAGGCTATGCTACAGCCAACAAAACTGGCTTAGCCAATGACCAGTACCTGTTTACGGTTGCTTATGATGCTGACAACGCGTTCTATACCTTCCATTCCAATGGAGTAAACCGCGATGGGGCCGTTGCAAACGGATTCATGTTCTCTGACGGCAACGCCACATGGATGGACGGTGCCACAAACGAGAAAGGCAAATACACCCTTAGCGCTACCGCTAACAGCGCCTTTACCATCAAGAGTAAGTTCTCATTCGCAGATAATCCCGATGTATTCTTAGCTCCGCAAGACACCGTGGATTTTGTACTCACTTGGACAGATACCAAGGCATCTACCCATGAGGCATTTACCCACTGGCAGTTCTTCAAAGCCGAAGATTGCGCCGCTTTCATCGCAGCTACTGCCGCTGATGAATTCGAGACATTCTCTAAACCACGCATCGAATACGCTATTGCAAAAGCTGAGAAGCTGATTGCTGAGCAAGCTGACGTTACCCTTGCTGCGGCTGTTGACGCTGCAAAAGCTGCTACAGCTACCGACTGCAGAGCATTGAACTACGCTCTTCTGTCTGCGATCAACACGTATCTCAATACTACCCTCGTAGCTGAATACGGCGCAACTGAGGTAACACTTGCTACTCCCGACATGACTGCCGCTACAGGCTGGACCAATGGAGGTACCATAGCAAATGGTATTGGTGAATTCTATCAGGCAAACAACAAGGTTACCTATCAAACCGTATCTTGCCTTGCCGGTAGCTATAAGCTGATTGCACAGGCTGCATTCCGTACGAAGGCATCTTCTTACGCAGATATTGCTGCTTGGGATGTTACCCCTGTAGGTGCCTTTATGTATGCTACAGCTGGTAGCTCTACTACTTCTGAGACGCTGCCTAGCCTATACTCCATACCTTCTAATTACACAATGAAGACAGGTAGTTCCTATGGAGCAAATGGATATACCGACAATCAGGTTACTGCCAATGCTGTATTTGCTAATGGGTATTATCCTGTAGAATTTAACTTTGTGATTCTGGACGATGCCGATGTAACCATTGGTATGAACTCCGGACCGAATCCTGTAAATAATGGTCGCTGGGTTGCATTTGACAACTTCAAGCTGATTCGTACCGGCGAAGTACCTGTGAATGCTACAAGCGATCAGTTGAATTCCATTGCTACCTTGGTAACTTCAGCAAATACGCTGAAAGACAAAGCGATGCAGCTGACTCAGAAAGACAGTATCCTGATTCCTGCTATCACCAGCGCAGAGGCCATCACCAGCGCCAACACTGTAGCTGAAGCTCGCGATGCCATTACTGAATTGACAGCAGCGATTGCTTCTGCCACTATCTCAGCAGATGCATATTCCGCGATGAACGCAGCTATTCAATTTGCCGATACCGCCAAGTTTGCCTACGCAAGCTATCCTGGTTATGAGGTATATGCAGAAGCCATCAGCGAAGCAGAAAGCATGTATGTTGCTGCCACTGCAGATGCAGAAGCTATGACTGCCGCTTTGGCTCAGCTGAAAGTTGCTGAGAAAGCTTGTCGTCTGACACAAGCTACTCCTGCCAACTTTACTTGGCTGATCGTGAATCCGGATATGCAAGCCAGCCCTGCTACTACAGGATGGAGCAAAGACGGTACCATTACCAACTTTGCAGCCCTCACCGTAAACAACTGGATTGGAATGGAAGGAACAGCTCTCGAAACATGGTCAGATCAAAGCGCAGCTCCATTGTCTCGCAAAGTATTCCAGATTATTGAAGATGCACCGAATGGAGCTTACAAGCTCACTGCAGCTGCATTTGCCAACTACCAGAAGGCTAATGCCGGTACTGATACTACAGGAGTTTCTATTTATGCCAATGAGTATAAAGTAGGAGTACCCGTAACTTACAATGTATCTACATCTGCTGTATACGAACTGGAATTCGAGGTTACTGATAACACCATCGAGCTGGGTATGAAGCTTGAAGATGCATACGCTAACTGGTGTGCGATGGACAACTTCTCCCTGACTTATCTGGGTGAGGCTGAACATCCGGAACCCTCTGTCCTTGACCTTCTTCCTGCTCCTGCTACTGAAGCAGACCTGCAAGCCGGAGGTGATTTCTATGTACTGAACGTAGGAAGCGGAAAGTTCCTGACTCGTACCATCGAAAGCAATAATTATGGAACACGCTCCAGTGTGGCTGATTATCTTTCTACTGATAAGTCGTCACGCGCCAGCGATTCGTACATATTCACTATCGCTTACAATGCGGATAATGGATATACCTTCTTCTCGAATGGTATTAACGATGCTCAAAAGGCTAAGAACGGATATCTGTTTGCTGATAATGGCAATGCATGGGTAGACCAGGCTACGTTAGCTGCTAATGGATACTGGAACATTACCGCTACTCAGGGAGATGCCTTCTCTATTAAGAGTCGCGCTGAATACGCTGACAGCACTGATTGGGTATACGCTCCGAAGAGCGCTGACCAGTATGCACTCTGCTTCTCGAACGCCAGCCGCACAGAATTCGCAGAATTCGTTGACTGGCAATTCTACAAAGCTTCCGAATGTACTGATTTCATCGATGCCGTAAAAGCTATTGAACAGAACACATACGAAAAGCCCAGACTGGAATTTGCGATTGCAAAAGCAGAAAAATTGTTGGCTGAAGCAAATGATACCACCCTGAGAGAAACCGTGCTGATGGCACAGGATGCTATCATAAACAGCACTGGTTATGAGTATAAAGCTCTAACTAACGCTGTGTATAAGGCTATCTCTGTATACCTGTCCAACCTAACAACTATTTACTCTGAGGCTACTGAGGCCACTATTGTAAACCCAACCCTGAACGAAAACCGCGACGGATGGGTTGTGAACCCCTCAGATGCTGCAGGTGGCACAGGAGTAACCGAGTTCTACCAAAAGGACAACGCTACCTTCTCTCAAGTAATTGCCGACTGCGAGCCGGGTCAATACAAGCTGATTGTACAGGGATACTTCCGTTCGGGAGCTAACACCCTGGCTGCTCAGAACGCATGGGCTGCAGAAGACATTGCTGCCAGCCTCTATGCTACAGTAGACGGTAGTACTTCCTCTACTCCGCTTGCGTCTATCTACTCCATCGCATCCAGCTCTACATTGACTGGTAACATGTATGGATTCACCAACAACGTGACTGGAGGAAAGACTCTTCTGGATGGAGGCTACTACCCAGTAGAATTCAACTTCACCGTAAACAGCAAGAGCGATGTAACTATCGGTGTAAGTTCTGGTCCTACCGCTACCTTACGCTGGATTTGTTTCAACAACTTCAAGCTTGTTCGTTTGGGCGAAGTACCCTCTACGGCTACAACTGAACAGTTGAATGCGCTTGCCACTTTACTGACCTCTGCTACCAACCTGCAAAGCAAGAAGATGCAGAATACTGTAAAGAGCGCATTGGATCCTGCTATTACAACAGCTCAAGGTATTGATAAGACCAGTGCAGGAACTGACGCCCAGGCCGCTATCGATACACTGAGTGCAGCCGTTAACACTGCAACCACCTCTGTGAATGCGTATGCTGCGCTGAACACTGCGATTACAGCTGCCAATGACAGTGCTTATGTAAGCTACCCTGGCTATGCTGAATACGTAGAAGCCATCACTGCTGCAAATGCAATCTACGCTGCCGCTACTGCGGATGCAGAAGCTGTAACTGTAGCTGTGGCCGCTCTGAAGGCCGCGGAAAAGGCTTGTCGTTTGACACAGTCTGCTCCTGCTGATTTCACTTGGCTGATGGCTAATCCGAACTTTGAGACATTCACTGGTGACAGAGACCAAAGCATTAGTGGCTGGACAAAGACTGGTACAGCAGGTTCTGAATATTGTATCAGAACAGATGCGGGTCCGGCAGGGAAAACCGGTACTGGATACTTCCAGAACTGGGGAGGTAGCAACCCTGACTTCTCCATCTCTCAGACTCTTACAGATGTACCAAACGGTCTGTATAAGATCGTTGCATTTGCTGGCGGTAATGCCGGTACAAGCGGTACCTTCCTGTATGCAAACGATGAAGAGTTAGCTGTTACAACTGACAAAGACCATGAGATAACAGTTAATGTGATTGACGGTAACTTGACCATTGGTTTCAAATCAGTAAACCGCACAGTTAACTGGGCATATGCTGACAACTTCCGTCTGACTTATCTGGGTAATGAAACAGCCGGTGCCGAACTGATTGCTGAGCTGACTGCTTTGATGAACAAAGCTATCACTCTTGTCACTCAGGATATCAGCCCCGCTGCTGAAGCACTGCTCGACGAGGTAGAGGAACAGGAAGCGTATGAAGCCGATGTAACTCCGATCAGCACCGTACTTGAAGCTATCGAAACGATGAAGGCCGCTATTGAGACCTATCGTTCCGCATACATCAAGAACTACAGCTTCGAAGACTCCGCAGATGCGTGGACCGAAGGAGTAGGTACAGTAGCCAACTGGACTCGCAGCACTACCGAAGGTTATAACTGGAGTGGTTGCAACGATGCCTGGAAGACTGATGGCAACAGAAGCTTCGGTATCTGGAAGCCAGCTATTGATAGCGACTTTGAGCTGTCACAGGTTATTACTGACCTGCCTAACGGTACATACAAGATCACTGTAGACATGACTGTTTCAAAACTTTGGGATGGCACAAGCCGCGTGAACGGACAGCGTCTCTTTGCAGGAGACCAGGAAGACCTCTATCCTGTTGAAGCCGAAACGACTCTCGACAATGGAGATGCTTACACACTTGTTGTACAGGCCATTGTAACAGATGGAACTCTGAAACTTGGTATCCGCACTGACGGTGGTACCGCCAACGGTACTGGTTGGTTCAAGGTGGACAACTTCTCCATCAAGCAACTTAACGATGTGATTGACAGCACCCCGGAAATTGATGCTTCCGGTAACGGCATTATCATCGTGAATGTAAGCGGTGGTATCGAAATCACTGTGGCACAACCGCAGTTGATCCAGATACATACCATTGGAGGACAACTCGTGAAAGCCATTCAGGTTACAGAAGGAACTACTGTTATTGATTTGCCTTCAGGCAGCTACATAGTAGCCGGTCAGTCTGTACTCGTAGACTAAATGCAAGCGACATAAGTCGCACACTTTACTTGAAAACCGGTCAGGCACTAGCGCCTGACCGGTTTCTTTTTGCAGATACCGGCTCAGCGGATTTCCCCTGTGGATGTCTTCCCCTTTAGCTCTGAAAGAGCGCTCTAGCTAAGTCTGGGCCAATGGAAAAAAAGAGTGCGCTTTTCACAAAGCACACTCTCCGTATCTAATAGCGAATTTGGCTCTCATGAGCCTCATTCTACAACAAACTGATCTAGGGCTATAGCCTAAATCAACACAACACTAAAAAAAATATTATTTCATTTTCTGGCTTCCGCAATATAAGCTAGGGCTTCTTTGCTCTTTGCCGTAATAGCGGCCCAGTTCTGAGCGGCAATTACTTCAGCAGGGAACAGGTTGCTACCCATACCTACGCAAGTAACGCCCGCTTTAATCCAAGCTGTGAGGTTTTCTTTTGTAGGCTCTACCCCACCGGTAACCATCAGCAACGACCAAGGCATGGGAGCTTTCACGTTTTTTACAAAAGAAGGACCACCTACGTTGCCTGCGGGAAACACCTTACAAAGGTCGCATCCCACTTCCTGGGCAAAGCCAATCTCACTTACCGAACCGCAACCGGGGGTATAGGGAATCAGACGACGGTTACACACCTTCGCTATCTCAGGATTAAAAAGCGGACCTACCACAAAGTTGACACCCAGCTGAATATACATTGCAGCCGTAGCAGGATCTACAATAGAACCAATACCCAGAATCATCTCCGGACATTCCTTCGCTGCCCACTTGCTGATCTCAGCGAATACGTCTTGTGCAAAGTCACCGCGATTGGTGAATTCAAAAGCACGCACACCGCCTTCGTAACAAGCCTTAATAACCTGCTTTGTTATTTCCGCATCTTTATGGTAGAACACGGGGACCATTCCGGTGGAGGCCATCGCCTGAATCACCTGTATTTTGTTAAATCTTGCCATATTATTTCAGGATATACTATTATCGTTGTACACGTCCGCTGGCATCACCGCCAGCAAGGGCTTCCACCTCTTCTACGGATACCATGTTAAAGTCGCCATTAATAGTATGTTTCAGTGCAGATGCTGCCACAGCAAACTCCAGAGCTTCGCCCTGGTTAGGCTTAGTGAGCAAACCGTAAATCACACCGCCGGAGAAAGAGTCGCCTCCACCTACGCGGTCAATAATGGGGTTGATATCATAGCGCTTTGACATATAAAACTCTTTTCCGTCATAGATCATAGCCTTCCAACCGTTGTGCGAAGCAGAGAAAGACTCACGCAGTGTAGACACTACATACTTGAAATCAAACTCCTGGCGCATCTGTTGGAAGATGCCCTTATATCCTTCGGCATCCGTATGTCCGGCTTCTACGTCCGCATCCGGCTTAAAGCCTAAGCAAAGCTCTGCATCTTCTTCATTGCCAATACACACATCTACATACTGCATTAAAGGACGCATGATGGACTGAGCCTTTTCCTTTGTCCAAAGCTTCTTGCGGAAGTTCAAGTCTACCGATACTGTTACCCCATTACGCTTAGCAGCTTCACAAGCCTTCTTGGTAATTTCTGCCGCGGAGTCAGAAATAGCCGGCGTAATGCCCGACCAGTGAAACCAGTCAGCTCCCTGCATAATGGTATCAAAATCAAAATCTTCCACTTTCGCTTCAGCTATAGCAGAATGAGCGCGGTCATAAATTACTTTACTAGGACGCATGGAAGCACCTGTTTCCAGGTAATAGATCCCCACACGGTCACCACCACGCACAATATAATCGGTCTTCACACCAAACTTTCTGAGAGAGTTTACCGCAGACTGGCCGATCTCATGTGTAGGTAGTTTAGACACGAAGTATGCATCCAGCCCATAATTGGCACAACTCACGGCTACGTTTGCTTCACCGCCGCCATATACCACATCGAACACGTCCGACTGCACAAACCGGGTATTTCCCGGAGTAGATAATCTCAGCATAATCTCACCTAAGGTGACGACTTTCTTTCCCATAATTTCTATTTAAATATAGATTATTTATTTAAGTATTTACCTGTTTGTTTCCGCCTTACCAAGCACGGATGCCGACAAAAATACATACTTTTTTCTAAACTATCCCATAAAGGAGGTGATAAATTACCTTCCGGCAAAAAGAATCCGGGGTTGTGTCCTATGAAGACACAACCCCGGATGATTACTTTTTATATATCCCGTAGGATAGGAAGCATTATTTATTTCACGAATACTTTCACTACCTTATCACCGGCCTGTACGATATAAGTACCGGGAATTAACTGGGTACCAGCAGAAACAGGTATACCATCAATAGTGGTCATCGTAAAGCTTTCAACGCCAGGAACTACGATGTATCCGTTCTCCACATAAGCAATCAGTTCAGCGTCGGCATTGTCTGCGTCAACTTCCTCTACTCCAGTGAGAATACCAGTCCAGAATACACTGAAATCATCCACAGAGAACCAGTTACCAGTCCATGCCTTAGCACCTGTTATGCTCTGATTTGTAGTACAACCGATAATCAAAGAATTGTCCTCTACGCGAGCATCAATTACTTCAACCCAGTTCCAGCCACGACCCTTACTGCTGTTAACAGTCTTCTCGGCTGAACCTTCTTCGGCATTTTCCCAAATGCTACCACCTACATCACCAGTCTTAGGTATTTCTGTATACTGTACCTTTCCATTACTCATACCAAAGAGATATGAACCTTCACCACTGGCGCGGGCTGCAGCTACGATTTTATAAAGTCCGTTAGGAATACCTCTAAGCTTCTGAGCGGCAATATGCTTCAAACCACCTTCCGTACCATGCCAAGAGTCGATATAGCGATTCTCTTTATCTGCACTCCAATGCTGGTCTTTATTAGTATAAGTATTGCCATTGAACTTTTCAGCCCACCATCCTTCAGGGATAGTATTGTTATCAGGACCATCCGAACCTGGATTTACGATCAACCAAGTCATATCCGTACCTTCACCCGGTTCTTCACCTGCAAATCTCTTTGCAGCTACAATGATTGCCATTTCTCTTTCTGCAGCAGCTACTTGAGCGGGATCTGCTTTTGCAATAGCCAACTGAGCAGTGGCTACAGTCATAATATCATCCTCTTCAGCTTCCAGAGCATATGTAATTGTGCTCTCATAAGCATCACAGAACGAACGAGTTGCGTATAATATCAATCTGCCTGATTCACAAGCATCAATGCTGGCGGATACTGCAGCGCAACGTTCACTAAGCACCTGAGTAATGATTGCTTTCAAATCAGGTTCAGCAAGGTTTTCACCGTGAACATACAGGTCCTGATACAAACTAGCGAAGAAAAGGTATACATCCAGATCAGCCTTCAATACAGGGAATACAGAGATAGAAGTAGTGTCGTTATTCAAAGTAAGATCTTGAGTATTCAACACATCTGCCATCAATTCTGAGATCGAAGAATCATAGATATCCTCTGCATCCTCTGCAATAGCAAGAGTTTTAGCATACGAGCCTGCAAAGAATGCCTTGGTGGCTTTTTGAAGAGTCGCAACCTCATCCACTACAAGTTGCAAGGTGTTCATTACAGCTTCCACTTCTGCTACTGTCGTGCGGGGAGCAGCCTGAGCCGCAACAACTGCATCATCAATGGTCTTCTTATCTTTCGGCAGAAGTTGGCCTTCAGACAGCGCAACAGCTTCCTCTGCAAGCACCTGATATGCCTCTTCATATGTAGAAAGGTCTTTACCACAGTATTCCAGAACCGCATTGTCAAAACCTACCCAGTTAGCAGTAGTGCTCACTGTCTTCAAACCAATTTTCAGAGTACCATCCAGTACCGCACCAAATACACTGAACACCTCAGGCACACCATTACCAGTAGATACTGATACATTTCCCGCATTGGCATAGAGGTATACACCTGTTACCGGAGTACTTACATCATTCTGCTGTACGGCATTCACGGCTGCTGTAAATTTATAAATACCGGTAGGCAGATCAGTAATTATCTGGTATGCACCACAATCAACCAGTACACCAGGGCCAGCTATCCATTTTTCAAGGAATGTTCCAGCAAAAGGAGGATAACTATCACCACTAGTGATAGAACCGAACGTATCGAAAGTCCAGTTAGCACCAGCTGAATTCATCTCAGGATTCTTTACCAGGAAAGTAGCATCTATAGGATTATCCAATGTGCCGTTTTCGAAATTGCTCTTTCTATAAGTAAGGATAGCTGTGTTAAAGTCAGCAATAGCCTTTTCGAAATCCGCTTTCAGAGCTGTCTCAGAGTAAGCTACATCCATCGCATCATTAAGAGCATCTTCCAAGGCTCCCAAACCGGGATAATTCAGTTCCTTCATTTCATCGTATGTCACATTCAGCAAATCAAACAATGACAGATACAATTCGTGAAGCGAAGATACGCTTTCCATCAGCGCAGTCATCTCAGCTACCAAAGCCTGAAGCTGAGCCGATGTAGTTGCGCCTTCTGCATCAGCCATAATTCTGGCTTTTTCAGAGATGAATGTTTCGGTTTCTCCAGTTGGTAATTCTGTTACAAGCACGTCTGCCTCTTCAGCAAGAGTCTTAAGTTTATCTTCGTAGAATTTAATTAATCCAGCCTCTCCCGTGAACGCATACAGCTTGAAGTTGTCAAATGCTACCCAGTTGGCGTATGCATTATCAAGGTTCATACCGATTTCAAGAGTACCGTCAGTTACCTGGAACTCAAATTCATATACTTTAGAGATAGATTGGTCATAATGAATATCTACAGGTACCGAATATTCGTTGGCATAAATAGTTACTCCAGTAGTCGCAGTACCGGCATTAGCCTTCTGATAATTGGCAAATGCAGCTACAGAAAGTCTGTAAAATCCGTTAGGAACACTTTCAATAACCTGATACATCTTACGCGATAGTGGTGCATCTCCATTAGGCGACCATGATTCAATTGCAAGTCCTGACATTCCTGTCCAGGCAGCGTTTACCGTAAGCCCCCAAAAGTTAGTGACAGTACCATCCTTTGACCATCCACACTCTTCAGGCAAATTTTTGCCTGATTCCACGTTCGCTTCCATGTCCGCATTCACAATATACTGATCTGTCACATCAGTCTGAGCTTTTAGCGGACTCATAGCTCCTACTGCCATTGCAGTAAGAAGCAATAAAGTACTTTTCCTCATAAATTTGATAGTTAGTTTATAAAATAGTTATAGTAACGATAATTTAAGTGTATAATTAACACTTGCGTACAAATATACTTAAGAGTTTATTAAGATGAGTACTGAAAATTAAATAATATCGCATACATGTTGCAAAACATAAAAGAGAACACCTATCACTTCACCCTGGCAAGCGCATCAATATTCGAAAAGGTTTCTCCGGCTCATATAATACGATGAGGGTGTGTCAAAATGAAGTGCACCCCAAAAGTTGGACAGATTAATATTATTATTTTGTATAGAGGGCCCGGTATTGTACCGGGCTCTTTCCATTTAACTTTGTTTTAATTCTTTTATTGTTATAGTAATCAATATATTCTTCCAATGCCTTTAT
>JAVBMN010000038.1:0-10033 GCA_031552405.1 Bacteroidaceae bacterium | reverse complement strand
CAGTTTTTCGGCTGATGGGCACGAGTTTCAGAGGAAGGCAGGCCTGAAGTTCGGGCAAGTCAGGCCTGAGATTTTAAAAACCAGGCCTGCGGTAGTGGAACTGCAGGCCTCGGTGGGTATATTATTATGCGATAACACGCTCATTATCTCAATTGTATGTTCGCAGTATCTTTCATGCGGGTGTTTCCTTTGTATATCGTTCTTACAGAACTCATGTGCCTGACGGTGGTTTATCCTGGGGCTGCATTCGCTTCGCTCATTGACCCCAGGCTAGCCTATATCGCTCTTTCAGAGCTTAAGGGGAAGGCATCCACCGGAAAAATCCGCTGATCCGTTTTTTCTACCTATATAGCCCTCTCTTGTCATTGACGTCAGGCGGTGATGGGGATGCAAGACATCCCCGTTTACACGCAGCGGGATGCCTAACATCCCGCTGAACCTCCATTCCTAAACCTCCATTCCTAAACCGCCATACTCCATAATGGAATCCTGATTTTCAAAATGGAAAGGTACACTTCTACCGCTTTTCAGGAACAATTTCAATAGTTGATTGTATAATAGGTAATTAGCTGCTCCTCGTTTCTTTGGCACGATTTTGGCAAAGCATACAATGGAGTATTGCCTTTTAATTATGAACGAAAAAATGAATAAAGTATGGATGTAATAATACCTCTCGTGCTTAGCCTTCTGGGAGGCGGAGTATGCTTTTGGCTTTTCTTTAAATGTGTGGATTGGTTTGAGGACCTATAAATGCAGGAGGATATAATATGTATACCGCATTATTTATAGTAAGCATCCTGGTGTTCGGCTACCTGGTGTATGTGTTGTTGAGACCGGAAGAGTTTTAAACAGAAAATGCAAGTACGATGAATACAGAACTCACAGCAGTTGTGCTGCAACTCCTTCTGATGATGGCGCTGAGCTATCCGCTGGGTATGTATATAGCCAAGGTGTATCAGGGTAAGAAGGTATGGAGTGATTTTATGCTGCCGATCGAAAATAGAATCTTCGTATGGAGTGGCATCCACCCTCATGAAGATATGACCTGGAAGCGTTTCCTTCGGGTGTTGCTCACGGCCAATTTGTGTTGGTTTCTGTGGGCAATCGCTTTGTTGATGCTTCAGGGCTTTCTCCCCCTTAATCCGGATGGGAATGGAGGACAATCGCCCGATCTGGCATTCAATACCGCCGTAAGCTTTCTGGTAAATTGTAATTTGCAGCATTATAGCGGCGAGAGTGGCATGACGTACCTCACACAGATTGGGGTAGTCATGCTGTTTCAGTTTCTGACCGCTGCCACCGGCATGGCCGCTCTGGCGGGGTTGATGAAAGCCCTGGCCACGAAGAGCGGGGAGAAGATCGGTAATTTCTGGTACTTCTTGGTGCGCAGCTGTACTCGAATTTTGCTTCCCCTTTCGCTGTTAGTGGGGATCATCCTTATATTACAAGGTGTACCGATGACCTTCGACGGGAAGATGAAAGTGGAAACACTGGAAGGCGCCACACAGTATATCTCGCAAGGCCCTGTGGCTGCAATCGTTCCCGTCAAGCAACTGGGCACGAACGGAGGTGGCTTCTTTGGAGCGAATGCATCGCATCCATTGGAAAATCCAACCTTTCTTACGAATATGGTAGAGTGTATCTCCATCCTGCTCATCCCCATGGCGATGGTCTTTGCGATA
The DNA here is from genome assembly GCA_031552405.1 of Bacteroidaceae bacterium. Classification (GTDB taxonomy): domain Bacteria; phylum Bacteroidota; class Bacteroidia; order Bacteroidales; family Bacteroidaceae; genus UBA1794. The sequence continues at coordinate 8,351 of JAVBMN010000038.1, read as the reverse complement.
GGTTTCTACCTGAAACGCATGCGGATGGCGCTTATTATCTTTGGAGTGATGAGCGTGGTGTACCTGGCAGGTACAGCCCTGAGCGTTCAGCAGGAGATGGCGGGTAATCCGCAACTCAGTGCCTTGGGTATTAGCCAGGAACACGGGGCTATGGAAGGGAAGGAGGTGCGTATTGGTGCCGCTTCCACCGCCTTGTGGGGTGTATCCACTACGGCCTCGTCTAACGGATCGGTGAACGGAATGCTGGACAGCATGATGCCCTTCTCAGGCATGGTGCAGATGCTGAATATGCAGACCAATACTTGGTTTGGTGGAGTGGGAGTGGGTTTTATGAACTACTACACCTTCCTCATTATCACCGTCTTCATCAGTGGATTGATGGTAGGCCGCACCCCTGAATTCATGGGTAAGAAGGTAGAAGCCCGTGAAATGAAGATAGCCACTATCGTGGCATTACTTCATCCATTTCTTATCCTGACGGGGACAGCGCTTGCTGTATTCCTCTTTCTCCATGCACCGTCTTTTGTGGCGGGCGAGGGGGGATGGCTACCCACTTCCGGTTATCACGGACTGGAACGGATGCTGTATGAGTTTACCTCCTCGGCAGCCAATAACGGGTCCGGCTTTGAAGGCTTGAGGGATACTACACCGTTCTGGAATTATGCTACTGGCTTTGTGATGCTCCTGGCACGCTTCCTTCCTTTGATAGGGCAGGTAGCTATTGCGGGGTTGTTGGCTCAGAAACGTTTCATTCCAGAGAGTGCGGGAACGCTTCGTACGGATACGGTGACTTTCGGCGCCACTACGCTGGTGATTATCTTCATTATTGCCGCACTGGCTTTCTTCCCGGTGCATGCGCTGAGTACGCTGGCGGGTTGTTTATCCTTATAATAAGGTGTAAACCAATATGCCTTACAGACTATAAAGAATGAATGTATGAAAAGAAATAATGCTGCTTCCTTGTTTCAGAAGGCGCAGGTAACTGCCAGTCTGAAACAGTCGTTCCTGAAACTGAATCCCCGTGGAATGGCAAAGAATCCCATTCTCTTTACGGTGGAGATCAGTACCGTTATCATGGGTCTTGTCACGGTATACTCCCTGTTTACCCCGGTGCAAGGTACATTCGGGTACAACCTTACGGTATTTATCGTATTGTTCATCACCCTGATCTTTGCCAACTTTGCCGAAGCCATAGCCGAAGCACGCGGCAAGGCGCAGGCCGACAGCCTGCGAAAAACGCGTGAGGAAACCCCCGCCAAGCTGGTAGTGGATGGTAAGGTACGACAGATCAACAGTTCACAACTACGCAAGGGCGATGTCTTTGAGTGCGAAGCGGGGGATTTGATCCCTGCCGACGGGGAGATCATCGAAGGCCTCGCCTCCATTGACGAGAGTGCCATAACAGGCGAGAGCGCCCCGGTGATTCGTGAAGCGGGTGGAGACAAGAGTTCTGTAACGGGTGGTACCAAAGTATTGTCGGATCAGATCCGCGTAGAGGTTACCGCCCAGCAGGGCGAGAGCTTTCTGGATAAGATGATTGCCCTTGTGGAGGGGGCTTCCCGACAGAAGACTCCCAATGAAATAGCCCTGACTATACTTCTGGCGGGCTTTACATTGGTATTTGTCATTGTATGTGTTACACTGAAGCCCTTTGCCGATTATACCGGAGCGATGATTACCGTAGCCTCGTTCATCTCCCTTTTTGTATGTCTGATACCTACTACCATCGGCGGATTGCTTTCCGCCATCGGTATAGCCGGAATGGATCGCGCCCTGCGGGCAAACGTGATTACGAAATCGGGTAAAGCGGTAGAAACGGCGGGTGATGTGGATACCCTCCTGCTAGACAAAACGGGTACCATTACCATCGGCAACCGTAAGGCTACAAAATTTCATCTGGCCTCGTCCATGAAGGGGATGGAATACAAGGATTTTGTACAATGCTGCATGTTGTCCTCTGCCTCAGACGATACGCCCGAAGGGAAATCAGTCATCGAATTGGCACGTGAATCAGGCTTCCGGGTACGGGAACTGGATACGAAAGGCAGTAAGTTAGTCATGTTTACCGCCGAAACCAAATGTAGCGGTATCAACCTGGCTGACGGAACGGAGATACGCAAAGGCGCCTTTGAAACCATCCGCAAGATGGTGCTGACTGCTGGAAACCCCTTCCCGGAGGAAATAGAAAAACTGATTCTGGACATTACCAGCAACGGCGGTACCCCACTTGTGGTGTGCGTCAACAAGCAGGTAGCCGGAGTCATCGAGCTACAAGATATTATAAAACCCGGCATCCAGGAACGCTTTGAACGCCTGCGTAAGATGGGAGTAAAGACCGTGATGGTAACCGGTGACAACCCCCTGACTGCCAAATATATCGCCGAGAAAGCCGGAGTGGATGACTTCATAGCCGAAGCCAAGCCGGAAGACAAGATGGAATACATCCGCAAGGAACAGGAATCAGGCAAACTCGTAGCCATGATGGGCGACGGTACCAATGACGCCCCCGCTCTGGCGCAGGCCAACGTAGGCGTAGCCATGAACAGCGGTACCCAGGCCGCCAAGGAAGCCGGAAATATGGTAGACCTTGACAATGACCCCACAAAACTCATCGAAATAGTGGAGATAGGCAAGCAGCTCCTCATGACACGCGGTACACTGACCACCTTCTCCATCGCAAACGATGTGGCCAAATACTTTGCCATCGTCCCGGCGCTGTTCATGCTTTCCATCCCCCAGCTGGGTGCTTTGAACGTGATGCACCTGCACAGTCCGCAGAGCGCCATCCTCTCGGCAGTGATCTTTAACGCATTGCTTATCCCCCTGCTTATCCCCTTGGCATTAAAAGGGGTAAAGTACAAACCCATTGGCGCCTCCGCCCTCCTGCGCCGCAACCTGTTTATCTACGGTCTGGGAGGCATGATCGTCCCCTTCATCGGGATTAAAGTGATCGACTTATTGGTAAGCCTTTTCCTGTAGGGGCGGATTGAATCCGCCCGGAAAGCTATTAGATAATCCTATTAATAATGTATAGATAGCGGAACACCCGCCCCAAGAATATGAAAGACTTTATAAAAGCAATCAAACTCACCCTGCTGCTCGGCGCCTTCCTTTGCGTAGGCTATGTGGCGGTATTATGGATCTTCTCCCTGTGTGCCGCCCCCAATGTCGGCCGGGCCGAAGTGCTGAAATCCAATGGGAGAACAGTGGGTGCTACCCACATCGGCCAATCCTTCACGGATAACCGTTATTTCTGGGGCCGCCCCTCGGCGGTAGGTTACGATGCCTCTGCCTCGGCAGGCAGCAACCAGCCTCCTGGTGATTCCGCGTATCTGGCCACTGTGAATGCCCGGATCGACACTTTTATGCGCCATCATCCCTACCTGAAGCGTAGCGAAGTACCTGCAGAGATGGTCACCGCCAGTGCCTCCGGCCTTGATCCGGATATCACCCCGCAAAGTGCACGTGTACAGATCCGCCGTGTGGCCAAAGCCCGCGGCATCGCCCCCCAACGAATCGCCACCTTGGTGACTGAGCATACGGAGAAACCCTTCCTGGGATTCCTAGGCCCTCCCACGGTGAACGTGTTGCAACTCAATATCGCACTGGACCATCTGAAATAACCCTGCTTATGACACGTGAAAAGAACGCTCAGCACTTCCTTGACCTTATTCGCAAATCGAAACGGGGAAAGTTCAAAATCTACATCGGCATGATTGCCGGGGTAGGGAAGACCTACCGTATGTTGCAGGATGCTCACGCCATGTTGGCGAATGGCATCGATGTGCAGGTGGGGTATGTAGAAACCCACGGCCGGGCAGAAACGGAAGCTTTGCTGGAGGGCCTGCCCATAATCCCCCGCCGCAAGATCTTCTATAAAGGGAAAGAACTCGAAGAAATGGATCTCGAAGCCATTATCCGCCTTCGTCCTGAAGTGGTGATTGTAGACGAGCTGGCACATACCAATGTGGAAGGCAGCGTCAACGAGAAACGCTGGCAAGACGTGCGCGACTTGCTGGAAGAAGGTATCAACGTGATCTCCGCCGTAAACATCCAGCACATCGAAAGCCTGAACGAAGAGATCCAGGATATCTCCGGTATCGAAGTGCGTGAACGCGTACCCGACAGCCTGCTGGAAGAGGCCGACGAGGTGGTAAACATAGACCTCACCGCCGACGAGCTCATCGAGCGCCTTCAGGCCGGCAAGATCTATCGCCCGGAGAAAGTACAGATGGCCCTGAACAACTTCTTCAATACGAAGAACATCCTGCAACTGCGCGAGCTGGCCCTGAAGGAAGTAGCTCTTCGGGTGGAAAAGAAGGTAGAGCATGAAATGGTGGTGGACGTATCGCGCCTGCGTCATGAAAAGTTCCTGGCCTGCATCAGTTCCAATGCAAAGTCGCCCAGCCGCATTATTCGCCGTACCGCTCGCATGGCTACCTATTACAATGCTAAGTTTTATGTGCTCTATGTGCAGACCCCGCGTGAGAGCAACGACCGCATCCCCCTGGCCGACCAGCGTCATCTGCTTAACCATTTCAAGCTGACTGCCGAACTGAACGGCGAGGTCATTCGCGAACGCTCTTCGCACGTGGTAAAAACCATTATCAAGGTCTGCCAGGAGAAACAGATTACTACTGTTTGCATGGGTAGTCCCTCGTTCCACTTTCCGCAGGCCTTCTTCTCCCTTCCCCGCTACAAAGAACTGATCGAGACCTTCTCGAAAGCAAATATTGATTTGATTATCACCCCATGAAAATAAAGACTAAACTTACACTGGGTATTGCCACACTGGTCACCATGATCGTGCTGTTGGCAGCCCTTTCGGTGGTCTATCTGGAACTACTGACTGCCATGGAACCCAACAATCCGCTAGCTGCAATACGCCTGCACGAGGCCTTAATAGCCATATCCGTGGTGGGCGGCATTTGTATCCTTTCCGGCCTTATCATGTTGTGGCGTTTCCCTACCTCTATCACCTCACCTATAAATAAACTGGTAGCAGGTATCCTTGAAATAGCCAATCGTAATTACGACAAGCGCCTCGACCTCGGCCCCAATCTTGAATTTGCCCGTGTGGCCGACAGCTTTAACCGTATGGCCGAGCATCTGGCTGAATACCGTGCCAGCACCCTTTCCGATCTGCTCATCACCAAACGCTACATGGAAGCCATTGTCAACAGTATCACCGACCCTATCATCGGCCTGAATAACGACAAAGAAGTGCTCTTCATGAATGATGAGGCCCTGAGCATATTGAACCTCCGGCGAGAAAATGTCATCCACAAATCCGCCGCCGAACTCTCCCTGCGTAACGACCTCCTGCGCCGCCTCGTCCGCGAACTCATCACCCCCAACGGCAAGCACGAGCCCCTCAAGATTTATGCCGACAATAAAGAAAGCTATTTCCAAGCCAAGTACATCCCCATTCGCGCCCAGGAGCCGGGCGAAGCCGAACCTGCAAACATAGGTTTCGTCATCATGCTCAAGAACATCACCGAGTTCAAAGAGCTGGATTCCGCAAAAACCACCTTCATCTCCACCGTTTCTCACGAGCTGAAAACCCCCATCTCCGCCATCATGATGAGTCTCCAGCTCCTCGAAGACAAACGAGTGGGCGCCCTCAACAAAGACCAGGAAGAACTCGCCACCAGCATCAAGGAGAATGCCGATCGCCTCCTCTCCATCACCGGCGAACTCCTCAATATCACCCGCGTGGAAACCGGCAAGCTGCAACTCATGCCCAAGATCACCAAACCCATCGAACTCATTGAATACGCCATCAAAGCCAACCGTGTACAAGCCGACAAGTTCGGCTGCCACATCGAAGTAGACTACCCCGAGAAAATCAGCAAACTCTTTGTAGACAGCGAAAAGATCGCCTGGGTCCTCACCAACCTCCTCAGTAACGCCATCCGCTACTCCTCCGAACACGGCCGCGTCATCATCGGCGCCCGCCAGCTCGAAGGCCAGGTAGAAATCTACGTCCAAGACTTTGGCAAAGGCATCGACCCCCGCTACCACGAAACCATCTTCGACCGCTACTTCCGCGTTCCCGGCACCAAAGTCCAGGGCACCGGCCTCGGCCTCTCCATCTCCCGCGACTTCGTCGAAGCCCACGACGGCACCCTCACCATCAACAGCTCCCTCGGCACCGGCTCCACCTTCAGCGTCAAACTCCCGGCGTAGGCCTATCCCCGGAAGAGATGAATTTGGGAAACCCCTGTAGTGCGTAATGAGCCTGAGTTCAGAATAAGGAGTGGCAGATAAGAATTGACACCGTGTAGTCTATTTCGGTACCGCATAGTGGTGCGGTTCTTGGTAGAAGAGCCGGGGGCGTGCTTGCACCCCCGGTGTGAAGATGTCGCCGCTTTATCAGAATCGGTAGCGGATTCCCAGAGCAAAGCCCCATCCGAAATCATTATCATCATCTTCGGCCAGGAAATTCCACATAGGCCGAGTATCTAATGTCAATTGAAGTGGAATTCTGAAATTAAAACCAAGTCCAATCTGACCGCCTATACCCACGCCTACATAGTCATTATGACCATGCTTACCGTTATTCAACGAAAGGCCTGCACCCGGTCCCACGAACCAGTTGAAGCCCTCGTTCCCAAGCTTCCAGGCCCAATGATACATACCCACCAAAGCAAGTCGTGAATAATGATCATTTCCTCCAGCCCCAAGATCAAGTTCCAAGCGATTCTTATGACTGAAACCATGCTGATAAGATATCTCCGCACCAAAGTTATCTCCGCCTCCGATGCGTAAACCGATCGCATTAGGATCTACCTGAGAATGTGCTGCCATACAAATAACAAATCCCAATAGGGATATTACAATCTTCTTTTTCATCACAAATTCTTTTTCAAAAGGTTGTTTAATTAGTTGTTTTGCAAAACACTATTATCGTGCTTTTACAGAAAAACAATCGAAGAATGCATATTGTTCATAAGAAACACTATTCAAAATAGAGGAGTCATGAACCGTATAGTGATGTGCTCTAAGTTAAAGGATTATGAACCATGGATTGCAGTGCGTCCTCGGTAGCCACAGACTTCAGTTTGTAGGATATATGGTTATCTTCATGAAGAACTGTCTATAGCACGCACCTAGATTATGTATCAAATAGATACCAAAAAAAAGCTCCTACCTCTAACCAAGAGGGATGAATTTGTTTTAACACAAAGTAATGAGCTATGTATCAATTGATTGTAATTCTCTTATTCTTACAGAGAGAGGATTTTCAAAACTTTTTTAAAGTAAATGTGGTAAATGGCTACGATTCTGCCGAATAGAGAAGGCTACGAAAAGAGCTTTTTTAAAAAGGGCAACTCGTTAAGTATCATTGGATTATTGAGGCGAAGAGGCGGGAATAGGACACTGGATTCTTTAAAGGCGGACAAAAGGCGTAAACTATTTTCGGTTAAAAAATAGTATTTATGCGTTTTTATTAAGCATAACAATCTATTGATAATCAGGAAGTAACAGCTTAAATTGCGAATAAGCAAAGAAAAATACAGCGGAATAAATTGCAAGGATAAAGTATAATCCATATCTTTGCACCGATCTTAGTTCCTATCTCTTGGTTAGAGGTGTTCCTAAGAGGTTAAATAACTTTAACGATAGCCCCAAAAGGCCCAATTGACCGGAAATAGTGTACGATTTCCGGTGTCCCTAAGGAATGCCTTTTTTGCAATGCAATGTTGTCAGTGACCGACCGCTCCACCCCTGCCTGGTATGCCCTTCGCATCACCTACAGCCGCGAACTCCCCTTCAAAGAGTATCTGGATGAGAAGAAAATCGAAAACTTCATCCCCATGCACTATAAAGAAGTAGAGAAAGACGGAAAACCCGTCCGCAAGTTAATCCCCGTCATTCACAACCTGATCTTCATCCATTCCACCCGGAACGTGATCGAAGACATTCGCAAAACCGAGTTCTACCGCTTCCCCGCCTACTGCATCATGAATCCCTTCACCCGCCAGCCCATCACGGTCCCCGCGGATCAAATGGCCCACTTCATTGCCGTAGCCGGAACATATGACGAGCAACTCGTCTACCTCACCCCTTCGGAAGTTCCCCTTCACAAAGGCCAGAAAGTCCGCATCACCGGCGGCATCTGGAACGGCGTCGAAGGCCAGTACATGCGTATTGCCAAGGACCGCCGTGTAGTTGTCACCATCCAGGGATTGATGGCCGTCGCCACAGCCTTCGTTCATCCTTCCCTTGTGGAAGCGTTGGAATAAACGAGCACTCTTGTTGTCTTTTTCCAGTAGGGGCGAATTGAATTCGCCCGGTAATCCGCAACAAAGTATATATCCTAATTTATTGCGGGCGGAAGCATTCCG
>JAVBMN010000001.1:0-176183 GCA_031552405.1 Bacteroidaceae bacterium | reverse complement strand
GTGCATACAGCAAAACGTTTTGAACTTTGCGGATCGAGTATGAGAAAGAAATAACTATTTTTGTAACGCTAAACTGAATCGTGATAAAAAGTGAACGGGTATCACCGATTTGACTGGGTGGGTATCAACCGTTTTTTCCAGGGATGGTGTCATAAATGTATATAATCTTTCGTTCTGTATCAATGGAACCAAGTAATACTCCGCCTGTTTCTTTTGGTAATTTCTCCTGTCTTAGAGCTTGCATTTCCTCCAGCAACTGACGATTGAGGTATATTTTCCACTCGCTGGCGCATATTTTCTCCCATTTAGTAGGCTCTGTTGTATATTTCTGAACTGTATAGTCATTTGGATTGATACTCCAAATCGAAATTTCCGCCTTGCGATTATCAATAATATGTTTTATCGCTTTTGCACAAATTGAAGCATGCATTCCAATATCTGTTTGACTAATACGACTGGTTATCTCACGACAACTGTTTCGATTGTAACGAACTTTGAGCCCATTATCGTATGCTAAGTGATTGTGTAACTTTTCGTTTTTGTATAGGAAGCGGTAATACTCCATTTCAAGGAAATCTAAACGGTGAGTCCTCTTTGTGTCTTCGGCCAGTAGAATCAAATCCTGTCCTGACGGGTTTAAGAAAACAGAAATACGGCGAGTAGTTATTTCGTTCGAATAATCTCTTGCTAATAATCGACCCACTGCAATAGAGGTTGAAATGTCAATAATGGCTTTAGAGCCTTTAAGACTAGAAATAATGTCTTTGTCTTTATATACTGTGATGAAATTGGCATTGATAGGTTTGCAAAATTCATCTCCTACTAAAAAGTTCAATTCTTTCGATAGTTTCTCAACTTTACTATGCCCGACGGCATCTCTGCTTAAAGAGTGTCTTGCCAAATTATGTGGATATAGTGTGTCGTAATCAATAATTGTCCAATAACCGTATCCCATACGAGCAAATAGTGACAATACTTGCGAGCCCAATGCGCCTACTCCAATTAAGGTGAACCTGTCATCATTTGGTTTTATGTTGTTATATGTGGCTGCGGTTTTTTTTGTAAAATCATCCATTGGGGAGTATAATTCAATTGAAATTTGTTCAAAAGATTCTTTAGTAAACGATTTTCCAATTAACTGAACTACTGTACTTTTATCAGGTGCCTCTCCCCATACGCCACTTTCAAGTCCAATCTCTTTGATTGACTTTTTAGTCACAAAAAATAATATATGTGTATGCTCTGATGTTATATCTGTTGCATGGCGTTTAACAGGTATGATACAACAAATCGCTATTTTCTTGTTTAATCGAGTTTGATTCAATAATAAAGTATGATTTGCTGCATTGAATTTCTCCGATAAAAATGTTGAAATATCAATTCCATTTACATAGATTACATCTGCTAAGTCCTTTAGCAATTGTGGCTGTCTGCGTATATAACCACTTATTTGCCCATCCGCCTTTATGGGTAAACAGAAATAAGGCTCATTGTTATTTTCAGTGGTTTGAATTTTATACAAGCCACTCTCTGATGTATATTTTTCAATATGAAAGTTATCAAAGTCTATTTTATCCAGTTCAGGAACCACAATAAATCCTTTCGAAAAAAAGAAAGGTTCTAACGGCTGATCTTCTGCATGTAATTTATCTTGGGATGTAAGTGTCAACCATCGTCGAATGCTTTCAATAAATTCAAAGGGGTTAAATCTATGTTTTACTTCTTGAAATAATTGCTCTGTTACACATAAACACACAGGATAGTCCTCTATGCGTAAATTCGTATGCGGCAATCCTAACTGAAAATTATTGCGCAAAGCATATACTTCGGGAAAAGAATTATCTTGCGGATGACATATGATTGCAATATCTTCTTGCTCTTCAATACCGTTAAGTGGGTTTTGGTACACTTCGATATCTAATGTGAGAAGAACGATTTCTGCGCCGTCAGCCCGCTTTACAAATACAGGATTAAGTATGTAAGCCGGATTATTCAAAGCAGCAAGGGCTATTGATTTAGCCCTTGCAACATCCAATTCGCTGACATCAACGATACTTCCTTGTATTTCTTTATATGAATATTTCATTCTTTAATTTCGGCCTGCTCGTGGAGTTGAACTTGTCAGAATACCCACAGATGCGGCAATAGCGGATTTTTCCAGTTTGAAACCATTGTCATCTATCGTATAAATCAATGGCTCCGGTGCTTTCTCATCTTTGTTTACAGCCGTATTTTTAAATTTTAAATCTCCAACTTTCCTTATGTATTCTTCTTTTGCAGAGTGATGTGGGGGATTCGGTTTCTTGTTTTCTATTTTCTTCGATGAAGCAATAACGTTGGCTCCTGCATTTTTATAATCTAAAAATTCTAACGAATAATCTTTAGGTTCAGTGTTGTTTTCATATGGCCTATCGTTAAAAAAAGACCAAGAACAGTGGTGAGGGGCTAAAAACAAGTCCCATTCCAGTTTATCTTCATTATTGTTCTTTTTTGATTTTTCAAGAATCTGCTCGAATACATAATGGTCTGCATCACCTGCAATTATAATTCTGGATTTTATAGCTCCGTTTTTCTGTGTGCGCAATCGCATTTGAACAACAATACTTGCAGCATTTTCGTCCTCATCGGCTTTACTCCTTATAAGGTCGTTCTTGAAAGGAGCATGAATGAACATAGATAGGTAATCATTTGTCTTTCCATTAAATGTACTAACCGTGTTTCCTGGAACATAATGTAAGCCCTCGACAGTTGTATCATCCTCGTTATAACCTATAATATGTAGCCGATTTCCATATTTTGAGCTTTCTGCAGAACCATCTTCAAATAATTTCTTTCGGCGTTTCGCCTCTCGTCGTATAGCTCCACCATCACTACATAAATCGTTTGAAAACACTCTCTGTGTAACCCATAATTCACCAATAATAATTTCCTCGTTCTTGCGATTTGTATCTGTATAATTATCAGGAGAACCACAATAAAAATTTTTCTCAAAACCCAGACAGTGGTCATTATGAGGGTGGCTATTGATAAATAAGTCTACATAAGGATTGTTCTTAGAATCTTTATTGAGTTCCTTTATTAAATCTTTTTTCACATCATAGGTGGTTACTCCATCAGTGTTTTCTTCACAATCTTTCATTTGACAATCAACGATAACGGTAGTTTTATCGTCCAATTTCAGTAATACATTATCCCCATTGTCAACAGGATAAAATTTAATTTTGTGTGATACAGCCATACTAATTGTTATTTTTAAGTAATTTACTCAACAAGTGTGCCATTGCTCGATAAATGACAAATTGTCACATTTCATAAGTTTATATGCCAAACGCTTATGAATTAAGCAAAAAACACAAGTTTGTTTGCGTTTTTTTTTGAAAAATAGACTTTAAGAGTTCATTCAACTGACAAAAGTTATTCTCGGACAATCGGTTATTCTCGCGAGGCTTCCGCCCTTCAAAACGGGCTGGGAAGCCACGAGCGGGAAATAACCGAAGTTGGACGGGAAATAACTTTTGGCACAATATAAATCTAACTTTTATCAACTTAATCTTGGTCTTCGTTTCTTCTTTTTCTTGAGTTTTGGCTGCTGTTGTTCGTCAGTTGGATTAATATCCGAAGCCGATGGAAGAATGGAAAACAAAGAAGATAAACCGCTTTCACTTACTTGTTGGTGTATTGATTGATTTACTGACGTACTGATTTGCTGTTGTATTGAAGTATTTGAAATCGTTTTTAGATTTTTATTTGTTTGCGCTTTTACATTTTCATCTGTTTGTACATTTACAGTCTTTTTCTTTTCACCGGCAATATTTTGTTCGGGGGCTTTCAGTTCCCGTTCCTGCATCCGTAGTTTATCCGTGACAGTCCCATTTTTCATAGTATTACAATACTCGAACGTTTCGGATAGTTGCCGATTATGGTCGAACAATTTATCAAAACCTTTCTCGGCATTCTCAAATAAGGTGGTACGGTCAAAACCGCCTGTGATAACGCCTTTCTTTGTGTTTCGGTGGTTGGTTAGCGGGCTTATCTTGATTTTGTTCGATTGGTCTTTACGGCTTACAATCAAATGGCAGTGCATGTTCAGGCGATTGTCGGAACGGTCACGAGAAAAATGGATTTTACCGTAAAACTTGATATCCTCTGCCGATAGTCCTTTGTTGAAGTTTTGGGCATATTCGGGAATGAACACTTCACGGATATACCGCTTCATAGCTTCGGCTTGTTCCTGTTCGGTGCTTCCCATCGCTTGAAGTTCTTTTTCGGATGGACTGACGTGTATAGCATAGAATTTTGCATCAGTTTTTAAGAGCTGCCCGATATTCCCGTCAATGTCTTTAATCACTTGGGATTTATACAAATCGTCCTGATTCAAATTAAAAAAGCCTTCGGTATAGATTCCCTGCTCCATCCGTTGCAAATCCTCATGTTCAAGGTAATTTGCCAACTGTCGGCTGCTGCCTGCATTGTTGTATGTGCCATTGGATGGTGGCGGGAAATCTATATTCATGCTTGCTATTCGTTTATCAGGTTTGTTATCTCGGTTTTCAGGTTCTCTTTACGCTTGCCATCCATTACTCCGCAAGCTGCCAAATCCGAATAAAGCCTAATTAACTTCAATAGTTTTGCACTGTCTTTTTTCTGTGTCTGTTGTATTGCTCCGATTTGTTTGCCCTGACCGTTTATCACGTCGGCATGTTCGCCGAATTTATCGCTGATTCTTTGCAGCACGGCATTGTATTTTTCTTGGTTCTTCCCCAACTGCGAAAGAATAAGTGTTTCCAATGCCTTCACTATTCCATCGAAGCGGACGGCTATTGAATTGGTCGCCCGTATCATCGGGTTAAGTTCTTTTTCCTCGTAGTGTTTAATGAAGCGGATAATATCATCCTGCCGTCTGTTGATTTTGGAAAGTTCCGACTTTACCGATTCGGGGGCTTCGGCGGGATTGATATTTGCCTTGTCAATGTACTGGAAAGCCAGTTTCACGACTTCCGCTTTTTTCAGCAAATAGCGTTTACAGATTTTTGCTACCAGACTTGCCGTTTCCGTATCTATAGAAATTGTGGTAAATATAATTCTCTGACTTTTATTTGGCATGACTAATTACTTTTTTATAAAAATATGTTTTATTAATTACCTGATAATTAGCTATAAAACAAAAAGGCTAATTACAGGTATAATTAGGGTTTGCGGAAGCAAACCATTAAAACCGAAGGCTTTGCCCCGCAGGGCAAGAGGGAAGAACAGGACTTGTCCAGTTCCCTCTTGCTGAATTTAGCGAAACAAACAGAGCCGGGAGGCGAGGTTGTTTCTGATAAATGCGGAGCCATTGCATAAGGAGATTAACCGAATACAGCCTTCCTTAATCTGCTTCGTTTTGCTCTTTCGGTGGATTATCCTTTTCAAACTTCTGGATAGTCCGATAATCGCAATGTTCATTAACGAATGAGCGAACATCTTCCGCCCGGTAATAAATTTTCTGCCCGTATCGTAGGAAGGGTAAAACGCCGTTGCTTCGGTGGCGTTGAAGGGTGCGTTTGCTGCATCTTAACATGAAACACAAGTCCTGATTATCCAACAGTTTTTCGTCCTTGTCGAAAACTTCGTTGGTGTTGACAAGCGATTTCAGGTCTTTGCCTATATCGTTCAATTTCTTGGATAGCCGTTCCATCCATTTTTCAAAATCATCATTATTGATGTACATTTTACTTCGTTTTTGAGATTAATACTAATTTTCTCAATGCATTGATGAAGCAAAATTCGGCAGATTGATGAAACAAAAATAGAGAGGTCATTAAGTACCTCCCTATTCTCAGTTTACATTCTGTTGTTTATCAGCAATATAGAAAAACATTATTTTTCATTTTGTTTTACTCTTGCTTTCTTTAACCAACAGATTTTTAAGACTGTCCAATAATCGGGTAAGATTGCAAGGCTTACGCTCGAACAAAACTATCTTTTTTTTGAAAATAGAGCAAAAACGAAAATTAAACATTTGCTCAAAAGCTTTAGCTATATCAGACAGTGTTGCCAGTTTGCCTCCTTTAGTATAAATCTCTCCTAAAAGAGACAATGCAACTACCAACTCGACAAAACCGATTATTCCTAAACCTTTAGATTTCGGAATTATATAAAGGTCTGATTTGAATGTCTCTATATTGAAATTAAATTGTTCGGGATGCTGAATTTTCAGGTGCAATAGCTCCAACTCAGAATCAATAAGTAACAATGATTTCTGAAAATACATTCGTTCAAGCACATTTTTTTTTTCGACCCGTATCCAATAACTCAATACGAGTAAGATTTAGTGTCCTGAAAACATGCGTATAATCATTGGAACTACTAACCTGTTGTATTTGTTCAACAAAATCCAGATAAGCATTTTCTATTTCACTTGCAGAAACTTCCTGTGAGGTAGGGTGTTCAGTTACGTGTTCTAATAAACAGTATGCTTTTTATTTGAAAAGGCGAGAAGCCTAGTCATTGGTGTAGGTTAAATTTTCTGTCCATGGCTGGGGCTCTTTTTGTTGTAATTCACTATGTTTGTATCATAAAAAACCTCTCCCTTATTTGTTCAATACATTTATTTTCAGTACCTTAGATTCTTTATAATAAAATTCTTGAATAATGGAAAAGAACAATTTGGAATCGGAAAACGCTCGTCTTCGTGAAGAAGTTAAACAGCTCAAAAGGAAGAATAAGTCTCTTGATCAAAGACTGGCTACAGCCAATAGTAAAAAAGCAAAGTTGCAGAAAGAACTCAAAAAAAAAGACGATCCGACAATAGAACTGAGCAACGAACAATTAGAATCACTCTCGAACCGATTAAAAGACATCGATATTCGGAACTTGTTGTCAGACTGAGTTCTCTGCTCTACGCTCGCGTGGGGTGTGGACTGCGCTCCATCATAGAGACGCTACTTGTGATTAATGAAACATTTGAGGGAATCTTTGGGGAAATACCAAGTTACAATACAATTGGCAATTGGATAAAGAAGTATGGCCTGGATGTATATAACTCGTCCGGAGAATCGCATAAAGGTAAGGATTATGCCCAGGTAGTTGACGAGAGCATGATGATTGGAAGTGAAAAACTTCTTGTAACGCTTGGAATACCTTCCAAACATCAAGGTCGTCCTTTGCGCCATGACGATGTAAGTATGCTGGGAATGTCTGTATCAACTGGTTGGACAGGAGAAAAAGTGAATGGTCAGTTGGAGAAGGCCGCACAAAAGGTTGGTCATCGTCCTAAATATGTAATTAGCGATAACGCTGCCGGTATGAATAAAGGGATACGGCTATCTGGCATATCTCAACACCGTGATATCAGCCACACTCTTGGTGTTTTTTTGGAAAGGAGCTACAAGGATGAGGCTGATTTTAAAGCGTATGTCAAAAATATGGCAGTGGTAAAGTTTAAATTTAACATGAAGAAGATTGCCTATTTGCTACCACCCACACAACGCACAATTGCTCGCTTTATCAATCTTGCAGATTGGGTAAAATGGTCTTATAGCATGTTGGAGGTATATCATACCTTGGAGGTCGAAGAAAAATCGGTATTTTCTTTTATTCCAGCCAATGCCTCGCTCATTGAAGAACTTTGGGAGGTAATGGGTTGTGTGGAAAGAATTGAACATATCTGTAAGTATCAAGGTCTTTCTAAAGATTCAGCCCTTCAGTGTCAATCGCAAATAAAAAGAACTCTGGCCATCGGAAACTCCCGAATGATCAAACTGGCACAATACATACTTCAATTCCTAAATGCAGAAGTTGCTCTGCTTGAATCAGATCAGGATGTACGAAATAACTCTTCGGATATTATAGAGTCTGTATTTGGAACGTATAAGGCCCGAAAATCTCCAAACAAGTTATATGGGGTGACCAACTTTATCCTGTTCATTCCAGCATATACACAAATGCTAAAAGCCAAAAAGGCCAATAAACTACAGTTCAAAGAGAAGCTGGAACGAATCAGACTGAAGGATATTGATGATTGGACCACGGACAATCTATCGGAGAATCTGGTCTGCAAACGTACTAAGACCCTGAAAAGAGCAGGATGAATTAGAGAACACGTAACTGAACACCCTACCTTTCAGGGAAGGTGGGAGGTGGAGATTTCTATCCGGAGGTTACGCTGCGCTAACCCCCGGTTACCCAAATTCATCCCTTTCAGGGATGGGGCTGTTCCGAACTATTGAGGACTACCATCCACCGGAAAAATCCGCTGATCCATTTTTAAGGGAGCAGTGAACAGGTAGGGGAGTGAATGTGGAAATGTTAAGTAAGCGTAATGAAAAAGGATGGCTTATTAACTTACTTTAGTACAAATGTATCGAAAATGATGTTTTTTAAACGAAACTTTTGCCGTTACTTTGTATTGTTCAAAAGTGATACAGATGATAAAGAAATTTCATAAATTGATAACTGGTCTTAGGATCGAAAAAGAGAAAGAAACCACATCAAAATTGGCATATATGTTTTTATTTTTGTTCTTTCTTCTTCTTTATGCGTTGCAATTCGAGTTGCAACTAATAAGCCGGAGTTGTTTGCATGTATTTGAAAATAAGATGTTTATAGGATCTGTTTGAGTTGCAATTCGAGTTGCAGCTTTTTTGAGCTTTTTCACCGTAAAATACCCTATCTCAGAAAAACAATCTATATTTGCGATGCGTAATTCAAACCATGCCATGAAGAATAGACTATTTTGGATCCTGATGCTGTGGGCCTTGCAACTGAATAGTGCGGCCCAGACTGTTACTTCCACTACACTGCCTACCCAAAATCAATTGCCGGTGGGGGATGTTCAGCAGGTTTTTCAGGATTCGGAAGGCTATATGTGGTATGGAACGGAAGGAGGGCTTTGTAGGGATGATGGGTATCGTATCACCGTCTTCCATGCAGATTCCAATAACCCGGGCCTCCTGAAGAGCAACCATATCACTTGCATTGCCGAGGATACGCAGCAGCGCATCTGGTTTGGCACCAAGCGCGGGGCGTATATTCTGAACAAGAAAGACAATACAATCACCCCCCTTACGGATGAAAAATTAGACAGGCAGGTGATCCATACCATCAACGTGTTTTCGGACGGGAGCATCTGGGTGTCTGTAGATCATGAATTGTACCGGTATACCGTGCAGCAGAAATGCATCGGAACGTACGACATACAATGGGAAGACTCACCCAAGCATCTGGCGCAGATGTACGAGGACGACCGGCATACCATCTGGATGATCCAGTGGCGCGGGGGTATATTTCGTTACGATCCGGGGAAGGATACATTTCATCCGTATCCATGGCCCTTCTCTTACAGCCCTTCCTGGATGCTGAAAGATAAGAAAAGTCCGTATTACTGGGTAGGAA
Source organism: Bacteroidaceae bacterium (assembly GCA_031552405.1). Classification (GTDB taxonomy): domain Bacteria; phylum Bacteroidota; class Bacteroidia; order Bacteroidales; family Bacteroidaceae; genus UBA1794. The sequence goes on along the minus strand of JAVBMN010000001.1, from coordinate 166,808 downwards.
CCTGGGAGGGTGGCATTGTACGCTTTGATCCGGATGCGAAGGACATGAAGCAGATGTATAGGATTCAGTATGCTACGACCAAGACAAAAAAGCGAGACGAGAGGAAGATATCCAGCATTGCACAAGACAGCGTAAGGCACTGTGTATGGGTAACTACCTCGGAAGACTTATACGCTTATACAATATCGGAGTCTGATACACTGATGGAATTTCCTATCCATGACGTACTTCCCGAGGGAAGGAAGATCTTGAATCAGGTCATGACCGACAGGCTCAGCAATATATGGGTGGCCAGTTCTTATCCGCATTCGTTTATCCTGTCGTTTCAGAATAATGCTATTTTCCGTAATTCCATGCCTAAAGTCAAAGAAGCTTTGGGCATTCCTCCAGCCTTGCAGCGAGTAGCCTATGAAGAGGGGTTCTACTGGATATGGCAGAAAAAAACAGGATTGTGCCTGTATCGCCCGGATACAAATGAACTGATCGTCTCGCGCAATCGTAAATTATCTCCTTTCTTTGAGAAGTACCGTCATGGAAAGGGCATTTATGCAGTGATGCAGGGTAATATTGTGTTGTCCATACAGTATGTGGATAATCAATTGAAAGAGTCGGAAATCGTGACTCTGCAACTGGCCGAGGATGAGCGCATCCGAACCATGTATGAGGACGAATCTGGGAATATCTGGTTGGGGACCACCTACAATTTATTCCGCTACAATCAGGAAACAAAACGCTTGTACAAAGAATGGGAAAATACCGGAATCATTAACGATGTCATTTCCCTAAGTGACGGAACTGTGTACATTGCCACTGAAACAAATGGCATTTTACGGTTGACAGTGAACAAGAAAAAAAACTCTTACCCTTCCAATGAGAACTGCCTGCATCTGGCAAAGACTGTTGATCAGACCGTTTGGGCGGGCACCTTGCAGGGAGGTGTTTACTGTTACGACCGGTCAAGTGACCAATTCCTTCCCAAGATGAAAGAGATCGGGTTGAGTAAGGATCTTATTCATTCGTTGGAGGGTGATCAGAAAGGGTATATGTGGATACTGACGGATCAGAAGATTACTATCTATAATCCGGTAGAGGAGACTTCGTATATTGTACGGAACTCAGACCACTCCGTGCAGATGAATAACTTTATGTCATTGAGCAGCGATCAGGCCGGAGGGATGTATGTGGGCGGAGTAGGGGGAATCTTGAAGTTCTCATCCTTTCAGCCTTTTAATTTATCTGCTAAAGAATATCCAATCTGCCTGACAGCGATCAAAGTAGGTGATGACACAAGGCTATGTGCCAAAGATACAAAGAGAATTCAATTGCAACCGCAGGAACGAAATATAGAGTTGTTCTTCTCTACTTTTGATCCGTTGAATACCAATAAGATACGCTATGCGTTCCGGTATAAAGGGAAAAAGATGCACTGGAACTACATCCCTGAAGGGCAGAATAATATCTACCTGACGGAACTGTTGGAAGGCAACTACGAACTTGAAATAAAGGCCACTAACAGGGATGGTACATGGTACAAAAACACGCTGACGGTTCTTGTGCAGCGACTACCCGCCTGGTATGAAACCTGGTGGGCAAATACGCTATACATCCTATGCGCCTTGCTGCTGCTCTTGTATCTGATGCGTAAATACATAGCCCGGCAGAAAGAGAAGCAGCATCTTCAGATGGAAGAAGAGGTGGCCCAGATGAAGTATCAGTTTTTCACTAACGTGAGTCATGAATTGCGCACCCCTCTGACATTAATCATTACCCCCTTAGAGACACTGGTGAAGAAGGTGTCTGATACAGATATCAGGCAGCAGCTGGAGCTGATCGGTAAAAATGCTCAAAATTTGCTGACGCTGGTAAATCAGCTGCTCGACTTCCGGAAAATAGAAATGGGCGGGGAAACACTTTTGTTGGCAGCCGTTGATTTGAATGAGATGCTTCGGTCTTCTTGGCATAACTTTCAACTTGCCGCAAAAGAAAAAGGGATCGATTTCAACTACCACAGTCCGCAGGGAGTTGTGATGGTGGCTGTAGATTCTGATAAGATTCGTAAGATTGTCAATAACTTACTCTCCAATGCATTTAAATTCACAGATCAGGAAGGAAAGATCACCCTTTCTCTTCGTAAAGAGATGCGAGAGAACCGGGAATATGTAGTGATAGAAGTGGAGGATACCGGAAGAGGAATTCCATCTAATTCGCTTACCACTATTTTTGAACGTTTTCATCAGATAGACACCTCGGAGAAGGAACATGTGGGAAGTGGAATAGGCCTTCATCTGGTGAAGCAGTATGTAACTCTGCACCAGGGAGAAGTCATTGTGCACAGCCAGTTAAAGAAAGGATCCCGTTTTGTGGTATACATCCCCACAGATTTGCAGCCCAAAGAAATAAAGAGTAACCCTGTGCTTAAGGAAGAGGCAGAAGAGGCCCCTGCATCCGACTCCCGAAAGAAGATACTGCTTGTGGAAGACAATGCCGATTTCCGTGCTTATCTGAAGAATGAACTGAACAGCTTTTATACCGTGTATGAAGCTGTCAATGGAGAAGAAGGAGAAAGGGAAGCTTTGGATAAAGAACCGGATATTGTGATAACCGACCTTGCAATGCCGAAAATGAACGGGATAGAATTATGCCGCCGCATAAAGAATACGATAAAAATATCTCATATCCCTATTATCTTGCTTACGGCCAATACCAATATCGAGTACGAGAAACAAGGCTACAAGGAAGGAGCGGATGCCTATATCACCAAGCCTTTCCATTGGGATATCCTGTTGTCGCGTATACAAAACCTCATTGAACGCACCCGGCAAAGGCAGCAGGAGTTTAAAGAGGGCGTTGAAGTGAGTCCGGCTTCCGTTACTATATCCTCAATCGATGAACAATTATTGGAAAAAGCGTTTGAGTGGGTGGAAAAGAATATTGATAATGCGGAATATTCCATAGAGGACTTTAGCCGGGATATGGGCATGAGCCGTGTGAACTTGTACCGGAAGCTCCATTCCATCACAGGATTATCGCCCACTGAATTTGTAAGTAACGTCCGTTTGAAGCGTGCGGCACAATTGCTTGATCAGGGGAATATGACTGTGGTGGAGGTGTCCTACAGCGTAGGATTTAGTACGCCGAGTTATTTTACCAAATCATTTAAAAAAATGTTCGGAGTCCTTCCTACCCAATACAAAATGAGAAAGTGAACAACTCATTTACTGATAGATGAAGAATGTGCTCTCTTTTTTGGCTTTGGAAATACCATGTTAATTGCTGTCCAGGTTACCCCGTTTACCTCAGTGGTATTTATCGTATTAGGGTTTACTTCAAACCCTACTTTTTCATAACACTTTATGGCTGATGTGTTCCAATCGTACACATTGAGTTCTATGGTTTCTGCATTGAGATATTCAAATGACTGGTCAATTAGTTGTTTGATGATTTCTTGTCCGACACCTTTTCCCCGATAGCTTTTATCCCCAATCAGAATCCTGCATAAACGTGCTGCGGTGGGTGTCACCAGGAAAATCTCAGCATGGCCTATGGCGATTCCATTTGCTTCGGGATTGATCACTTTAAAAACATACCGGTTCTCATCAGATATATATTTTTCCAGTTGTGCAACTGTGAGAGGATATTTGAAAATAGGCCCTGCAAATTGGACTAACAATTCTTCACTGCCAACCCATGAAATGAGTGCCTCGAAATCTTCTTCTCTGAAAGGTTTTAATTCAATCATATTAGTATAGTAAGTATCTTTCCATTATACACACATCAAAAGGAAGATGCTCAAATGTTTTTATTGAGAACTCTGTATAACCTTGTTGAGTGTACCAGTTCTTCAGCACGGTATTGGAATTGATAAGTCCGATGGATATACGTTTTCCACCGAGTTCTGCAATTCTGTCCGTAGCAAAATTCATCAGCTGCCTTCCGATGCCTGAATGCCTGGAAGCAGGGATAACTGCCAATTTCTCGATATAGAATGTATCTGTATCGGTCAATGACTTCTCGATTGCAATAAATCCGATGGCTTTTCCGTCCTCTTCACAGGCATAAAACTCCCTGTTATCGGTCAATTGTGCTTTTAGGGCATCGCTTGTTATAAAAGCATTGTTGGTTGGACTGTTTTCTTGGGTCAGTCCAAACTCTTTTGCCACGGTGGCAAAGGCCTCGTTCAGCAGTTTTGCCAGCGGGACGAAATCATCTTGTAAGGTGACTTGCCGAATCTTTCCTAAGATTTCTTTCACTTCGTCCAATCCATAGCAAGCGATTACTTCGAAATGCTTTTTCAGTTCTACGGATTGTCCTTCCAGTTCTTCTTTCAAACGGTTATCCGGTTGGATAATGAAGAAGATGTATTTACATCCTGCTGATGCTGCAAGGGGGATAAACTCATTGAATACCCATTGGGTATCTGCTTCTTCGTTTTCGAATCCATTGCGGGTATCCGCCACATAATGGCAATTGGCATGTGTTTTCATAATGTCAATTGCATGTAGAAGTGGTTCCCTGTAATCCTTGTCACAGCAGAATTCTTTCCATTCTACAAAGACCACATTGATATCCGGCAAATAATTTACGTTGCAAAATTCTGACTGAAACATATTGATATTCAAATTAAAGCTGTTCTCTATTCTTGTTAGAAGATATCTAATTTACATTTTCCCACCATTTACTGAAAGTCTGTGCAGTATTATCTAGGTATACCGCTTCCCCAATCATAGGGGTGAGCAGGTTTAGGGAGTCTTTTTCAGCCGCCGTACTGATGGTTTCCAAGGGTTCTCTCCACGAGTGTTTTCCTAAAGCGTATTTGGAATGGTGTACGGTAAGTACCCGGTCGGCATGGATGTCTTTGATTGCATGGGCCAGGTCTTCCGGCAGGAGGTGGATGAACTTCCAGCCTTCATTGTATTGCCCGTTCTCAAAGATGGCAAGGTCGATATGCCCGAATTGTGCGGCTGTTTCTGCAAAATGGGTATCATACCCTCCGTCGCCGCTGATGTAGATGGTGCGTGAAGGGGTTTGCAACATATAGGATGCCCACAGGGTTTTATTCGGAGAGAAACCCCGTCCGGAGAAATGGCGTGCAGGCAGACAATGTACGGTAAAGCCAGCCGCAAGTGGGGCATCTTCATTCCAGTCGAGTTCTACGAGGCGATCTTTGTCAAAGCCCCAGTATTCAAAGTGTTCGCCCACACCGAGCGGGCAGATCACTTTGTCCGTTCTGTCCTTTAATTGCATGACGGTATTGTAGTCCAGATGGTCCCAGTGATCGTGCGAGATGATCAGGTAATCAATTTCGGGGATGTCATCCGGGGTGTACAGTTCGGTTCCTTTGAATGCCTTATTGGCGAAGGATACGGGCGAGGCCATCACCAATACAGGGTCTATCAGGAATCGTTTACCGCCCGTCTGCATAAAGAAGGAGGAGTGGCCTAACCATACCAACACTTCTTCATCCCGTTGAATTTGCGTAAGATCGGTTTTTATCACAGGCAGATCCACCGATGGACGTAGGCCGTCTACCTTCCGAAACAGGAAATCGATAATACTCTCTAACTTCGACTTGTCGGAAGTTAGTTGCGGGGTGGGTGAGAGGTTCTGGAATTTCCCGTCACGGTAGTGAGGGGATTTCAAAATTCTTTCTAATCGCTCGCCCTGCGGGTTTCTTCCAAAACGCGCCTGATTTATAAAAACTACCCCTGTCACAGCAAGTACCGACAGGGTGGATAATAGGATGTACATGATGTATCTTCTTTTTTTCTTCTTTTCTATCATAATGAATGGATACTGTAAGGTGCTTTTTCTTTATAATGAAGAAGTGTATACTATTTTTGAAAGGTAGTAAAAACAACTGTCTTAATAAGGTGGTATCTCACAGAGGTAATTTGATTATTCGGCAAAAGTACTAAAAGCGCATAATATAATTGATCTGTTTTTATTTCTTTGGCAGTTTTTGTGTGGTTTTCTCTATCTGTTTTTTACTTGCAGTCTTTTTTCTACTTTTTAATGTATGTAGCAGTTGCGAGCTCCCTTTTTTTAATCTCACACTTTTGGTCTAATCAATTTGTTATTAAATAATAATTAATTGCTATCCCATACTTGAGTTAAGAAAAATACATAAAAGGCATGATAAAATGCATACAAATTTGAACTAAGCACGGCCTTTTTTGTTATACTTGCATGGGATTTTTAATAATACAATTAACAAAATAGAGAAATGGGAAATAAAGATGCAGATGCAAATTTCAACTTTGCGATAGGTGTAGATGCAACAATTTTGAAGACAAAGGTTGCAGGGTATATTAAAGGTGGAAACGGAAAAACCGAAATTCTTGTTCTTCCTACTGATGTGGATACAATTCAGACATTGAGCTTTAGTGAAATTACTCAAGCGGTTGCTCATCAGTTTAATATAGATGAAGATGAGATGAAGAGTAAGATAACGGGTATAAAGGATATTTTTTCTGAATTTGACCCGGATAAGTTAACGTTTCAGCTCAACCAGATATACTTCTACTACAAAAAAGAAGAACCAGCGACGACCGGAGGAGAAGCTTCTGTGACTACCGAATATGCCTTCTCTATTAAAATCAATTTGGGAGGGTTGCTCAACCTGGCAGATATTGTTTCCATCGATTCATTGTATTTAGCCATCTGGAACATCAACGAGGAAAGTGTGTTGAAGCGATTTAATATGGCTGACCTATCGGCCTTGCGACCCCAAAAGGGATGAACATGTCGGAGGTCACTCCTCATTTTCAGCTAGGTGGAATATGCCGGATTGGAAAAATTCCATTCACTCTGTCGGCTGGTTCGGACAATAATGGTTTTCTCTTTATAGGAAAGCTTCTTTCCGGCACTATCCTTTCCATGGCAGATGTGATTAACATGCTCGGGGAGCGTTTTCAAATTAACACGATCCCTGAGCCTGTCCGTACCTTGAACCTGAGTAATCTGGGGTTTAGTTATCACACGGGCAGTAAGACGTTCGAATTCGTCTGTACAGGAGGCTTTAAAGTAGCCGAGGTTCCTGTTGAAATGTCGGTATATATTGCTGTAGGTGACCACTCGTCGATTACTTTTCAGGGCAGGCTGACCATTCATGAGCTAAACTTTACCGTTCGGTTCGATACTGATGACTGTCGCCGGAATGTATTTGTGGCAGCCTATCAGCCCAGTGGCCCTGCCCCTGTATCGTTGCACGATCTGGTGAAAAGTGTATCCGAGCCGGCGAGCCGGTATATTCCTACCAGTTTTGTGATAGACCTGCAGAGGGCTGAGTTTATTTTTTATGAGCAGGATGAACAGAAGCAGTTTCTTTTCGGTTTGCAGCTTAGTTCGTCTATCAACCTGAAAGAGATTCCTGTGGTGGGCGACAAACTGCCCGACCAAGTGAAGCTTGCTGTCAACAACCTACAGTTTCTGTTTGCTTCCGCTTCTTTCGCCCAGGAACAAGTGACAGCAGTAACCCCCTTGCTTTCTAAGGAAATACATGCCCTGCTTGCCGACGGACTTGCCAAAGGTATGCATATATCCGGTGAGCTGTATGTGATGGATTTCATGATTCCTCTTCATACCGGAAACAAAGAAAGCCAGACTTCCGATACACTCCGTCAGTACCAGGATACTTTTAAGGGAAGGGCCACGATGTTGGATTCGGCTACCCCTGTATCACCCGATCAGATCACTTGGTTCGATGTAAAAAAGAAACTGGGTCCTATATCCTTTCAACGCGTGGGAGTAGCCTTTGCCGACAATACTCTTTCCTTTGCGCTTGATGCTTCGTTGACTATGGGGCCTGCTCAACTAACCATGTCTGGTCTGACTGTGGGAAGTTCGCTGTCCAAGTTCGAACCGGTGTTCGGTTTGCAAGGTTTCTTTCTGTCATTGAAAACCTCCGGATTTGAGTTGGGAGGCGGTTTCCTGAAATCGACCACTGACGGGGTAGATTCTTATTATGGTACCGTATTAGCGCAGGCCGGTACTTTCTCGTTTACAGCATTAGGCGGCCATACCCCATCGCATAAAAAAAACAAGGATTCCGATGAGATCATTCCTGGCAGTTTCTTTATCTATGCTCATGTAGAGATCCCCTTGGGAGGTCCGCCTTATTTCAATCTCAAAGGATTTGCCGGAGGATTTGGCATCAACAACCGGCTTATTTTGCCTACTTTAGAGAAGTTGCCGGAGTACATCCTGTTGCCAGGTCCCAAGTCTAATGCACCCAAACAACTGTCTACCCCCGAGGATACGATCAAAGACGTATTGCCGCAGATGAAGGAATACTTTATACCTGAAGCGGGGCAATATTGGGTGGCAGCCGGTATCTATTTTTCTTCATTCCAGATGATCGAAGCTTTTGCCGTGGTCACCGTTTCGTTTGGTGTGGAGTTTCAAATTGCTCTGTTGGGTTCCTGTACTATGACCCTTCCCAAAGGCACCTCTAAGCCGATTGCCTATATAGAGATCGTTATCATGGCTTGTTATACGCAGTCCAGCGGTTTGTTGGCAGTAGTAGGCCTCATTACCCCGGCTTCCTATATCTTAGGCGACTTCTGTCGACTGACAGGTGGTTTCGCTTTCTATATATGGATAGATCCCCCTCAGGTGACCGGAGGCCCTCGTTCCGGCGATTTTATGGTGTCGGTAGGAGGGTATCATCCGCAATTTGAGGCCCCTGCGTATTATCCCAAGTTGCCACGGGTAGGGATTGTGTTCAACCTCTCGCCTCTGCAAGTCACCGGCGAAGCCTATTTCGCCATGACTCCCTCCATGCTCATGGCAGGGGGGAAGTTGAACGCTGTTTGGAAATTGGGTATTCTCAAGGCGTGGTTCTGTCTGAGTATTGATTTTATCATCGCGTGGGCACCTTTCAGGTATTACGCTGCCGGCTATGTCAATATCGGCTGTTCAGTAGATCTGGGCCTGTTTACATTGAAAGTTTCCATTAGCGTCCAGATAGATATCTGGGGACCTCCTTTTGGTGGAAAAGCGGTTGTAGACCTGAGTATTGTCAAATTCACCATTCACTTTGGCGGAAAGAAAGAAGTCGATGCACCCCTGCTTACCTGGACGGAGTTCAGGGAAAAGTTCCTGCCTGCTGATACCGTGACTGAAAGCAATGACGATTCCTCTTCAGACTGTTGTGAAACGAATATACTGAAAGCTACGGTATCTGCCGGGCTTAATAATGCGGATGTGTGCGAACTGGACTGGGTCATCGATCCCGATCATTTTGTGATCCGCATATCTACTTTTATCCCTGCCAATAAACTGAGCATAGGTACCGGAGGAGATACGTTTAAAGTATTGTCTTCTGAGTCTACAGCCTACAATCATCACACTCCACCTGTGGAAAGGGATGATATGCCTTATTTAGTTCACAGAGACTCTGCTAACCGATTTTCCGGTACTCAGGTATGGAATCCCTCCATACACATAAAGCCGATGGGAAAGAATAACTTAGATTCCATGCTCAATTTTTCCTTGTTAGCTATGGATTCCGGAGGTGAGTATAGTCATTGCACCCTACAACTTACCGTTCGTCCGGTAATAGAAGATGCTGCCGGAGCTTTGTGGGATAAATATGTAGGCGATACAAAAGTGGATGCCCCGGCTTTTCTATCGTCGGCTCTGGTAGGCGTGGAGCTTTCGCCTATCCCCCGTATCCCATCCATGGTAAACAATGTACCGTTCGAAGTCCTGCTTTTCAAACAGGGCAACCACTATCGATATGGCTATGAAAAGCTTGCCGTAGACCAGTCGTGTCATTTAACCCATCGGACTTTGGACTCGAATACCTTGGAGATAACTGTGCAGGAGAATACCAAAGAGCCCATTAAGCTGATCAACAAAGAATATGTACTGAGTGCTATGATTGACAATGAAACAGGTCGCCGCAGGGATGCTATCCTGCAAAACCTGGTTGACGTCGGATTCGATGTGTATTCACAGGCTGATCTTACTTGTTACGGTTCCCTCACTGCATTGATCGACTGGCCTGAAATACTGAAATTAGGGGATAGTATTGTAGAATAATAAAGAATGATATATGTTGTTTACAAATAAAAACGATCAGCTCCGGGTAGAGAAGTTGGTGTCATTTATCCAACACGACTTGCCCGGTCTGAAAGATGGAAGATACCGGCTGAAGGTGTCGCAAGCCGTGCAAAGCAATGGAAAGGAAGTGGCTGACGCTTCTTTATCGACCGAGTACGATCTGGCAGTCTTGGGCGACAGGTTTAGCTTTTCCAATCCGACCTCAACCGTCTATTCCGTGTTTCCTGCCGTGAATGCATCCGGCCGGTACGATGCCATACTACCCTCAGTGGTGTTCACTAAGACATCTCTGCCCTGGACACGTTCTCCCTTGAACGATAAGGGCAGGGATCAATTGCTTCTGGAAAATGGTCAAACGGATAAAGATGTGCCCACCTGGCTTACCATTCTGTTGTTAGACGAAGTGGACCGGACCGCATACGCTGAGAAATATCCGGACTTTACGCTGGAACCCCGGGTGCAGACAGTAAATGATCTTTTTCCGGCTTCATCAGACAGCCACTATTCTTATTTCCACCATACGAAGGGGACAAGTCGGTTACCCGAAGATTTTTTAGATCCGGGACAGCAACTCACTGATCGTATCGAAACATTAGATATCCCCGTTCCTTTGTTCCAGAATATCGCCCCATCGGTTGAAGACCTGAAGTACATGGCCCATATCCGAAAAGTGAGCTTGGTGAATAAGCCCACCATACCCGGTATCTCAGATATTGGCGAGTCGGAAGGTAGCTTCTCTATCGTCTTCGGAAACCGGATTCCTGGAAGCAACCGGAAAACAGAGGCTTATTTAGTGTCGCTGGAAAGCATGGAAGATTTCCTTCCTTCTTCCGGATTCTCGCTTGATCCGAAGAAAATGGTCCGGTTAGCTGTCCTGAAATCATGGACGTTCTATTCCACCGGCGACAATGCTGCTTTTACAAATCGTATGAAACAGCTCAATGGTGCTGAAAACGTCCAAGGCATTGTAAATGATTCGCTCAATCTGATTACCTCCTTACGACTGCCTGTTCCTGAGAAAGGTGTCCCGTTGGTGAAAGATGCCATCCGCATGGGATATGTTCCTCTTAAGCATCACCTGCGGTCGGGGAAAGAAAAGGAGGGCACCTGGCAGGGTGAGAAAACCGTATCTTGGTATCGTTCGCCACTTTGTCCTTATTCCCAGACGGAAGACCGTATACTTCTGCCATTGGTTTCGGCGGACCAGGGCACGATATATGATCCCACGACCGGTATGTTTGATGTTTCCTATGCCGCTGCCTGGACGTTGGGCAGACACATGGCTCTGCAGGACAAGTCGTTTTCCAGCAGGCTGTACAACTGGAAGAAACAGCTTTTTCACAGAGTGCAGAACGACGAAGAACGCGTTCATTTGACTAGTTTGTTCACTCAGGTATTCGATCAGGTTTCCGGGGAACGAACCCACAACCCCTCGAATGAAAATGGAAGCTTTATCGAACGAACTATCGCCTCACTCAAAACAAAAAAATAGAGCGTCATGCTTTTACAAAACAAATATCATGAAAGGCTTTCTGACTTCTTTGAAAGCCATGACAATCTCCAGCGAAGGATTGAGAACTACCAGGATTTCCCAATAGAAGTATCCACCTGGTTGGGTCGGCTCAAGCTGCTGTATGGTGTGCCCTTGAACTATTTGGTCCCTGACGAGCACATGCTGCCACCGGAATCCATCCGTTTTTTTTACGTGGATCCCAACTGGATCAGAGCCCTGTTAGATGGCGCTTTCAGCATAGGTCGTAGTGTGGATCTCGAAAGGAATACCCGCAGTTTTCGGATGGATGCTGCCTCCATTCCCTTGATGAGTGATACATCTACGCAGAAAGCATTGACGGTGAGGTCGGCTTATTTAGGATTGGCAACACAGGAGATGGAGATGTCGGTTGTTTCTGGTTTCCTATTGCGCTCTTCCGTCGTGGATGACTACCCCGGTTTAGGGGTAAACGTGTATCCAAAAGGGGGCGTTCCCGCAGGAGAAGACCCGGGTAATAAGTTGAACATCCTTCGTATGGAACGACTCACTCCGGCAGCCGATGTATTGCTTTGCCTTATTGAGGGAGATGCCTACCGAGTGGATATTCACGAGGCGCCCGAAGCACTTCATTATGGAATAGACAGATATACCCATTCCTCCGGTATGAAAAAAGTATATCCGTTTACAAAAGAAGGTGTACTGGGCGATCATTCTGTAACGATGGATCTGGAGCACCCGGTAGAAATAGAGTTGAAGACGGAAACCATTTTTCGGAAAGGCGAAGGAGAAAGGACCATTAACATGGCCGGCTTGGCGCAGTTGATAGGAGAAAAAACAAGTAGGGACCATACTATCGACGCCTCGGAGATGGGTTTCGAGATGATTGAGGGAGTAGGTATGGTGAGTTTCTATAATGAAAAAGGTAAGCTATGAAAGCGATTATTCCTATACATATCGCCGCGTTGAGGGTTAGCGCTAACGACGCTCACAAGATAACCACCCAGTTTAAAGGACGGATGGCACGGTTTGATACTCTTCCATATACCGGGGAAAGCAGGGGAAGTAGCACCGGAGATGCCCTTCTGCAGCCTTTAGAGAGCAATGATTCTACACAAGTATCTCTCCAGGAGGGGATTCATCTGCACTGGGAGTTGCCCGACTATTTCAAGAAAGGCGTACAGACAGAAACGGGGAACATCCAGTTTCCGCAAGCGCCTAATCGCTGGCTGATAACTCGGTATCTCTGCAAGTACGATGCCAGTCGGAAGCAATGGTTATCACCTACACACCATTCCTGGGTAGTGGAAAGTGATTATATTTCAGTGTCTCAGCCAAGGGATAAAGACGGTTTTATCCGGGTTTCTGTACCTGTTCCGTTACCAGTACATATTGCCCCGGACGAGCAGCCTTTCCGTTACATGGGACGGGTGGTGGAAGGGGCCGAATGGGCACTGAGCCTGCCGGGCGACCAATACCTGAAAGACTTTACTGATGCCGAAGGGAATCCGTATTATCTGCATGCCTTAGGATTCTTGGGGCCTGCCTTTTCCTCATACTATCCGGACTGTTGCAGTGTATTTGGTTTCCATGACCGGTTCGCTGATGAGACTGAAATATGCGAAGCCATTCGTCAGAATAAACCAGTTCAATTCAAAGTTAGCTATCAGGTAATGGGTTGGATAGAAGGCGTTGATCCGTGCGATGGTTTAGGGGAAAAGATTCGTTGCTCTTATGAACAATATGTAGACAACTGTCATTTGCGGGGAGAAACCATTGCGAAAACTCCGCTGGATTTCTTTGCCGAATACGCATTAGAGAACTGGGGGTGGCAGTTCCAGACTTCTTCTTTGTCTTACGAACTGGATACTCGGCAACATCTGAAAACGGTGGAACTTCCCGAAAAGACGCTGTGTAACGGCATCGTTCAGGAAATTGTATGGGACATGATCATCTACCCCGGAGCTCGGAATTTTCTGGGAAATCCGGACGGAAACATGGGGCTTTCCGTCTGGGAAGACCCTAGTATCCGACTCTCAGTGGGCAATACTTCTGTGGAGGCTTTGGCCGCTCTACTGAGCGCGGATATCGCTACCGAACAGATGGACAGCGTACTTCAAAACCAGTATGAGTACCTGCTGAATATGCTTCAATCCGGACGGATAGAGGAGGTGGATAGGGGGAGTAACCTGCTCTCCCGGCTGGAAAAAGGGCTGCATGCTGATAGCTTCGCTTCTGAGCAAGGGGGACTCGGGTGGGCCATGCAGAAAAAGGCGGAAAATACGCAGAAAGCGGCTAAAGATCTGCCCTTACCTTTACCGCTTTATCGATGCTTGGAAGCCTTGAATAAGGCTCAAAAAGAATACGATACAGACAGGGAAGCACTGGAAATAGAACGAAAGCAGTTCTTCATGGACTGGTACAGGTATATAAAGATGTATGTAGATGGCGGGCAAAATTATCCAGTGACGTTGACGGAGCTCAGCTTTTTTCTGGAATCTTCCTTTGAACACATCCTTCACCGTGGCGAGGAAGCAGGCAGACTGTCCTATGCCGGTAAGGAAGAGAATGGTGTCATCTATTCTGTGCAGAGGCCGGAGGGAAGCCCTTCTTCTAAAGCATATGGCGTGTGGAGATGCTTCGAGAAATGTAGGGAAGAATTGGAATTCCATCCCGAATGGGAGCTATTAGCTATTCCTGCTTCCGTCTACTGGCTACCCACTGATCCGGTGCTGACTATCGAAGTGGATAGCCTTCGCTGCCGGTTGAGAAATGGCGACATAGGTGTTCTTCCTGTTCGTGTATCGACAGAGGTTCAGGATCGTTTAGAGTTTTCCTACGGGAAATTCAGGGGGGTAGTTGAGGCCCGGGAAATCTCCGGTATACCTGTTGTTGAAGATAGGTTTCCGGCTAACTGGGATATGCAACAGTTGGCGGCTGAAGCTTGGCTGCTGATTCCCTCTTTGTCTGGTGGAGTGGTAACTGCCCTTAAAAATAAAGGAGGAGCGGGTAACCCGGCGATGGAGGATGAAGAATCCTTCCGCAGTAGCTTAATGGATGTATTAGGTGGAGGCAGTAGTATAGGTGCGTCCGGTTTCAACTCCGGTTTGTTCCGGGCTATCCGGGAAGAAGCTTATAAGCCTGCACCCAATCCTACCAGGAAAACAACAGTCTTGCCTGGGCTGACCGTCACTTTCACCAATAGCAGACACCGAGGGTGGGTCATGTGTTTTTTGGGGTGGAGCGTGCAGGAGCATATGCCTGATTTGGATGAGAACCGCCATGATCCCTTCCTGCCTCTTGCCATCACTTGGGAAGCAAAACTGGAACCGGTCAAGCGTGACGAGGGTCGTCAGAACTATAGCCGGGAAAATATTACCGGGCATTTCTCTTTCAATACAGAAGGAACTGATTATACCTATGCTGCCGGTGCACCATTTAGTGAAGGTTATAGCATAACGTATACGGGTTTCAGCCTGTTGATGAAAAAAACCATACAAAGCCTTGCCGGTAGCATCGAGAAACAGGCAGCTTTCATGGCTGATGACCAGAGTAGGGAGGATGCGCAGTTAAAAGTCAAAGGACTGAAAGAGCGGAAAATCATATCTCTGACCTTGAGTGGATTTAGTGCAAATGCTCTTCAGCGAAACCCTGTTCCTTCCATGCCGTTGGTTAATCTGACCCGGGAGATGGACGTCCTTACCAATCAATATATCCGGGAAGGGCTCTTGGAGGCCGAAGAACAGGGGGATACCTGGTATGCCGCTGGCTTTAACCAGGAAGCCCCTGTCTCTGTGGGACCATTGGCTCAGACAGGATTTTGTCCGTTGCGAAGCGGTTTCCTCTCAATGAATGCACTGGAGGTTGTAGATGTGTTTGGACAGCGGATGCTTTTGTCTACCCCGGAACGAAATGCAGACAATTCGTTTCAGTTGCTGCCCTCTGCTTTCTTGTTGCCCGTACCCGGCGATGAACAACACGCCGGAAAGGCATACCTGCCCCCTCGTTTGCTGATGCCTTCGCGCCTGCATTTTCAGTGGCTGGATGCACAGCCGCTTACAACGCCTGTTTGCGGCTGGGTATTGCCCAATCACTTAGATAATTCCTTGTTTTTTTATGACAGCAATGGGAGTGCTGTGGGGGCATTCGGCATAGAGCATCATGTACTCAGGTATCGTTCGAAAGCAGGGAACCGGGAGAATCCTTCCGACTCTTTAACGGTGGATATCGGTACCCCCCAACATCCTCTGGTCAACCCCTGGTTGGCGCATTTCATGTGGTATGTGAAACGGAAAAGCGGCGAGACCGGGCATTTTCTGAGGGATCTGATGCAAGCCATACTGGACTCCGAGGAATTTGTCAGCCCTGAAAAGAATCCGGACGACGGATCGCTGGCGGTGTTCACCGGACGCCCGTTGGTCATTGCCCGTGTGGCTTTGGGTATGGAGACGTATGGGGCTTCCTGTCCGCTGAACCAGCTGGGCATGAACAGACAAGACCCCTGGCCGACAGATGTGGAGAGCGAGCGCTTCGCCTATGCCGAGAGGATGAAGTACGGAGATGCCGGCTTGCCCTATATTGATATTCCTGTACGCTTGGGTGATAGGTATGACATGGACGATGGCCTGATAGGCTATCTTCGGGAAACTGCCGATCCCCATGATCCGTATGCATTGGGCGACTTCTATGCGCCTGCTGCCGGTGCAGGGCATGGGGTGGTGCATCCTGCAGATACTAATCTCCTGCTACGCCTCAATGCCCCACGGCAAACATTGACTTTGCTGGTAGATCCGCATGCTGGGGTGCACGCCCTTACCGGATTGCTTCCGGTAGCATCATTGGAGTTTCCATCCCGGAATTTTGCAGAGGAAGTCGGACGGTTGCAGATGACCTTTTTTACTAATCCGCTGATGCAACAGAAGCTGAAGTTTTCCATACAACTCCCTGAACAGAAGGGATATGCCTGGTCGTGGGTTAGTCAGCATCAGCCCGAAGAAATCGCATTGGATGCCACCTCTTCGCCAGAGGATATCTCTTGGGGCTATTCCCCCCAGACCTTGGAAGAAGGCTGGCTCCGATTGTCTCCGGAAAGCAAATCACCAGTTTGACAATAAATGAAATATAAAAGTCATGAGCAACAGTAATTCTATCACATTCACGGTACTCAACAGGCTGGAAAATCTTCCGGTTATTTACCGGAACACATCCTGTGAGCTTCTGCTTACCCTCAAAAACGAAACCGGAAGCAGGATTATGATGCAACGGGGAAAATCCTCCTTGCAATTCTCTATTCCCGATATCACTGCCGAAGAGATTAAGAACATCCAGCTGGTTGCCGAAGGCTGGACGACTGCCGTAAACGGCAAAACCATGAAACTAACCTATGCAGGTGCAGAAGAAGCTGCATGGGAGTCTGACACAGAGCTTATATTTATCCTCAGTCAATTGGTGACAAATGTGCAACCAGTAACTGGGAACGTACAGGTTGTCCCTGTCAACTTTGTTCCCAGGCTGCCTTTACAGTTATTTGCGCCGATCGTTATTTCCAACCCTCCGCAGAAAGGAAATGCCAACCTGAAAGATGTGTTGCAGCTCTCATTGGATAGTGGTGGGGTGGTGTATGTATCGCCCTTCTTATCAAAAAACAGTAGCTTGGATATACTGGAGAATGAGTTATCTCTGAACCTGAAAAATATAGGTGAGAAGCCTCTCTATACGGGGACGAAAAAGATAGCGCCCCACATTGAGGCGACATTTGTGTATGGCAACACAACAGGATGCATCACTCCTTCGGATGAAGGCTCAAGCGAAGCTTATGCCTGGAAAATTAAGGCTTCCATATCCAATCACCCTTCCGGATATTCATGGAAAGCCAAACAGCCTTCCATCTCGAGTGATCCTTGTCCAAAATGGGTGTTGGAACCGGAACCTGCCAATACCGGGTTGATGGGGATACACTCTGAGGCTAACTTGACCTTCTCGTTCTCGAAGATAGTAGCTGTAACTCCTCCTGGACATACCCAGATCCTTCTGCACTTCAGTGGTTTTATGAAAGATGATACGACTGCTTATAACGATGCCCTGTTCGTGTTGGATATTGAGAAACAGGAGCCGCCTAAAGAACGTGGAATCATCCAGTTCTACAGCAAGACTCCTTGCATAACAGTAGATAAACCGGAAGAGAAAGTAAAGCTGGCGCTGAAATGGTCAGCCTATCATGTGGATAGGGTGGATGTGCTGATACATTCGCCGATTGTCAGGCACTGGTCTGTATATTATTCCGATTACCATTCCCCCTTGCTGAAGGACTGCATGGAGATTGAACTGAACGGAGTGCTGCAGGATACTGTGTACCTGATCACCATACAGGCGTATGGGAAGAATGGTATATTCCTTAACAGCAGGCAATTTTCTGTGATCATGAAAGCTGATTTTTTCACTGATCCCAGAGATGCAAAAACCTATCCGCTGATCACCGTTGATAATAAAACCTGGATGGCGGAAGATCTGAAGTACGCTGCCAGCCGAGGATCAACACCCGTGGAGGGAAGAGAATCGTACAGGGTATATGATTGGGAAGCTGCCCAGTCGCCAGATCGGATTGACGGATGGCGATTGCCCACACGTGACGACTGGGAATCGCTGATAAAGTCCTATGAAAAAGATCCTTACAAGCACCTGATAAAAGGAGGAAGCAGTGGATTTGGAGCCCTTCTCAATGGAATGTATGCAGGCGGTAAATTGCAGAATTTAGATTCTAATGCCTATTACTGGGCAGCTGATGAGGAGGAAACGCAAGCGGGGTATATCTTGTTCAGCTCCACAAGTAAGACCGTATTGGTACAGAAGAAGCTTAGCTTTCCCAAGAATTATCGCTTAGCTGTACGGTATGTGAAAGACTTAGAAGATAAGAAAATAGTATGAGATATATCTGGAAAGAATTCTTTGACAGAGCCCTGTTGCTGGGACATGATGTGGCTGCATTGGAAAAAGGAGTGAAACAGGAAAGGTATTTTACCGTCCACGACTTGGAAGAGGGACGGCATATAGTCTCGGTAGCTACCCCGGAACAGCGGATAATGCGGCAGGAAACATTCTTCACCCCGGATATGCTGTTACGTCAGCATCGGGGGATTGGATTCCATGACAGAGTGGAATCCTATTTGTTCGCTGGTGGAGAGATCTCGGAGGCGGACAAGGAGGTTGTGGGGCATTATCTCCCGGTTTATATGAAATCGGTAAGCATTTTGGAGAAAATCATTCGAGTAGGGGAAATCTGGGACGTTACGGTAACAGGTGAAATCTGGGGCATTAAAAAGGAGAAGGAAGTGTATAATATTCTGAATATAGGTCGACTTCGTATAGAGCAAGGTGGCCAGTTTCTGGTCAGGGGAAATGTGTTGTCGCTCTTGTGTCAGGAACTGATCATAGAAGAAGGCGGGATAGGTATTCTACCTACTCCTTATTCGGTAGACTTGCGGCATGGACTGCTTGATGGCGAACATGGCGAGGATGGTCAGCACGGAAGGAACGGAAGGGATGGAATACCTGCCTACTTGGATCATACGATCTTGGGGCCCGTACTTTGTAGGGTGGCAGAGGCAGGCGAGAGAAATGGGGAGGATGGCGCCCTTGGCGCCTCCGGCCAAGCTGGGCGTAATGCACGCTGTGGAGGAATATGCCGGATCGCCGAACTGACTGTCAGGGATCTGAAAGGCCCATTGGTGCTATTTTCCCAGGCCGGGAAGGGAGGCGACGGCGGAGATGGTGGTGATGGTGGCAATGGAGGCAATGGTGGCAACGGAGCGCAGGGCGCCAAACACCTGCGGGGAGTTTTGCTCCCGGGGAAAGGTGGTAATGGCGGACATGGTGGACATGGTGGAAGAGCCGGTAATGGGGGGCACGGAGGAACCAGCTCCCATATCTTTATCAATGTACCTCCCGGATTTGAGAACGAAGTACACTGTACGGTACTCCCGTCAGAAGGAGGAAAAGCCGGAATTCGGGGTAAAGCCGGACTCCCGGGACAGGGAGGAATGGTCGGTGGCGGATATGTCTCAGATTCTGAAGATGGGAACGGAACAGATGGCCTGCCAGGAGAAGTGAATAAGATTATCCCCCGGGCCGGGAAACAGCGACCAGCACCCCCTGTCTATATAAACGATCGTCTTTTGTGAACATAGAAGAGGCTGTAAGGAAATTCAAAGCAGCTTCTTAGAATATTGATAATTTAAAAATTAGAAAAATGGCAAAAATGGATTTTTACAGTCGAGCAGAGAAATTTGGTCATAAAGGGAATTTGGAAACAGGGGTAACAACTGTTTTAGAAGTAAAGTCATTGGAAAAGCTGAAAGAGTTACTCAATCAGAATGAGATGGTATATCCGTATTTCTCAGCCAACGAAGCTGCTAAGGAAGAGACTTCGGAAATGGATGTTGTTTCGAAGGTATATCGCTATCTTTTTGGAGGTTTAGACCAATTGATGGAAGAGGATATGGGAGTTATAGCGTACGGTTTTCCGATGAAGGTAACTGTTTTTTCAAAGAAAAACCTGCTGGTGGACTCTACACAAACGATAGAGAAGGAGCAGTTGGTAATATACAATTGCGAAACTGTAAATTTTACAGAAAAAGGATCCTTGGTTGTTCTCAATACTGATTGGGTGCTCTTTGCTGATACTATTGTTGCTCCGGAATCTCCCAATAGTGCTATCAATACTATAAATATTGTGGGTAAAGATGGAACCCATGGTCAGAATGGCGCTGATGGGGGTAATGGAAATCATGGAACTAATGGAGCGGATGGTAGTGTACGTTGTCATGGAAATCCGGGAACAAATGGGAACAATGGCTCATGTGGGGGCGAAGGCTATATGGGAACCGGACATAAAAGTGCTGAAATCTGTATCATAAATGAATTAAAGGGTATCCTTACTGTTCAAACCAGATCGGGTAATGGTGGAAACGCTGGAAACGGTGGTCATGGTGGTACAGGCGGCAACGGTGGTCATGGTGGAAATGTACATAAAGGTACTTGTACTGATATTGATGGTGGCAACGGCGGCAATGGCGGTAGTGGCGGTCATGGTGGTAATGGCGCTAATGGCGGTAATGCCGGTGATGCCAAAGACGTTCCTGTCATTATCCAACTGCCGTTTCAGTATATAGAGCTTGTAAGAACAAGTAGTGAAACTTCTCAAGGTGGTAAAAAAAGTATAGGCGGAAAAGGGGCTAATGGCGGAGTAGGCGCAGAAGGCGGATATGGTAATTGTGATGGCGTCAGAGGAAATAGAGGTTCCAATGGAAGCAACGGAAAGTCGGGAGCTCCCGGAACTAAAGATGGAACAAAAGGGTATGCCAGCGAAATAGCGGTGATTCCTGGTTGATTTAAACTAAAGGAAATAAGCAAAGAAAGAGATGTCCCTACAGCCGGGGCATCTCTTTCTTGTAGATCCAAGGAGCTAAAAACAAATTTCAGACTGCGAACCCCGTTTTATCCTCCTCAGTAATCTCCCTGATTACTTTACAAGGCACTCCTGCGGCGATGACATTGGGTGGGACATTTTTGGTCACTACGCTACCTGCGCCGATGATAGAGTTGTCACCTATGGTGACGCCACCCATGATGTCTACATTGGCACCTACCCATACATTATTACCGATTTGGATGGGACGGGCGTAGCAGCCTCCGGCTATGCGCTCGGCGGCATCGATGGCATGGTTTGCGGTATAGAGGCCTACACGGGGGCCTAATAGCACATTGTTACCAATGGTGATGTAGTTCGCATCGAGCATGATGCAATCAAAGTTGGCGTAGAAGTTATTGCCGATGGCGATATGGAAGCCAAATTCACAGCGGAAGCTGGGCTCGAAGTGGACGTTTTCTCCAATAGAATGCAGGAACTTACGGAGGATGGCTTCGCGTTGGGTCTTCTCTTTCCCGAAGCTCTGGTTGTATTCGTTGGTCAGAAAAACGGTTTGTTCCCGTTGACGTACCAAGGAATCGGACAAGTCGTTATACATCTTGCCCGAACGCATGATTTCTTTGATATCCATGGGTTACAGGTTTTCTCCCAGTTTTTCGGCTTTCTCCAAGGCATTGGTCTGGAGGATGTCGCCTGGTTTGTTGACATTGGGGATGAAGAGAGTGCCCTTATCTGTCCATCTCAGGAAACGGTTGGTGAGTTCATAGGTACGCTGGATGCCATCGAAATCGGTCATTTCATCCGTTTCGCCGCATACAAAGAGCATGGTTTCTTTGTCTTGTACCGGGCGTTCGCCTACCATAAGGGAGTATATCTTGTCGATGGCCGACTTTAGTTGGGCTGGGAAGCCGAACCAATACAGCGGGGTAGAAAAGAGGATCAAGTCTGCTGCTTCAATCAATGGAGCCAGCTCATTGAAACTGTCGTTAAATACGCATGGATTGCCTTTGCTGAAGCATTTGTCGCAGGCGATACAGGGCCTGATAGTTTTGTGTCCGGCATCAAAGCGGGTCACTGTATGCCCGGACTGTTTAGCAGCACGGATGAAGGTTTCGGCTATTAGGCTGCTGTTACCCTCTTTGCGAGGACTACCGGTAAGTACAAGGATATTCTTCATATTGTGGCTTGTTAAGTTATTCAGATTTACAAAGATAGAACTTTTGTTTTGTGTAGTGCCTGTAGTCCGCTGAATTTATCATTTATTAGAACAGTGGTTTACAGTAGGGGCAGATTGCATCTGCCCGCTGAATACACTTTTGCTTATTCAGCGGGCGGATGCAATCCGACCTATATATAGCTACCTCCTTTCAAGAAGGGAGGAAGGGTGCGGAAAGTTAAGGTGAGCGACGGATTACTTATCCAGCGTGATCCGTACCGCATTCATACCCTTTGGTCCCTTTTCCAGTTCGAAGGCTACCATGTTTCCTTCTGCGATTTCTTCAGGGGCGTTGCTGATATGGAAGAAATACTTGTCTACAGTACCGGATTGTTTGATGAATCCGAATCCCTTGTCAGAATTAAAGAATTCCACACGACCCTTCAGGATGGGATCTTTGACATCCTCTTTCTTGGGGGTAGATACGGCAATAGCCTCTATGTCCACTACTGTCTTTTGTGTGGGATCGGGTGGGGTGTCGGTAATCATACCGTTTTCATCCACGTACGCAATCATGTCGTCGAGCGACCCGCTTCCGCTGTTCGCCTTGCGCTGCTCTTTGCGTTGTTCTTTTTCCTGCCTTTTGCTTTGCTTCTTTTTCTCTACTTCTCTCTTGTTGTACGATACTGATTTGGCCATTAAGTATATCTGTTTTAGGGTTTATAATGGATGATAATTCGGGGGTGGGAGCTACATAGAGCTTCTTTCCGGTGAGTTTTTGGATATCTTTTACCATGGGTTGTTCATCCTGGGCGCAGAAGGTAAGGGCGATTCCCTCGTGTCCTGCTCTGCCGGTACGTCCAATCCGGTGCACGTAGGTCTCAGCCACATCGGGCAGATCATAGTTGATAACCATTCCCAGGTTGGCTATGTCGATACCACGTGCGGCAATGTCGGTGGCTACGATGACACGGCTTTTCCCGGTTTTAAAGTTGAGCAGGGCGCGCTGGCGGGCTACCTGCGTTTTATTTCCGTGGATGGCATCACATTCGATGCCTTTCTTCTTGAGGATGCGGGCGATCTTGTCTGCTCCGTGCTTGGTGCGCGAAAAGACGAGTACCGACTTATCCTTTTCCTCATTTAGTACGATATGGAGCAATTCGCCCTTTTGCGGTTTCTCTACATAATATAAACGTTGTTCGATGGTGTCTACTACCGACGAAACCGGAGCAACCTCCACCCGTTCGGGGTTGTGCAGGATACTTCTTGACAGGCTGGCAATGCTTGTGGGCATGGTAGCCGAGAAGAAGAGCGTTTGTTTCTGCTTGGGCAGCAGGGGCAGCAAACGCTTGATGTCATGGATGAATCCCATATCTAGCATACGGTCGGCCTCGTCCAGTACAAAGTGCTGGATGTGCTTGAGAGAAACCTCTCTTTGGCTGATCAGGTCAAGCAGTCGTCCGGGTGTAGCCACCAAGATGTCTGTACCTCGTCGTAGCTGATCTACCTGCGGTTTCTGGTTCACACCACCAAATATCACTTGATGGCGCAGGCCGGTGTATTGAGCATAGTCGCTGAAACACTCGTCTATCTGTATAGCCAGCTCGCGGGTGGGAGTCAGGATTAACGCCCTTATTTCGCGTCTCTGCGCGGCGGACTTAGGTTGATTAAGCAGTTGAATGATGGGGATTGCAAACGCGGCGGTCTTACCGGTTCCCGTTTGAGCGATACCCAGCAGGTCGCGTCCGCTAAGGCCTACGGGTATGGCTTGTTCCTGAATAGGGGTGGGCGTTTCGTATTTCTTGAGGGTCAGAGCCTTTAATATAGGCTCATTGATTTTCAGTTCTTTAAATGTCATTTATTCTTTTGCAGCTGCATTATTGGGTACAGCTTTATTAAGTTATGATTCGGGGCTGATTCTGAAGTCGGTTTGCGATGGGAGAAGAATTCGTCAGTCCAAGGACGAATCAAGGCATAATGACGAAAGATTCAAGTACAAATTTGACGATTTGCGCGGCAAAGGTAAGAATAAAAACCGGATAAGTAGGAAATAAAACGTCTGAATCTGTGTTATTTCGTGTGAACGGGGGTATGTGGAATGCTTGCTTTTCACGCTTTTTATTTATATTTGCACGACAAAACTTAAGTTTCTGATCATACATGTCACATTTACCTCTCTTGATGTCAGACTTGGCTCTTATTCTGGTCTCGGCAGGAATCATCACATTAATCTTCAAATGGCTGAAACAGCCCTTGGTATTGGGCTATATTGTGGCTGGATTGTTAGCCGGTCCGTACATACATGTATTCCCTACTGTTGCAGATGCTGCGAATATTAATATCTGGGCAGAGATTGGAGTAGTTTTCCTTCTTTTCGCCCTTGGATTAGAGTTTAGCTTTAAGAAGCTGATGAATGTGGGTGGCAGTGCGTTTATCACGGCTATTACGGAGGTGGTAACCATGCTGATAATAGGATACTTTGTGGGTATCCTTTTGGGGTGGTCGTCCATGGATAGTATCTTTTTGGGCGGTATGCTTTCCATGTCATCTACCACTATTATTATCAAGGCGTTTAATGACTTAGGGATACGAAGCCAGAAGTTTACGGGGATTGTTTTTGGCACTTTGGTGGTCGAGGACCTGGTGGCTATCCTGATGATGGTGCTCCTCTCCACAATGGCCGTTACGCGCGACTTTGCCGGAGAGGCCATGCTGGGCAGTATCCTGAAAGTAGCTTTCTTTCTGGTGCTTTGGTTCCTGGTGGGGATCTATATCCTGCCGGCATTCTTTAAGAAAGCCAGGAAGTTGATGAATGATGAGACACTGCTCATCATCTCCCTCGGATTATGTCTGGCGATGGTAGTACTGGCTACCCATACTGGTTTTTCGGCTGCATTGGGAGCATTCATTATGGGCTCTATCCTGGCTGAAACAGTGGAGGCGGAGCATATTGAACATATCATAAAACCGGTGAAAGATCTTTTCGGAGCTATCTTTTTTGTATCTGTGGGTATGCTGGTCAATCCGGCGGTGCTGGTGGAATATGCATGGCCAGTGTTAATCATCACACTGACCACTATAATAGGAAAGGCATTTTTCTCTTCTTTTGGTGTATTGTTATCGGGGCAGAACCTGAAAACATCCGTTCGCTCGGGATTCAGTCTGGCACAGATCGGGGAGTTTGCTTTTATTATTGCAGCGTTAGGTGTGAGCCTTGGCGTGATGAATGAGGTTATTTATCCTATCATCGTGGCAGTTTCTGTGATTACAACCTTTACAACTCCTTACTTCATCCGCCTGGCCGATCCGTTTGCCAGCTGGCTGTACAAGGTGCTGCCTGATCGTACGGTGGCATATTTGAACCGCTACGCTTCCGGCTCTAAAACGATCAATCATGAGAGCGAGTGGAAACAGCTGCTGAAGACCTATACAGGCAAGATCATTATCTATGTGGTGCTGTTGGTGGCGGTAATTTGGTTTTCTTTGAACTTTCTTACTCCATTTCTGAATGATAAGATAGAAGGAATCTGGGGTACTGTTCTTTCGGCGGTGCTTACGCTGGTGTGTATGGCTCCGTTTATTATCGCATTGGTGTCGAATCGTACGAATTCGCCAGAACTGTTCATGAAGCTCTGGAATGATAATAAGTACAACCGGGGCCGGTTGATACCTATGGTTCTGCTCCGCGTGTTTGTGGCCGTTGCAGCTATCACGTTTGTGCTGATCCAATGGTTCGACTTTGGATATATCTGGGCAATCATCATCGCCTTGGCGCTGTTGCTTCTCACCTTTATTTTCCGCCGGGATCTGAATCAGTATGACCGGTTGGAAAGTCGTTTCCTTATCAATCTCAACCAGCGCGAAGAAGCCGAAAGGCAGCGTCATCCGTTGAAAGCGTTTTTCAAGAGTCAGCTCAATGACAAGAACATTCATATATCCAACGTGGTAGTATCCCCTGATTCTTCGTATATCGGGAAAACCCTGAAGGAGCTTGACTTCAGAAATACCTATGGTGTCAATGTAGTGAAGATTACCCGTGGCCATCACGAGATTTACATTCCCGGCAGCTCGGAATATATTTATCCGCAGGATAAGATCGGCGTGGCCGGTACGGATGAACAGATTCGCCTCTTTACCGAGAGGATAGAGATGGAGCAGAATGAAGTTGAAGCGCCACAGGCCACCAAAGAGATGAACCTGTTATCGTTTACCATCGATGAGCACTTCCCCTACATGGGGCAAAGCATTGGCGAGTCGGAGATTGGCAGGAAACACAGTTGTCTGGTCATTGGAATAGAAAGGCCGGATGCCTCCTTGATGAACCCTCACCACTCGGTGGTGTTTGAACCGGGCGACTTGGTATGGGTAGTGGGCGAAAAGGAGATGCTGGAGAAAATGTGTAAGTAATAGAACCTAAACCTGCCGCCATGAATAACCGTATCCTTCTTTTCTTCCTTTCGTTCTTTCTGTGTACTTCCATAGCTGCACAGTTTCGTGCTTCGCGTGAGTTTGAGAATATAGATAAGGATGGCGTATTGGTGAGCTGTTTCTTTCAAGATGAGTTCGACCAGGTCTGGGCCGGAACCGGGGAAGGCATGTATACCTGTAATGAGAAAGTATTGGAGAAGCATCTGGGTGCAATATCCGGCAACCTTGTGGGTACTTTTATCCATTCTTTTCTCAGGATACAGCCGGAACAGTTTTATGTGGGAACGGGTAACGGACTCTATTTGTTTGATCTTCGTGCCAATACCTATACACTTATGCCTGGTACCCGTAAAATGGACATCCGCTCCATAGGCCGGGTGGGAGAGGGCATGTTGTGGCTGGGCACCTTGAAGGGCTTGGTGCAGTATACTCTTCAAACGAATACTGCGCAATATGTAAAGGCGATTCAATCCCAACCGGTTTATTCCCTTGCCGATGCAAATGGAGAAAACGTCTACATCAGCAGCATAAACGGTATCTATAAGTACGATGCTGCCCGGAAATCATATTCATTTATCAGTTTGCCTTCTACTGGCAACAAACCGCAACTGATTATCTCTATGGCCTTTGATCCAAGGAAGCAGTGTGTGTGGATTGGTACAGAGAACGATTTGTTTAAGTATGACATACACAGGAGTTCCTTTGAACGGAAAACCCTTTTCTCACAAAACTCCCTGAAGACAATTCTGCCCGATAGCAAAGGCAATCTTTGGCTGGGTACGGACAATGGCCTTTATATATACAATGAGGAAGAGAATACCCAGGAATACTTCGTGCACAGCTCCCGAAACAACCGCTCGCTTATTAATAACAATGTGTGGGGGCTTTTTGAAGATCGTAAGAACAATATCTGGATTGGGACAGACTGCGGAATATCGCTCTTCCGGAACAACCGAAACTTCCAGGTGTACCGTTGGGAAGACATAGTGCATTCTGATGAAGGCAACCGGATCACTGCGATGCTCAAAGACTCCCGTGGCAATTACTGGTTGGGAGGAACCAACGGACTGGTACGCTGGAATCCAGCTACGAACTCTACAGAATGGTACAAGATGCGCGACAGTCGTTACCACATCTCACACAACCGTATCCGGAATATTTACGAAGATCGTGACCATCTCCTTTGGGTGGCTACGGATGGGGGTGTAAACCGATTCGATTATCAGCGAAGCGCCTTTGTGCGTTATTATATCTCGGACTCCACCCGCACACAGCATGCCAACTGGTGCTACAGTATTTTCGAGGATAAGAAGGGGAGGCTGTGGATTGGTGCCAATCTGGGCGGCCTTTTTGTGGTGAATAAAGAGAAACTGCTGAAGCAGGGATCGGATAGCTATCTGGCAGAGGTAAATTATTCAGCCCAATCTGTCCCTGCATTGACCAATGACCGTATCCTGTATGCGCAACTGGCTCCGGATGGAACAGTCTGGGCTTCGGGAGCGAGTGGTACCAGTCAGATCAGTGCGAATGGGAAGAAGATAGATTATTTCCCCATTACCCAAGGAGGAGATCCCCAGCACACTCTGTTTATTACCTGTATGTACCTTGATACCGCCGGAACGGTGTGGGTGGGTAGTACAGGGATGCTGGAGAGGATCAGTCCGCAAACCGGTAAGGTGGTCTCTATCCGTGGCGAACAACTGGAAGGGAACTCTATCCAAAGCATCGTGGAAAAGGGAGAGTACTTATGGCTTACTCTTCCCGACGGTATTGTGGCAATGAATAAGAAGACCCACACCCTGCGTAGTATACGGATGGATATATCCCGCAATTCCCGCAGCTATCTTGATCCCGACAGCCGCTCTATCTGGATAGGAGGGATTGACCAGCTCACCCTTTTTAATCCGGATTCTCTGCTTGCCATGGGTACCTCCCGCTATCCGGTGGTACTGACTACTCTCTATATCAATGATAAACCACTTCGTACAGGAGAAGCATATGACGGTACAGTGAGCCTGACCACCTCGCCGGAATATGCACAGCATATCCGGCTGAATCACAACCAGAATAATCTTGCCGTTGAATTTGCGGAGAGTGAGGCGAATGAGTATATACAGTCCGGTCATTGTTATCGGTTGGAGAATGTGGACAAGGACTGGCGTGTGCTTCACTCGGATGTACATCGCATTTCTTACTCCAACCTGTCGCCGGGCGAATATACGTTGTACATTCAGGAGGCCAATGACGGAGGAAGTGTTCAATCTCCCGTTCGTGAACTGCATATTACCGTCCTTCCCCCTTGGTACGGCAGTATCTGGGCAAAGGTGGGATATATGCTGCTGGGCTTGGCCCTGCTGGCCTGGGCGGTCAATTATTTCCGGGTGTGGAGCCGTTTACGCATAGCCCGCATCGAGAAGGAGAAAGTGATGGAACTGAGTAACCTGAAGATGGAGTTTCTTACCAATGTATCCCATGAGCTGAAAACCCCGCTTAGCCTTATTCTGGGGCCGGTCAATAAGCTGCTGGCTACTTCAAAGAGCAGTTCCTCCCGGGATTTGTTGCAAACGATCCATCGGAATACCATGCGCCTCAGCACTCTGGTGCACCAGATTATCGACATTCGTGAAGTGGATTCTTCGCGCGTGGATCTCTCCCTTGCCAGTCTGGAGATTGTTGAATTCGTGCGAAGCATTACCGGAGTGTACCGGGAAACGTGTGAATCGAAAGGGATATCCATTCAATTCGTGTCTGATGTGGAACAGCTCTATATACAAGCCGATGTGTTGAAGATGGAATCTATTGTAAACAATCTCCTCTCTAATGCCTGTAAGTTTACGCCGGATAATGGCGAAATCAGGGTGACCATCCGGTACCGGAAGGAGGAGGCCCCTTCCCGCTTTACCCTTACAGTGGCTGATTCCGGGGTAGGTATTCCTGCGCAGGACTTGCCGCATATCTTCAGCCGCTTCTATCAGTCGCATGCCACTTCTCACCTCAACAAAGAGGGGTCTGGTATAGGCCTCTCCATGGTGAAGAGTTATGTGGCCCTCCATCAGGGTGAGGTGACGGTAACTTCGGATGAAGGAAAGGGCACTACCTTTACCGTCACCCTTCCCGTAATGAATGAGGAAGTTGTGCAAACCTCCCCTCAAGTAGCAGATACCGACCTTACGGAAATGCGTGGCTTGCACATCCTGATTGTGGAAGATAACGTAGAGATAGCCCGTTTCATAGCCGACAGCCTGAAGGGTATGCAGTGTACTGTTGTTCACAACGGAAAGGCCGGAGTAGAAGCAGCTCAACGCCTTGTACCTGATCTGATTATTGCGGATATTATGATGCCTATTATGGATGGTATTGAGATGAGCCGCCTCATTCGCCGCGGAGTATTCACCTCTACCATTCCCATTATTCTGCTTACGGCCAAGGACGATCCGCGCACAGAAACCGATGCGTATAAGCTGGGTGTAGATGCATTCATATCCAAACCATTCGAGATTCACTACCTGGTAACCCGCATCCGCCAACTGGCACATAAGGAGTCTCTGCGGGAAAGCAAGCTGCGCAATACCGGGGCTATGGAGCTTCGGGAAGAGGAAGTCAGTGAATCGCAGGATGAAAAGTTCCTTTCAGTCATCACCCAGACCATTGAGGAGCATCTGCAGAATCCGGATCTGAACGTGCAGAAACTGGCCGAGCTGTCCGGTTACAACGCCAAGCAGATCTACCGTCGCCTGAAGGCGCTTACCGGACAAACCGCTGTGGATTACATCAAATCTATCCGCCTGAAGAAAGCGGCTATCCTCCTTGCTCAGCGGAAATTTACCGTGGCGGAGGTGATGTACACCGTAGGTTTCTCCAGTCATTCGTACTTCTCCAAGTGTTTTTCTGAGAAATACGGCAAGTCGCCGAAGTCGTATATGGAGGAATGCTGAAGGGCATCCCTCTCCAAAAAAATGGTGGGCACGAGTTGAAGAATTCGTGCCCACCAATTCTTTAACTCGTGGGCATCAGTTTTCCAACTTGTACCCACCACTTCTATAGGGAAGTTTGTCAAAAAGGGTTCACACCCTTCACGGAAATTTATGTGCTTGTTTTACAAGATCTTATGGGTGAACCCGCACCCTTCACATACCCTTCACATCTTTCACACGGCTTTTTATTGAGTAACGCTGTTTTTCATAATCTGTTGTTGCGAAATTGCAGGCCTGTGTTTACAGAAACTCAGGCCTGTGTTTTAAAATTTCAGGCCTGAGATTGCTCCAACTCAGGCCTGTGATTTTTGTATGGCAAACTGCCTAAAAATGCCCTTCGGGGCTTACAGTGTCCGTTTTTTGTCTGTTTTTGTCTGTTTCTTGTCCATCCTGTCCAATAATTGTTTATCTCTCTCCCTTATCTGCTTTCCTAAAATCCTCTTTCGGGATAGCTTTGTTGCATGAAACTTTTGAATCGAAATAGTACCATGAGTGCGTATAGAAAAGCTATCGTCTGCTGTCTGGCCGGAGTCCTTTCTTCCGGGATACAGGCTAATTCTGGCCACATGTATCCCGTAGGCGGGCATGTTCTTTCAAAGACCGAATCGGCATCTAAGATGTTGTTTAACGACGGGTGGGAATTTTCCCGAAATGATGTTTCCGGTGAGAAATCACGCATCACCCTTCCTCATACCCCGTGCATCGAGCCTTTGCTGGTGAATGACCAATGGCAGGGTGAGTGCATTTACCAGAAGACATTCTCTGTGCCTTCATCGGATAAGGGAAAGAAACTCTTCCTCAAGTTTGAAGCTGCCATGAATGAAGCCAATGTATGGGTGAATGGTGTGAAAGTGGCATCTCATCTTGGTGGATACCTTCCCTTTGTGGTGGATATTACCGACCGGGTGCAGTATGGAAAGGACAACCATATTAAGGTAGAACTGGATAACCGCGATAATTCGATAACAGGCCCGAAGCCACTCAAAAAACTGGATTTCAACACCTACGGAGGTATCTATCGGGATGTATGGCTCATCCGTAAGCAACCGGTGTACATTACCGACTCCTCTCATGAGGATGTAGTGGCAGGGGGAGGTATCTTCTTTCATACGGAGGATGTGACTGCCCGCTCGGCCCGACTTTTTACGGATACACACTTGCGTAACAGTTCCGAACAGACGGTTACAGTGAAGGCCGTGCATACATTATATAGTGGAAAGAACCGGAAGATACTTTCTTATGAGGCTCCCTCGCACCGCCTGAATGCAGGCGAGGCCACCACCCTCAGAGCAGAAGGGCTTTTGAAGAACCCGGAACTATGGTCGCCCGCAGCGCCTGCTTTGTATCATTTAACTACGGAGGTGTACGCAGATGGCAAGCTTACCGATACGGAGACAGTCCGTGTAGGCGTGCGCGACATTCGTGTTACCAATGAAGGCTGCCGGGTGAATGGCGAAAAACACTTCCTGCGTGGGGTAAACCGCCATCAGGAGTATCCGTATGTGGGATATGCCGTGTCTAATCCGGCGCAATACCGTGATGCCTGGCTTATCAAGCAGGGAGGGTTTGACTATGTGCGTTGTTCGCATTACCCGCCTTCTCCGGCCTTTTTGGATGCCTGCGACGAATTGGGTATTCTGGTGCTGGATGCCATTCTGGGTTGGCAGTATTTCGGGGATAAAGCCTTTGCAGATCATGCGCTTGAGTCTTCGCGCCAACTGATTCGCCGTGATCGTAACCACCCGTGTATATTGGGGTGGGAGCTCTCCATCAATGAATCGCCCATGCCGAAAGACTTTATGCGTCAGGCACATCAGGTAGCCCGGGAGGAATATCCCTATCCAAACTGTTACTCTGCCGGATGGATCAACCAGACATACGATATTTACATCCAGGCCCGTCAGCACCGCCGCGGTGCAGACACCACCCGCCCGCTTATTGTGTCGGAGTATGGCGACTGGGAGTACTACGCCCAGAATGCTGGTTTCAACCAAGACCAGTGGGGGGATCTGAAGGAGGAAGAACGCAGCAGTCGCCAGCCCCGTGGGGCAGGAGAGAAGCGGCTCCTTCAACAAGCTCGCAATGTACAGGAGGCTCATAACGACAACCTCTCTACCCACGCCTTTGCAGATGGATATTGGGCCATGTTCGATTACAACCGTGGTTACAGCAATGACCTGGAACACTCTGGCGTGATGGATATTTTCCGCCTGCCTAAATATTCGTATTATTTCTTCCGGAGCCAGCGCTCACCGAAGGATATGTATACCCTGTATATCGCCTCCGAATGGACTCCTGAGGTATCCAAAGAAGTTCGCATCTTTAGCAACTGCGACGAGGTGGAACTGCGTGTTGACGGAGTCACCGTAGGTCGCCAGAAAGCGGATACCGATGCCTTCTCTTCCCGTTTGGCCTATCCTCCCTTTACCTTTAAGGTGGCGTGTACATCGCCGGGAAAGGTGGAAGCAATCGGGTACCAGTCGGGCCGGAAAGTGGCAAAGGAAACCTGTGCTACCGCCGCCCAGCCTGCCCTTTTGGAACTCACCTGGAATGAGGCCGGGAAGCCTGCCACTGCCGGATGCAATGACGTGCTATTTGTGTATGCCACCCTTAAAGATGCGGCACAGGCTACGGTTACTTCCCTCGTGCAGGACGTTCAGTTTACTGTTGAATCAGGCGATGCAGAGATTATCGGTACCGCTTCTCCTCAGACAGAGGCAGGCATTGCCGCCATTCTGGTGCGCATCGGTCACGGGAAATCTCCTGTAAAGATTACGGCAGCGAGCCGGTCGGTACGCGCCAAACCGCTTATCATAACTCCTATTTAATTCACCTGATAGTAAAAAAGATAGAATCATGTTCATGAAACAGTTTATTATTATTGCATTTACAGCTCTCGTATTGTGTCCCTGCCAGGCAAAGAAACCCCAAAAGGAAGAACGGAAAGTGGCCTATCTGGCCGCTTATATGAAAGGCAATGACGAGAAGAACATGTATTACGCACTATGCGAAAACAAATTTATTTTTAGTGCCCTTAATGAAGGAAATCCTGTTATATCCGCCTCCTTCGACGATAAGTTGCTGAGAGATCCGATGGTGTTACAGGGAAAGGACGGGGTCTATCACCTGGTAGCTACCGTATCCTGGAAGAATCGCCCCTTTACCATCTGGGACTCTAAAGATTTGATAACCTGGGAGAATGAACGCCTTGTGGATATCGCTCCCGAAGGAGCTACCAAAACCTGGGCGCCTGAATTTGTATACGACGAAGAGAAAGACCTGTATCTGGTGTACTGGACTGCCGAGATCCACGATGACTGGAGCACCGCCTCTATCTACTATGCCACCACAAAAGACTTTGTGAACTTCTCCGATACCCGGATCCTCTACAAAGAAGACGACGGAATACTGGATGCCAATATCGTGAAAGTGAACGGCCTTTACCACCTGATTTACCGTAGAAACGGGATCCGGATTGTGACCTCCGCCCATGCGCAAGGCCCTTATTCCAATTCGCAACTGCTTACCCCTGAGAATGTAGAAGGTCCTTTTGCCTTCCCCCTGAAAGAAGGCAATGGATACGGGATTGTATGGGACTACTTCGGGAAAAGTCTGGGGTACGGGCTGTGGACTTCACCCGACTTCAAGGAATGGATTCCCGTAACCAACAAGAAATACCCCTACTACAACGAGAATGTAGAGTTTCCCGCAGGCATTCGCCATGGCTCCATCGTAGGGCTTACACAGAAGGAGCTTAAGAAAATAAAGAAAGCATTTAAATAACTATCAAAATCTATCTTGTTAAACAAACTAAATGAAGAAAGAAATGAAAAAACTGAGACTTATTATTGCAACCTTGCTTGTAGCTCCCTTAGGAGTTATGCCGGCACAGGCGCAGGTGGATGTCACCGAGAATTATCTGGTGAATCCAAGTTTTGAAGGTACGCAGACCCAGTTGGCGGCAAGTACCGAAACCATGGATTTGGGTACCGGAGGCGGAGCCGTAAAGGAACCCCAGGGATGGACGGTGACCGGTGCAGTGACCGGATGGAAAGGAATTGATGTAGTGGGTGGAGAGGGTAACCCCAATGCTGCACAAGCCACTGACGGAGAGTATCTCTTCAATCTGTGGTGTGCCACATTGACCAATGTACAGGTAGCGCAAACAGTAGCAGGACTCCCCAATGGACTGTATACCATTACCTGCGATATGATGGTCTCTGCATGGACCGGAGGAAGCCGTATGGGCGGACAACGCATCTTTGCAAACGGTGTGGAAACAAGGTACGAGAATGAGTGGGAATACACCCCTGAAGAGGGTGATTATGCTGCTCTGCGCACCTTGTCGGTTACTACCTCGGTGACAGACGGTACTTTAACATTCGGAATCCGTACGGATAATGTAGGCAGCGTAAATACCATTAATGGTGAGGGTTGGCTGAAAGCAGATAACTTCCGTCTTTACATGAATGGCGGCAGCGAAGAAGAAATCGTAGCATTCCTTCGTAGCGGCATCCAGAGCAAACTGGATATCCTGTCATCGCAAGACTGGAGTTATGGCTTTGTACCCGGTGCATACATCTTCCTGGGTGATATAGACTCGGATTTTATGAAGCGGGCAAAGGCTCTTTCCACAAAAGGCACGGATACCGACTACATGGGCAAAATGATTGATTCATTGAGTGTATATATTGGTAAGTATAGCTCACTTTGTGACCTGACAATGGAGCTGAATACGCTTTGTGAAGAAGCCAATGAAATTGTGACGAATGCAAATCCATTGATTTATACAGGCCTTCCTGATTTTCAGAATTACTTGTATGACATGATAGACGTCTTTAATAACGAAACAGCCACTGAAGTGGAGTTCCGACAGATCATAGACGGTTATAGCGCTGCCGTACAAGCTTTCGAATTGAGCATTTATGCTACTCTTGATGAACCTGCTGATTTTACCAATGTAATCCAGAGTGCGCTGTTTACCAAGGCGGGTGGCGATCCTTCCGTATCCGGTGACCGCGTGTCTACCGGCTGGGTGTCTGAACAGATTGCTGTGAGCGGCGACTACCGCCTGAATACGGTGGGAGGCAAGAATTGTTGGAATAGCTGGTCGCCCGACTTTACAGAAATGAAGCTGTATCAGGTAATCACTAAGCTTCCTGCAGGATTGTATTCTGTGTCGTGCGAAACGGCTACGGATGGAGCGATTCACGATCAGCATGCCTTTGCTGCCTCTTCATCGGGTATCGCAGTGTCGCCTGTACCCACTACTCAGAGTCCTGAAGGAAGCTTCCCGGGCGGTGGCCTTTGGGAGGAGATCCAAACCGAAAAAGTTTTGGTGATGAATGACGGTATATTGACTATTGGCATGGCCTCTACCTCGGGTGGCGGTACAAGCGGCTGGTTCTGCGCTACTAATTTCAAGCTGCTTTATTATGGTAACGAGGGGGCAGATACAGAATATGCCAAGGCTTTTGCCGCATATCTCGCTCATGCCGAAGAATTGACTGCACAGGAAATGCTTGTTTCTGAAAAGGACAAACTCAACGAGTGTATTGCAGCAGCTAAAGCAGCTGATGTATCCACAAAAGAGAAGGCTGAGGCTGCTACAGTAGCTCTGAATGTAGGGGTGTCCGCAGCTGAGACCGGCATCTATAACATGAAGAACTTTAGACATCAGAATTATAAGGCTGTGGCAGACTCGGCAGCGGTATACCTCACAAGAGCAGAATGGGAAACTCTGGGTAATGTGTTTACCGCTTCTTTGGCGGCAGTAGATATGGTTTGTGCAAACGATACTACCACCCATGCAGCCTATGTGGGTTTGAATGCCGAACTGAAAGCCTATCTTGATTTTGGTAATACCTTCTCTTCTGCACTGTACACCTACCGGAATCCGGATGTGTATGACGGAAATGCAATCACTTCCTTCTCTGCAAATATGGAGTCCATTGCCAAAGCACTTTTGCCCTTGAATGCCGATGCAATAGCTGAAGCCACCCGCGAAATGGAGAAAGCCATCTATACCCTGAGAGATTACTCTACATTGGATGGAAAAGGCGTGTCCTTCTGGCTCAAGAACCCCGGTTTTGATGAGGCTACCTACGATAATGGATGGACCAACCAGGGCTTTGTGAGAAACACAGCTCTCCTGACCAAAGACGATGGATATAGTGGAAAGTATGCGGCTGAAACCTGGATAGCATACAATAGTCGCCTGGCTGATAAAACAATGTCGCAAACAGTATATGTGCCGAATGGTTTCTATACGATTACTGTTACATCTACTGCCTGTCAGCAAGGTACATTCGATATCTTAGAGGAAGATGGAGAAACAGTGAAAGAAAGCGTATCTATTACTACTCCGGTGAAGGGTGTGTGGCTTTTTGCAAACAATGACTCTGTGGAAGTGGCCACTCCTATGATCGGTGAAGAGGCTCCTTATGAGAACCAAACAGTAGATAATGAGCCTCACTCAAAGGTATTTACACTGGCAGAAGTAGAGGTGACCAATATGGTTCTGAACTTCGGTCTCAAGACTCGTTCTACCACAGCCAACTGGGTAGCTTTTGATAGCTTTACGCTGAGCTGTGTACGTCGCACCTCTAATGTGGATACGAACGAAATCGCAGAAGATGCACTGAACGTGCCCTTGGTATACGTAGAGAATGGGTATATACAGGTAGTGGGTGCTGAATCATTTACAATCACCACGATAGACGGCAAAACAGTTCCTGCACATGCTCAGTTGCCCTCAGGTATCTACATTGTGAAAGTAGGCACACAGGCTGTACAGGTTGCTATACACGAATAAAAGTTAGTTAGTAAAGTAAGTAGTGACTCCTCTTCGGAGGAAGAAGAAGGGAGGTTGTTTCAATACCTGAGATAACCTCCCTCTTTTATTAAAGAAGCATTTATCCAATAAGAAATGACCATGAAAAAGATACTGATTCTATTATCCCTCCTCGTTTCGTTATGCAGCTATGCACAGAGACAAATGGAGAACCTGGGGCGTGGACTCGTGGCCCAGAAAGTGTCAGGAGGCATGTATGTCAACTGGCGTATTACCGGTCAGGAGTGGTACGGCACCTCGTACAACCTATATCGGGACGGTACAAAACTGAATGCTACGCCCATTACTGGAGCATCCAACTATACGGATCCCAGCGGTACTACGCAATCTGTATACACCGTAACCTCTGTGAAGAGCGGAGCGGAGAGTGCTCCTAGTAAGCCTGCTCTCATTATCACAAATAACTATCTCAATATTACCCTGCGTGACCTGGGCGTAAGCGGGTACTATCCCAATGACGCTACTGTGGCCGACCTAGATGGAGACGGAGAGATGGAAATCCTCATCAAACGGGTGTATGCCGACTGGTCTATCGAAGCGCCCCATTATTCTCTTTTTGAGGCGTATAAAATAGATGGCACTTTCCTTTGGGCTATCAACCTGGGGCCCAACATCATTGATGATGTAGAGATGAACATTGCTGCCTTTGACTTTGACGGCGACGGAAGGGCCGAAGTGTTCCTGCGTACCTCAGAAGGGACAATCTTTGGGGATGGCACTTCAATAGACGATACCAATAAAGACGGGAAGATCAATTACCGCTCGGGCTGGTCGCAATACATGTTTGAAGGTCCTGAATTTCTTTCCCTTGTGGATGGTGAAACCGGTAAGGAGTTGGACCGTATCGATTACATCCCTCGTACCTTCGGTGGTATGACCTATGATTATATCTGGGGTTCAGCAGACGGAGGCCATCGATGCAGTAAATACTTCTTTGGTGCTCCTTATCTGGATGGTAAGAAGCCCAGCCTCTTCATTTCGAGAGGGATCTACACCCGTATTGTGATGCGGACATATGATATCATTGATAAGAAGTTTGCCTTCAAATGGGAATTCAACACAGATAACAACCCCACTTATTTTGCACAAGGAAACCATAACTATACCATTGTGGATGCAGACGGTGACGGATGCGATGAAATAATCTACGGTTCTATGACTGTGGACCACGACGGGAAAGGGCTTTATTCTACCGGACAGGGACATGGAGATGCCATACATGTGGGCGACCTCGACCCTTACCATAAAGGCCTGGAAGTATGGAGCTGTCACGAAGCCATTCCTGGAGTAAGTCTGCGTGATGCGGCTACTGGGAAGATACTCATCCGTGAATACACCGGCAAGGACTGCGGACGCTGTATGGCTGCCAACATCTCCAATGATTTTTTAGGCTCTGCACTTTGGGGGAGCGGAGCCACTTTTTCGGCTACTACCCGCGAAAATGTGGACATAAGTAACCCCGGAACATACAACTTTAACATTTACTGGGATGGCGACTTGCTACAGGAAACCTTTGATTATAACAAGTTCAGCGAAGCTACGGGTGGAGGCGAAGGAACCGTCTTCAAATATAAGAATGGCGGAGCGTCTGCCATCTTTACCACTTCGGGTGCACTGACCAACAACTGGACAAAGGGTACGGCTTGTATACAGGTGGACCTCTTTGGAGACTGGCGTGAAGAATTCATTATGCGCTCAGCCGATAATAAGAGTCTTCGTATTTATACCACCTCTACGTCTACTGATCATCGTATCTATACCTTACTCCATGATATGCAGTACCGCCAGGCCATTTGTTGGCAGATGGGCGGATATAATCAGCCTCCCCATACCAGCTACTTCCTAGGTGAACTGGAAGGTATATTGTTACCTCCTCCGCCTGTGATGAACAACGATCGCTTGGTATACAGCGGTTCAGGTCTATGGGCAGGTACTAACTGGACGAAAAATGGTGCTCCCGTGAGTTATACTGACGGTGCTTCTCTTCTCTTTGATGCGAATAACGGCGGGACTGTTACTGTAGCCAACGGAGTAGCACCTGAGCTGTTGACTGTGAGCAATAACAAGGCTGCCTATACTTTACAAGGAGGATCACTCATCGGAAACATGCGTCTGAACAAACAAGGGCAGGGCACATTTACACTCAGTAGTGATTTGCTGTATACTGGGCCAACTGAGCTTTGGGATGGACTCACTGTGATTATCTCCGATGTACAACAATCCCCTGTATGGATGAATCGTTTTGCCGAATTGAATCTGAAAGCCAATCTGCAGAAAGGACTGATCCAGGAATACGGTTCTATCCTGCGCCCAGGTGGTAATAACGAGAAGGCTACCGTAACCG
This sequence comes from Bacteroidaceae bacterium, assembly GCA_031552405.1. Lineage (GTDB taxonomy): Bacteria > Bacteroidota > Bacteroidia > Bacteroidales > Bacteroidaceae > UBA1794. The sequence goes on along the minus strand of JAVBMN010000001.1, from coordinate 127,075 downwards.
TGTCTGACTCTCTTTGGCTAAAGTGGGGTGCTCAGATTGATTTTGATATCTATGATGCGGATTTTACTTCGGATGTGTTGAAAGTTAGCGGTAGGCTCATCTTTACCAAAGAAGTGATATTGAATATTATTCCCCATGCTTCCTCTGGAAAGATCCAGCCGGGCGAGTATCTGCTGATAGACGCCAGTGCAGCAACAATCAAAGGTTCTGTATCGGAACTGAAGATACAAGGCATGCAAGGAATAGCCTGTTCCTTAGCAATAAGGGATAATAAGATCTACTTACAAGTAGCTGATACCCGCATTCCTGCCGCTGTGGTTTGGAACGGGGATAAGAATAATGGAGAATGGAACTTGGCCTCTACACAAAACTTCCTAAAGGATGGAACAGATAATTTGTTTATTACGGACGACCAAGTTATTATGAATGACATGGCTGCGCGTAAGACTGTGACAATTACCTCTGACGTATCTCCTGCCTCGTTGCTCATTGATGCAACTTCCGACTATACCATTTCGGGAAGCAAGGCAATTACCGGATCATCTACCTTTACAAAGAAGGGAACCGGAACGGCTACAATTAATAACAATAACTCCTTTACCGGTAGAATAGAATTGTTGGGTGGTACTGTAGCAGTTGCCTCACTGGCTAATTCTGTTACAGAAACCGGTTCTTTGGGAGCTTTGCGTACCAAAGCCTCCGATTTCCTGATTGACGGTGCTACTTTGAAAGGAACCGGAAATGCGCTCACCTCTTCTTCCCCAATGCTGATTGGCGTAAATGGAGCCATATTTAATGCGGGTAGCGGAAGCATTACTTTGGAAGGTGCATTGTCCGGAAGTGGTACGTTGACGAAAGAAGGATCAGGCATTCTTTCACTGAAAACGGGTAATACCCATCCCTATACCATCCTGAATGCAGGAACCTTGTTCCTTGCAAATAATGAAGCCCTGTATAGCGGTCCGGGAAGCAAGATCATCCTCAATGGAGGAACCATTGATTGTGTAAGCGGTAACGACTATAGTACTGTCAATTGGGACTTGGAGGTACCTTCCGGAAAGACAGGGAATCTGAATCTGGACATGCGTTGTGATTACAATACCAATGTAACCGGAAGCGGTACCCTGAATATGTTTACTCCTTACATCCGTAGTATGCTGAACGGTAACTGGAGTACTTTTGAGGGTACGCTCAATGTAACGACTGATGGAGACGGGGGTGATTTATACGTGAACAATACCTACGGCGGATTACCCAATGCCAATGTGAATATTGCCAGCAATGTGGTGGTGTACAATTCCAAACGCACGACTGTAGCCTTTGGCTCCTTGACCGGAACTGGAATATTGGGCGGCAATGATGCTACCCGTGAACCCTGTGTACACGAGTGGATACTGGGTGACAAGAAGGCTTCTTACAAGTTTGACGGAATTATCTATTGGGGAAATCTTACGAAGACGGGTACTTCCAATGTAACACTCTCCAATTCCGGTAGCACGTATCCCGGCGGTACAAACGTAAAGGGTGGTACCCTGACTCTGACCAATACTTCAGGCAGTGCAGTGGGTACTGGAAAGGTGGCTGTACAGAGCGAAGCTACCTTATCCCTTTATAACATGACAGCTACCACCATGGGGGATATTCAAGTGTTAAAAGGTGGCGCACTGGTTGTAACCCGGAGTGTGACGAATGGGGAAATAATTTTGGAAAATGGTTCTGCAATGGAACTAGGCTCAACAGTGCTTCCATATAGTTCTCTTACAGCACACAGTATTACATTAGCTAATGGTGCATCCATCGCATTAGATATTCGTAGTAAGTCAAACCACGATAAACTTCAATTGACCGGTACACTCTCTTGCGCAAGTGGGGCTATAGTCAAGATTCGTGTGCACGAAAGTTATGTGCCGGTGGTAACTGATACTTTCCAAATAGTCAACACGCGCCTTAGTGGCAGTATTCCTACGTATGAGTTAACCCCTCTTCCAGCTGGCTTTACCTGGGATACTTCCCGCCTGAGCGTGGATGGAAAACTGGCTATAGAAGCTACTCCTGATGGTCTTAATGCCCCCGAATGGAGTAACAAAGTAGCCTTGTATCCAGTACCGGCAGTGGATGTACTACATGTAAGCCTGCCCCTTTCTCTGCAAAAAGTCTCTGTCAAGGTATACGATGAACAAGGAACAGCGCTGTTCTTTCACGAGGATACAGATGTTTCCGAATTACACATTCCGGTAACTTCTCTAACCAATGGTATTTACATGTTAGTAATCTCTACAGAGGAAGGTGAATCTATTCATCGCTTTGTGAAAGAGTAATATTTGATTCCGAAAGCGAAGAAGAATCATGAATTTTTGTAACTTTGCCTCGATAAGTATTGAGGCAAAGTTACTTGTGTAATATATAAGTTGTCTTTATTTGCCTGTTTCTTTTGGTGTCTTAATTATAGCTAATCTAAATGATGTATCAAGTACGGAACACTTTAGCGTTGTGCATAGCGCTCAGTCTTTTCTCTGTCAGCTTCCTGAAGGCTGCAAATTACAAGGTTGTAAATCTGAAAACGGAATATACTGAAACTCCTCTGGGTATGGATGTGCAGATTCCCCGCTTTAGCTGGCAAATGGAATCGGACGTAAGAGGAAGCCATCAGAAAGCCTATCAACTCATTGTCGCAGATGAGGCTGGTGTAAAGGTCTGGGATTCCGGGAAAACAGATAGTAGTGTGTCTCTGAACATTGCCTATGGCGGCAGCTCGCTGAAGCCTTGTACACGGTACACCTGGAATGCAACCGTATGGGATCAGGACGGAAAGAAGCAAACATCTGCTTCCTGGTTCGAGACTGGATTGATGGATCCTAGTCCCCAGCTTACAGCTTGGAGTGGGGCAAAATGGATCGGCGGGGGAGATGCGGATATGGTACTGTATTCTTCTTATCTTCCAGTGTTCAAACTGAGTTTCTCTATTCGGTTGGATGAAGCATCTGCTACAAAAAAGGCAGGTTTCGTGTATGGAGCCAATGATCCCCGCCTGATGGATGCCAATATGAACCTGTATGGGTTGTTGAACAAGAAGACGGAATCGTACCTGATGGTGGAGATGGATGTCACTCCATTATCCTCCGGACAGCCTGCGCAATTGCATGTGTACCGGGTAGGATACCATCCAAAGGATCAAAAGGAGCTTCCTTTGAAGAGCTTTTCCATTCCGGCCGGAATCGTGAATGCGGCCAATCAATATAAGATGCATACCGTGTACCTGTCCTCCGTACTGGGAGATACCCGTATTTATATGGATGGAGAAAGTCGTGCACACCGCTTGGGAGAGATCAACCTGAACCCACTAGGTAAAGGGGGCGACTTTATTGCATTCCCCGTGTTGGGTGAGATAGGCTTTAAAGTACCAAAGGGCCAGGCGGCTTATTTCTCCGATGTGACGATCCGGAACTATCGCAGTCCGTCTAATGTACTCTTTGCTGAGAATCTGAATACACAGAATTATAAAGGAATATTTGCTGGAAAGGAACAAGTATCAGTAACAGAAGGGACATACCGGGTGTCGGGAGCTGCTATGGATGCATTTGTGTTGGCGGATCCCACGCAGAATTCAATGCCTATGTTGCGTGCTACCTTTTCGGCCTCCGTTTCTCCTGTGCGGAAAGCGCGTTTGTATGTGACTGCCCGCGGTGTGTATGAATTCTATATGAACGGCTGTCGTGTAGGGGATGATTATTTCAATCCAGGATTGACACAATACCCCAAAACACACTTGTACCAAACATTCGATGTAACCTCTTATATTCAGCCCGGAAAGAATGCCATTGGCGCCATGCTGGGTGAAGGCTGGTGGAGTGGCGGAGCTACCTATATGGGGGAGTTCTGGAACTTCTTTGGCGACAGGCAGTCGCTCCTGGCCAAACTGGTGATTACTCATACTGATGGTACGGAGGAGGTGATTACTACCAATCCCTCTACCTGGAAGTATTATAATAACGGTCCGGTACGCTACGGCAGTTTCTTCCAGGGCGAAGTATACGATGCAAGCCGTGAGGCATTGACAGAGGGGTGGAGTACCACCGCTTATACCGATGGCGATTGGAAACCCGCGGTAGAAGTAAGTGCGGAACATCACGTGAGTACAGACCGGACAAATAAAGATTTCAATATGCCGCTGGTAGACGACTATTCAGGCATGGCACTCACCGGGCAGTTTGGCCCTACCGTCAAGAAAATCAAGGAGCTGACTGCCACCTCTGTAGAAGAAGTACGCCCCGGTGTGTTTATCTATGACATGGGACAGAACATGGCAGGCATACCTAAAATATCCCTCTCCGGGATGGAACCCGGCAAGCAGATCACCATGCGCTTTGCCGAGGTGAAGTACCCTAATCTGCCGGAATATAAGGATAATGTAGGTATGGTCATGATGGAGAATATCCGCGTGGCAATGTCGCAGGATATCTACCTGGCGAAGGGTGGTCATGAAACCATTAGCCCACGCTTTACTTTCCATGGCTACCGTTTTGTGGAGATTACCGGAATTCAGGCGCCACTCCCTTTAGAAGCAGTGAAAGCGGAAGTGCTCAGCTCCGTACATGAGTTGGCCTCCGTATATAATACTTCCAATTCTAAGGTAAACAAGCTTTGGGAGAATATCACTTGGTCTACCTATAGCAACTTTCTGTCTATCCCTACCGACTGCCCACAGCGTAATGAACGCCTCGGCTGGAGTGGCGATATCTCCGTCTTTTCCCGCACCGCTACTTACCTGACGGATGCTACCCAATTCCTGCGCCGCCACATGCGTGCTATGCGGGATACGCAACGTGAAGACGGACGTTTTGCGGACGTAGCCCCGTTGGGCGGTGGTTTCGGAGGTGTATTGTGGGGTAGTGCAGGCATTACCGTGGCATGGGAAAGTTACCAACAGTATGGTGACCGCAACTTACTCACTGAACATTACCCTGCCATGAAGCATTATATCAAGTATCTTCTGGAGAAGAATATTGACCCCAAAACCGGACTCTTGGTGCAGGAACATCCGGGTGCATGGGGCAATCTGGGCGACTGGCTCAGTCCCGAAGAACGTGAGAATGATAAGACCCTATTGTGGGAGTCCTACTTTATATATGACCTGGAGTTGATGGAAAAGATAGCCACTGTACTGGATCAGAAAGCGGATGCCGAGTATTTTCGTACGCTGCATAGCCAACGGAAAGAGTTCTTTAATGCTACCTATATTGACCCCGCTACTGGTAAAACTGCTTATCCTGCTTCTGCGGATGCTGATGCGTCTTCTCCCCGGAAATGGGTAGATGTACAGGCTTCCTATGTGCTTCCTTTTGCGTTTGGAGTATGGAACAAAGAAAATTACACAAAGGCTCTTCCCGCCTTTATAGAAACAATCAAAAGAGAGAACAAGGCGGATAACGGGGTATCCTGTCCTCCTTATTCATTGATGACAGGTTTTATCGGTACCGCCTGGATGAACAGCACCTTGTCTGATTGCGGCTATACGGACGTGGCCTACCGCCTACTTCAGCAAACGAGCTATCCCTCGTGGCTGTATTCAGTGGAGCAGGGTGCCACTACAATCTGGGAGCGTCTTAATTCCTATACCCATACGGAAGGTTTTGGAGGTAATAACCGTATGAATTCCTTTAATCACTACTCTTTCGGTGCAATAGGCGCCTGGATGTATGGATATTCATTGGGAATCAAGAGGGATGAGCAATCACCCGGATTTGCCCATTTCATACTGCAACCGGAGCCTGATCCAACCGGAGAAATGACCTTTGCCCGCGGTTACTACGAGTCCATGTACGGACGCATTGAAAGCGCTTGGGAGTTAAATGGAAATACCTGTGTGTATGATTTTGGCATCCCGGCCAATACCTCTGCTACGCTTCGCCTGAAAGCCGCCTCTGCTTCTGATATTACGCAAAACGGAAAACCGCTTGGAAAACTGAAAGGGGTGAAGTTCACCGGATTAAATAATGGGCTTCAGACCTTTGAGCTACCTTCCGGAATATATCATATAGAGGTACGTGGAACCGGTAAATAAGTAAATGTTATTAAAATGAATATACAGTCTGTTGTGATAAAGAAATCATTGCTCCTTTGGGTGTTGCTGATACCTCTCGCCATACTGAATGGGGGACTCCGTGAAAAAGTTCTAACTCCTTGGTTAGGTCTGGATTACAGTCTTCCACTTAGCGGCCTGTTACTTATCTTGATGATATTTCTGCTTTGTTACGTGGGAATTCCCCGGTTGGGTAAAGCGTCAGCCTTTACATACATAATGATGGGTCTGTGCTGGATGCTTCTTACAATCCTGTTTGAATTTGTATTAGGCTTGTTTATGGGTAATACTTTTGTGAAATTACTGTACGCTTATAATATTACTACGGGCAACTTATGGCTGCTCGTGGTATTATTCATTGGAATAGCTCCTTATCTGGTGATGAAGTTACAGAGACGGATTTGAGGGTGTTTCAAGGCAACCAATTGATTACCCCTTCCAGCGGGTGGCTACTTAACCATTCTTGGAATTCCGGGTAATTCTTTACTTCGTCACGGATAACGGCTTGGTAATAGGCGATGCCGGGTACTTTCTCTGTATCCGGGGTGTCGTATTTGAGTTGGAGGATGGTGTGTTTCAGTTCGGGAGTCAGCACCTTCAGGATGCGGTCGGCTACCTGTTCCATATAGCCGTCGTAGCGGGAGCCTTGCAGAATATGGATCATATCTATCTGCCACAATTCCTGGTCTTTGTCCAGGTACCAGGTGTGCCACTCGATGCATGCTTCCTCGGTATCAGTGAGGTTGATGTATTCAATGCGTTGGATGGCGGGGTGTTCTGCCAGGCGTGCCATGGCTGCAAAGCTGTCGGCGATGCGTAACGGGGCGGAATAGATGTGGAAATCAATGTCTGCATGCTTCATGAGAAGTCCCATTTTCAGTGAGCCAATGAGGTTAATTTTGGCACCTATTGATTCCCAGATGGAGATGAGGTCCGTATCGCGGATGATTTCCCATGCCCGCTGTTCTCTGCGGGCGGCTAAGTCTAAGAGGGTATTCATGATTACTTTTTTTGAGGGGTGGAAATGAATTCGGTGGTGAAGTGCATAAATCGTTCTACCAGTCCCTTGGGGCTTCCCTGGGGATAGATGAAGCTGAAGTGGCGGGTGATGTCAAGGTTAGCAATTTCAATGATCCTGAACTCGCCGCGTACCACTTCGGAGCTGATGGCGTGGATGGAAACGAAGCCCAGACAGTCTGCGCTTCGCAGGAGGTTTTTGATGCTTTCCGTGCTGCCCAGGTGCATCCTGACGTGCAAGTCCTTCAGGTGAATATCGTGTTGCCGGAGGCTGGCGGTGATTACGTCCAGGCTGCCTGAACCAGGCTCACGCAGCACTAGGGGGATGCTTTTCAGTTCCTCCAGGCTGAGGCTTTCGCATCGGGACAGGGAGCTTCCAGTGTGGGCGATGGCTACGATTTCATCCTCCATGAAGGGGATGTATTTCAGCTCTTTCTTACGGGAGTTTCCTTCGATAATCCCTAGGTCGGTTTCCTGCCGGATGGTGTCATTCTCTATTTCCAAGGTGTTTTTGTTGCGCAGGGAGATGCGGATGTCCGGGTACTGGCGGCTGAAGGCGGCCAGTACCGGGGGGATGACGTATTGGCCGATGGTGGTGCTGGCTCCCAGGGTGAGATGGCCGGAGAAGGAATGGCGCAGTGCACCCAGCTCGTATTCCAGTTCCTTTTCGCGTTGGGCGGTATCTTCGGCGTAACGGAGTAGTACCTGTCCGGCGGGAGTTAGGATGAGTCCGCTGCGGGTGCGTTCGAAGAGGTTGATATGAAGCAGGTTTTCCAGCTCCTTGATGTGCTTGGTCACGGCAGGCTGGGTGATGTACAGTTCCTCGGCCGCCTTGGTGAAATTCAGGTGGAGGGCGGCGGCGCGGAACACTTGCAGGCGGAAGTGAAGCATGAGAGAGGAGGTTTGGTTTCTGCCTGCAAATGTACAATAAATACGCACACCATCATCACTTTTTGTTATTACCTATAAAAAGAAAGAAGAACAGATATTCATGAATTAGCTGTACTTTTGCCCACTGAAACTATGACCTGACTCATTCATGACCTATAAAGCATGAAAAATACAGGCAAAAAGAAAGTAATCGTATGACATTTACCCGCTCCCAACTTTATTTTGCGCACGGGGTTCTCCTGGTGGCGCTCTTTGCCTGTTCTGCATCTTATATTGCGGACACGGCGGTTTTCAGGTTTCTTTCACTCAGCCCGCTGATAGTGGGTATCCTGTTGGGGATGCTGTATGCCAATACACTACGGGGTGTGATGCCTGCGGAGTGGGCGGTGGGGATTTCCTTTTGCGCCAAGCGGGTGTTGCGATTGGCCATTATTCTGTACGGATTCCGGCTTACTTTTCAGCAGGTATTGGGCATTGGGCTGCATGCGGCGGTAGTGGATCTTATTGTGATTGCAGGCACCTTGTTATTAGGAGTAGGCATAGGCCGTTTGCTCAAAATGGACCGGGAACTCTCACTGCTCACTGCCGTGGGAAGCGCCATTTGCGGGGCGGCAGCCGTGCTGGGGGCGGAGTCAGTATTGAACAACAAGCCTTATAAAACGGCGGTGGCAGTATCTACTGTGGTACTGTTCGGTACTACGGCCATGTTTCTGTATCCTGTGATGTATAAAGCAGGTCTGTTTAACCTCAGTACAGAGCAGTGGGGCCTGTACACCGGAGCTACGGTACATGAAGTGGCGCACGTAGTAGGTGCGGGCAATGCAATGGGAGGGGAGGTGGCCGCTACGGCTATCCTGGTAAAGATGATCCGGGTGCTCTTCCTGGCCCCGATACTTCTGATACTTGGTTTCTTTGTGGCAAAAAAGAACCAGGATACCGGTATGCAACGCATAGTGATACCCTGGTTCGCGGTGGGGTTTTTAGTCGTAATAGGCTTCAATTCTTTAGTGTTATTGCCGGAGGCAGTTGTCTGCGGAATCAATGAAGCCGATACCTTCCTGCTTACCATGGCCATGACTGCCTTGGGGATGGAGACCCATTTCAGCAAGTTTAAGGAAGCAGGCCCCCGGCCGTTTATTTTGGCATTGTGCCTGTTCGTGTGGTTAGTATCAGGGGGCTACTGGATCAGGTGCCTGCCTGCCTTTTAGAGAGAGCAGGTTTATGAAGCTACTTTTCGAGCAAAATTTTGGTTTGTCTTGCAGTACCGTTGGCACTGTTCGCAGATGCTGTATCCCAGAATGGCGCCCAACATAAAGTCCTCCTCTGGTGAGAGCTTGTTCAGCGGTTTGTGGCAGAATTTACGCAATACATCAATGCACACGCCGGCTCCGAAGAAGATATTGACCTTTTCGCTGCTCACGGGGCAGATGAAATATGCCATTTGGTTCTTCTCCAGTTTGGATACCACTGCTTCGCTGTACTGGCTTTGCAGGGTGCACAAGGCTGCACTACGAACGCCTTTTTTGCATTCGTAGAGCAGGTGTGAGAATAGTTTCAGCTTATCCATACTCTTATTTATAAGATATTATTCGCATTCTGCTTTCAACTGTTCCACCCAGCGGGAGATGCGTTCATTGGTCTTTTCGGGTTCATTGTCCTCGTCCAGGGGTAGACCCAGGAGGATGTCACCATTGGCGGCACGTGATTCGTCAAAGGAATACTCCGAGGCTTCTCTTCCTTTGCCGATCAGTGTGGCGCCGGCTTTTTCTGTTGCTTCGGCTAGGATGCCAATTGCATCGCAAAAGGTTTCGGGGTAAGAGGAGGAGTCGCCTGTTCCGAAGAGAGCCACTTTCTTGTCTGAGAGGTCCATCTTCTGTAGTTTGTCTGCAAAGACTTCCCAGTCGTCCTGTAAGTCACCGTATCCCCAGGTAGAGGAGCCCAGAATCAGGATGTCATATTCCTGCAGTTGTTCCGGAGTTGCTCCGGATATATCGTGCACATTGTTCTTATCAATACCCAATTTGTTAGCTATCATTCCGGCTGCACTCTTGGTGTTTCCGCTGGATGAACCGTAAAATACTCCTGTCTTTTTCATATCAATACTTTATTAGTGACTATATTCATTTTCCCGATGTAATAAACTCCGGATTTTCTTGATGCAAAGATACTATCTGTCATTGCCGTGCGCAATCGCATATTATGGGTATTTTCTATGCTTGATTACTCTGGTTTGGGGATCTGAAAAGCACTCTTATACAACAAATCAGCCGGATGCAAGCACCCGGCTGACCAACAAAATAAACAAAAAACACTAAAAAGCAGGCCTTGCAGGCCTGTTGAACAAAAAAATAGGCCAGAGGTCAATAGACCCAAACTCCTAATATATTATTGACTCCTAACCTATCTACCTATTTGCCGGACTGTATTTGAGAGCGATGCAGGGATTACCACTCCGCTAAGGAATACACGACCAGTCACAAAATTGGGCACTATCGTTACGTCTGCTTCATTGTCGCCATGGTGCAATAGCAGTTCCACCCTGACTGAAGCTCTGACTCCCATTACTTCCATAGACACACTTACATTGCCTTTTTTACTGGTATGCGTTTCTATCTGTGTTATTTTACCATCGATAGAGATACCTGCTACGCCTACCTGTACTATGGCTCGTACACTATCTATTGCTACATAGTTCAGTGCGGAGGATACTTCCACTTCACGTCCTCGCATAAAGGTTACCTCATCCGCCTGCATTACAAACTCCTTATGGTTTATGGCGTTTACTGCCGCCCTGTAACGTAGCGTATCAGCTATTGCCTTATCCAATGCCTTGGCTTTTTTCTCGGACTCTTTCAGTTCCTGTTTGACAGAGTCCTGAACGGCTTTCTCCATTTTGAGGCTGTCTTTCTCTGTACTTTGTGCAAAAGCGTTTCCAATGGAAAGTACCAGTGCTATGATTGTAATCATCCGTTTCATAATGCTTGTTTTATTTGTTGTCTATGAAACACACAACCTAATGAAAAGGTTGCGTTAAAGAAAGAAAAAATATAAAATGAAGTACCTGATTACATAATAATACCTGGCGGTAGAGTAATTCCTTTAAAAAAGAAAGCAACTCCAAGATAGGGAAAACAATACGTAATTAGTCTAAAATGAGTGGATTTGAACTCAATGTTGATTGTTGAGTCAATTATTTTATTTCCTGTTGAAGCTCTTTGTATAGTTGCACCATCTTTTTCCGGTTATCCATAAATGAGGGAGGAGTTATTGAGAAATGCCCGCTTTCAATCCGCATATTGATTTGGGGTGCCGTTATTATTTCCCCATTGTAGAGGAATCCCATTTGCTTACCTACATGTTTTTCCGTAGCATCTGCAAAAGCATCCACTTTATCAGCTTTTACTTTACCGGTAATAAGAAAAACCGTCTGTCCCGGAAATGCATCTGATGTGGCAGATTGCACTACAGAATCAAGTCTTAGGGCTTCAAAGTCAGAAGCTGTTACAATAGGAGTTTTATCTGCCGCCATTGTTTCCGTATCTGTAATGAGATACCAGCCATTCTGCTTTTCTGTGGAACAACTCAAAAGGAACACACTCAATGCTGCATAAATTAACTTTCTCATATTTATTGTCTTTGAAGATTATTACTCTTATTTTTATGTGTTTTGTTGGCCGACATTCATATCATCGTTGATTCCGCTTTAATCTTTCATTTTAAAGTCTATACAAAGATAGCGACGTTTTCCGAAATAACCGAAAAGAAAAGATGTAAATTTGAAGACTAAGAATAGTGTGGTTTAGGCATCTTTCGTATCTTTGCTGTCAAAGACGCTTTAAAAGAAAAGAATAATTTTGATGTCTTTTTATGTATGATTATTGATGAGTATGAACACTGCTTTTACCATATGTTGGAATTCCCCCTTGGGAGTTATGGAAATCCGCTCCAATGGAGAGGCTATAACTGCCGTAAGTATAGGTAAGGGAGAATTGGAGGACACTATAGACGATTTCTCTGCCTTCCCCAAAGTTATAGCACACTGTATCAGCGAACTGGAAGCTTATTTTCGTGGCGAGTTAATCCGCTTTACTGTGCCGCTTGCTCCTGAAGGAACGGAGTTTCGTAAGAAAGTGTGGAGTGCTTTGTGTGAAATACCTTATGGCACCACCTGTAGCTATGGCGAGTTGGCTGTACAAATGGGCAATCCCCGCGCCTGTCGTGCGGTGGGAGGGGCGAATAATCACAATCCCATTCTGATCATTATTCCCTGTCACCGGGTGATAGGTGCTGATGGCTCCCTGATCGGTTATGCTGCTGGGCTTCCGGTAAAGGAATGGCTGCTAAGGCATGAAGGCGTTGCCTTGTAGGGACAGGTTTTGCGCCTGCACTTTAGTTAGCCAAATCGGCTATCGAAGCCTCCATATCCAGGAAGAGGTCTCCCGTGCGGGTGATCTGCCCGCTCTTAGGCTGATACTCTGCTTTTCGCAGCTTTTCCTGTATCCCGGCGGCCTTTTGTTCGATGAGGTGGGCCTGATCCTTGTACTTGGCATCTCCTGTGGCCTTGTATTTCTTAACCAGATCGCGGTGCATGGTTACACATTTCTTTAGCTCGCGGGTGGCCAACTCGTTCTCATCGCTGCTTTCGATGACTTTTATTTCGTCCAGCTTTCCCTCGTCGGCGGCGCTGTCGCTAAAGTCGCTATCCGTATTTTCGTATTGCATTTCTACTTCGCGCAGCTTTTCTTTGTCCTCATCCTTCTTCTCTTTGGTACATGATATCAGGAATATAACAGTCAGCAGGGCATATAGGAATAGCGGAAGTCTGGCTCTTAGTTTCATTGTTCTCATTTCTTCGTATAATTGGGTTTCGACGGCGAAATTACAAAGAATGGGCAGGTTTTCCAATCATTATTTCTTAATTTTCGCTTATTGAGGGTATGTTTTTTGTCAGATGAAATGTAACTTCTTATATTTGCATACTATTATTAAACCTATATTAAACCAAATTAGATTATTTATGAGTAAATTGAAGACGATTGCATTATCGTTGCTTGCGGTATTGCTTTTGATTGCCCCGTTAAGCGTGGAGGGCGCAAAGAAGGTGAAAAACCGGAATTTTGTGCCGAAAGCCGTGTGGCTGGATACGGATGGCAACCCCATCAACGCCCACGGTGGCGGACTGATGTACCACAAGGGTAAGTACTATTGGTATGGCGAGTATAAAGTAGGAAAAACCATTCTTCCCTCGTGGGCTACATGGGATTGTTACCGCACGGATGTAACCGGGGTAGGTTGCTATTCCTCAAAGGATCTGTTGAACTGGAAGTTCGAAGGCGTAGCGCTCAAAGCTGTGCCCGATGATCCCAATCATGACCTGCATCCCTCTAAAGTACTGGAACGCCCCAAGGTGATCTACAATGAAAAGACCAAGAAGTTTGTAATGTGGGCGCATGTAGAAAGCGCCGATTATAGCAAGGCTGCTGCTGGTGTGGCTGTGAGCGATTCACCCGCAGGGCCCTTTACCTACCTGGGAAGCTTCCGCCCCAATGACGCTATGAGCCGCGACCAGACTCTTTTTGTAGACGATGACGGCAAGGCTTATCAGTTCAGCTCTTCCGAACACAACCAGACTATGTACATCAACGAGCTGACTGATGATTACCTGAAGCCCACCGGCAATTATGTACGTCGTTTCGTAGATAAGGCCCGCGAAGCACCTGCAGTGTTCAAGTACAATGGCGAGTATTACATGCTCTCTTCCGGCTGTACTGGATGGGACCCCAATAGCGCCGAACTGGCCAAAGCCTCTTCTATCATGGGAGAGTGGACAGTACTAGGCGATCCTTGTACCGGGGTGGATGCCGCGAAGACTTTCTACGGACAAAGCACCTACGTACAACCCGTTCAAGGTATGGAGAATGCCTACATCGCCCTGTTCGACATGTGGAAAAAGAAAGACTTGGAGGATTCTCGCTACATCTGGCTGCCCATTATCATAGATGGTGGCAAGATGACCATCCCCTGGCATGCGGAGTGGAACCTCTCCGTTTTCAAGAAAAAGTAAGGAGATACACAAAAATATTCTAAGGTAGGGCTGTTACATGGTTATGTGGCAGCCCTAATCTTTAATATGCACAAACCTTCCACCTTCCACTAACCTCCTGAAACCCTTTATTACAAGAGGATTCAAGGTGGAGGCTTGTGCCTCCACTGAGGACGGCTGCAGTATAAAAGCGAAGCTTGGCATCCCTCTGAAAAACTGATGCGCATCAGTTCAACAGTTTGTGCGCACCAATCTTTCAACTCGTGCGCACCAGATAGTTGCCTGGTGCGCACGAAAACTGGAGCGCTACGGTTGGCAGAAGCCAGGCCTGCGTTTTCAAATCTCAGGCCTGAAATTGCCACAACTCAGGCCTGGGATTTCTAAACGTAGCGCTGTATTTTACCTCCTTCCACACGTTCCACTTTTCTCTTTAAATCCTCTTGTGGAGACAGTGATTATGATAGGCCTCCACTCTGAAACTCTTTGCTGTAAGGGCTTTTAGGAGTTTGTGGAACGTGGAAGGAGTTTGTTTATTTACTCTTTGGCAATGAGACATCAGTTTCCCCATCTGTGCAAGAGGGATGTCTTTATTCACAAATTCCCAAATATCCTTTCCTGTTCTGAATAAAAGCCATACCTTTGCCTCCGCATTGGTTCAAACGCGCCGCATCCGGTATCGTTTGACGAAGAGGGAATCAGGTGCAAATCCTGAACAGACCCGCTACTGTAAGTCCTATGCAACGTTTTGACAAACAATTATTTAGCCACTGCATCACTTGAGGTGTGGGAAGGCTGCTCAAAACGGGGATAAGTCAGGAGACCTGCCAACGCACATATAGTTTTAAGCTTTCGGGGAATAGAGCTTTGAAACCAAATGCGGATCTGCATAACTCTCATTTGATTTCACTTTTTCCACAGGAAGCTATTTGGTAACCATCAAATAGTTTTTTTATGTATTCCAGTAAACACATCGGTTTACGGGTAAGGGGAGGTATGCTCCTTTGGATGTTGATATTTCTGAGCTTTTGTCCGGTGATGGCACAAAATGCAACAGATACACTGAGCAGTGTAGAATTGCAGGAACTGACTATTACTGAAAAGAAATACAAAGAAGTGATTCCATCTCAGAAACTATCCGGAAAGGAGCTTGAACGCCTCAATAGTCATTCCGTAGCGGATGCCATACGTTTTTTCTCTGGTGTACAGATAAAGGATTACGGAGGTATCGGTGGTCTGAAAACCGTAGATATCCGCAGTATGGGAACTAACCATATGGGTGTGTTTTATGATGGTATCCAATTGGGAAACGCTCAGAACGGACAGGTTGATCTAGGGAAATATTCATTGGATAATATCGAAGAGATATCTCTTTACAATGGGCAAAAGAGCGAGATATTCCAACCTGCCAAAGATTTTGGTTCTGCTGGAACCATCTATCTGCGTACCCGCCGTCCCCGCTTTAAAGGGGATAAGAAATACAATCTGCGTGCGTTGTTGCGCACAGGGTCCTTCGACCTGATAAACCCCTCTTTCCTGTGGGAACAGAAAATCAGTCCGCAGGTATCCTCCTTATTGAATCTGGAATACATCAATTCCTCGGGAAAGTATAAGTTCCGTACCGAGAAGTACAAAGACGGTACACCGGTGCAGGATACAACGGCTATCCGTCAGAATGGTGATATCGAGTCCTTTCGCTTTGAGGGTGCCCTTCACGGGTATTTCCACCATGCCCTGTGGAATGCAAAAGTGTATTATTACGATTCGGAGAAAGGGATTCCGGGCTACATTGCAAAGGGAACATGGAGCCATCCGCAACGACAGTGGGACAGGAACTTCTTTACACAGGCTTCTCTGACTAAGGAAGTCTGCAACAGGTATGATTATCAGATCAATGCAAAGTATGCCAATGATTACATGCGGTACCTGAACCCCATTGATACGGCATGGACTGATCCCAGCGGGTACAAGCAGGATGGAAAGGCACTTGATAACAATTTTACCCAGCAGGAAGTGTATGTTTCATTTGCCAACCGCTTTGGTATCCTCCCCAACTGGGATGTATCACTGGCTTCTGATTTCCAGTGGAACAGCCTGCACGCTAATCTGACAGACTTTGTGCAGCCCCGCCGTTACACCGCACTGGTAGCCGTGGCAACCGCCTTGGAAATAGGAAAACTGAAAGCGCAGGCTAGCCTGCTGGGTACCTTTGTACACGAAAAAATCAACCGCTCCGGGACCTCTTCCGGCGTTTCCGGACAAGGCGCGGATGCGGCGTCAGACAAGGAGGAATATACCCCAGCCGTATTCCTCTCCTATAACCCCTTCAGGAAGCCAGAATTCAATATCAGAGCTTTTTATAAGAAAATCTTCCGGATGCCTACCTTTAATGATTTGTACTATACTGAAATAGGTAATAAAGACCTGCGTCCGGAGTATACTACACAGTATGACATAGGATTTCAATACACCTATACCTCTGCCCGAAGTGTACTTTGCAAGATGATGTTGCAGGCAGATGCGTATTACAATGAAGTCAGTGATAAGATCATTGCAGTTCCAAAGGGCAACAGCCAATACCGCTGGATGATGATGAACATTGGCTACGTGGAAATCCGCGGGATCGACGTAAAAGGCCAGTTCAGTTGGAGCCTTCCCCGCCACATTACCCTGCAAACCAATATCAACTATACCTATCAGAAAGCGCAAGACTTCTCTGATCCTTCAGAGAACGATCCCCGCGCCGGGACGTGGGGAAGACAGATTGCCTACATCCCCTGGCATAACGGTTCCTTTACATGTGGGGCCAATTACAGGGGCTGGGAGTTTAATTACAGCCTTATTTATGTAGGTGAACGTTATCACGTTTCAGCCAACATACCTATAAACTATGAGCGCCCCTGGTACACCAGCGATCTCTCATGTGCCAAAGGGTTTCCGTATAAAAGCTACAACTTCAAAGTATCACTGGAAGTCAACAATGTATTTAACCAACAATATGATGTGGTACTGAACTATCCCATGCCGGGTACTAATTATAAACTCATCTTAAAAGCAGAATTATGAAAAAAGGATTACTATGCATGTGGGCCTTCGTGGGCATCTGCCTTTCGGCCTGCCGGGAGGATAACGAAATTTTGAAGCCTGAGGTGGAAAAGATTCCGCAGGACACTATTTCGCAAGATACCACCTCTCAAGATACGCTTCTTAGAGATACCACAGTCCTCGGGTTTTACCTGCTCAATGAAGGTAATATGGGTAGCAACAAATCTACTCTGGATTACTATGATTATGGAGCATCTACCTACACCCGCAATATCTATGCCTATGCCAACCCTACCGTGGTGAAGGAATTGGGTGATGTGGGTAATGATCTGGCTATTTACGGAAGCCGGTTATACGCGGTAATAAACTGCTCCAACTATGTGGAAGTGGTGCATGCCAGGACAGCCAGACACATCGGGCAAATAAAGATCCCAAACTGCCGGTATGTCAAATTCCATGGCGGATATGCCTACATAACTTCTTATGCGGGCCCGGTGGAGCTTAACCCTAATTATGAGCAGCGTGGCTATGTGGCTAAAGTGGATACAGCCACTTTACAGATTGTAGATCGCTGTGTAGTAGGCTTCCAGCCGGATGAACTGGAGATCGTCAATGGGAAAATCTATGTGGCCAATTCGGGTGGTTACATGTTCCCCAACTATGAAAATACGGTTTCGGTAATTGACCTGGAGTCTTTTACTGAGACCGGACGAATAGAAGTCGCCATTAACCTTCACCGCCTTCAGGCTGATAGTCATGGCCAGCTTTGGGTCAGCTCCCGTGGTGATTATTACACTGTCCCGTCACGACTATACTGTGTGGATACCAGGACTGACTGTGTGGCCGACTCTTTTAACCTTGCCGTGTCCAACTTCTACCTGGATGATGACAACCTCTATTTATATGGTGTAGAATGGAGCTACATTAGTATGACCAATGAGATTACTTACGGTATTGTGGATGTGGCTACCCGTCAACTCCTGCCCCGCAGTTTCATTACAGATGGCACAGAGACTAGGATCAAGATTCCTTATGGTATCATGGTGCACCCTGTTACGAAAGACATTTATGTGACCGATGCAAAGAACTACGTAACACCCGGTACCCTTTACTGTTTCAACAAGTACGGAAAGCAAAAATGGAAAGTTACCACAGGTGATATCCCTGCACATTTTGCATTCCTCAGAAAAGAGCAGAAGAATCATTAATGTAATAGAGATATGAAAGTACTAAACACCTTTTTATTGGGTATGTGTGTATGCACCTCTGCCCTGGCACAGGCGCAATCGCCGTACATCAGCAAGGTATTTGATTTTTGCCCTGCCCCCGGTCAGTTTGTCAACGAATTGCCTGATTATGAGATCGGTGATACCCATGAAGACATGATCCGCAAAGCGGAAGAATGCATCGCCGAAAACAAGAAAATCATGATATCCCTTGGAGGATATGGAGGATACGTTGTTTTTGGCTTCGACCACCTGATTGAGAATATTCCCGGAAAGTATGACTTCCGGATCTTGGGAAACGCCTTTTATGCGGATGCCAACCCTAATCCGGATGCTTCCCGGGAAGGGGGAAGCTGCGAGCCGGGCATTGTAATGGTGTCCTATGATGCCAATGGAAACGGACTGCCCGATGATCCCTGGTATGAGCTGGCCGGAAGTGAATACCATAAACCGGAAACTATCAAGAAATACAGGCTTACCTATTACAAACCGGATGAAAATAAGGTGCGCACCCCTGATCCCAATTACCGCTTCCTTAACGATACCAGTTATGTGAAATGGATCAGTAACCAAGGCGATTCAGGTTATGTGGCACGCAATACCTTTCACTCGCAGCCTTACTATCCACAATGGATCAATGAGGAGAACCTTGTCTTTGAAGGTACCAAACTGGCCAATAATTACGTGGATGAAAGCGGTACAGGCTCTTACTACGTGCAGTATGCCTATCGTTGGGGTTATGCGGATAATCAGCCAAATACGAATGACCGTTCCTGCTTTGACATTACCTGGGCGGTGGATGAAGAAGAGAATCCGGTGAAACTGCCCGGCATTCATTTCGTAAAAGTATATACCGGCGTAAACCAATATTGCGGATGGCTGGGTGAAACATCTACCGAGGTCATGGGAGCCGAAGATCTTCACACACTGAGAATAGATATACCTGTACAAATATATAGTGACCAGTCTGTTGTCATTGAGGATACAAAAACACTTGCTCAAGCACAAGCTTATTACTCTCAGGGTACATTGCACTTACTAAACCTCAATGGGAGTACTTGTTCACTTCTTTCGCTCAATGGAGGGCTGGTGCAGACATTCAGTGTACATTCCCAGTACGATACCTACACTATAAGTCTTCCTTCCGGCCTGTACATACTGAAAGTCCAGAAAGAAAGCCTTATAAAAGAGATAAAAGTCCTTATTTTATAAACTAATAATCAATCAAAAATGCGGAAATCTATTTTATGGAGTTTGCTGCTTATCATTGCCACGGGGCAATTATTTGCGCAGCAGACAGTGTTTCAGCAGCGGTATTTTCGTTCGGAAGTAGCGAAATACCCCCTTGCAAGCGAGAGTAAAGTCCAGAAACGAACTTTAAGGCCCTCTCTCATTACTCCGGTGAATCCGGGAGATACCATTACGCTGGATTTAAATAATCCTGCAAATCCTTCTTCGTTTGCTTACACAGAGAAGGGTTATTGGGATCAAACCTACAATGATGCCGACTTTACTTATTTTGAATCGCAGATCTTTGCCTTTTCACACCTTGTAGCCGGTGAAGGAGCAGCTTTTGGCGGATTCTACTGGGATGGATTCACTGCATGTAACAGTGGTGATACTGTCAATCATGGAAATGGAGGAAGTACCGGCTGGGTGGATAACCAATGGGGCTGTATGGCCGGAGGTGGTATTCAAACGAATGACCAAGGTCGGGTAATGACAGATGCCAATGGGAAGGTGGCTGTTCAAAAAGGTTTACCTTACCTGGTGGCATTCTGGGGATATCACATGGAACCGGAATGGTGGCACATACACTATGGAGATGTACCTTCAGAGCCTATGCACTGTTTTCAGACAATCTTTAATGACGGGAAGACTTATGAAGCAATAGGTGTATATGTAAATAACCACCCTTGGTCATATTACGGAAACCTGTATGGCGACGGCTTTGCACGGGTGCTTGATCAAGAAGGTGATTATTTCAAACTGATAATTCACGGGCTGGATGCGGATGGAGCAGAAACTGGTACATCCGTAGAGTATATGCTGGCTGAGTATAAGAACGGCCAGCTCATACAGAGCGATCAATGGGAGTGGATAGACCTTTCTTCTTTGGGAGAGATAGGCGGGTTCTATTACACCATGGAAACTACCGATGCAGGTATGTGGGGACCTAATACAGCGATGTACTTCTGTATGGACAAACTTCAGGTACGTGTGCCGGTTGAGGAGGTGCAAAGTCGCACGCGCCTTGTGACCAGTACCGCCTTTACGGGTGAAGGATCCTTTACCGAGGCTTGTATCAATGCCATGGATGGTGATACCATCCGCATAGCAGATGCCATTAAGAATGATACAATTTTCCTCACTACTTGGGCAAATGCTACTTTGGCAGGCCGTTATGTGGTAGTAGAAGGAAATGGAATCACGATTTCTTCCAAGAATGTGGCAATGGGGCACAGTCTGGACTTCCGTGGAAGCGTTGAGTTGAACGATATTCACTTTGTGGGCGTTCGTGCCAATATTGATTATGCTCCCTCCGTAGTAAGGAGATGCTCCTTTGTGAATGCAAAGAGTACACCTCTTTACATTACGCCTGCCTCAGAAGGAACGATTCGGGTTGAGAACTGCCGTTTTAGCAAGAATACGCCCAATGAAAACAACCAGGGTGTGCTGTATGCTTTCTGTCCGAGCAATGTTCCCGGATATAATCTGGATGTAGTGTCTTGTTCATTTGTAGATAACGTGGGTAAATCCAGCAAAGAAGCCACCGGAGGTATTGCTGTAGGGGCTTCAGCCGCCAAGGTGGATGTGCGTTTGTTCAATAATGTGTTCCAGAATAATATGTACTCTACTGCAAAAAAAATGATGGTGATTGATGCAGCTGCTATCCACTCGGCTGGATACAACCGGATAGGAGGGGAAGTGACTGCTGCTGTGGCGGAAGCATTGACCATTACCGATCAGCAGGGCACTGAACTGGGTGATATGCTGGTGTGGAGCAACGAGCTTTCAGAATATGTAGTTCAGGAAGGAAGTAGAGCCTACCGGAGTCTTCCGGAAAATACGGTTATTGGCGAACTTAACTTATCTGCAAAAGACATCCTCTCAACTCCCATTAACTATACAGCTGCCACGCACAGCGGAGCTTGCCAGAGCATACAAGCTCTTCCCGTACTAAGCCGTACCTGGTTGGTTACCTCAGCAGCGATGCCCCCTGTGCAAGGACCTGTAGAGGAAGGTTCTTTGCTGTATGCATTAGAGCAGGCTTTGGATGGGGATACCATTGAGTTTGCATCTACTCTGAGTAATGATACCATTTACCTGAAGGATGCCGAATTGGATTTTGCCAACCGGAGCCTGACCTTTAAAGGTAACCACATCACACTGCATGGTGGAGTGTATACCTTTGATGAAGGAGGTTATAGCTTTAGTGAAGTACGTTTCTCGCAACCTCAATCTATTGATGTTACCAATGCCGACTGGAATGCCACTCGTTGTATCTTCGATGGGTTTAATAGTAAAATTCGGAAGGCGCTGATGATCATCGAAAACAACAAGACAGCGGCCAGAGCCGACTATAAAATAAATTTCGTATCGTGTCTTTTTAGCAATAATACCGGAAAGAACACAGGTGGCATCTTTGTAGATAACGCTACCGAGGTGGTGAATAATGTACTGCGGCAGATCACTACTTTTTCATTTCTGTCTTGCTCCTTCATAGCAAACAGGGGAACTGTGGACGGCAGTTGCGGTGCTTTGTATTTCTATCAGAAACCTAAGGTGTATATCGGTAATTGTGCATTTGACCGCAGCAGGCAGTATGCCGGAGGAGGTATGATTCTGGGCGATTTTACTTCCTTGGGATATAATGTGTTTGAAGGCGCATTGAACGGGCAGCCCGCACATGCCACTGATAAATCGGAAATCACATTTCATAAAATGTACAAGTATGATGCGCAGTCGGGAGAGTACCTGGTTCGCCCCAATGAAGCTCTTTCTTACAACCTTCCGCCCAATCCTGTGATTGACGGATATACTCTGCCCGAAACAGATATTATGGGAAATCCGATTGACTACTCTCAGCCCTCACATACGGGAGCCTATCAAACCTTGGCCGTCAGTAAGGCTGTGGACGGGACACTAACTGTTACCAATGGCAATGCCTCGGGCGAAGGTTCCTTCTCCCAAGCCATCTATGATGCCTTCTACGGCGAGAAAATTGTGGTAAGCCCTACTCTGAAAGGAAAGACCGTGATGCTGGATAATGCCTTCATCTATGCCCGTGAATTGAATATTGAAGGAAACGGGCTAATCTTGGACGGAGCCCATTACTCGTTCTCCAATGTGCGTTATAACTTTTCAGACCTTACATTCAGGAACTTTGAAGTATTCTACCTAGGTAACTCTGACTTTAAGGCAGTACGGTGTGTGTTTGATCACAATACCAACTTTACAAGAACTGGTGCGGTGGACATCTTCAACTCTACACTGAACAATACCTACACGTTTGAGAACTGCCTTTTTAAGAACTGCTACCAGCAGTCCAGTGCTACCGGTGCCAGTGCAGGTGCAATGTCTATTCATGAAGTGCCGGATCGCAAAACGGCTACAGTAAATCTCATTTCCTGCACCTTTGCCGATAACCAGGATGATAACTACATCCGCGAAGACCAGAGCAGCCGCCGCATTGCCGCTGCCATCAGTATTGCCAATACCCCGAAGGTGAACATCTTCAATACCGTGTTCCATAACAACATCTCTACCAAGGGTGCTCACACAATCTATGGTGCATTCAACTCGCTGGGATACAATGTGATTGAAGGGAGTGTGAGCCATGAAGCTTCATTGGTTGCATCTGACAGCCTTGTAAGTATGTTCGGTAAAACGCTAATGCTGGATGAAGATGTTTATAAAGTGTCTGACCGGGGTGCTGCCTATTACCACCTCCCGGCCAATGTGCTTCCTGCTGGAATTACGTTACCACTGAAGGATTTACAGGGATTTACCGTGGATTATACAAAGGTAAACCACAGTGGAGCCTCGCAGGTAGCCTTTATCAACCCGCTGGAATCGTACGCTCATGGCGTGTTCTTTGTGAACGAAGATTGGTTTGGGCACAACAATGGCACCGTGAACTTCTTGGATGCCAACGGTAATTGGCATTATAGCGTATACGAGCAGGAAAATCCAGGCAAGGAACTGGGCTGTACCTCGCAATACGGAACTATATATGGAGACAAGTTCTTCATCGTATCCAAACAAGAGCAGGATCCTGGAGCTAATGTAACAGGTAGCCGCTTGGTGGTTTGCAATGCAGAAACGATGGAGAGTCTGGCTGAATTTACTATGGTAGGTGATGCGGACGGACGTTCATTTCTAGGTGTGGACGAGCACAAAGGATACGTAGGTACCAGTGATGGAATTTATCTCTTTGATGTGGACAACCTCTCCATAGGAGCAAAAATCAAGGGTACGGAGAATGGAAGCGGAAGCCTGTACAGTGGACAAATTGGTACTATGGTACGTTCAGCCGACAAAGTATTTGCCGTGAACCAGCAAAGCGGTGTAATGGTAATTGATGCTACAGCTGACACTGTACAGACTGTTATTTCAGCACCTAAAGACGGTACAAGTCAGCGAGGATTCGGTTCTATTGTACAATCAAAAGATGGTAACCTGTGGCTCAGCGTAGCCGGAAGTACCAGCGGAAGCGGATCTACACAGGATTATATGTTGAAAATGGATCCTTATACTCTGGATACCACCCGCGTGGCATTGCCTGCCGGAATGAGTATCCCTAACTCCTGGTACGCATGGACAGCCGATGGTTTCTGCTCCAGCACACAAACCAATAAACTATATTGGAAGAATGATGGTGGATGGTTTAACTCCACAGCAATCTATGAGTACGATATTGATACCAATGATTTCAGGACGATAATTGACCTGAGTGCGTATGAACCTTCTGAAGGTTGGGGTATCTATGGCGCCGGATTCCGCCTTGATCCTGCTACGGATGATATTTACGTATCTTTGTTCAAGGGCTTTGGAATACCTACCTACAAAGTGGCAAGGATTAACCCCGCTACCGGAGTTGTTACTACTTCTTATCCAATGAAGGATAATTACTGGTTTCCTGCTATGCCAGTATTCCCTGATAATGCAGCGCCTGTAATATCCGGATTATCTGACATCAGCCTTGCCAAAGACACCGTAATCTATTTAGGGGATATGGCAAGCGATGCCGACAATATGAGTGTAGCTATCGTGAAAACCGTACTATTCACTGAAGATGAAACGCTGATAAAGGCCTACATAGCAAAAGATTCACTTTACATTTCTTCCCTGAATACCTCGGAGGAAGCGCAACAAACCAATCTGACCGTTCAGTTTAACTCTAACGGAAAGATTGTTCAGCAAACAATCTCGGTAAATGTAGCCGGAAAAGACAATGATACAGGTATTGGACAGAATCAAATGACTATAAGCCGAGTGTATCCTACTGTAACAACCGGAGTGGTTCATATCTTTATCCCCGAAGGAGTAGCGGAAACAGCTCAGGTAGTGGATCTTTCAGGAAGAACACTACAGACTATCCGTTTGGAATCTGTGGAAACTACGGTTGACCTTGGTACCTACAAACCGGGATTATATTTTGTAAGAGTGGGTAGCCAAACCATTGAAATAATTAAAAAATAGTAATACAAGGGATTAAAAAGAGTCTTTGAAACAGACTATATTATTTAGAAACCACGGGTGTAGTATATAATATACCTGTGGTTTCTTTGCTCTTAAAGAGTTTTATGTATGCATTATTTGGAGTTATTTTACTACATTTGCCAACCGGGAGAAATCAATAATGAACGAAAAGATGAAGACAGATAAAGAAAATAAATTCTGCCAAAGTTGCGGAATGCCTATGAAGCGAGATCCGCAGGGTGGGGGTACCAATGCCGACGGCAACAAGAATAGCAAATATTGCAGTTACTGCTATCAGAAAGGTGAGTTCACATTTCATGGAACACTAAGTGAATTTCAGGACTTTTGCAAACAACAGATGATAAAGGGTGGACACTCGAAACTCCTCGCTTGGCTTTTTACCCGTGGAATGAAGCGGTTGGAAAGATGGAAAAGCTGAATAGTTTCGGAACTGACCGCAAGTGCCCATAGATTACGGATGACTGTAAACCTTAAAATTTGAACGTATGAAAACAAGATTGGTAGTCCTATTTTTAGTGTTGATTCCAGTAGTCGATTTGCTTTATTCATGTTGTGATTGCGACGTGGAAACGGCCTATTTCACCTACTCACACAAAGCATTATTCATAAAAAATCTGGATAATAGCGGGAAAGGGGCTATTGCGTCAGACTCTTTAGAACTCAATAAAAACGCGTATGGCATCCGGTTCTCTCTGGAAAGAGAAAAGAATGGCATTGCCCAAAACTTGAAACAGGCAAACTCTATTTTTGTCCAGCCGGCTAATGCATTCAGTTGCCTTTGTCCTCCTGATTGTATTTATTTACCAAGTGATAGCATTGTATCCATCAATATATTTACGCTGAAAGATTTCGATGATCTGCATTCTGAGAATTCAGATATAACGGAGTATTTTAGAGTAAAACATTCCTATGCTACCGTTGAAGAGTATGTAGCAAATATATACTATACCTTTGAATATGACATCGAAGCATTTTCAGAAATGCTACTTGAATTTGATCTGCTGCTCATGACTGCTCCTACTGCAGGTAGTAATCAGCAGTTTAAAGTCCGGGTTGTATTGTCAGACGGACGTGTGTTAGAACAACAAACCTCAGAAATCAAACTGCTATGATACGTAAACTGCTTTTTATATTCCTTTCAGTTGTATCATTTACAGCTTCGGGACAAGAGTCTTCTGCATATAAATCGAAATGGCAGACAAAAGCCCTTTTTGGAGCAAATATTCCAATAACCACCCTTTTTAAAGGCACCGATACTGATTATTTATTGCAGTATGATGATCATTCATATTATTGGCAGATACTATCTCTGACGTATTTCTTTAGTAAGCATTGGGGAGTTGAATTCAATTATCAGTCGGGGACCTCAAATGGCGTCAGAAATAGAGCTGATCATTTTATCGCAAACATGCAATCAGAATATAGTGACAAATACTATGTAAGCCCTTCAACAGGTGCAAGCTATGAAGAATCCGACTTCTTTGGTGCAGGGATTCAAAGGGGACTCTTTGGCGTGGTTTACCGATTAGAAACAGACAAGTTTTATGCATACCCTAAGTTTGCTATTGGAGTAACTTCTTTTGGTTCAGATTGGGGGGAAATAGGTTTGAAAGAAAAGAATACAAATAATGAATATAAAGTTTTTTATTCGGATGCGAAATCATCGGTAAGCAATGATTATTTCACACTTGCACCTTCAGTGTCTTTTGGATATAAGTTGTTCAAACGGTTGTATGTCAATGCTGATATTATGCTTTCATATTACAGGTCAGGCATTGTATATGAAAAAGAATTCAGCGACTTATATACAAAAGAAAATACAATAGAAGAACATATCAATTACAAAAAGAATGTTTTCACCCTGAGCTTGGGAGCCGGGGTAATATTTGTAATACATTAGGCTTCGTCACATAAAATGCACTGAATAATCAGCTTTCTTAAAAATAAATGCTAATACCTGAATAGAAAGTGAAAACCAGTTGGAAGAAAAACACCGCGTTATTTTTAACAAGTCAGACGGTGTCGTTGTTTGGGACAATGCTTGTGCAATACGCCATTATGTGGCACATTGTACTCAAAACGCAATCGGGCGCAATGATGACTATTTACATTCTTGTGGCTGTTTTGCCTACTTTTTTCACTTCTCTTTTAGGCGGTGTTTGGGCAGACAGATACAACAAAAAACACTTGATAAATATTGCCGACGGCTTAATTGCGGTCATAAGTCTGGCAATTGCCAAAAGCCTTTCGGCAGAAATAAGCAGTATTGCTTTGTTGATGATTGCCGCCTTTGTGCGGGCATTGGGACAAGGCGTTCAGCAACCAGCGGTCACGTCGCTGATACCGTTCATTGTTCCCGAAGATAAATTGCTGAAAATA
Organism: Bacteroidaceae bacterium; assembly: GCA_031552405.1. Classification (GTDB taxonomy): domain Bacteria; phylum Bacteroidota; class Bacteroidia; order Bacteroidales; family Bacteroidaceae; genus UBA1794. Next base: position 99,672 of record JAVBMN010000001.1, on the reverse strand, counting down.
AACGGGCTAAACAGCAGTTTGCAATCAGGGGTTTATTTACTTTCGCCAATGGTTGCTGCATCGTTAATGTCGCTTGCATCTTTGCAAACGCTGTTTTTGATTGATGTGGTAACCGCTGCAATCGCAATCTATATTCTTTATTTTCTGGTGAAAGTTCCACTTACGCAGCGCAAAACGGAAAATAAAGAAAAAACAATGCATTTCACAGATTTAATGGATGGTTTAAAATATCTGAAAGACAAAAAATATCTGCTTCTGCTTGTTGTGTTATCGGGGCTTTACGCAATTTTCACGTCGCCACTCGTTTTGTTTCCCTTACAGGTAACGCGCAATTTTGGAGCCGATTTATGGCGGTTGTCGGCGGTAGAAATTGGGCAGGCAGCAGGAATGATTGCGGGCGGATTGCTTATCGGGGTATGGTGTTTTCGTAATAAAATATATGCCATCGGAGCGTCTTCCGTTGTTATAGGAATACTGACCATATCGTTTGGATTTTGGACACACTTCACGCCATACCTTGTGTGTATGGTAATTTTCGGAATAAGTTTGCCTTATTTTTCTGCGTCAGGCGTAACTTTAATACAGGAAAAAGTCACGCCCGACTATTTGGGGCGGGTTTTATCCGTCTTTACGATGCTTGGAAGCCTTGCCATGCCGTTTGGCATGTTGTTTTTCGGTCCGCTTGCCGACATCATCAATATCAACTATATTTTCATTGGATCAGGCGCAGTTATGGTACTTTTGGGAATGATGTATTTCGTCAGTAAAACGTTGAGAGAAGCGGGAATACGGGAATAGAAGACAATATCACTTAGCTTCTTTCCAGTATTTCTCCAGTCTTGCAGCTTCTTCCTTTGTGATTTGGATGATTGCTCCGTGTTTGGGAGACACAACGTCTTCAATCTTCATGACACCCTTGTTGAAATGGCCGAGATCTTTAAATTCCTTAAAGTCGGTCGTTTCACAAAATCCGAAATTATGAGGATTCACACTGAACACATCATACATCAGCACCCATTTGTCTTCTCCGATGCGTTTCCACACATTGGGAGCTTCACAAGCACCCGGCTCGGTATCGGCCCACTGATCCACATATTTATATCCTGAATTGATACTGTCAGAAAAGGCCATTCGGATTCCTCCGGGCTGCTCCTGAGCCACATACATCAGGCAATACCGGCCATCCGGACAGGGAGTGATGTCAGCGTCCAATATCTGTATTTCCGGATTTGGGTAGTTAAAAAGTATCTCTGGCTTTGTTTCAAGACGACTAAAGTCCAGGTCTGTATAGGCATAATACAGTTTCGTCTTCCCGTTACCCAGGCGCATAGTGAAATAGAGCATCATCTTTTTCTCTACCGGGTCATAAATAGTTTCAGGAGCCCATGCGCAACCCACATTCAAATCGGGGAACTCATCCTGTATATGGACGATATGATGCGTCCAGTGAATAAGGTCAAATGATTTCATCAACACGAAACCCTTGTTGTTTCCCCATCCATATTGAGCCTCGTCGCGTTCCCAGCGGGTGGTGCGATATCCCATACGCTGGCCGGCAAGATTCAGGTCGGTCATAGCCAGATAAAAAGCGCCATCCGGTCCGCGATATACATGTGGGTCACGTATGCCTTTTTGAGTGGGGCTGGACAAGGTATCGCCTCCCATTATCGGTTTACCTTCGTTGACTGGTGTGAAACTATAACCGTCATCACTGGTTGCCATATACAGACTATGGGTTGCATCTCTGAAATAGACAAAAAGATATGCGCCCATTTCTTTTTCCGATAGCTCACCATCTTGGTCAGCTGCTTGCAGACTGCTGTTCCACACACAGGCGGACAACACTAAACATACTACACTTACAATTCTTTTCATGATTGATCTTCCTTTATTTTATCTGTCTTTTAAGAGTACTTCATCGGCCAGGCTCATTCTGTTACGAATGAAACGTGACTGATGCCAATAGGGATAAAGCAACGGTAGCTGGCTCACTTTGTTCAAGCGTTCTGTTTCCTCCTGCGTAAGCACAACGTCCGTGGCCTTAATTGTGTCTTCCAATTGCGACAACTTGCGAGCTCCTACCACCAATGAGGAGATTCCTGGTCGGGCTAATGTCCACGCCAGAGAAGTCTGGGCAACGGTTATACCTTTCTCTGCCGCAATCTCTTTCAGTATGTCCACAATGTTCCAAAGGCGGTTGAAATCATGAACGGGAGGCTCATTCCAGCCTTTGGCAAAGCGTCCTTCTTCCTGAAGCTGTGTTTCACGGCTGTATTTACCGGACAGTAATCCTCCCGCCAACGGGCTCCAAATTAAGGCTCCCAGCCCCTGATCCACACCAATCGGCAACAATTCATATTCTGCTTCACGCGCTTCCAGCGTATAGTGAATCTGCTGGGTGACAAAACGCTGGCAGTTATGTTTGTCGGCAGCCATCATCGCCTTCATGATCTGCCATCCGGAAAAATTGGAGCAGCCGATGTAGCGAATCTTTCCCTGTTTGATGAGTGTGTCAAGCGTTTCCATCATTTCTTCTACCGGTGTAACGCCGTCCCACTGGTGCAGATAATAGATGTCGATGTGGTCTGTACGTAAACGCTTCAGACTTTTCTCACATTCACGAATCAGGTGCAGGCGCGAAAAGCCTTCATTGTTCACCCCATCGGCCACCGGCATACGCGCCTTAGTGGAAATAAGCACATCCTGCGGACGCTTTCCCTGCAACACTTCACCGATGATTTCTTCCGACATGCCGTCCGAATAGATATTAGCCGTATCCAGAAGATTGATTCCGTGATCAATGGCATAGCTGATTATTTCCGAGGCTTCTTTCACTCCGGATGTGCCTACTTCGGAGAATTTGTCCTTACCTCCAAAAGTCATGGTGCCCAGCGTAAGTGTGGATACCTTCAGTCCTGATTTTCCTAATGTCCTATACTCCATATTCTTAATAAATTGAGTGTATCAATCATTCTTTATGTTTTTACCTTGCACAAAGGTATAAAAAGATCTATAATTCTTTGAGTTTGCCATAGACTTCATTTGTATAGGCTGTATCCTTAAAGTTGAGGATGATACATTTGTGCTTGGTTTGTAATCTGATATAAGGTCCGGATGGTGAGTTGAGAAACAACTTCACGCTACCCATTCCTTCCATCTGAAAGTACCCTTTTCGAATTGTACCTAATGAAAAACCATTGGTTCTTAATTGTATAGCAGGTATGTTTTCCAATATTGCGGCATCTTTTATTTCATCTGCCGGAATGGTTTCTCCGTATAAACCGGTTATCTTTACATTCCTATCCTCAAAAAGGATAGCAGGCTCTCTTGAAGATAGAATCAAAAATATAGGTATGAGTATCGCTAATAAAGCAAAGATTGCTATCGCGACAGTTGCAGATTTCTTCTTTTTAGTACTGTTCTCTTTCAGGAGTGTCACAATAGCCATCAGCATACTTGGTACGATTAAGAAACCAATAACTCCAATGTCCCATCTTAAAAGATAGAATACAGAACATCCTATAATTGTGAGAATACCGGTTGTTACTAATGTGTTTTTAAGAAAGCAGGGAAATGTGGCTCGTTGAGATTCACCCGATTTGTTGTATCCTGCAATCAGATTCGGGTTCTTTTTTACTAGAAAACCTATGAAGATATAGGATAAACCTATGAATATCGATAAAATAAGCGCTGTTTTCATGGGAAGGAATAGGTATCATTTAGGTGAGTATATACAGAAAAAGGATAAAAAATAAGCTCCGAAGAAGAAACTTCAGAGTTTATAATTTCGGTGCGTACGGAAGATGAATCTAAATTCTATTCTTTACATTATCAATCCCTTAGCATTTCTCTTGTTGTTTAGTCCAACGAATAATCCAACATATTAAGTTGGCTGTTCTGCTTGGCTTTTTGTTTGTAGCTCGGAGCACTGCAAATATACGGAGTTGCATCTTCTTCGCCAAATTATTAAGCATTTTAATAGCACTATCAAATAAGACTTTTTCTATATCTTGTGGGGCTTATTCCCGTATGCCGCTTAAAATATTTACTGAGAAAAGATTGGTCGGAAAAATCGAAATCGAACGCAATGTCTTGCAATGATTCATTAGATGCTTGAAGCCGGATCTTAAGTTCGGATACCACATAATTGTCTATCCATTTCTTTGCATTCCGGTTATCTTCGTTCTGGACAATCATCGACAGGTATTTTACACTAATATTCAGCTCGTTCGCATAAAACAGTACTTCGCGGCTCATCTTATAATTTTCCATGACCGAACTTACAAAGCGTCTGAATAGCTCGGATTGCCTGTTCCTCCTTTTTGGGTTTTTCTTCAACTCTGAATAGATATCATTATAGAAGCCTAGATAATATACACGAGAGAGATTCAGCAGTATCTCACGGCGGCATACATTCTCGTTGTCGTCGTAAACAGCTTTCAATTGTTCAAACCGGACTCTCTCTATTTCTACCTCATCACCCTGCTCGGCGTGGTAAACCACATACTTTTTTAAAAATGCCACAAATTCTATCGGGAAACGAAAGGTTATATCATGAAAAACATCCGCTGAAAGGATGAAATACATAAGCTCAAAATCTTCGCTTGTTTTTTTAAGATTAACGATCTGTCCAGGAAACAACATAAGGTAAGTATCTCTCTCTATATGATAATTCACCATATCCACTTCTACTTCCGCTTCACCTTTCAAACAGATAGATATCATTGCTTTGGAGAATCTTGAAGTTCCTTGCATAAAAGGGAAAGAATTACTTTGCAATTCTATCTGGAAATCGTTCTCTACTTGAGCATTTAGAAACAGTGGTTCATTTCCTTGTGCTGGTACACTTCTGTTTTCTTCCATTTTAGGTTCTTCTTTTTTGTTTCAGAATGCAAATATATGGAAAAATCGGCAAATAGAGTACTGAAACAGACACGGAATGAATGACAAAAAAGGGCGACCTTTGCACCCACATAATTAAAGATAAAAGAATGAAAGTATCCAATCTGATTTATTTAGTCATTGCAGCAGTATTTGTTTCTTGCAACCGGGACAATGCTTCCGAACAAAGTGCCCAACAATTTAACCTCATGGAGATTGAGGCAAAAGAAATTTCTTTGAACAGCACGTATTCTGCATCTATCCGTGGAAAGCAGGATATTAAAATTATTCCCCGTGTAGATGGTTATCTAACTGATATACTGATAAAAGAGGGAAGCAAAGTGCGTGAAGGGCAAACGCTTTTTGTTGTGGATCAAGTTGCCTTCAAAGCAGCATTGCAAGCCGCAAAAGCAAGTGTTGCTATTTGTGAGGCAAATGTTGCCGAAGCAACACTTATCTATGACAGTAAAAAAGCCCTTCACAACAAACAGGTAGTATCCGACTTTGATTTGACTTCGGCCGAAAATGCGCTGAATATAGCAAAGGCCAATTTGTTACAAGCAAAGGCGCAGGAAGATGCTGCCAAGAACAACTTGTCTTTTACGGTTATCAAAAGTCCCTCGGACGGTGTAGTGGGTAAGATTCCGTACCGAAAGGGAGATTATGTTTCCCCCACTATACAAGATGGATTAACCATCGTTGCCAACAACTCGCAAATGTATGTCTATTTCTCTATGAACGAACGTCAAGTAATAGATTTAATACATAGACATGGGAGTTTAGAGACTGCTATTTCAAAAATGCCCGACGTACAATTAAAATTGAGCAATAATGAAATCTATACTCAAAAAGGAAGGGTGGAAAGCATAAGCGGAATAGTCGAATCTTCTACCGGAGCAGTAAGCGTAAGAGCTGTTTTTCCGAATGACAACGGATTGTTATTGAGTGGCGGTGCAGGTAGTGTGATAATGCCATATAATCATACGGATGCAATTCTTATCCCGAAAGAAAGCACCTACGAAATCCAAGGTAAGACGTATGTATATCGAGTGCTGAACGGAACAGCCACATCAACCATGATAACGGTTGATAAAATAGATAACGGAAAAGAATATATAGTTACCCATGGGCTGAGCATAAACGATATTATTATAGCCGAAGGTGCCGGTTTAGTACAGGAAGGCACCAAAGTACAAAATGCAACCCATAAAGAATAATCAAGATTATGAATTTAAAAATATTTATTGACCGCCCTCTTTTATCGGGCGTTATTTCCCTCTTTATAGTTATTGTCGGTTTGATATCTTTGTCGGTTTTGCCCGTAGAGAAATATCCGGATATAGCACCTCCTACCATCTCCGTTACAGCTACCTACCCGGGGGCAAGTGCCGAAGCACTTCAAAAGAGCGTGGTGGTGCCTTTGGAAGAAGCAATTAACGGGGTGGAGAATATGATTTATATGACATCTTCCGCTTCAAATAGCGGTATGGCCGAAATATACATCTATTTTGCCCAAGGTACTGATGCAGATATGGCAGCTGTAAACGTACAAAATCGCGTAGCCCAGGCTAACGGGATATTACCTGCCGAAGTATTACAAATCGGGGTAACAACCGTAAAGCAACAGCAGGGAATTTTGCGCACCGTTGCCCTCGAAAGCCCTGAAAACACGTATGATGAAGCGTTTCTTTCCAATTATTTCATCAATAACATAAAACCCGAACTTCTGCGAATTAAAGGGATTGGTAATGTACAGGTTTTCTCGGGCGCATATAGTTTGAGGATTTGGCTGAATCCCGAAAGAATGGCGCAGTATAACCTGGTGCCGTCTGACGTTTCACTCGCATTAAGCGAACAGAACATCGAAGCCCCTATCGGCGCACTGGGAGAAAATTCGGATAACGTATTTCAATATACATTAAGCTATAAGGGAAGAAAAACTGAACTATCAGAGTTTGAGAATCTGGTAATCAGAACCCTCCCTGACGGGGAGGAACTATTTCTTAAAGACGTGTCTGAAATAGAACTTGGATTAGATGATTACGGTTTCGTTGGCACCATTAATAATCATTCGGGCGTAATGGCTATGATTACTCAAGTGGCAGGCTCTAATGCAACAGTAATCAATAAAGAGATTGACGTCCTGTTCAGCAACCTGGAAAAGTCTTTGCCGAAAGGCATTCAAGTTATTACCATCGAAAATACGAACGATTTTCTCTTTGCTTCTATCCGGGAAGTTATAATAACGCTCATTGTGGCCATCCTGTTGGTGCTGCTGGTGGTCTATTTCTTTCTGCAAGATTTCAGAGCCACGCTGATACCTACTATCGGCATTCTGGTTTCCCTTATCGGGACATTTGCCTTTATAAGTATGGCGGGTTTTTCCTTAAACCTGCTTACACTTTTTGCACTTGTATTGGTTATCGGTACGGTAGTAGATGACTCCATTATTGTAGTTGAAGCGGTGCAAACCCGTTTTGATGCGGGATATAAATCGGCCTACAATGCGGCCACAGATGCAATAGGCGGACTTGTTACCGCATTGTTTAGTACCACCCTTGTGTTTATGGTCGTCTTTATTCCCGTATCGTTTATCGGAGGAACAAGTGGAGAGTTTTATAAGCAGTTCGGATTGACGATGGCTGTAGCTGTAGGATTTTCGTTTATTAGTGCGCTTACGTTAAGCCCCGCTCTTTGTGCAGTAATACTACGCCCAAACCCCGAAGAAGGGCAAGGCAGTTCGTTGGCCAGACGTGTGCGTGTAGCTTACAATACCTCCTACAATGCACTTTTAAAGAAATACACAAGCCTTACCATGTTGCTTACCCGCAAGAAATGGTTGGTTTGGTCGGGCATAGGACTAACCACTGTTTTACTCGTGGTCTTAATGAATACAACCATGAGTGGGTTTGTTCCCGATGAAGATACGGGAAGCATTTATGTAGATATAAGTACGCCTCCCGGATATTCACTTGCTAAAACCGATGAAATTATGACTGAAATAAACGAATGCGTAGAAACCATCCCAGCCATAAAAAGTATTGGTAAAGTTTCAGGATTTGGGCTGTTATCGGGAACTGGGGCAAACATGGGAACACTATTTATTCAATTAAAGAATTGGGACGACCGTAAAGGAGATGAAAATAGTGTAAATGCAGTAATTGATGAAATTTATGGCAGGACGGCGCACATCCATTCCGCGCAGATATACGCGCTTGCTCCGGGTATGATACCAGGCTACGGAAATGGGGGTGGATTTGAGTTCAGTATTCAAAACAAGAATGAGGCCGACATAGCCACATTTTACGACGTGTCACAAAACTACCTGATGAAATTGATGGAGAGAGAGGAGATAGCGCAGGCGTTTTCTTCTTACAACATCAATTATCCTCAGTTTGCAGTAGATGTAGATGTGTCCAAATGCAAGCGGCTGGGAGTTTCTCCCACAGACGTGCTTAGCGAATTAGGTGCCTATTACGGCGGAGCCTATGTTTCAAACTTCAATAAGTTTTCAAAAGTGTACCGCGTAATGATTCAAGCTGCACCTGAATACCGGAAAAACGTGCAGTCGCTCCATAACATTTTCATTCGCTCCGGCGAAGAAATGATACCCGTAAGCCAGTTTGTGACCATGACTAAGGAATATCGTCCGATGGTATTGAATCGTTTTAATATGTATAACAGCATGGGTGTAAATGGTAACTATGCGCCGGGATACAGCTCGGGTGCTGCAATCAACGCTATCAAGGAAGTAGCGGATAAAGAACTCCCGTTAGGTTACTCTATCGACTTTAGCGGCATAACGCGCGAACAGAGCCAAAGCGGAAATAATACAACCGTGATATTCGTGATTTGTATTGTATTTGTGTATCTGATAATGGTTGCGCTATACGAAAGTTTATTTATTCCGCTTGCCGTAATTCTTTCTATCCCGTTTGGTCTGTTTGGCAGTTTTCTGTTTGCTAAACTGTTTGGGATTGAGAATAATATCTATTTGCAAATTGGTTTGATTATGCTTATCGGACTACTGTCCAAAACGTCTATTCTGTTGACTGAATATGCAACACAATGTCGTCAGGCAGGTATGTCGCTTAAACAGTCGGCCTTTTTCGCAGCAAAGATGCGTTTGCGCCCTGTGCTGATGACGTCATTAGCCATGATCTTTGGTATGCTTCCATTGGTCTTTGCCTCTGGTGTTGGAGCCAATGGCAGCCGAACCATCGGTATCGGAACAGTAGGCGGTATGCTTGTTGGTTCTCTGGGGTTGTTATTGGTTGTGCCCACTTTGTTCATCATCTTCCAGACGTTACAAGAAAAGGTAAAACCAATTGTATTCAAAGAGTCAACAGACCCGTTAATCATCAACGAATTAAAACTAATAAAGGAATATTCCGAAAATAAAAAGAATGCCGAATGAAACAACTACTATTTACCCTACTTACACTGTCCCTGTTTTCCAGTTGTTCCACGTACAGGAACCACCAAACACCGGACATAAAGATTGATAACGCATGTGGATACAACGTCGAAGTACAAGATACCTTGATTGAGGTACGCTCTTGGAAAGAGATGTTTCCCGATGTATTGTTACAACAATTAATTGAGAGAGGGATTTCCTCCAATAGCGATTTACAAATAGCCCATTTAAATATTGAACAGGCAAAGGCTAGGTTGTGTGTTTCTAAACTGGCATACCTACCTTCTTTAGCTCTTTCTCCCGAAGGAAGTATTACTAAAGTTGAGGGGGAGAAAACAGTTCACTCATACAATCTTCCGCTTACTATGCAATGGGAAATAGACTTGTCCGGCAGATTGAGAAACAGCAAAGAGCAGGCTCGTTCGGTAATGATGCAGAGTAACGAATATGCCAAAATGGTACAAACCCAACTTGTGGCAACCATAGCTAGCAGTTATTACACGCTCATTATGTGGGATGAACAACTGCAAATAACACGCAACAGTATTGAGCTTCAACGAAAGAATTTGGAAATTATGATAGCTATGAAAGAGGCTGGAATGCAAACCGAAGCGGCTGTTAATCAAGCAACAGCTGATTATTATCAGGTAATGACATCTGAAAATGATCTGAAGAAAGAGATACAAGCGATGGAAAATGCGATTGCTCTATTGATAAACGAAACGCCTCACGTTATACCTCGTTCGGCTATTGACATGAAGGTTTCGCTTCATCCGGATATGACTGATGCCATTTCGCTGGAAGCATTGGTAAACCGGCCGGATGTAAGAGAAGCCGAATATTCACTACGAGGTAGCTTTTACAACATAAATATAGCACGTTCAGCGTTCTATCCATCTATTGTATTGGGAGGAAGTGCAGGGTGGACCAACAACACAGGAATTATTTCTAACCCGGGAAGTATGCTACTGTCGGCCATCGGTTCGCTCACACAGCCTTTATTCAGTCGTGGGGTTAATAGGGCCAATCTCAAAATAACGAAACTGCAATACGAACAATCTCTTCTCGCATTTGAAAAAACACTCTTGGTAGCAGGTTCGGAAGTCAATGATGCTCTATTGCTCTGTGAAACAAGTAGAAAGAAACTCGTTTTACGCCAAAAGCAAGTACAAGCCAACGAAATGGCTTTAGTGAACAGCATTGAGTTGATGAAGCATAGTTCTAATACTTATATAGAAGTTCTTATGGCTCAAAGTACATTACTTCAATCCAGGTTGATGTATATATCAGATTGGCACGAAGGGATACAAGGGCAAATCAACCTCTACAAGGCATTAGGCGGAGGAGTGAATTGAGGCCTGCAGTTCCACTACCGCAGGCCTGGTTTTTAAAATCTCAGGCCTGACTTGCCTGAACTTCAGGTCTGCATTCCTCTGAAACTCGTGCCCATCAGCCGAAAAACTGATGGGCATCCCTTTTAAACTGGTGGGCACTGGTTGCCAGACTCGTGCCCATGACTTTCAGAACTTTTCTATTCACATCCTTCACCCCTTCTGAAAGCCTTTTCCACAAAGACTTTGCGGGTGAAGGGCGAGTGTGAACCCCGTGAAGGGCGGCCTTCACGGGATTTACTTCGTTTTGATTCGTGGGATATACACTCTCCCAATAAGTCTTTTTTTACCTTTTAGTGTGAAGGGTGTGTGAAGGGAGGGCTTTACGTGTAAACGCCTGACAAAAAGGGCTATACAGATATTTTGTGAAGGGTAGGGTTCACGCTTAAACACTTGTGTGATAGACAGTTGCAGGGAATGTGAAGGGTACTCCGTGTTTTTAGACAAATAGAGGGCTTGATCCCTATATTCGGCTATATTTTGCAAAATGAACTGAAAACAAAAAAGCCCTGAAGTGTTTGAACTTCAGAGCTCTACTTGATGTTGCGAACTGCTTTCGCGGTGCGTACGGGACTCGAACCCGTGACCCCCTGCGTGACAGGCAGGTATTCTAACCAACTGAACTAACGCACCAAAATGTCATTGTATGATTGCCATCTCTCTCGATTGCGGGTGCAAAGATAGATACTTTTTTATTCCCTCCAAAGCTTTTTGCAAAAAAAATAAGAAAGTGGCGGTTGTTCCCTCGAAAATAACTACTTTTGCAACGGTTTTAAATAGAGTAATCATTATGCAATCGAACAAAAATACTGCCCAATTACTGTTGCACTGTCCTGACCGGCCCGGTATCTTGGCGGAGGTCACTAACTTTATTACCATTAATAAGGGAAATATCGTATATTTGGACCAGTATGTAGATCGTTTGGAGAACATCTTCTTTATGCGTATCGAGTGGGAATTGGAGAACTTTTTTATTCCTAAAGAGAAAATATACGATTATTTCTCGACTCTTTATGCGCAGAAGTACGACATGGCTTTTAAACTCTATTTTGGTGATGAAAAACCCCGTATGGCCATCTTCGTTTCCAAAATGTCGCACTGCTTGTTTGATATGCTGGCCCGCTATACGGCTGGCGAGTGGAACGTGGAGATTCCATTGATAATCAGTAACCATCCCGATTTGCAGCATGTAGCTGAACGTTTTGACATACCTTTCCACCTCTTTCCTATTACTAAGGAAAATAAAGCTGAGCAGGAGGAAAAGGAAATGGAGTTGCTGCGTGAGCATAATATCTCTACCATTGTACTGGCACGATACATGCAGGTGATCAGCGATCAGATGATTGCTGCATATCCCAACCGAATCATCAATATCCACCACTCTTTCCTCCCTGCGTTTGTGGGAGCAAAACCTTATCATCAGGCTTTTCAGCGTGGGGTGAAGATTATTGGTGCTACCAGTCATTATGTAACCAGTGAACTGGATGCAGGGCCTATCATCGAACAGGATGTGGTGCATATTACCCATAAGGATAGTCCGGAAGACTTGGTTGTCAAGGGAAGAGACTTGGAAAAAATAGTCCTTTCACGCGCCGTACTGAAGAATATAGAACGTAAGATATTGGTATATAAAAACAAAACCGTAATATTCAGCTAATCCCTTTTCCTGCGAATGAATGTAGCGATTGTAAAATACAATGCCGGAAACATATACTCCGTAGATTATGCTCTAAAGCGTTTGGGAGTACAGGCTGAAATTACAGCAGATAAGGAAAAACTGCGTGCTGCAGACCGGGTAATCTTTCCTGGAGTGGGCGAAGCTTCTTTTACAATGCAACACCTTCGGGCGGAAGGGCTGGATGCGGTGATACGTGATTTGCGTCAGCCGGTACTGGGCATTTGTCTGGGAATGCAGCTGATGTGCCGCCATTCGGAGGAAGGGAATGTAGAGGGTCTGGGAGTGTTTGATGCGGATGTGCGCCTCTTTCATCCTCACTGCCATGAAGAGAAGGTACCACACATGGGATGGAATACATTACAAGAGCTGAAAGGTGAGCTTTACAAGGGCTTCAATCCTTTGCATCCGGAATACGCATATTTTGTACATAGCTACTATGTGCCGGTGTGTGTGCATACTGCTGCTACAACGGACTATATTCAACCCTTCAGCGCTTCGCTTCATAAAGATAATTTTTACGCCACCCAATTCCACCCGGAAAAAAGCGGTACCGTGGGCGAAACAATATTACGTAACTTTTTAAACCTGACAGAGTAGGAATGATTGAGATAATACCCGCCATAGACATCATCGACGGAAAGTGCGTACGCCTTTCCAAAGGAGTATATGAAAGTAAGAAGGTGTATAATGAGCATCCGCTGGAAGTAGCCCGTGAGTTTGAGGCACACGGAATTCAGCGTTTGCATGTGGTAGACTTGGACGGGGCAGCCTCGCAACATATTGTTAACTATAAAGTGTTAGAGTCCATCGCTACGCAAACAAGTCTTACCATAGACTTCGGAGGTGGCTTGAAGACAGACGAAGATCTGCGTATCGCTTTTGAAAGCGGTGCAAGCATGGTAACGGGAGGAAGCATAGCTGTGAAGAATCCGGGAATATTCATCCAATGGATAACCCGCTATGGGGCGGATAAGATTATTCTTGGTGCCGATGCCAAAGACCGTAAGATTGCTGTAAACGGATGGAAAGATGGTACTTCGCTGGAGCTTTTCCCTTTCTTGAAAGAGTATGTGGATGGGCAAGGTATCCGTAAGGTGATCTGTACGGATATTGATCGTGACGGTATGCTGCAAGGTCCTAATACTGAACTTTATGGGGAGATCATGGACCTTCATCCCGCACTGCATCTCATTGCAAGCGGAGGGGTGAGTCATCTGGATGACATCTTTGCCTTGCAAGAGGTTGGTATTCCTGCTGTAATCTTCGGAAAAGCCATCTACGAAGGAAAGATCAATCTAAAGGATTTGGAACAATTTTACAATTAAATATCGCATATATGTTAGCAAAACGCATTATACCCTGTCTGGATATTAAAGACGGAATGACCGTAAAAGGTACAAACTTCGTGAATCTTCGTGCTGCCGGCGATCCGGTGGAATTGGGCAAAGCTTACAGCGATCAGGGGGCCGATGAACTGGTATTCCTGGATATCGCCGCCACTCATGAAGGTCGTAAAACCTTTACCGACCTGGTGGAGCGTGTAGCTGCCAATCTGAATATACCTTTTACCGTAGGGGGAGGGATTTATGAACTGGCGGATGTGGAGCGTCTCCTTGCCGCCGGTGCAGACAAAGTATCTATTAACTCTGCCGCCATCCGTAACCCGAATCTCATCAATGAGATTGCCAGCCATTTCGGCTCACAGGTATGTGTGTGCGCCATTGATGCCAAGGAAACTGCCGAAGGATGGAAGTGTTTTCTGAATGGAGGGCGCATCGAAACGGAGAAAACCCTCTTCGACTGGGCGCGCGAAGCAGCCGATCGTGGTGCAGGTGAGATTCTTTTTACCAGTATGGACCATGACGGCGTGAAGACCGGATACCCCAATGAAGCCCTGGCACGCTTGAGCGAAGAGTTGCCCATCCCCGTGATTGCCTCAGGAGGTGCCGGAAAGATGGAGCATTTCTATGATGCCTTTGATAAAGGAAAAGCGGATGCCGCACTGGCCGCCAGCGTGTTTCACTTCGGTGAGATAAAGATCAGAGAGCTTAAAGAATATCTGAACAACAAGGGTATCCCCGTGCGTTTATAAGATGCTACTTATAGTAACAGAAAGTAATTAAATAACAATATTGATAAAATGGAACTGGATTTTAATAAAGCAGAGGGGTTGATACCTGCCATTATTCAGGATAGCTATACATCCAAAGTGTTGATGCTGGGCTTCATGAACGAAGAGGCGTATCAGAAGACCATGGAAACCAAGAAAGTAACCTTTTACAGTCGTACCCGCCAATGTTTGTGGACAAAGGGAGAAACGAGCGGAAACTACCTGAATGTAGTATCTATAGCTGTGGATTGCGACAAGGATACTTTGTTGATCAAAGCAATCCCCGTGGGGCCTGTATGCCATACCGGAGCCGATACCTGCTGGAATGAGGAAAACTCTCAAGACATCCTTTTCCTAAGCTACCTGCAGGATTTTATCGACAAGCGTTTCAAAGAAATGCCGGAAAAGTCGTACACTACCTCGCTTTTCCAGTCTGGTGTAAACCGCATGGCGCAGAAAGTAGGAGAGGAGGCCGTGGAAACCGTGATAGAGGCCACTAATGGCACGGATGGCGGATTTCTGTATGAAGCATCCGATCTTATCTATCACCTCATCGTACTTCTTACCTCGAAAGGATATCGCATTGAAGACCTGGCGAAGGAGTTGAAGTCAAGACATAAAGAATAAGTACCCTGTCTCCCTGTGTGGAGTGTGGAAAGAACTATTTCTAAAACAAGAATATTATGGACGAACCGCTTATTCGTTATCAGGACGTAGAAATCAAGCAGGAAGAGCTTACTGTGCTCCGTAATGTGAACCTTGAAGTTCGCAAAGGTGAGTTTATCTATATTATGGGTAAGGTAGGTTCAGGAAAGACCTCGTTGCTCAAAACGTTCTATGCCGAGCTTGATATTGTACAAGGCGAGGCGTCCGTAATGGGATATCCGATGCGTAAGTTGAAGAAGAAACATATTCCGCCCTTACGACGTAAGTTGGGGATTGTGTTTCAAGACTTTCAACTACTCACGGACCGTTCCGTATATGATAATCTTTACTTTGTGCTCCGTGCTACCGGATGGAAAGATGCAGTAGCCATACATGCACGCATTGATGAGGTATTGCAGCATGTGGGAATGGAAAGCAAAGGATATAAGTTCCCCAGCGAGCTGTCTGGAGGAGAGCAACAACGTATCGTAATAGCCCGCGCACTGCTGAATTCGCCCGAACTGATACTGGCGGATGAGCCGACTGGTAATCTGGATCCGGAAACAGGACGCAATATCATAGAACTACTTTATACCATCTGCAAGGAAGGTACTACCGTAATAATGAGTACCCACAATCCAGGCTGGGTGACTGAATTCCCCGGGGTGGTTTTGCGGTGTGAGAACCATGAGTTGGCCGTACAAAGACTGGAAGTGGCCGAAGCCATAGAAGCGGTAGAGTCTGTATCCACGGATGAACCGGAAGCTGCTCCTCTGGATGGAGAACTTCGTGAAGAAACGAAATAATAATAGTAACCCATTAACAAATAATATAGCAATGAAAGTCTTAAAGTTTGGCGGCACATCCGTAGGTTCGGCCCAGCGCATGAAGGGGGTGGTAAACCTTATTAATGATGGCGAGAAGAAGATTGTAGTCTTGTCGGCCATGTCTGGTACCACCAATACCTTGGTGGAGATCTCAGACTATCTGTATAAGAAAAACCCTGAAGGGGCGAGTGAAATTATCAATCGCCTTGAAAAGAAATACAAAGACCATGTGGAAGAGCTTTATTCCAGTGTAGAGTATAAGGCAAGCGCAAATGCGGTTTTGAAAGAGATCTTCAATACATTGCGCTCTCTTACCAAAGGCTTGTTCACGCTCTTTACTGAAAAGATTGTGTTGGCTCAGGGCGAGCTGATGTCTACCAATATGGTCACACTTTACCTGAAAGAGATCGGAGTGAAGGCTGAACTTCTCCCTGCTCTTGAATACATGCGTACCGACAAAAACGGCGAACCTGACCCAGGCTATATCCAGGAGAAGTTGCAGCTTTTGTTGAAGAACACTCCTGAGGCCGATATCTATATTACCCAGGGTTTCATCTGTCGTAATGCATATGGTGAAATTGATAACCTGCAACGTGGAGGAAGTGATTATACTGCATCTCTTGTGGGTGCTGCAGTTCATGCGGCGGAAATTCAGATCTGGACGGACATTGACGGAATGCACAACAATGACCCGCGTATTGTGGATAAGACTGCTCCAGTGCGTCAGTTGCACTTTGAAGAGGCTGCCGAGTTGGCTTACTTCGGTGCTAAGATCTTACATCCTACTTGCATTCAGCCGGCCAAGTTTGAGAATATTCCCGTGCGCCTGCTTAATACTATGGATCCTTCTGCTCCTGGTACGCTGATCAGCAATGAGACAGAGCACCATAAGATCAAGGCGGTAGCTGCCAAGGAGAATATTACAGCGATCAAGATTAAATCCAGCCGTATGCTGTTGGCTCACGGGTTCCTGCGTAAGGTATTCGAGATATTTGAAAGCTATCACACCTCTATTGATATGGTATGTACTTCGGAAGTAGGTATCTCTGTGACAATTGATAACACAAAGCAATTGCCCGGTATCCTGAACGATCTGAAGAAATACGGTACAGTAACAGTTGATGAGGGTATGTGTATTATCTGTATCGTGGGTGATCTGGAATGGGAGAATGTAGGTTTTGAATCATTGGCGCTCAAGGCGTTTAAGAATATTCCTATCCGCATGGTATCGTATGGAGGAAGCAACTATAACATCTCTGTGCTCATCCGTGAGAGCGATAAGAAAGCGGCTCTCCAGGCTTTGAGTGATACATTGTTTAATAAATAATGTACTATTTGCAGTAATAATCTCATATTAAAAAAGCAAAACGGATGAAAGGTACATTCCCGATAGATAAGTTTCGTCAACAGGAAACACCCTTCTATTATTATGATTCTGCGATTCTGCGTGATACATTGGACTGTGTACACCAGGAAGCCGGAAAGTATGAGGGCTTTATTGTGCATTATGCGGTAAAGGCAAATGCCAATCCAAAGATTCTTCGGATGATTTCGGCAAAGGGGCTGGGAGCAGACTGTGTGAGTGGAGGAGAGATCCGTGCTGCACTTGCTGCTGGGTTTCCTGCCGGGAAGATCGTATATGCCGGTGTGGGAAAGAGCGATTGGGAAATAGAATTGGGACTAGACCATGATATTTTCTGTTTCAATGTAGAGTCTATCCCCGAACTGGAGATTATTAACGAGTTGGCTGCTCGAAAAGGGAAAACTGCGCAGGTGGCTTTTCGCATAAATCCTAATATTGGTGCACATACACATGCTCACATTACTACAGGACTGGCTGAGAATAAGTTTGGTATAGCCCTGGAAGATATGGAGAGTGTGCTTGAGCAGGCTGCCGGAATGAGCCATGTGAAAGCTATCGGACTGCATTTTCATATAGGATCACAGATCTTGGAAATGGGTGATTTTGCTGCACTTTGTAACCGGGTGAATCAGTTGCAGGAGCAGGTAGAGCGTCTTAATATCAGGCTGGAACACATCAATGTGGGTGGTGGCTTGGGTATTGATTACGAGCATCCGAATGAATTGCCTGTTCCTGATTTTGCTTCTTACTTCTCTACCTTCTATAAACATCTGAAGTTGCGCCCAGGGCAAACGCTTCATTTTGAATTGGGTCGTAGTATCGTGGGACAATGTGGCAGCCTTATCAGCAAGGTGCTGTATGTAAAGCAGGGTACTAACAAGCAGTTTGTAATTCTTGATGCCGGTATGACGGATCTGATTCGTCCGGCTCTCTACCAGGCTTACCATCAGATAGAGAATATTACTTCTGACGAAACGGTTGCCACATATGATGTGGTGGGGCCGATTTGTGAGAGCAGTGATGTGTTTGGGAAGGCTATTGATATCAATGAGGCACGTCGTGGCGACTTACTAGCCTTACGCTCTGCTGGAGCATATGGAGAGATTATGGCATCGGCTTATAACTGTCGTGCTCTTCCCATAGGCTATATGAGTGAAGACTTCTGATCTTTATGACCTATCTCTCTCTTCCGTTTCCGGTTATCGTTGCTGCCGGAATAGTGCTATTTTTATTCTTTATCCAACTGTATTATTTCATACGGTGCAGTAAGTTGTCTCGATATGCAACTGCTTCTTCGGTGGATAATATGGCAGTTGAAGTTGATGTCAAGGGAGTGTTTCCTCCCTTGACTGTTGTAATAGCCGCACACAATGAGGGAGATTTACTGGAGCATCAGCTTCCCGCTATCTTGGAACAGGATTACCCGGAGTTTGAGGTAATTGTGATTAATAATATCTCCAAAGATAATACGGAGGACCTGTTGATTACATTGTCGCAGAAGTATCCCCATCTTCACCATACATTTATTCCTGATTCTTCGCGCAATCCGAGTAACAAGAAGCTATCCCTTTCATTAGGTATTAAAGCTTCAAAATATGAGTGGGTAGTATTTACTGAGCCGGGTTATACGCCCTGTAGCTCACTGTGGTTGAAGAATATGGCCTTTCATTTCTCACCTTCGGTGGATGTGGTGCTGGGGTATAGTAAATTTTCCAAGGCAAAAGGGCTGTTTGCCACTAGTATACGCCTAATAAATTTATGGGGACAGTTCCGTTTTCTGGTCTCTGCCCTTGCACGAACACCTTACATGGGGTATGGAAGAAACTTGGCGTATCGTAAAAACTTATTTTTTGAGAATCAGGGCTTTTCCGGATACCTTTATATGAAACGGGGAGAAGATGACCTATTTCTCAATAGGGTGGCCAATAGGAATAATACCCGTGTGGCATTGTCTCCCGAGTCTATCGTGGAACTTTCTACGCTTCCCACTCCCCGTAAATGGAAGCGTGAACAATGCCAGCGGCATGAAACTTATCGTTTGTTGAAAGGATCCCAGCCGTTTGTTTGGAATGTAGAAGCGTTTTCACGTATCTTTTTCCTCCTGACTGCTAATGCTTTGCTTCTTTATGGCTTTCTTATACAGGATTGGGTAGCAGTAGGTCTGGCCTCTTCTTTTTTGTGTATACGATTTCTTCTTTTCTTTATCTGCATGTATAAAACGTGCTGCTCGTTGGGAGAAGTTCCTTTCAAAACATCTCTCTTCTTCTTTACTGGTATCCAGTTATTCCATTCTCTTCAGACAAATAGAAAGAAAGCGGGATAATTATTCGTAGCGGATAGACTTCACCGGGCTGATCTTGGAGATGAGATAGGAGGGGCCGATGAGCATGAACATGGAGATGAGGAAGGTGGCGACATTGAGCGCAAGGTAGAGCCACCAGTTCATGCTTACGGGTACATGGTCTATGTAATAGGTGTCCTGATCTAGTTTGAAAGGTGCCCAGTATAACTGGATGAAGTAGAGGGCCAGTGCGACTATATTGCCGAATAGGATGCCTTTTCCGACAAGGAAGAGGGAGAGGTAGAGGAATGTTTTGCGTATCACATGGTTGGGAGCACCGAGCGCTTTAAGAATTCCGATCATGCGAGTACGTTCCAAGATAATAATGAGCAGGCCCGAAATCATGGTGAAACCGGCAATGCCTAGCATAAGGATGAATATCACCCATACATTCATATCGAGCAGGCCCAGCCAGGCGAAGAGGCTGGGATTAAGTTGTTCTACATTCAGCACGCGATATACGCCGCCACGCCCGTCTTGTTTGCGGTCCAGATTATAGGCGAGATTGGCTGTAATAGGGGTCAGAAAGTCATAGTCTGTAACTGCAATCTCAATACCGGTTACCTGATCCGTATTCCACTGATTCAGGCGGTTTACCGTATAAAGGTCGGTAAGGAGCAACAGGTTATCGAATTCCGAGAAGTTGGTACGGTAGATACCTGTTACAGTGAATCGCCGGGCGCGTACTTTGTTGCTTATGAAATAGGTAAATACGCGGTCGCCTACTTTCAGATGTAGTTTATCGGCAATCGTTTTGGAAACCAATAGCTCATTTCCGGCTATGGAATCAGAGAATATTGGTAGGCGACCTCCAACCAGGCAGTTGTGTAGGAAGGTGGTATCATATTCCTGCGCCAGACCTTTGAGGACTGTTCCCTGAAAGGCTTCGCCCGCCATGATAATTCCTGCTGTGGTAGAATACCGTTGTATATGCTGTACACCAGGTTGGAGGGAAAGGGCGTGGCGCATAGAGTCGCTGCATACAATAGGACTTTGCTGCAATGACTGGCCTGAGCTGTAATCACTTATCTGTATGTGAGCACCGAACCCCGTAATCTTATTCCGTATCTCCTTCTTGAATCCCACTACAATGGCCACAGCTAATACCATGACCAAAACGCCGATAGCCACTCCAAGTGTGGCTATCCGTACAGCAGGTTTGGAGATGCGCTCAGCATTGTCTCCGCTACCATTCATGCGTCGGGCAAGAAAGAGGGATAAGTTCATGGGTGATACTTTTTATTCTATCACGCGTCCCGGATAGGCTTCAAGGGCTTTGCCCAGAATGAAGAGTGCACGGGTAAGGTCTTTCTTATTAAGCACGTAGGCAATACGTACTTCGTTGTACCCGGAACCGGGGGTAGTATAGAAGCCTGAAGCTGGTGCCATGAATACAGTCTCGCCTTCATAATTGAAGTCGGAAAGACACCAGGCGCAGAACTTATCGCTGTCGTCCACCGGCAGTTTGGCCACTGTATAGAAAGCGCCCATGGGGATGGGGGAGTATACCCCGGGGATACGGTTCAACCCATCGATGAGGCATTTGCGCCGTTCTACATATTCATCGTATGTTTCGCGCATATATTCTTCCGGCGTATCAATGGAGGCTTCGGCTACTATCTGGCCAATGAGTGGGGGGCTGAGGCGAGCCTGACAAAACTTCATTACGGCATTGCGAACCTCTTTGTTTTTTGTAATCAGGGCACCGATACGGATACCGCATTCTGAGTAACGTTTGGATACGGAGTCGATCAGTACTACATTGTTCTCGATGCCTTCCAGGTGGCAGGCAGAGATATAGGGTGATCCGGTATATATGAACTCACGGTACACCTCGTCCGAGAAAAGGAACAGGTCGTACTTCTTTACTAAATCGCGGATGCGGTTCATTTCCTTACGACTATAGAGGTATCCGGTGGGGTTGTTGGGATTACAAATCAGGATTCCCTTAGTACGTTCGTTAATAAGTTCTTCGAATTTCTCAACTTTGGGCAGTGCGAATCCTTCTTCGATTGTAGTGGCCACAGTACGGATCTTTGCTCCGGCAGAGATGGCGAAGGCCATGTAATTGGCGTATGCCGGCTCGGGAACGATGATCTCATCACCCGGGTTCAGACATGACATGAAGGCGAATAATACGGCCTCAGAGCCTCCGGTAGTTACGATAATATCCTCAGCGGTAAGCTGTATGTTAAACTTGGCATAGTATGTGGTCAGCTTCTCGCGCAAACTCTGGTATCCACCGCTGGGGCTGTACTCCAGCACTTTCAAGTCAATATTGCGGATAGCCTCTATGGCTTGCGGAGGAGTGGGAAGATCGGGCTGGCCGATATTCAAGTGATATACTTTAATACCTTTCTGCTTGGCGGCATCGGAAAGTGGAGCAAGCTTACGAATGGGGGAAGCGGGCATATCGGTGCCTCGAAAAGAGATTGTTGGCATATTGCGGTTCCGTTAGTATAATGGATAATAAAAATATGCGTGCAAAGATACTTTATCCCCCGAAACTCCACAAGGAAAGGAGGGATTTATTTATGTGTAAAGCGTATGGGATTTGCCCCTGTAAGGCGTTGTTATTGAATGGAGCAGGTTACGATGTATTGTTTCGTGACCAGATAATTGACCGCGTAAATATGTTGCTTACTGGTCAGTAGTTCCTGCGCCTGCAAAGTGCCTCTGTATCCCATTAGCTGAAAGGGATGGATTTTGAGGTCATAGGAGAAATGCACTCCGATCTTGTCCAATAGCTTATATAGTGTTTCTTTGGTGCACCAGCATATCAGCAGATGTTCCAGCTCCCTGTCGGTAGAAATCATCTTATTCTCTTCGTGGCTCAGAAACCGGTGACGTAGATGCCTTACTCTTCCCGAGATATATTCAATATCCACACCTACTTCATAATTACGGCTCAGCATCACGGCTACATAGCCTTTCGTGTGTGAGATGCTGAGGCGGTATGACCCATCGGAAAGGTAGGGATGATGGCTTTCGCTATATACAATCTCTTTGTGTTCTCCACACATTTCCTGCAGAAGCACACGGGCGGCTAGCCATTCACGTCGTCGTACGGGCGAGGTGAATTGCATGACTTGTATGGAGTAGTTCATCTCGGCAGGAAGCAACTCTAACAGTTCTTCGATGGTTTCTTCTATCTGCCAGATACCTAGTTTCCAACGTTCTTCTTTATGAAATGATAATACAGCCATTTGTTTTAGTGAGAGCTATAATGAGAGTTCTGGAATGTCTCCATAAGTTTCTTTAAATCAGTATTTAATATGCGTAATGTATCACCCTTCTCAGGCTTAGATTCCCCCTCGTCGAAATAGAGGGAAGCATGGAAAAAATAAGATATGCTATCTGTCAATGAGAACTGAACTGGGGTGGCTACATTTCCTTTTAGAGTGTACAGGATTCCGTACACTCTTCCTGCTGGGTTCTCGTAAAAATCTTCTTCAATCGCCTCAGCTTTTGTGGAATGGAAATATACAAGTTTCCGGCTTTCTTCGGCGGATGTTGAAAATTCTTCGGGGGTGATAACATGGTAGGTACAGTATAGCCGGGCTTTTTCGGCCGGAAACACTACATCCGCAAAGACTCTTTCTTGCTGGGGAGCCTCAGCCAGTAGGAGCTTGCTTTCAGTCGGGATGGAGAAAGAAAAGGGCAGGGTATCCGTAGTTGACATATACTTTCGTGCCGCACTTCCTGCTTGTTCGTTTTGTCGGGAAGGGCAAGCCGTGCACAATAGCAGCAACGCCAAGAGTACCAGTGAGGCTACCCAAGGGAATATCTTACGTATATAATTATTTCTATTCCGGCTGCTCATCGTCTGTTATCGTAAATTTCACCTTGGTGATGCGACGCTCATCCATCCCCAATATCTCGAACTTGTAGTTCTTGTATGCAATGGATTCGTGAAGCTTAGGGAATTCGCCTTTTAGCTCCAGCAGCATTCCGGCTACGGTATCCGCCTCGGCTTGTATCTCCTCAAAAGTGTCGGAGTCAAGGTTGGTGGCCTGGTAGAAATCGGTAAGCAGTGTTTTGCCTTCTATGATGAAGGTAGAAGGGCTTGTTTGGATGATGTGTTTTTCTTCTTCATCGTATTCGTCGCGGATTTCTCCTACGATTTCTTCGATGATATCTTCCATAGTGATGATGCCCGAGGTGCCTCCGAATTCATCTACTACAACGGCTATGTGCACCTTGTTACTTTGAAATTCTCCCAGCAGATCATCGATCATTTTTGTTTCCGGCACAAAGTAAGCAGGACGTACCAAGGACTGCCAACGGAAATTATCCGGCTTTTTGAGGTGGGGGAGTAAGTCTTTGATATACAGTATACCTACTATCTTATCCATATTCCCGCTCCACACAGGCATTCGGGAGTACACGTTGTCAATGACGGTTTGTACTACTACCCGGAAGTCGCTTTTTACATTGATTGAAACCACATCTACTCTGGGAGTCATTACCTCCTTGGCTGTTTCGTCACCAAAGCGGATAATACCTTTCAGAATTTTGTTTTCTTCTTTCAGTTCATTCTGGTCGGTCATCTCCAAAGCTTGGCTGAGCTCGTCCATTGACAGTGCGCGGTGCTTGCGTGCAAAGTGTCGGTTCATAAAGGAAGTGGAGCGTACCAACGCATATGAAATAGGTGAGAACAGCATTTCAAGCAGACCCCAAGCCGGAGCTGCCATTCGCGAGAAACGCAAAGTCTGATGGGCTGAGTATATTTTAGGCATAACCTCGCCAAAGAGTAACAGCAGGAACGACAGCAGTATTGTAATGATCACAAATTCAGTCACCTCCGAGGCAAATGATACCGTTTTCATCACAAAGTAGTTCAGAAGCATAATGATGGTTACGTTTACAAAGTTGTTGGTTATTAGTATAGTGGCCAACAATTTCTCGCTCTTTTCCAATAGTCTGCGGATGAATGAGTCCGAAGGATGCTCATCTTCCTCCACGGCCTTTAAGTCGGACGGTGTCAATGAAAAGAATGCAATCTCTGATGCAGATGCAAATGCAGATAGCAAAAGTAACACAATGGCGCAGGATAACGCCACTATAGCCCCTGTAGTAGGTGCTTCAAACTGTATATTTTGAATAACCCCTGAAAGGGATAAATAATCGTCTGAGTCCAAGATGTGTTCTAAATTAATATTCTATTTGGATGATTCGCTTAAAAGGGGAGGTCATCATCACCTCCTTGTGGTGCCGTAGGTGCTGCATAGGGTTGCGAAGAGGGGGCGCTTTGCGGTTGTGCGGGGGCAGCTGGTTGTGGTTGCGCCGGTTGCACTCCTCCTTGATTTTGTGGCTTACCGCTAAGCATCTCCATGTTTTCGGCAAATATCTCGGTAATGTATCGTTGCGCCCCTGTCTGGTCGGCATATGAACGGGTGCGTATCTTTCCTTCTATATAAAGTTTATCACCTTTATGCACATATTTTTCGGCAACTTCAGCCAACCCTCTCCACAATACAATATTGTGCCAGTCGGTACGTTCAGGTACCTGAGTGCCATTTTGCAAAGTATATCCACGCTCGGAAGTGGCCAAAGGAAAACTGGCTATTGCCACTCCTGAGTCCAAGTATCTCACTTCGGGATCTTTCCCTACATTGCCGATTAGTATTACTTTATTTATTGACATGGCGATTCTGTATTTCTATATATCAGTGATTTCTGCACAAATTTATAGATTATTCGGATACGCCACAAGAATTTGAAGTTTTTTTTCTCCGTTGGGGATTGGTAAGAGGGGAAACCTATCTTTTATCAAGAGCAAGCTTCTGATTGCTCTTGATAGAAAGATAATCCGGGAAGTTCGGATTTGCAATGAATTCTATGGAAAGTAAAAAGGAAGGGTCCACCCACGAACTGCACAATGATAGTTGTTTAAAGATAGGTGAATAGGGTAAACCCTTCCATAAAGATTGCGGGGTAATATGTTTTACGTTTAAAAAGGTAATGTTAGAAGCAGATACCGATACCTAGTACATTTTGGGTTTTCCCGATATAACTCTCCGATTCTTTTTCTAAGGCAAATCGGTACTGGAATGTATAGCGCAGAGCCAATCCACAGCGTAGTTTCTTAGAGCTAAGTTTTACCATGAGGCCTATCTCGGGTGAAATAGCGCTCTTTATATTCAGGGTTAACTTCTCATCTTCGGAAGGGTTACCTGTAGTTTTATTTTCATCCAGTTCTTTGGGTTCATATTGTCCAACTCCGGTATATCCAGGGCCAAAGAAGATCCAAAGGGGTTTGATGATCTTTATAGTCCAGCCAAAAGAGACATTTACTTCCGGTTTTGTAATGGAGTCGGTATTAGAGCGCATTGCTTCAAATACATCTTTGTTTATGCGCAGAGTAAAGTATCCTCCACTTTTGTGATCTTTGTATTTTCCGTATGAAAATCCGATGGGGGTATCTTTTTGATATTCATAAGTAAGTACGCTGGCACGCTGCCTGTTACTTTCGTCCAGGTCGTTGATCATTATCAGCCTTGAGTTGGCATCAAGGGTTTGTGGGCAACCTTGGGCAATCATGCGGGTGTATAGTTCCTTGGCCTTTTCATAGTTTTTCTCTTTGAAGTAGTTTTCTGCTTTATCGTAGCATACATAACAGTCTTCATTCAGTTTCTTCTGGCTTTCGGCCATGCGGTTGGCCACGTAGCGGTCTGCGTCATTTATGGAGAAGATCTTGAAATAGCCTGAGTATGCAGCTCTGTAATCCAGCAGGTCGAAATTCAGATCGGCCATTTTGCGCCAGTTTAGAATAGAGTCTATCTGATAGATTCTGCGTTCCACCTCAGAGTCAGGCACAAAATCGGGGCACTCCAGAGCCAGCTTGTACTTTCCTTTAGCTTCTTCATACATGGCTTTGCGGAACAGGTCTTGTCCTTCATCACGGTAGCGGTAGTAGCATCCTACACCCACTTTTGAATCACATACAAAGAATTGTTTGGATTCACTGGGTTGCAGGTTTAGAGGCATTTTAAGCGGAAAGTAGCCGGGAGAAGATACTTCAAGCTTTTGCGAAGTATAGTCAACTCCCTTGTATTCACCCACAATGAATCGGAGGTAGTAGACTGAGTCGCCTTCTATGTGCCTGCGGGTATATACGGTCATCCCTGGACATTTAAAGCTGAGCCGCAACGAGTCTGGGCATGAAATGACAACACCAGCTTGGGAGCCTCCGGAGTTTTCAATCTGCATGTCTTTGTCTGCAAAGATACTATTGGGCTCGGTTCGGTCGTATTGGACCAATAGCTTTTGGGCGAAGGCCTGTCCACTGGCCAACAAAAGGCAGAATGCGAATAGGTAGGTAATTCTACTCATACTTTAAAGAATTTAGTTGTTTATAGATTGTTTTGAAAATTAAAGTCGGTTACCTTGAATATTTCATCCCTTGGTATAGGTTTGTTGTTATATTCAGCCGGCTGCCAGGTGCGTACATGGATCAAGGGCTGGTTTTCATCCCTGAAATCAATAGCCAGGAATACATAGCCAGTGTCATTATAGGTAGAGGAACCCCAGTCTTGTTTCAGAGTTACACCATATATCTTTTCATGCTGCGGGTGGCGTAGGATCTTGACTTCGCTAAACTTTACATCGATGTATTTATTCCGCGTAAAGGTTTGCTTTAACCCCAGCATATATTGTTGTTTGGTTTGTACCCGGTATACTACCTTCTCCGGATTGATAGCCTTAAAGGTTTTTTCCGGGCTATTAACTTCTTTGATCACTCTTCCCACGATGATGAGCGCTTTGTCACTGAATACCTTTTCCAGGTATTTCATGTCTTTCAGGTTGTAAGCAGTGCGGAAGTTCTCCACAAAGTCAATCACTACCTGGCGACGGTTGAAGTCGGCCACAGATACGGTGGAACTGAGTAAGTCTAAGTAGCGTTGCTCCTCAATGGCGATGTACACTCCTTCTATCTTTCCTTCATTGGTAAGGTTGACAACCAGTTCATTGTCTTGTCTGTCCACTGGAGCGTCCATCAATTTTACAGGGATGTTTCGTATTTGAAAACCTCCGGATTGCCGGGCTATGCATTTCTCTGTTATTTCTGACAATGAAAAAGCCATTGCTCCACTTTTCCAAAGTGTAGATAATTGCAGCTTTCCTTCTTTTGTGAAGTATTCCGATGCAAGGTCTGGTTTCTTTCCGTCCATTACTGCTTTGTTGCATGCTTCGAAGAAAGTGGAAACATTAGCCTCTACCTTGACTTTTAGGAGGGGATCGTTCATGCCTTCGCTGAGGATGAGGCGGGTTTTCTCAAGCTGGGCATACAGGTTTCCATTTATACACCCGATGCTAAATAGTATTACAAAAAATGTTCTTCTCATGTGCTGAAAGTTTATTATTAGTCATTTATAAATTCTCCAAACAGGCTTTTTACATAATGCTGAGGTATGTTACTGTAGAAATTGGCAGAAAGCACTCCTCCCTGTTGAAAGAGGAAAGCCTTAGGGGCTTGTATCAGTAGCATGTGGATGTAATTGAGTTGCTTGTTCTGTAGTATAACCGTCAGCTTGACAGGGTCTGTATCTGTTTTGTCAAACGCGGTATAGATATCAAATTCTTTCCGGAAGAAGTGCACAAAGTCGGCCAATCCCATCTCAAATTCGGGGGAGAAGTTTCCATACATTCGGTGGTTGATATGCAGTTTTAAAAGATAGTCTGTCCTGTTTCCAAGAAAGCAGTTGGACAAAGACTCGAAAGGGTAGCTCGTTTCGTAGATCTGTGTATACCCCTTTCCGGTTTCCTTGTAATAGATGTTGCTGTTTACTATCGGGTACATAAACGTGTTTCCTTTCTTTATAAAAAGTGCAGGATCAGAGGTTCGGTACAGGTTTTGAGGGGATACCACATCTGTTTCGGGGGTGTATTTTATCCCTTTGGAGTGCTGGAGTTGCTTGCTAAGCAGTTCGTCCGATTCTTTTTTGTTGGTACCAAGTACCAGCTCTCTGCTTGCCGGGAAGGTAATGGTAAAGACATTCTGGGTATTTCCATATCTCCATATGGCGGTGTATCCAACTGAATCCCAGTTTAATACAAATTGTGCCGGATCCTCTAATTCTACCAGTAATGGTTTGATGGAGGTGAAGTTACGTGTGCCAAAATCAGCCTCATTCCATTGAAGTCTTATTTGGTTTCTCTTCAATTTCTCTTTTATGCTGTTGCGATCCTTTGTTATAGCTATTTCTAATAAGAGTCGCTCAAGGAAGTTGCAGACAGGGAGATTTATCATTTCCTTCGTGGAAGGGCTGAATAGTGAAATTCCAAGATGGGCAAGTTGGTGGCTTTCATTGTATTTCATTACCAACAATTTACCGAAACTGACCTGTGGGCATGGGAGGATCGTATCCCTGTCAACCAGGCATTCTGTAGGCAATATGCGTAGCAAATCGCCTATTTCATGCGTAGCGGGAGTGATCTTTTGCGCAGAAAGCGTTCCCCAGGATAGCAAAATGCTTGTGATTGTTGCAAGCAGTTTCATCTTGTTTCTCTTTTAATGATTCTTAGGGTGCTTGTTGAGCATCTATTACAGGTTTCATTTGGAATTTTGAATCTGCTTTGAAGTACTTGCTGTAGAATACATTGTACATCTTGCTGTTCCAGTCGTAGGGGTTTATCTTTAGCTCTTCTGCATAGTTGTCGGCAATATTTTCTATAGATTCACGGCTGTTTTTAAATAACATTTGTCCTAAAGAGTTGACAAGCTGATTGCTGAATCCCATTCCGAATACCCCGGTAAGCCCCATGGCTGTAGACAATATTGTTTTGCCAATGACGCTAACCGTATTGACACTTTTCTTCTTTTGCATCCACTTGAAGTAACCCAGTTTGTCGAAATCGTTGATCGCATTGATGACAAGAGTGTCTTTTCCATAACGTTCTGCGAATTTCTGGGTGTCCTTCTTGTACAGTGTAGCCATTTCAGCAAGGGTCTGATGGGATAAACCGCTTATCCTTGGACGGTTGGTAATTATCGTATTACTGTTTCCTATCATTATGAAAGCGGCGCTTGACGGGATCTTGTAGAAGTAGCATTCAAACTCATTTTCATTGTCCTGCTTTTGTCCGCTTGTTACCGATATTTTTTCTTTGCATGAGGCCTTGAGTATCTCATTGGAAAGGCGTTCGAGGGTAAACTCTTCAAAGGTTGCACCTGTAAGAGTTGTGTTTTGCTCACGTGCCTTGAGCATGGATTCACTCAGTTCTTTGGTCTTCTTTTGAAACTTTTCCAGCTGCTCTTCGGATAATTTTTGTTCCTTATCGCCCAGCAAGAAATAGTATCTGGGGTTAGTAACCTCAGTGATTGCATACTTTATGAATGAGCTCGACTGGGATGGCTGGCATACATTCGGCCTGTTAAAATTGAATGAATAAGTGCTGTCATTCAGTGTGGTAGGTATTGCATATTGCGGAAATAGATTGGAGGAATACCGATGTGAACCCCTTTCCATCCTAATGCACAAAGAATCATTTTCTATTTGAATGTCAAAAACCCACATTGGTATCATGGTAGATGCATAGAAGCGGTTCGATATCCATTTTCCTTCAAATGTTTTTAGGATATCCTTACAAATTGCTCCTGAGGATATTGGCGTTTTGAGAGTTTCCTTGATGTCTAGTGAAGGCTCCTTAATAGTGGCGTCAGAGGTTTCCTCTTTCGAATCCGGAACGACCGATTGGTTAGAAAAACTCTGTATTTCGTTAAATATATCAATTTTCTCTTGGCTGATGTCTGTGTCGACCTCGGAGGAGAGGGCCTCTGGTGTGGTTTCAGATTCTTTTTCTTCCTCAATAGCTTTTGATTCCAGCATTTTTATTATTTGTTTGATGCTGTCGTTTGCGGTAGTGGGCGTAAGTTCCAGGTATTTGTTGTAGAATTGCATTGCCAAGTCTAAATTCTGAGATTCACCATCTACAGAGTACAATACTCCCAAAGCCAGATAGGGCTCCCATAGATTTGGAGCCTTTTTAGTGATGCTTTCGTATGTATTTATGGCATCTTCTATACGATTTTCCTTTTGGGCTTTTTGAGCGCTATGGAATAACTGCAATAACTCTCCACGGGTTGTTTCCTGTGAATGCATAATAATAGGTATGCATAGGAAAACCAATAACATTAATAATTTGTTCATAAATCCACAATAACTAACATGTCGAATGGCTCCATTGCCGACATAATGTAATTATAATTAATGAGGTACAGAGCCTGTATCGTTTAGCTTATCACTTTTCATACTTACAAATGAAAGCTTTTTATCGTTTATTTAGTACCTTACAAGTGTATATCTATCTAATAGAAAGATAAATATTTTTTGCTTTCTTTTTGTTTCGTGGCAAATATATGGAATAAATATTATGCTGACAAATAAGTTATTAAAATAATCGAATATTTTTTGATAGAGTTTAACAGATTTCTTTGTCTTTAGGATAAAAGTTGAAAAAGCCAACATGTGAAGAAGTCTTATTTATATAGGAGTAGTAATATGGGTTGAAAAAGCATTTTTGCTTGTTTTATGCGATTTTCAGCTTAATCGGAAAGGAGATTTTTCTTTTAAGTTCGTCGGTTTATTAGCCAGGATGTTTGCTGTTTAGTTGAAAAATTCAACACTCAAGGCAGGGAGGTTGGAAGGAAAAACGCATGAACACCCTAGTACACGCCTTGCAATAATGAATAATGAAAACTCCTTCCACGTTCCACTACCCTCTGAAATCCCTTATGGGAAAGGGTTTCGAGGTGGAGCCTTGTTAATAGTGGATGCTTCCACGAAAGACGGTTTTGTGGAAGTGCGAAGTGGTGTATGCTAAAAACTGGTGCGCACGAGTTCAAGGATTGGTGCGCATGAACTTTTGAACTGGTGCGCACCAGAAACGCAGCCTTGCGCTTGTGAGAAGCCAGGCCTGAGTTTTGTCTATTTCTGGCCTGTGTTTCCTTAGATGCAGCGCTGTATTTGATCTCCTTCCACTGGTTCCACTGTTGCCTCTGAAATCTTGTGGAAGCACTTCGCACAATGGGTCTCCACCTCGAAACCCTTTCCCATAAGGGATTTCAAAGGGTAGTGGAATGTGGAGGCTTGTGCTATGAATCCTAAAGTGAGGCTGGCTTTTTCTTGTCTTATTATGATTAATAGAAAAGCTCCGTATTCCTTTTAGCACTCTCTTTGAAGAAATGCCTGGAATACGGAGCTTGTTATGTGGATATTATTCTACTTAAAACTAGTTTAAGCGCTGTTTCTTTACGTGTAGTAAAGCGGCTTTTTAATATCTTCCTCCACCTCTACGGTCATCGCCATAGCCACCACGACGGTCGCCATAACCACCGCCACCACGACGTTCGCCGTCAAATTCTCTGCGAGGACGGTATCCGCCACCACCACCACGGTTACCTCCGAAAGAAGGACGTTCTTCGCGAGGACGTGCTACTGCCACATTGATTTCTTTACCGTCGTGCTCTGTTCCGTTCAGTTCGTCAATTGCTTTCTGACCTTCTTCGTCATTAGGCATTTCTACGAATCCGAAGCCTCTTGACCGACCGGTTTCACGGTCCATAATTACTCTTGCTGACGCAATTTCGCCATACGGGGCGAACAATCCTTCTAAGTCTTCGCTATTAAGTGCGTAACTCAGGTTTGAAACAAAAATGTTCATTGAAATAAAAACTTTAAAAAATAATGTGTATAATAAGGTTGAAAGCCGGAATATCGGGACTTACTTATCACCACATCCTTTTTGAGAGGCAGGAGGAAAAGCATGCTGAATACTAAAACTATTCAATTCTTACAAATACGCGCCAAAGGTACGATAATAATCTGAACTGGAAAGTTTTTTGCTTTTTTTATTCCAATTTTGAGGATAACAGGTTGAAACATCTGAATTTCTGTGAAATAGAAGCCCTCGGATGTTTCATTTTTTAAGAAAATAAATGTAAAGGTGCAGTCCTCTCTATTCTGTGTTCTTCTTAACTCTTTCGTGGTGAGAGGTGTAAGGCTTCTGTTAGCTTATATATAATATTGAAGAGAAGACTTCGTATTTGCTCCTGATTTTGTGTTGAATTCATTTTATAAGGATAAGGAATGTTTTCTTGCAGCATCAGATTTCTCTGCTTATATTTGCACTCGAAAATGCGTAGTAGAATCACCTTTTTATACATTTGTCAGATCTTTAAGGCGAAATGGAAACCAATATTGGTTTTCCTCTTATTTGCCATATCCCTTGGTGCATTGTTGGCTTTTTCCCTGCCTCGCAAATATCAAAGTCAATTACTTTTTCAGGTAAAGCCGGATCGTGGAATGGGGGGAGAAGATGATCCTTACCGGCTTTTGGAGTTGTCAACTGATGGCTCTAATGTTCACATTAAGAATATATTAATAGAGCTATCCTCGTCGTTATTGTATCAAAGGTTTGCTGAAGAGCTTTTCCCGAAAGCTACAGAAGAGGAGCAGGACTCGTTAGGCATCTGGTTGGATGATCAGCTCAGTGTGCGTCAACATGACGAGAGTAATATGTTATATATAAGGTGTTGGAGTGAAGATCCTGCATTTGCTCAGGATCTTTTGAAAGCTTTTTATAGTTTTATACTGAGAAATAACCGCCTGCAGTACGAAACGGTATCTAATGCTACCATTGCTTTTTTGGAAGGGCGTATTGCCAATCTTCAAAATGATATTGGGGAATTGGATAGTAGGAATGCTGATTTCAAGATACACGCACGGTCTTTTAATTTTCGTACGGCATATGCAGGAGAGTGGCGGAACTATACACGCTATGATAATGTAAGAGAAGCAATAGAGGCTGAATCGCAAGTGGTGCTTTCTCTGCGTGATTATATAGAACGCGCCCTACTTGAGGATGGGGTTCTACCTCTTTTTAATACCAGGAACTCGCACGTTTACAACTCAATTCGAAGATACAACTCCACATGGGCCGTATATGACAAGTTGCGTCAGAGTGCTTCGACGGATGTCGGTGTTCTACATAATAAGCGTAATGAGTTAGCGCAGTTGCGGCGTTCAATACTGGCTTCTTTGGAACTGGAGTTGGATGCTTTGCAGGTACAACTTCGCAAAATGGATGGCGAACTTTCAAAAATCAACAAGGGGTTGTCAGATGCTCCTCAGCGTTTGGCTGGTTCCTATTCTGATCAACGTTTGTTGAAAGCCAAACTTAATACAATGGTACTTTTGCGCCTAAAGCTGGAAGAGGTATATATTAAGAGGGCCATTTATGCAAATAATTACAGTTTAATAGAACCTGCAGACTTTTCTCCGACTCCGGTACGCCCCCGATATTTCTATATACTGCTTTTTGCATTTGGATTCGGGTTGTTTGCTCCAATAGCTTTCTTTGTTTTTTTTGACAAGATGGATTATCGGATCTGTCACAGTAAGGAGTTTCGTAAATATCCGCTTTTGCGGATATTTACAATGATTCCTTATGGCGATAGCCAGGATGAGGCATACAACCGGATACGTGCCGAGCTGTTTTATGTACTCAAGAACGTGAAGGTGATATTTTTCACCAGTACTTTGCCCCATGAAGGGAAGACGTATACGGCGCGCAATATTGCAATATCACTCGCGAAAAGCGGGCGTAAGGTGATACTTGTTGATGCGGATATACGTAAAGCAACTCAATCGAGAGAATTAGAGCTGGACCATAAACATGGAGTTAGTACATACCTTTCCGGTGATGATCCGGATGTGGATAAACTAATACAGCTGGTGCCTGGGTATTCTAATTTGTCCTTTTTGCCTTGTGGCATGATTCCTACCAGCCCGTCGGAATTGTTGGTGAAGCCCAAATGGGAGTCTTTGATCGGATTGCTTAAAGAACAGTATGAATATGTGGTGGTTGACAGTGTTCCTGCCCAGTTAATAGCCGATGCGATGGTGTCGGCCCGTGTGGCTGATATATCATTCTATGTGTTGCGTCACCAGATGATTGACAGGCGCTACCTGCCAATGCTGAATCAGCTTTTCCAGAAAGAACTGTTCCCTAATATGTACTTGTTATTGAATGGTTTTGATATTCATGAGGAATTGGGGAATTAAATGAATCTTTAGATTTGAAACATTCTCTTATTGTTTGCTCTTAAAAACACTACTGAACAGGATGAAAAATAAATATTTCTGAAAGAAATGAGAATAAT
This sequence comes from Bacteroidaceae bacterium, assembly GCA_031552405.1. Lineage (GTDB taxonomy): Bacteria > Bacteroidota > Bacteroidia > Bacteroidales > Bacteroidaceae > UBA1794. Next base: position 64,853 of record JAVBMN010000001.1, on the reverse strand, counting down.
ATAAGAATAAAGTTGTACTTTTGCATTTCGAATTTTTAAGTTTATAAGCAATTATGGCCACAAATATACTATCTCCTGATTATATTTTTGAGACGAGCTGGGAAGTCTGTAACAAAGTAGGTGGCATCTATACAGTACTTTCTACACATGCGAATACTCTTCAATCTACATTTAATGATCGCATAATCTTTATTGGTCCTGATTTTGAACAGGAGCAGGAAAACCCTTTATTTACCCCTTCTGACAATCTATATGCCGCATGGAAAAAACATGCTGTAGAGCAAGATAAATTGAATATACGAGTGGGAAGATGGAATGTGCCGGGGAACCCTGTGGTTATCTTGGTTGATTTTCAACCCTTCTTTACTCAAAAGGATGAGATCTATTTCCAGGCTTGGCAGGATTTTGGAGTAGACTCCATAAATGCGTATGGGGATTATGATGAGGCCTCCATGTTTTCCTATGCTGCCGGTCGTGTCGTGGAAAGTTTTTGTCAGTTTAACACTTCATTGCAGGATAAAATAGTGTATCAGGCGCATGAATGGATGACAGGGCTCGGAGCGTTGTATTTGCAAAAGGCAATGCCTCATATTGCTACCATTTTTACAACCCATGCTACTTCTATCGGTCGTTCCATAGCGGGAAACAACAAGCCTCTTTACGATTATCTGTTTGCTTATAATGGAGATCAAATGGCTGCCGAGTTGAATATGCAGGCCAAGCATTCCATAGAGAAACAGACTGCGCATTATGTAGATTGCTTTACTACCGTAAGTGAAATCACAAACTGTGAGTGCAAAGAACTTCTTGAGCGGGAAGTGGATGTGGTCCTGATGAATGGCTTTGAAAATGGTTTTGTGCCCAAGGGTACTACCTTTATGACAAAGCGCAGGCAGGCAAGAAAGGCTGTACTTGGCGTAGCAAATGCCCTGTTGGGAGCACAGCTGGATGATGACACCTTAATAATAGGGACCAGTGGCCGTTATGAATTTCAAAACAAAGGAATAGATGTATTCCTGGAATCCATGAATCGTCTCAATAACGACCCTTCTCTGAAAAAGAATATACTGGCTCTTGTTACGGTACCCGGGTGGATCGTAGGTCCCCGTGAAGACCTGTGTGAGAGAATTCTTTCCAAAAAGGAGTACACCGACGCGTTGGAATGCCCTTTTGTAACGCATGAGTTGCATGAAGGTGATAGCGACCGTCTGCTGGGCATGCTTCGCTCCATTGGTATGCAGAATGCGAAATCCGACCGGGTAAAAGTGATTTTTATGCCTTGTTATCTGGATGGGAAAGATGGTATCCTGAATAAGCAGTATTATGACTACCTGATCGGGTTGGATTTAAGCGTGTATCCTTCCTATTACGAACCGTGGGGGTACACTCCTCTGGAGAGTGTGGCATTTCAGGTGCCTACCATCACCACAGATCTGGCAGGATTTGGGCTGTGGGTCAAAACTTTGGAAGGATGGAATGGCCTTGATGAAGGAGTAGCTGTGGTTCATCGTTCCGATTATAATTATTTTCAGGTTGCAGAAGAAACAAAAAACTATATATTGTCGTTTACACAGAAGACTGATGCGGAGGTAAAATCCATACGGAAGAATGCCAAAGCTATAGCGGAGAAAGCGCTGTGGAAACATTTTATTCAATACTATTATAAAGCATATGACATAGCATTGAATAACGCGGAGAAACGGCAATCAACAATAGAATATTAACGTCAAATTATTAAACCATATTATGAAGATTAAAACAAGTAATGTGAATTATTCTGAGTGGAGAGAGATTACAGTGAAATCGACTCTTCCTAAGGAACTGGAGAACTTGTCTGAATTGGCACATAACATCTGGTGGGTGTGGAATCATGAAGCACTGGATTTGTTTGCGGACATCAACCCCGAATTGTGGAAAGAATGTGGACACAATCCTGTAGCTCTTCTTGAAGCTATGAGTTATGAGGAACTGGAAAGTATGACGAAGGACAAAGCGATTATGCAGCGTTTGGATGCTATCTATTCTGATTTCCGTGCGTATATGGATGTAAAACCGGAGTCTAAACGTCCTTCTGTGGCCTACTTTAGTATGGAATATGGATTGACTTCTGTATTGAGAATCTATTCGGGTGGTCTTGGTGTATTGGCTGGTGATTACATGAAAGAAGCTTCTGACAGTAATGTAGATATGATAGGAGTGGGTTTCCTTTACAAATATGGTTATTTTAATCAAACCCTTTCCATGGATGGGCAGCAGATTGCTAATTATGAGCCCTCAAACTTTAACGCCCTTCCTTTGGAGCGTGTAATGGATGCGGAAGGAAAGCCTCTTGTAGTATCTGTTCCGTACATGGATTATTTTGTACATGTGAATATCTGGAAGGTGAATGTAGGGCGTATAGCTCTTTATCTGATGGATACGGATAGTGAGTTGAACAGTGAGTTCGATCGCCCCATTACGCACATGTTATATGGTGGAGACTGGGAGAATCGCTTGAAACAAGAGATCCTTCTTGGTATTGGTGGTATCCTTACCCTGAATGCATTGGGGATTAAGAAAGATATTTATCACTGTAACGAAGGCCACGCTGCTCTGATCAATGTGCAACGTTTGTGCGATTATGTAGCATCTGGTATGACATTCAACCAGGCTATTGAAATAGTACGTGCTTCTTCTCTTTATACAGTACATACTCCTGTTCCTGCAGGTCATGACTATTTTGACGAGGGTCTCTTCGGAAAATACATGAGTGGCTACCCTGGAAAACTGGGTCTTAGCTGGGGCGAATTTATGGATATGGGACGTAATAACCCGGGTGATTCCGGCGAGCGTTTCTGTATGTCTGTATTTGCCTGCAACTGTTCTCAGGAAATAAATGGTGTAAGTATGCTCCATGGCAAAGTATCAAAAGATATGTTTGCTCCCATCTGGAAGGGATATTTCCCGGCAGAAAATCATGTAGGTTATGTAACCAATGGTATACACTATCCTACTTGGACTGCTAAGGAATGGAAATCATTGTATAACAAGCATTTTGATCCTTCTTTTCTGAGTGATCAGAGTAATGAGGATATCTGGTCGGCTATTAACAAAGTATCTGATTCTGAAATCTGGAAGACTCGTTTGACGCTGAAGCACAAGCTTGTGGATTATATTACCCAGCAGTTTCGTGGAAGCTGGTTGAAGAACCAAGGTGACCCGGCTCGTATCGTGTCTATTCTGGAAAAGATTAATCCTAACGCTCTGTTGATTGGTTTTGCCCGTCGCTTTGCTACTTACAAGCGTGCACACCTGTTATTCACTGACTTGGATCGCTTGTCAAAGATCGTTAATGATCCTCAGCGTCCTGTACAGTTCCTCTTTGCAGGAAAGGCGCATCCACACGATGGAGCAGGACAGGGATTGATTAAGCGTATTTATGAAATCAGCCGTCGTCCGGAGTTCCTTGGGAAGATTATCTTCCTCGAGAACTATGACATGATGCTGGCTCGCCGCTTGGTAACGGGTGTGGATATCTGGATGAACACTCCTACACGTCCTCTTGAAGCTTCCGGAACATCGGGTGAGAAAGCGCTGATGAATGGTGTGCTCAACTTCTCTGTACTCGACGGATGGTGGCTGGAAGGTTACCGTAAGGGTGCCGGATGGGCCTTGACAGAAAAGCGTACTTATCAGAATCAGGAACATCAGGATCAACTGGATGCTGCTACTATCTATAACATATTCGAGAACCAGATTATTCCGCTTTACTATAACCAGAATGAGAAAGGGTATTCTCCGGAATGGGTACAGGCTGTGAAGAAATCAATCAACTGTATTGCACCTCATTATACTATGAAGCGTCAGTTGGATGACTACTATTCTAAGTTCTACTGCAGAATGGCAGAACGTAAGAATAAGCTTGTGGCCAATGATTTCGCCAAAGCCAAAGAATTGGCAGCTTGGAAAGAGCTGGTGGATTCAAAGTGGGATTCTATTGAAGTTCTTTCTTGTACTCGCGATGAGGCCATTATGAATGGCAATATTGAGCGTGGAAAAGAATACACCGTTACCTATGTAATAGATGAGAAAGGCTTGGATGATGCAATCGGTTTGGAGCTTGTAATAATGTACACCGACAAGAACAACCAACTGTGTGTTCAGGAAATAGAACCTTTTGAAGTGGTAAAGAAAGAAGGCACGGTATATACCTTTAAGATGATCCAGAGTTTCTCTAAGGCGGGTGCATTTAAGGTAGGTTTCCGTATGTTCCCTAAACATGTTGATTTGCCTCATCGTATGGACTTCTGTTACGTACGTTGGTTTCACTAATCAAATTTGAAACAATAAGATGCGCCCGGAACCGGAATAGTTCCGGGCGTATTTATTCCATTACATTAGACTATCACCATTTCGCATGAACGATTTAAAAAGACTAATAGCTTCCGTCTGTCGCATGGCGGTGGAGGCCGGAGAATATCTCCGTGAAGAACGCCTTACCTTTAGCCATGATCGTGTAGAGGAGAAAGGCGCACATGACTATGTATCGTATGTAGATAAAGAATCGGAGCGCCGCTTGGTGGAGAAGTTGAGCTTTCTTGTACCTGAAGCGGGCTTTATAGCTGAAGAAGGGCATGGCTCACATCAATCGGAGCCCTATTGCTGGCTGATAGATCCTTTGGATGGTACTACCAATTTTATTCATAATCACGCACCTTATTGTGTGAGTATTGCCTTGTGCGATCAGCAGGAGATGCTTTTGGGAGTGGTATATGAAGTGTGTCGTGACGAATTGTTTTTCTCTTGGAAAGGTGGTGGTTCCTTCCTTAGCACAACTTCCGACCGTGCTGCGGGGTGGAAATCAGAATCTCTGCCTCCTGCGTCGGTATTATCTGTTTCAAATGTAAAAGATCCCGGAGATATCTTCCTTCAAATGGCTTTACCGCACGATGCGGAGAGTTACAAGCCCTTGTTTCAACACTTGATAGACCAGCTGTATGTGAATGTGGGAGGTCTACGCCTGCTGGGGGCTTGCGCTGCTGAGTTGTGTTATGTGGCTGCAGGGCGTTTTGAGGGCCGTATTGAAAGTGGACTGGGCCCTTGGGATATTGCTGCCGGTAGTTTGATATTACGCAATGCTGGAGGAAAAATTACTGACTATCAAGGGAATGATGTGTTTTATGATGGACGTGAGGTAGTCGCTTCTAACGGAAAAGTGCATGATTATCTGATAAAAACCATTGATCTGTTGCCGAAAACAGAATTTAATTGTTAAGTTTGTGGGGAATAAGAACCTAAAATGTCAAATACTAAATATAGGATGTCATTATGATAATAGATAGGCTTGAGAATCTTGCAGAGTATGCTGCGCTTAATCCGCTCTTTGCGGAGGCATTGGATTACCTCAAAAGAAATGATCTGCTTCATGCCGAATTAGGTAAAACGGAACTTCGTGGTAAAGATCTTTCTGCGAGTGTAGCTCAAACAGAACCTAAGAAAAAAGAAGAGGCAAAACTGGAAACTCATAATAAGTTCATTGACATCCAGGTTCCTCTCTCAGGAACGGAAATAATGGGTTATACTCCGGCCATTTGTTGTGGCGAGGTGATGAAACCTTATGATGCGGAGAAAGATATAACTTTCTTCAAGGGGCTGGCACAAAGCTATATCGCTGTGGAGCCGGGTATGTTTGCCATATTCTTTCCTCAGGATGCTCATGCACCCGGAATTACGGATAGCGGAGTAAAGAAAGTAATTGTAAAAGTCAAAGCATAATCTCAAATAGTGGATAAAATGAAGAGTACTGTACTGAATATCATCAAGAATGACCCTTGGTTGGAGCCTTTTGGAGAGGCTGTAAACGGGCGTTATCAACATGCGTTGCAGAAAGAGGCTGAGCTGACTCAAGGGCATAGCCGTAAGTTGTCTGACTTTGCTAACGGGCATGCCTATTTTGGCCTGCACCGGACGGCAAACGGTTGGGTATTTCGTGAATGGGCGCCTAATGCCACTAAAATATATCTGATCGGTACGTTCAATAACTGGACGGAAGATGAAAAGTACGCACTGAAATTGATATCTCAGGAGAGTGGAGTCTGGGAATTGCAGTTGTCGGATGACGCCATGCACCATGAAGATATGTACAAAATGTATGTGCACTGGAATGGTGGACAGGGCGAACGTGTCCCTGCTTGGGCCCGGAGGGTGATACAGGATGAGCAGACTCATATCTTTTCTGCTCAGGTATGGAACCCAGAAAAGCCGTATCAGTTTGCCACGAAGAATTTCAAGCCTGTAGTAGATCCCCTGTTGATTTATGAGTGCCACATTGGTATGGCTCAAGAAACCGAGGGGGTAGGGTCTTATAATGAATTCCGCGAAAAGACACTTCCACGCATCGTGAAGGCCGGTTATAACTGTATTCAGATAATGGCCCTTCAGGAACATCCGTATTATGGTAGCTTTGGTTATCATGTATCTAGCTTTTTTGCTGCTTCCTCTCGTTTCGGAACTCCGGATGAGCTTAAACAGCTTATTGATGAGGCTCACCGCCTGGGTATAGCAGTGATTATGGATATCGTACACTCCCATGCTGTAAAAAATGAAGTGGAGGGGCTTGGCAATCTGGCCGGTGATCCCTGTCAGTTCTTTTATGAAGGGGGGCGTCGTGAACATCCGGCGTGGGATTCCTTGTGTTTCGATTATGGGAAAAATGAAGTAATTCACTTCCTTCTTTCCAATTGCAAGTACTGGTTGGAGGAATTCAAGCTAGATGGTTTTCGCTTTGATGGCGTAACTTCTATGCTTTACTATAGCCATGGTTTAGGTGAGGCATTCTGTAATTATGGTGATTATTTCAATGGACATCAGGACGACAATGCTATTTGTTACCTGACACTGGCAAATCGTTTGATTCATGAAGTCAATCCGACTGCTATTACCATTGCCGAAGAAGTTTCCGGTATGCCGGGCCTTGCTGCCAAATATGAAGATGGGGGTTATGGCTTTGACTATCGCATGGCAATGAATATTCCCGACTATTGGATAAAGATCATCAAAGAACGTATTGATGAAGACTGGAAGCCTTCTTCCATCTTCTGGGAAGTGACAAACCGTCGCACAGATGAGAAAACCATTTCTTACTGTGAGAGCCATGATCAGGCTTTGGTAGGGGATAAGACCATCATCTTCCGTCTGATTGATGCGGATATGTACTGGCACATGCAGAAGGGTGATGAAAATTATACGGTAAACCGCGGATTGGCTTTGCATAAGATGATACGCCTCGTGACGTCGAGCACCATTAATGGCGGTTACCTCAACTTTATGGGTAACGAGTTTGGGCATCCTGAATGGATCGACTTTCCACGCGAAGGCAATGGGTGGGCGTATAAATATGCTCGTCGCCAGTGGAACTTGATGGATCGTGCCAATCTGTGTTATCATTATCTGAGTGATTTTGATCGCGATATGATCCAGGTACTCAAGAGTGAGAAAGCTATAGAGAACACCCCAGTTCAAGAGATCTGGCATAATGATGGCGATCAGGTATTAGCCTATTCGCGTAATAACCTGATCTTTGTCTTTAATTTCAGCCCGATGCGTTCGTTTGCAGATTACGGTTTCCTTGTACCGGAAGGTTCTTATGAGGTGTTGCTCAATACAGATGCCAGGGCGTATGGAGGAAATGGTCTTGCTGATGACGGTGTAGTACACTTTACAAATGTAGATCCTCTTTATAAGAAAGAAAAGAAGGGGTGGCTTAAGTTGTATATTCCTGCCCGCTCGGCAGTAGTATTGCGTAGAATGAAATGAAGTAGATCCTAATGAATCGAAGTAATTTCTCGAAGGACAAAAGAGTATCCCGCCAGGCCTCCGTGGCTGCCGGGATACTCTTTTGTGTATTCAGCTTTTTGTTTCTGACTCAGGGGTTTGATGAGCAGCTTGAGATAGTGGGTAGTGAATACTCCCATGTGTTGTCATTGCGCATTCCTGTTTCGCTGTGGGTGATTGCTTTGTTAATGGTGGCGTTGCTTCAGGGGATACAGGTGTGTATCAAATCCGTATTTCGCTTGGAGACTCGTTTCCTGATACTATCCTACCTGCCTTCTTACGCAGGGTTATTGTTCCTTGTATGGATGGGAGGCGGAGCTTTTGATGTGCAAATGATGTACCTGAGCCACTTGTTCCTGGGCGGTTTCTTTGTTTTGTTGCTGGTAGTATGGGTCATTAAGTACTTATTGGTGGGTAGCGACAGTCGTTACACCTTGCGCGATCCGATCTCTAACTATCCGGTGTGGCGCATGTGCAATCTCTTTCTTTTTGCACTTTGCATGTTTGCGGTTGGGATGCTTTCGCCCATGAAGCAGTCGGTACGCAACGAGGCAGCCATGATGCAGGCGGTGCAAGCCAATGAGCTTTCGCGGGTGTTGGAGATTGACAAAAGCAATCAGTATCCCTCTAAGCGTATGACACAGCTGCGTAACCGGGCTCTTCTTCAGGCTGGAATGCTGGGAGAAAGCTTATTTGAGTATCCACAAAATTACGGTATGATGGGGCTGGATCAGGAGTTTCTTCGTGAAACAGATCAGGTGTCTAAGGAGTATGAGTTACGTATGGCTCGTCTTCTTCTGGATAAAAAGTTGGAAGAGTTTATGAAAGAGCTGAGTAATTACGCTCAGTTCTTTTCCCGTAAGGAGTTTCCCAAGCATTATCTGGAGGCATATGCCTATTACGTATACCAACATCCGGAAAAACCTTATCTGATACAGAATGCGGATTTACGCACCCGTTTTGTGTCCTATCTGAAGGAACGAGATAAGTATTCTGATACAGAGACGCAGAGGAAGGCTCTGAGTGGAACAGATTTTCGCGGTACCTATTGGTGGTACTATGAATACGTAACTCCGGAGAATAGTACTAATTAAGCTAAGAAATAATAGAATAGGATGGGCTGCCGGATGAAGGGCAGCCCATCTTTTTACCAGATTTAGAAGTTATTTTGAATTTGCTATACGATTAAAAACAGAAATAATGGACGGAAAAAAACTAAAGAACCCCTTTCTGGGGAAGGCCGGTTATGATTGCTTCGGATGTGCACCGCATAATCCGGTTGGTATAAAGCTTGACTTTTTTGAAGAAGGGGATGAGGTAGTGAGTTACTGGACCCCCGGTACTCATTACCAAGGCTTCGTAAATACCCTGCATGGCGGTATACAGGCATTGCTGCTGGACGAGGTGAGTGGTTGGTGCGTATTCCGCAAATTGCAGACTACCAGCGTCACTTCGCAGATGAACCTTAAGTACCTGAAACCTGTCAGCACCGTAGAGGGGCCGCTTGCGATCCGTGCCTCTATCACCGGGCAGCGCCGGAACCTGGTATTTCTGAAGGCTGCTATTTACAATGCGGTTGGTGAGCTATGCACTACTGCAGAGAGCACCTTCTATAGCTTTTCAAAAGAAAAAGCCCGTGAAGAGTTCTTCTTCACAGGCTGTGATACGGAGGAATAGGGATGTTCCTCTTTGTATTTCTTTAGAAACGGAATCTCAGATCCACTCCCAGTTGGAAGGGTTTTCCTTTTTGGGCGAAGTAGTTGCCCATGGAGTTGAAGCAGAAGGTATTGTACTCGGTATCTAAGAAGTTGCGGCTCCACAGGGTTACTTCGGCAATACCTGCTATGGCGCTCATGCTCCAGTTTACCATGTTGTAGTATTTCTGCGATACCTCATTGGCTTCTGTCCAGTAGATACGTCCGGCTCCGCTGTAGTTAACGCTTACCCAAGCCTTGTCGAACCAACTCCAAGGGGCGCACTTGATGTCGTAACGCAAGCCTACGTTTACGGTATGTTTCGGGATGAAGGGTACATAGTTTCCACTGTAGTCGATAGCTGGTTCGGTGTCACTTTTCGCTTTTACCAGGTAATCTTTAAAAGTGGCATGGGTATATCCATAGCCGACGTTTACTGTCCAGGCTTTGCACAGGCGGGCGCGGAGGGATAGCTCGGCGCCATAGCTTTCGCTGCGTCCGGCGTTGACAACCACACGGCCTAGTCCACTATCGGCAAAGCGGGCGATCTGTTGGTCGCGGGTATCGATGTAGAAGAGGGAAGCATCTGCCCACAGCGTATTTTCAAGCAGGGTGAGGTGGGTACCTACTTCGTAATCCCAAGAATATTCAGGCTTGTAGGTAAGGTTGCTTTCGGCGTCTTGTAGTTCAAACTGTGGGATCATATCTGCTACCATATCAATAGCAGATTCCGGAGCACCTCCGGCTGTCATTGTTTCTCGTGCATCGGTGCGGATCTGATCGGTGAGTCCTACTTGTATTTTATTCTTTGCCAGTTCAGACATCATCTGGACGTTGTATCCTCCGGAACGATAGCCTTTGGCTACGGAAGCATATATCTGATTTCCGGTATTGAAGTGGTATGCTACGGCTATTTTGGGCAGCAGTTGCAGGTAGTCATTTTCCAGAGTGCCATTTAGGACAGAGTTCAAAGAGTTGCCCAAATCATATCTTCCCATGGCCAGGAAATCATAATCAAAGGTGGAAGTGGAGTTGTAATCCAGCTTATTCTTCTCATAATCCAGTCGAAGACCCAGGGTGAGGGAGAGGCCTTTGGTGAGTAGGTTATTGAAGGTGGATTGGTGGTAGGCCGCCAGTCCGTAGGTAGGAGAGTCAAAGTCTCCGGTTATCACGAGTTGCGGGTCCAGAAGATCAAAGTTAGCTCTTAAAGTAGCAGGGATGAAACCATTAATATTATCTTCAAGCTGTGTTTGTATTCCATCCTGTTTGAAGGTTACGGGAGCGTTGGTTTTCAGTCCCTGGTAGAATCCGAATGCACCAAACAGCCAGTCCCAGCGTTGGGTGTGGCGGTTACGGATGGTGACTTCCTCGGTAAGGGCATTCATGCGTTGCTTTTGTTCCAGGGTAAAGATATTGGCCGCTGTATAGTCTTGATCCATGAACATCCTGTCTTTCAGGTATTGATAGCTTGTAACCGCATTGAGGGTGAAGCGGTCGGACTGGTACTCTGCATTCAGCCCGGCATTGAGCAGGTTGCGGTAGTAGGAACTTTCGTCGTTATAGGCTACGTCGGCGGTCTTTTCCGTAGCTGGATCGTACATACCGTAGGCGTATCCAAGTTGGTCGCTGTACTGGTAGCTCACATTGAAATCCAGTGTCCAGCGATCGGTAGGCAGATAGATGGCGCGCAGGCGTCCTCCTTCGGAATTGCCTTGGTCGGCGTTCTTGTTCAGGTATACATTCTTAAAAAATCCCTGGTTGTATTCATAAAACCCTCCGGCCGAGAAGGCAAATTTGTCGCTAGGGCGATGGTAGTGGGTGAGTGAGGTGGAGTATTGTCCATACATTCCGGCGCTGGCGTGGAAATCGGTACCTTGGTAGTTCATAGGCGATTTGGTGTACACCTTGATGAGGCCTCCCATTGTGTTACGTCCGTAAAGGGTACCTTGCGGGCCGCGTAATACGTCGATACGATCCACGTCATAGTAGTTAAAGTCGTAGGCCGACTTATCCAGTACCGGTGTGTTGTCCACGTACAATCCTACCGATGGTGTGTTGATGCGCGATCCTACTCCACGGATATAGACGGCTGAGGTCATCCGTGAGCCATAATCGGGGATGAAGAGGTTGGGTACCAGCGTGCTGATGTCCTTCATAGACTGGATGCGATAATCCTCCATATCATCTGGTGAGAAAAGGGATACTGCTACCGGTTGCTGACGCGGGGTTACATGCTCCTTAGGCGAGGCCACGATTACAATATCGTCGAGTGTCTTGAGCAGTGCGCTGTCTGCAGCTACCTCAGCCACTTCCCCTGTAGGAGAAGTAGTGTTTGTTTCGGCATACGTATATGCGCAGCTCATCAGAGCCAGAGTCATGAGTAAATTCTTCATGCGTTGATCTATTATTGATTTTCGACTGCAAAGTAACTGCTTTCTCATGTAGTGTGCAATCCTAATAAATGAGGATATTGGCAGATTAAACAGACAAGGTATTGAATTTTAAGGCATAACCCGGTTGGATGTTTGCGGAATGATGCATACCTTTGCTACCGTAATCTATTATATGAGGCATGCTATGGCTGAACAACTGATCCTGACCGCTGGGGATAAAGCGGCTCGTTACGAGGAGATACTTCCGCAGATCTATGCGGTAATAGAGGGGGAGACTGATCTGGTGGCTAATCTGGCTAATGTTTCAGCCATTCTGAAGGAATGTTTTGAGTTCTTTTGGGTGGGCTTTTATCTGGTAAAGGGCGCAGAAGAGCAGAAGGAACTGGTGCTCGGCCCGTTCCAGGGGCCATTGGCCTGCACACGTATCCACAAGGGAAGGGGAGTGTGTGGTACTTCCTGGCAGCAGAAGCATACAGTGATAGTGGCTGATGTGGAGCAGTTTCCAGGACATATCGCCTGTAGCTCTCTATCGAAATCGGAGATTGTAGTACCTGTATTGCGGGATGGTGAGGTGATGGCGGTGTTGGATGTAGACAGTGTGGAGCTGGGGATGTTTGATATGACGGATCGCCACTATCTGGAGCAACTGGCAGAGCATCTTTCTATCATTTGGCAATAGCAAATCTCTACCTATTGGTATCTGCTCAAATAAAAAGAATCAGGCTTGCCGCCATAATCATCATACCTACTACCACGCCCAGTATTGAGATATGGTGTTCTCCATATTCTCGTGCGGCGGGCAACAATTCATCCAGTGAGATGAACACCATGATGCCTGCTACCATGGCAAAAATAACTCCTAGCAGGAATGAAGAAATAAATGGCATCAACACCAGATAGGCCAACAGCGCTCCTATGGGTTCGGCAATACCTGAAAGAAAAGAGTACTTAAATGCAGCTTTCTTGCTACCCGTGGCCTGATAGATGGGGATGGATACGGCAATTCCTTCCGGAATATTATGAATTGCAATGGCAAAAGCAATGGCGATACCCAGCGTGGGACTTTCTACAGCCGCAGTAAAGGTTGCTATTCCTTCGGGGAAATTATGAATACCGATGGCCAAAGCTGCCATTAGCCCCATGCGTTTGAGGCGTCCATCCGTCAGGGTAGCGGATTTCATTTTTTCTACACCACGCATCTCGTGGGGGTTTTCATAGTCGGGTACCAGTCGGTCAATAACTCCTATCAGCATGATTCCCAGGAAGAAACTTCCTGTAGCCACGATCATTCCCGGGCGGTCGCTTCCCATTTCTTCTATAATTCGTATCTGTGCGTCATGCAATAATTCCACAAAAGAAACATAGATCATAACTCCTGCGGAGAGGCCGAGGGAGAACGATAGAAACTTTCGGTTGGTTTTGCTGGCTACCATAGCAATAAAACTTCCGATGCCAGTACACAGTCCTGCTACCAGTGTTAGTAGGAAGGGGAGGAGGAAAGGAGTCTGTTCCATGTGTTATCAGTTATAAATTAAATGCAAAGGTAGCAGAAAGTACATATCTGATGTAGGAGAAGGAAATAAAAGACTCTTTCTCCTTTACTTTTTGTTTTTCTTTTCTTTCCGTATCTCTTTTTTGCTAAGCAGCAGTAGCTTGTCGCCGGGTTGTAGCTCCAGTTTTCCGTTGGGGACGAGAAATTCTTCGTCGCGCTTTACTAGTACCACCAGTGTCTCATGTGGTAGTATGGCATCCATCAGACGGTTGCCTTTAGGAAGCATCTCGGTGGTCACGATGCAGTCGTGCAGGTCGGTATTGATTTCCTCCGGTATCTCCACTCCAAAAGCATTGCCCTTCTGGTATAAAGGGCGGGAGAGGCCCAGCCATCCGGCAGCCTTGGCCACCGTGGTGCCCTGGATGATCAATGAGAGGAGAGTGATAAAGAATACGATGTTAAAGATCTGTTGTGACCCTTCTACTCCCGCTACTACCGGGTAGGTGGCAAAGATGATAGGTACAGCACCACGCAGTCCTACCCACGATATGAAGAGGCGGGCGGGCATTGTAATATTGCGGAAGGGCAACAGGCATAAGAATACGCTGAGCGGCCTCCCCAGCAGAATCATAAATATTCCCGTAAGCAGTGCGATGATAGATACTTCGGCCATCTCATGTGGGTTTACCAGCAGGCCCAAGGCAAGAAACATGATGATCTGGAACAGCCAGGTCATACCGTCCATAAAGGTGGAGATCTCCCTGCGGCGTGTAATGCGACTGTTACCCAGTATCATACCAGCAATGTACACAGCCAGGTATCCATTTCCCTTACACATATCGGTAATGGTGAATGTAAAGAGGGTAATGGCCAGTACCAGAATGGGGTAGAGTGAGTGATTGTCAATGTTTATGCGGTTGATAATAAACACACTGACGCGTCCCATCACCCACCCGGCCAGTATACCCAGCGAAAATTGGGTGAGGAAGGAGAGTGCGATCTCTCCGGCACTGAGGCCTGCCGTTTGGATGTATTGAATCAGTACGATGGTCAGCATAAAGGCCATGGGGTCATTGCTTCCGCTTTCCAGCTCCAGCAGGGGGCGCAGTTTGTGGCGCAGATGCATCTTCTGTGAGCGCAGGATGGCGAATACCGAAGCGGAATCCGTACTGGACATGGTGGAGGCCAGCAGCAGGGAAGTGGTGAGCGACAGGGTGATACCCATCGTGCCAGTGCCTGCTATCCACCAGATAAAGAGGCCTGTAAATAATGCGGTGAGCAATACGCCCAGTGTAGAAAGCACGATACCCGGCGAAAGAACAGGCTTGATCTCACTATAGCGCGTATCCATGCCTCCGGAAAAAAGGATGATGCTAAGTGCCATCATTCCAATGAACTGAGCCTCCTCGGCATTGTGAAACTGCACGCCCAGCCCGTCGCTTCCGCACAGCATGCCCACAAACAGGAACAAGAGAAGAGCGGGAACCCCAAAGCGATACCCCGTCTTTCCTACAATAATGCTGATGAAAAGAAGAACCGAACCAACCAGTAAAAAATTTTCTGCAGTAACTACCATAGTTTGTGTATTAAGGAGAACTTTGGCATAAAAGTACGGAAATATTGAGTAAAAAGACGTATTTTTGTCCCAAATAAACCGTAAATTCATGAAAAATTATTCTATTCTTTTCTGTTTCCTGCTGGCAAGTGCTACGATCACAGCGCAGAATACTACCTCTGCCGACATACGCCCGATGGAAGATGTCAATAAAGTGACGGATCTTACGCTGGACAGCCTGAACAAGGCCAATACCGCCCGCCCTGTGCCTGGCTCCTCGCGTCAGGGCACGAATCCTGTGCTTTTCCTGGTGGGTAACTCCACCATGCGTACCGGTACGATGGGAAATGGCAATAACGGCCAGTGGGGCTGGGGATTCTATGCCTCGCAGTATTTTGATGAAAGCCGTATCTCAGTGGAAAACCAGGCCTTGGGAGGCACCAGCAGCCGTACATTCTACAACCAGCTGTGGCCCAATGTGCGGAAGGCTTTGCAGCCGGGCGACTGGGTGATCATCGAGCTGGGACACAATGACAACGGTCCCTTTGACTCTGGCCGTGCTCGTGCCTCTATCCGTGGTATAGGCAAAGATTCTATGCAGGTAACCATTAAGGAAACTGGCGTACAGGAAACCGTATACAGTTATGGTGAATACATGCGTCGCTTCATAGCCGATGTACGTGCCGCCGGAGCACATCCCGTACTCTTTTCGCTGACTCCACGCAATGCGTGGGTGGAAGGTGGAGGCATTGTGCGCGTCAATGAAACCTTTGGCCTTTGGGCCCGTCAGGTGGCCGATGAAGAGGGAGTTCCCTTCGTAGATCTCAATGAGATTACTGCCCGTAAGTATGAGACTTTTGGGGCGGATAAGGTCAATTATATGTTTTATCTGGATAAAATCCATACCAGTGAGTACGGTGCTCAGGTCAATGCCCGCTCGGCAGCCGAGGGTATCCGGCAATGTCCCGGCTTGGACCTGAAGCAATATCTGCTGCCTCTCACGCTGCCTGTGGCCGATGGGCTGCGCCGTCGCCCCGGCCTGCCTGTAGTATTCATTACCGGCGATTCCACGGTGAAGAACGAAGATCGCAACGAAAACGGCATGTGGGGCTGGGGAAGCCAGGCTGCTGCGGTCTTCGATACTACGAAAATCACGCCTGCAAATTGTGCCATGGCGGGCCGAAGTCTGCGTACATTCCTCGAAGAGGGGCGTTGGGACAAGGTGTATAACTCCATTCAGCCCGGCGATTTTGTACTCATCCAGTTTGGTCATAACGATATTGGCGACATAGAGAAGGGCAAAGCCCGCGGCGAAATACGAGGTATCAGCGACTCCAGCCATGTGTATCTCCTGGAGAAAACAAATACGTACAAGGTGATATATACCTTCGGCTGGTACCTGCGTAAGTTTATCGGTGACGTGCGCGAGAAGGGCGGTATCCCTGTGCTTGTGAGCTTTACTCCGCGTAATATCTGGAAGGACGGCAAGATGGAACGCCGCACCGCCCCCAATGGCGTGTGGGAATGGACCCGCCAGGTGGCCGAAGAGACCGGTACTTACTTTGTGGATCTGCACAACCTGACAGGCGAGTTCCTGCAGAAAAAGGGGCAGAAGAAAGCGACGGCTTATTATAATAATGACCACACGCATACCTCCAAGCAGGGTGCTCAACTCAATGCCACAATGGTAAAGAAGGCATTAGACAAGAAAGACTCTCCATTGAAAGCCTATATTAAGTAAAATCTTATATAACAGTAGCTTAGATACTGCCCTTCGGGGCGAAAAAACGCAGGCCTGAGGTTTGGAAATCTCAGGCCTGCGTTTTAAAAAGACAGGCCTGCGTTTGTTCGACTGCAGGCCTGTGCTTAGTATAGGTTATGCTTCAGTTATTTCGCCGGATTTCAACTTATCCAAAAGGCCTTGGCAGGCGTCTTCCAGTATGTCAATCACTCGTTCGAAACCTTCGTTTCCACCATAGTAGGGGTCGGGCACATGGTCCGGTGATCCTTTGCGGCAATATTTTACCATTTGTTGTATCTTCTTTTCTTCTTCGGGGGAGGGAGCTAGTTGCCGGAGGTGGGAAATGTTATTCTCATCCATGCCGAGAATAAGGTCGAACGTGTAGAAATCATCCGTTTGTATCGGACGCGACCGATGGGTGAGGAAATATTCCCTACGGGCGGCATGCACGCGCATGCGGCTGTCGGGCAGCTCTCCTTCGTGGTAACCAGCAGTTCCGGCGGAATCTACTTCCACTTCTCTATCCATTCCTTCGCGAACCAGGAAGGTGCGCATAATCTCTTCGGCGGTGCAGGAACGGCAAATATTGCCAAGGCATACAAATAGGATTTTCATAAGGAATGCATTAACTGGGTAATAACTGTTTTGTATATAAAAAGAGCCACCGGGTTAGCACTTGTTTGGTAGGGTAGTGCTATACCCCGGTGGCTTTGTGTGGAGCTTATTTCCGGGCTTCCAGTTGGATGTGCTGATCGCTCATACCCTTGGAAGAGGCGGTGAGGTGGATGCTTCCGGCCTGGTCGGTAGACTGAAGTACTACGAGGGCCATTCCGTTGAATGCCTTGACATAGGGATTCTGGAAGGACTCGTGGCTTGTGGCATCACCGTTGTCGGTAGCTACGATGCGGGCTGCACCTTCTACTTTGAAGCGGACGGTGTTCAGGGCGCGTGGTGCTAGGTTGCCATTTTTATCCTGTATACGTACGGTTACAAAGAGCAGGTCTTTGCCGTCGGCCTTCATGGAAGGGCGGTCACTGGACAGGTTAAGCACTGCAGCCTTGCCTGCTGTTTTCACAATCTGTGTGGCCCATTCGGCACCGTTCTTATAGGTTATTACCTTTACTTCGCCCGGTTCGTAACGTACATCATCCCAGCGCAGACGGTATTGGTACTGTTCTTTCTTCTTACGGCCCTGCGATTTACCGTTGATAAACAGTTCTGCTTCATCGCCTGAGGTATATACGTGTACGGGAGTTACCTCGCCTACACGTTCCGGCCATGTCCAGTGGGGCAGGATATGTGCCATAGGAAGCTCGGGACGCCAGTGTGCCTGGTATATGTAATAACGGTCCTTGGGGAATCCCGCCAAGTCTACGATTCCAAAATACGAGCTGCGCGAGGGTACACGTACCTTGCCAATCTCAGCCAGTTCCTTCTCAGCGCGTGCCTTCTCGGCAGGGTCACTGAAGTTAACCAGTACTGTGAGGTCGCTGTTGAATGGGGTAGGTTCACCCAGATAGTCGAAGCCTGTCCATACAAACTCACCTGCGGAGGCGGGGTTCTTCTCCTGTCCGGCAAATTCAGTGTCGGGGGTGGTAGCCCAGCTGGGAGCGTAGAGGTCGTATGAACTCATCTGGAAACCTATCTTACCTTCCTTCTTGTCATTGCTTACCGGGAAGGCATATTCGCCACGGCTGCTGATGCACGAGGATGTTTCGCTGCCGTACAGGGGGATGGAGATATTGTCGCGGTGGAATTCTCCGTAGAGATGAGGCTTGTAATTGAAGCCGAACACATCTGCCGTGAAACGGAAGTCGTTCTTAGCTGCCACGGGCAGGTTGCTGCCAAAGGTGGTGAGGCGTGTGGGGTCTTCGCGGTGGGCTATGTCGGTAAGAGTCTGCGATACATAGAATTTCTCGGGCTTGTACTGCTCACCAATCTCGTTTCCGGTACTCCACAGGATTACACTGGGGTGGTTACGGTCGCGGTGTATCAGGGCTTTGAAGTCTTGCTCATACCAGTCATTGTAGATGAGTGCATAGCCATTGGGCTTTTTGGGCATGGTCCAAGTATCGCTGAATTCGTCGATTACTACGATTCCCATGCGATCGCACATATCCAGTAACTCCGGTGCGGGAGGGTTGTGGGCTGTGCGCAGGGCGTTAACACCCATCTCTTTCAGGATTTCAAGTTGGCGTTCCAGTGCACGTTCATTCAGGGCTGCTCCCAACGCTCCCAGGTCGTGGTGCATGCATACTCCTTTTAGTTGTACCCTGCGGCCGTTCAGGTGGAATCCGTCATCCGTGGTAAAGCGGATGCTGCGTACGCCGAAAGAGGTGAGATATTCATCCACTTTCTTGCCATTCTGTTCCAGGGTGGTTACTGCAGTGTACAGGTTGGGGGCTTCCACATCCCATAGCTTAGGCTGCTTCAGGATCATTTGTTGCAACAGAATTTGTCCGTTGGCTATGCCAGGCAGTGTCATTTCGCTCTTGGTAAGGGCGGCGCCTGTGGGTTTTCCGTCTTTGCCCTGCTCGTAAATGGAGGTAGTCACCACAAGAGGCTGGGTGGAGCTATTCTTGTTTTGCAGGGTGATCTTTAGGTCAATGGTCGCTTCTTGCTTGGATATCTGCGGGGTGGTGATGAATGTACCCCATTGGGCCACACTTACAGGATTGGTCTTTGTAAGCCACACATTGCGGTATACTCCGCCTCCGGGATACCATCGGCTGGACTCGTTGGGATTGTCTATGCGGATGGCCACTGTGTTCTTCTTGCCCGGAACCAGGTAAGGAGTCAGGTCTACGCGGTAGGAGCTGTAACCATATGCCCATCCTCCGGCCAGCTGGCCGTTACACCATACGGTAGAGTAGGACATGGCGCCGTCTATGTCTAAATAGAATTGTTTCTCTTTATCGGCCACATCCATCTCGAAGCTTTTGCGGTACCAGGCCACTCCCCACCAGGGCAGCTTGCCGGTTTCGCCGGGATACTCGTATTTGAAAGGACCTTCAATACCCCAGTCGTGAGGCAGGTTTAGCGTACGCCAAGAGGCATCGTCAAACAGTGGGGTTGCGTACCGACCTCCGTCAAGCTTTTCTTGCGGACATGTGAATTGTTTTTCTGCGGCAAGGAATGCATTTCCCGTAGGCAGGATCCATGATTTAATACGCTTGTAACTGAGGGATGAATCTGCCTTTTCAGGGTCTTCTTTCATGAACTTCCATCCGTCATTGAACGAAGTGCGCCCCGCATCCTGAGCCATTACCGAACTGCAAAGCAGTGTGCAAAAGGCGATGAGGCTAAGTTGATTTTTCATGCTTATTATCGATTAGTTATCTATACTTCTATCTGTTTCTTACTTACATGTTTCTATGAGGTTGATGTTCCCACGCTAAGAATGTGTTGCAAAGATAGCTTTTTTCATAGTACTTCACAGCAATTTAGACAAAAAGATAAGAGAGGCCCTTTAAAAAGGACCTCTCTTATGGAGCGGAAGACGGGGCTCAAACCCGCGACCCTCAGCTTGGAAGGCTAATGCTCTATCAACTGAGCTACTTCCGCAAGTATAGGATAAAAAGAAAGTGGGTAGTGATGGATTCGAACCACCGTAGGCGTAAGCCAGCAGATTTACAGTCTGCCCCATTTGGCCACTCTGGTAACTACCCGTTCTTTTTAAGCTGTCAATGTATCCGGACTTCGCTTTGCTTTCCTTGGTTCTTCTCGTTTGTACAAGATGAACTGTCCGTTTCTCTTAAAAGCGGTGCAAAGGTAGGGTTTATTTTTTAATCTCCAAATGTTTTGAGCATTTTTATTGCAGTGACAGCTGCTTCTACGCCTTTATTACCCAGTTTTCCGCCGGCACGATCTTCTGCCTGCTCCATAGTATTGGTGGTGATAAGGCCATAAATGACCGGAACTGTACCTTCGGCGTTTAAAGTGGCAATGCCTTGTGTGGCTCCTTGGCACACGTAATCGAAATGCGGCGTGTCGCCCCGTACTACGCAACCCAATGCGATGACTGCGTCACACTGGTGATTCCGACTCATCCGGCGGGAACCGTAAATAAGCTCGAAGCTTCCAGGCACGTATTTTACAAGGATGTGTTCTTTGCGGGCGCCTTGTTCCAATAAGGTTTCTACAGCTCCTTCCAGGAGTTTGAAGGTGATGTGATCGTTCCATTCAGCTACTACAATGCCGAAACGCTTGTTCTCGATTCCTTCTAAGGTAAGGTCGTTGGGGTTGTACTCTGACAGGTTGTGATACGCGGTGGCCATATTGTTTGGGGTGTTGTATACAAAAGGGGAGTTGTTAGCTCCCCTGTCTTGTATAGTATTTATAATAAAAGTTGTTTCCGACTATTACTTCGCTGTTTCGGAAGTAGCGCGTTCGATATACTTATCAATCTCCATTGCCTGATAGGAATTGAAGTACTTATCTTTGATGGTTTGGTATGCTTTCAATGCATTGTCTGCTTTTCCTTGCTTCTCGTAGATAAGACCGGCCTGCAACAGGTATACGGGGCTGAGCGAATTGTTGTCTGCCTTGTTAGCAGCTTTCATCAAGAATTCTGTACCCTTGTCTAAGTTGTTCAGATTGGCATAACAGCTGCCGATAGCGCCTAAAATGGCGGGAGCTACCATTTGGTCGTTTGAATCGAATTTATCCAAGTAATTGATAGCTTCCTGGTCCTTGCCCATTTGTGCATAGCAGATACCTGCGTATGCATTAGCCAAGTTGGCGGTTTTGGTGCCGCTAAACTGGTCGGCTATCTTCAGGAATCCTATGTATCCTTTGTTGTCGCCGTTCAAAGCCTCGTTAAAAGCACCTGTTCCAAAGTATTCTTCACCTTTGAAGATGGCAATTTCGGCCTTTTCTTCACGAGGTTGAATGTAGAGGTACATATAGCCAAAGAATCCACCGATGAGCAGAAGTACGGCAATAATAGCTCCGGAAATAGTTCTTTTGTTCTTTTCGGCAAACGTTTCAACGCTTTTCAAGCTCTGTTCTACGTTCAAGTCTTTTTCTTGCTTGTTGGCTTTCATTTCTAAATATTGTTATTTTTTGATTTATCTACAGTTTATTCATTTCGGGGAGCAAAAATAGCTCTTTTCATAGTATAAATAAAATTTCGAACTGTTTTTTTTCACTTGGCGACGGATTTTACCTATTTTTGCCTATCAAATGAATTGATATAATGCTGCTGAAACAATTATCCATCCTTAATTATAAGAATCTGGCAGAGGCCGAACTGGTATTTTCTCCCAAATTGAACTGTTTTGTAGGGCAAAACGGAATGGGGAAGACAAATCTCCTAGATGCCATTTATTACCTCTCGTTCTGCAAAAGCGCAGGCAATCCTATTGATTCTCAGAATATCCGGCATGATAACGATTTCTTTATGATTCAAGGGTTGTATGAGATGGAGGATGGCACACGAGAGGAAGTGTTCTGTGGTTTGAAGCGGCGACAGAAGAAACAGTTCAAACGTAATAAGAAAGAATACCAGCGGTTGTCGGATCACATTGGCTTTATTCCTCTTGTACAGGTGTCTCCTGATGATTCCATTCTTATAGCGGGTGGCAGTGAGGAGCGTCGCCGCTTTATGGATATGGTGATCTCTCAATATGATAAAGAGTATCTGGATGCATTGATTCGCTATAATAAGGCTTTGATTCAGCGTAATGCATTGCTTCGGTCGGAAGTGCCCGTGGATGTGGAGTTGTTTCTTATCTGGGAGGAGATGATGGACAGTGCGGCGCAGGTTGTATATGCGAAACGTTCTCATTTTTTGAATGCATTTATTCCTCTTTTTCAACGGATACATTCGGATATCACCCTGAAAAAAGAAAAAGTGGGATTGACATACAATTCTCATCTAAGCAGGGGACCTTTGTTGGGGCAGCTTGCCGAATGCCGTTCCAAAGAATGCGTGGTAGGCTATACATTGCATGGTATTCATAAAGACGACTTGGATATGACCCTTGGCGAATACGCTATGAAACGGGAAGGATCTCAAGGGCAGAATAAAAGTTATCTTATTGCTTTAAAGCTTGCACAGTTCTTGTTCCTGAAGGAAAAGGGTGCTTCCACGCCGCTTTTGCTGTTGGATGATATTTTTGATAAGTTGGATGCTACTCGTGTGGAGCAGATTATTCGTCTGGTGGCGAGCGCGGAATATGGGCAGATATTTATTACGGATACAAACCGGGAACACCTGGATTCGATTTTGGAGCGCATGGGTGGTGAGTTTTCCATGTTTCAGGTAATGGATGGCGTGGTGAGTCTTAGTCGCTAATTGTGGTAGAACCTTTGTGATATGTGGAAAAGAAAAGTACAAACCATAGGTGAAGCTCTTCAGGAGTTTATGCGGGAAGAAGGACTGGAATCGCCGCTTCAGCAGCAGAGGCTCCTTGCTGCATGGCCCGAGGTGGTGGGGCGTTCCATGGCATTGTATACCAATGGTCTATTTATAAAGAACCAGACTCTTGTGGTGCATGTTACCTCTGCGGTATTGAGACAGGAGTTGTTGATGGCAAAAGCGGCCCTTATCCGTAATCTTAATCAAAAGGCTGGTGCCCAAGTTATCACTGATATTGCTTTTCATTGAGCCTTGTGTATAAAAAAACAAGGATATATCGGTATCGGTTCGATATATCCTTGCGCTAACTGTGTCTTGTCTGTTCTTGAGTTTAACTTCCTAATTGAAGCTTATTGCATACAGAGCAATGTCTTTTTATTCCTTTTGTTTTGCAATGAGACCTTCACAGGCTTTTTCTTTTGCGGCATCTGTTGCAACAGTGTTATCACCTATTACATCATTAGTTAGTGGAGTTCTTTTGTATATCCTTAAGCAATCACTATTATCTTAAACTAAAACTAATACCCTTCGATATAATTGTTTTGTTTTTATATAGAATTAAATTTGATTCTTGTTTAATATCTACATAAGGGCAATTTTCGTGCCAAAGATTCATGGTGTATGCTTAAGTGGTTGTTTTTTAGTATTTTAATATCGATTTAAATAAATTCCATGGTTGTGGAAAAAGTGTGGATTAAAATTGTGATATGTGGAAAAATTCCACAACACAGTGTGGATTTATTCTTCAATACAATATGTTTTAAGTTTGTTATAAAGCGTTTTTCGGTCGATTCCCAGTAGGCGGGCAGCCTGACTTTTGTTCTTTCCGGCATGATTTAGCGCGTCTATAATACGTTTCCGCTCATCGTTTTCATCGTACAGAGGCAGGATGGGGGATTCGAATTCATTGTTCATTAACTCCTTATCCAGTTCGTCCGGAGTAATATGGGAGTCGGTTGTTAATAAGGCGGCGCGCTTAATCAGGTATTTCATCTGACGCAAGTTTCCCGGCCAGGGGTATCGCTGCAATGCGAGGAGGGCGTCAGGGGTGAATCCCTTGATGTTTCTGTTCAGTTCGCGGTTGGCGAGGCTCAGAAAGAAATCGGCATAAATCGCCACATCTTCCGGACATTGATTCAGGGAGGGAATACTTAATGTGAATTCATTTATTCGATGAAACAAATCTTCCCGGAAACTTCCTTTGCCAATGCCTGCCTCAAGATCTTCGTTGGTGGCAGAGAGAAGCCGCACGTCTACACTGATTTCTTTTGTAGAACCTACAGGACGTATCTTTCGCTCCTGCAGTGCGCGTAGCAGTCTTTGTTGGGTTTCGTAATCCAGATTCCCGATTTCATCCAGAAACAGGGTGCCTCCATTGGCGGCTTCAAAAGCGCCGGTCTTGTCGGTTAGGGCCCCTGTAAAGGATCCTTTTATGTGTCCGAAGAACTCTGATGCGGCCAGTTCTTTGGGGATTGCACCACAGTCTATGGCTACAAACGGTTTATTGGCACGAGGGCTAAGGCGATGAATGCGATGAGCAATGTACTCCTTTCCGGTGCCACTGGCGCCACAAATGAGTACACTCATATTCGTGGGGGCTACCAAACTGGCATAGTGATAGAGTTGGCGGGCCGGCTTGCTTACTCCTTCTATAAACTTATGAGGAAGTGAGGGCTGGGAAGCATTTGCTGGTTCCCGAGAATGAATAGAGGAAGAGGGAGTCTCAGCTAATACCTCTTGAATCTTACGCAATAATTCATCCGGTTGTATGGGTTTGGAGATATAGTCTTTCGCTCCTTCTTTGATGGCTTGTACGGCGCTTTGAATATCTGCATAGCCAGTCATGATAATAACAGGCACAAGTTTTTGCTGGTCGCATAACCATTCCAGTAGCTGCAACCCATCACCATCCGGCAGTCGTAAGTCTGAAAGAACAAGGTTAGGGATTCCATAGGCCTCAATATGTTTTCGAGCTTTGGTAATCGAGCTGGCCGTGTTTACTTTAAAACCTTTCTTGCCGAGCCAGTTCTTCAGCATTAAGCTGAAGGTTATATCGTCTTCTACAATTAAAACAGACTGCATCAGGGGAGTTATATAGTTGTTGCAAATATAGAACTTATTAAGGTATAAGCCGCTTTGTTTTAAGTATTTTAAAGAAATTGCCGGGGTTTAAAGAGACTAAGAGAGTTTGGAAGGGGGATGTATGTTGCCTTTTTCATAATAATGCTTGTTTTATTCAGTTTCTCGACCTATTTTTGTATACATTTCCATGAGGTATGGATACCTTTCTTTAAAGAGTTTCATAATTTCTTGTTCCATGGATATGAGTTTAGTTGTATAGCTTCTCGTTTGTAAGGTGAAGCGGTCAGGTTTAACTTTTTCTAAGAATTGCAGATATTCTACACATGATTTCGCATTTATCATGCTAAATAGGGGTAGTTGCTTATGAGCGATGGCCGAGATCTTTGGGGTGTCCCCGTTTTCTACAGCTTCTTGCAATGTGGAAATGTTGCGTTCGGTCTGTGCTAGAAAACTCAATTGTATCTTATGAGTTGCATTCTCATCGCCTGCGGAATATATGGTTAATGCTTCAAAGTTGAATGTATCTTTATGCTCGCTCGTCATGCCAAGCCTGGGTTCATTGGAGGAAGACTCTGTATTTAGGTGTAACCCTTTTCTTCGATTCTGTCCTGTATGATGTTCTTGATTGTCGGGCCTTTTTTGTCTTCCGGTAATGTGCAGGAAGTCTTCTACAGAGAAAGGTTTGTGTAAGCATCCGGCAAAACCACAGTTGGTAAACTCGGCATCATCTAAATCGTTGCGCGCAGTAACGGCTATTACAGGTAGTTCTTTAGCGTTGGGCAGGTGCGAGGCTCTTAAAAGTTTCAGGAGATCAAATCCATTTATGGCTGGCATCTGCACATCCGTCAGCAGATAGTCATATCGTTCCTCTCGAAGTATATTAATAAGGTCTTCTACCTGGGTGCAGCATTTTACTTTTGCCCTTTGCAAGGAGAGCATTGTCTTGGTCAGTTCCAGTTGGATCTGATCGTCGTCTATTAAGATAAGGTTGAGCCCTTCGAGTGATTTGGTCATGGCTTTCGAGGTGTTGATAGGTTTTACGGCCTGCGTTTCTTTTTGCAGGATGTTTCTGGATTGGACTCTGCCTTTCCGAATAGGGAGTTTGATGGTAAAGGTGCTTCCTTTTCCTTTGCTGCCGCTGACTTCTATTTTTCCACTAAGCAGTTTGGCAATTTTGTGTACAATGGCTAATCCTAATCCTGCGCCTTCTTTTCCTTGGGCATTAGGTAATCGTGAGAAGGCTTGGAATATCTTTTCTTTATCAGCGGGGCTGATACCTTCTCCGGTATCGCTGACGCTTAGAATTAGTTGATTTTGTTGGATGCATGCCGTAAGGGTGATATTTCCGCTTTCGGTAAATTTGAGAGCGTTGCTCATGAGATTGTCGATAATCTGACGGATGCGGATTGTATCGCCGGTTTGCTGGGTACGCAGATCTTCAGTAAATTGGGTGTGTAATTGCAGACCTTTTTCTTTTACGGCAGGTAGATAGGAGAGGGCTATTTCTTCAAACAAGTCAATAGGAACGAACGGACCAGTGGTTATTTCTGCTTTACGTACGTCAAGTCGGTGGAATTCAAGTAATTGCGTGACTAGTTTTAGCAGGTGCTGTGAGGATTTGTTTATGTTCCTCAAGTAGTTCTGCTGGGATTCATCCCTTAAAAGGGGTTGCAGTAGCTCGGTGTATCCAATTACTGAACTGAGGGGTGCTTTGAAGTCATGGGTTATGGCAAGCATCATTTGCTCACGTGCTTGTAGAAGGCTTTCCGCATGACGTTTGGCCAATTCCAGTTCGCGGCGGTAGCGGGCGCTTCGTGTGAGATCGCGACCTATTATAAACGAAAAGATAGCTACCAGCAGGATGGCTATTACAGCAATGATAGCGATGGCTTCTATGGATTTGTTTCGTTGTTCTTGTTGTTTCTGGTTGAATACAACGGCTCGGAGCACTACCTCTTTCTCATAGGCTTTCAGCATGCTGTCAATTTGTGCAGTCAGCTCCAATTCGCGTTGACGTATTTTTTCCTGATAGAGGGCTATGGTATCCCGATAGGCTTTTTCCCTGATCTGGTGGTTTTGGATGTGTTGGCTGGCTATGATTTTGGCCTCGGATTCTTCGTCAGGATCGGGAATTTCCGTAAAAATAGGTGTCATTTCATGACGGTCTAAGATAGAATCGGAGGATACTTTTACGGTGGTACGCACTTGTTTTACGGAATCTTTGGAAGGGGCGAAGACCTCTGCTACCCGCTTGAAGAATCCCTTCTTAGGGCGTACTTGTACTACAGAGTCTTTCTGCGAAACAATTTCCTGACGAATGATGGGAGCCGATTGCTGTGGTTTGGGGGTTACAGTGATAATGGTGGGCTGCTTTAGCAATTCTGATACCAGGCCAAGCGGGACACTCTCTTCCTCAGGTTTTTTTTGGACGTGTAGGAAGTTCATCATCTGGGCATCTTTCTGTCGGATCAGACTGGCCAGCTTATCACTGTTCAGAATTTGTTCTTCTTCAAGGGTTTGCAGGTTCTGCATTTCCTTATGTATATAATGTAGAGCGTATAGCAGCAGAGCCAGCAGTAGTATATAGCCGACTACTATTTTCAAGCGGGTAAAACGACTGGGTTTGGTACGCATATTTTGTTCTTTTGGACAAAAGTAATGGTTTTTACCGAAAGAACAGGGCTTTTTTCTTCGTTTTTTTATGTGTTTATATTGATATTCAGCTTATAAGCCTCCGGTAAATCGGCCTGTTGTATTAAAACTTATATTGAAGTCTTAAAGTGAACACGTTGTCTTTCAGCGCAGCTCCGTAGGTAGGGATCGATACTTCTTCGTTAAACGCTAAGTTGTAATAGGCCATAAGGCGTACGGCGGAGGTCATCCGGAAGAGGTATCCTACACCGAGGTTGCTTTGTGCGATGTCGCCGCGTCCGCTTCCTCCCTGTCCTACTTCCTCACCGCTGATAGCGGTGTTAGGGTCATAGCTGTCATATTTTACCACCAGTGAGTGGCGGCTTTTTAGGATGTCTTGTATAAAGTAGAAGTTGCAACCGAAGAAGTGGCGAAGGTAGATATCGTGCCCCGGAAGGGTAGAGCCTTTGGGCGAAATGGAATAATCGGAAGAACCGGGTTGCTGTCCTGTAATGATTTCGCCCCGCAGGTGGGTGGTTCCAAGTGGAGTTTTAAGGGAATATTGTGCGTCGGCACCGTAGTAGATGCGGTTGCTGTAGTCGCCAATCTGAGTACCTTCTTTTTTCACAAATTCATTGCCTTGCATTTCGTATATGTTCTCAGTTCCCTGATATACACCGCCGTAGTAAAAGCTGACACCTGCTCCGAAGGAGGAATTCTTCATGGGCTGGCTGTATGACAGGCGGGTGATAAGGTCTTTGCGATTGTCCATATCTTGTGCCGGTCCGTTTCCATTGAAAAGTCCGGCTTGCAGGGTAAAGCGGTTTAATACGCTTTGTGTATTGGGGCTTTGCACCTGTAACATGGCGCCCACTTCGCGTTCGTTGGGGAAGAGGGTCAGGGTGGCAGTACTTCGTTCCGGGCTCTCGCGCTGGGACGAGCTATAGCCTATTTCGTAGCCGAAGGGGCGGTTGAAGAGCCCGGCCTGCAGGGTGATCCATTCTGTCCAGGGCTCGGTAATAGCAAAGTATACGTCTTTTACGCTGATACCTTTCTCTGTGGCGTCAATCTGGAATACTCCTTGAGTTTTTACTCCGCCGATGATATCTTTATAGGCCATTTTTACTCGGCCGCGGCGGATGCCTAAGCGGTTGTAGTTTCCTTCTCCTTCGGGTTTCAGAATGCCGGCGTTGATCCAGGCGTCTGTTTGGGATACGGTCCAGTCAGCTTGTATGTATCCGCTGAATTTCAGCTTATTCAGTTTGGAGGTGAATTGTTCCAGACTGCGGATTCTTTTATCTAGCTGTGCGTTACTCAGACTGTCTGATTGTGCGAAACCGCTCACTGTCATAAGGCCGAAGAGGGCGGAGAGGAGAATATGCTTCATGCTTCTTACTGTAATTTGACTGCAAAGGTAATGGAATGTTATTTCACTTTTGTTGTAGATTTATTACAAAAACATTGCAAGGCGTACGGATATTCATTTTTGAAAACAGCTTCCACGTTCCACTGACTTCTGAAACCCTTTGCTATAAAGGGTCTTGAGATGGAATATTGTGCTTCCACTGAAGGCGGCTGGGGGCAAAAAAACTGGTGCGCATCAGCTCAATAGTTGGTACGCATCAGTTCTTGACCCCGTGTGCATAAGATTTTAGCCTCGTGCGCACGAAAACTGGAGCGCTACAGTGGTATGAAATCAGGCCTGTCTTTTCAAATCCCAGGCCTGAGTTTTCAAATCCCAGGCCTGAGTCTCCTTCCATGTAAGCTTGTGTTTTTATTTCCTTCCACAAGTTTCATTACTTCATTTTTTTGATCTCTTGTGGAGGCATCATTGAAGCATGCTTCCACCATAAATCACTTTGTAGAAAGTGATTTATGGTGGGTAGTGGAAGGTGGAGGGTTCTTCTCAGTTCAGCACTTTCACCTTTTTCAGGAAGCGGGGAGCCAGGTTAAAACGTTTGATATATTTGAAACGCATAGAACCGGTTCCGAAGAACAATTCTGACGGTTCATTTTTATACATATACATATTGGTCATCAGGAAGGTCATTCCCAATGACCAGGTATCCGCATTGTATCCGGCTGCAAAACGGGGGAAGACACTAGGCAACACTTCTACCTTTTTAATGGGACTCAGGTCCTCCGTGCTAAGATTAATTGCAAGAGAGGCACCCAAGGATACATAATACCTCTTTTTAATAAGCTTGGTATAGATATAGCCCAAGTTTAGGTTTAGCTGATAGTTGTCAAGTTTGTTTCGGCCGTCGATAGAAAATGAACTGTCCGAGGCGACCTGATTATAAAACACCCCGGCACCCAACTGGAAGCTCCCTGCCGATTTCAACTGCTGTTCGCTCTGGCTAAAGGCGGCACGGTATGAGAACTTCTTATTGTTAAACACATACAAGCCGTTCAGGCCGTACTGTTTCATACTAAGATCCGGATAAAGAGTGTAGGGCGGCCCGTTATTTTCCTCCGTATAAAAACCTTTATAACGCTGAAAGAACCCATCAACGACAAACCTTCTGCCGTAATAATGGTATTGCCAGTCCATGGATTCCGTCTTCCCCAATTCCTTATCCCGCAAAAAGCGGAGTCCGTATCCCCCACTCAGGGAGTAGCCTTTGTAGCTTATGGAAAGGCCTATTCCCACCGGACTGTTCGGCAAATAGGTTTCCCGATACCCGCCCGCCTCTTCATGCGTTAACACCGTATAACGGTAATACGAATACACTCCTACAGAGAATTCCTGAGAGAAAGGAGCGATATATGTACTGTCTACCTGCGCATAACCATTATGCGAATACACAATGATGCACAACGACAGGATCGAATTTCGAAGGATTGTCCGGTTTCGAAACAACGCATTAATTCTCAATGATAATACTATCCACTCCTGCAGGGTATTCCACAGGAATCGAGTCATTGCTGCAATCACTCTGTACACCGGTTGGGAATTTCTCATTCTCTTTATAGGGAAGCGCAGAGTCGGCAAAGACTTTCTTCATGTAGAGCCCCCATACAGGAAGCGCCATAGAGGCACCCTGTCCCATGGCCATGGAGCGGAAGTGAATGTCGCGATCCTCACCTCCTACCCAGCAGGCAGTAACCAGCGAGGGAGTGAAACCTACAAACCATCCGTCGGAATTGTTCTGCGTAGTTCCCGTTTTACCCCCGGCAGCCGCCTGGGTATAACGACGCAAGCGTCTGCCGGTACCCTCATCCACCACAGCTACCAGCATGGAGAGCATGTTTTGGGCGCTCTGAGCACTGATTACTTCATTCATTTGGGGAGAGAAATTGGCAAGGATATTCCCATCTGCATCCTCAATACGGGTCACAAGCATGGGAGCTACGCGCAAGCCTTTATTCACAAAAGCTGTATAGGCACTGGCCATCTCACCCACGGAAATCTCACACGGGCCCAGGCATAGCGCTACACTGGGGTATATTTCTTTATTCGCCACTCCAAAGGAGTGCACCAGGTTAACCAATTCAAAAGGACTGAGGCGGGTCATAAGGTAGGCCGTGATCCAGTTGTTGGACTGTGACAGGCCCCAGCGCAGGGATACCAGTTCGCCCACACGGGCGCTCGAGGAGTTACGCGGGCTCCATGTGCCGATACTGTAAGGCTGGTTGATAGTCACGTCGCAAGGTGTCATGCCATGCTCCATAGCCAGTGAATACACAAAGGGCTTCATGGTAGAACCTACCTGCCGGCGGCCACGCAGAGCCATGTCATACTGGAAGAAGGCATAGTTGGGGCCTCCCACGTATGCCTTTACAGCGCCTGTCATGGGATCCATAGATACCAGGCCTGAGCGGAGGTAGTATTTATAGTAGCGGATAGAGTCCAATGGGGTCATCACCGTATCCTTCACGCCGCGCCAGGTAAACACACTCATGGATTCCTTTCGGTGGAAGGCGTCCTGGATTTCTTTTTCGCTGCAATCTGCTTTCTTCATGGCACGATAGCGGTCGCTCTGCTTTATGGAACGGTCTATCGCCTGCACTACCTGCGCATCGGTCAGATTGGTGTAAGGGGCATTCTTTTTGCCCTTTTGATCTGCAAAGAAGGCGGGTTGCAGGTATTCGCCTACATGTTCGCGCACGGCATCCTCTGCATATTGCTGCATACGGGAGTCGATCGTAGTATAAATCTTCAGCCCGTCTGTATAGATATTGTAGTTGTTACCATCTTTGTTGGTATTCTTATTACACCAGCCATACACGGGGTTTGTTTCCCAGGACAGGGAGTCTTCGTAGTAATTCTGATTCTGCCAGGAGGCGTAATTGCCACGCTGCGGCTTCTTGGCCGTCATAATCAGACGGAGGTATTCGCGGAAGTAAGTGGCCAGTCCATCTTTATGAGTCACCGGGTGGAACTTCAGACTGAGAGGAATGGCTTGTGTGGAATCGCATTCTTCGGCCGTAATGTATCCAGCCTTCTCCATCTGCGACAATACTATATTACGGCGTTTCTGAGTAAGCTCATTGCGGCGCACGGGGTTAAACAGGGAGGAATTCTGGCACATTCCTATCAAGGTGGCAGCCTCTCCCAAGTCTAAGTTGACAGGTTCTTTTCCGAAATACGTCATCGCCGCATTACGGATACCCACAGCGCTATAGCCCCAGTCGTACTTGTTAAGATAAAGGGTTAATATCTCATCCTTTGTATAAAAGCGCTCCAGCTGCACGGCAATCACCCACTCGATGGGTTTTTGCAGCAGGCGTTCCACTTTACTGTCGGCGGGAGGGGAGTATAGCTGCTTGGAAAGCTGCTGGGTAATGGTGCTTCCACCACCGGCATTCTTCTGATGCATAAAACCACGCTTTACCACGGCACGCCCCAACGAACGAAAGTCGATACCCGAATGGTCATAAAAACGTATGTCTTCTGTAGCAATCAGTGCCTTTATAAGTTGGGGAGGAAGCTCGTGGTAACCTACATATACCCGGTTTTCCTTACTGAGCGAATAGGTGCCCAGCACTTTATTATCCGCAGAAATAACCTCTGAGGCAAACTTATAATTGGGGTTTTCCAGCTCTTCCACCGGAGGCATATAACCGATCCAGCCCTTTGAAATAGCAGTGAACAATAGAGTAGCCGCTGCAATCAGCAGAAAGAAAAGCAGCCATACAAAAATTACAAATCGCACCACAAAACGGGGCGTCTTCTTAGTCTTTTCCAAGGATATAACACTTTATTTTCTTCAAAAACAACCTGAATAAGGCCTCGTCGTCCGAAGAGTTCATTGATTTTATCCGCAAAAATAGAAATAAATAATTTAATAACAGAAGTTTCGCAGAACCATTTTTTTCTCTACCTTTGAGGGCAGAAAACGTGAACCCTTCTTCATTCATGAATCGAAAAGCCACGCTATATGGAAATGAACAGTTTTGTCTCTATCGCCGAACATTCTAAAGAAAAAATCCTGTACCTCCTGGAAATGGCCCGGGAGTTTGAGAAAAAACCTAACCGAAACCTGTTGAATGGCAAGGTTGTAGCTACCCTCTTTTTTGAGCCCTCCACCCGTACCCGCCTCAGTTTTGAGACTGCGGTGAACCGACTTGGAGGACACGTCATCGGGTTCTCGGATGCCTCGAGTACCAGTACATCCAAAGGAGAATCCCTGAAAGATACCATCACGATGGTGAGCAATTATGCCGATCTCATCGTGATGCGCCATCACCTGGAAGGGGCCGCACGCTATGCTAGTGAGATCTCTTTGGTACCAATTATTAACGCCGGCGACGGGGCCAACCAGCATCCCTCGCAGACCATGCTCGACTTGTACTCCATTCAAAAGACGCAAGGCACGCTGGAAGATCTTAATATCCACCTGGTGGGCGACCTTAAGTACGGACGTACCGTACACTCCCTCCTTCAGGCCATGCGGCATTTCAACCCTACATTCCACTTTATAGCCCCTAATGAACTGAAAATGCCTGAGGAGTACAAGCTGTACTGCCACGAAAACGGTATTAAATACGTAGAACACAGTGAGTTCAATGAGGAAACCATCGCCGAAGCCGATATCATATATATGACCCGTGTGCAGCGTGAGCGCTTTACGGATCTCATGGAATATGAACGTGTGAAGGATGTATACATCCTGCGCAACAAAATGCTGGAGCATAGCAAACCCAACCTGCGCGTCCTGCATCCCCTGCCTCGTGTTAACGAGATCGACTACAAAGTGGATGACAACGAAAAGGCGTATTACTTTCAACAGGCTCGCAACGGACTCTTCGCCCGCCAGGCCATCATCTGCAATGCACTGGGTATTACCTTGGATCAGATCAAATAACACCTAAACATCCCCACTATGACAAAGAAGGAATTACAAGTGGCTGCCGTAGAGAACGGTACGGTTATCGACCATATCCCTACTGAGAAAGTCTTTATGGTAGCCTCACTCCTGCAACTGGAAAGCATGGACTGTCAGGTATCCATAGGAAATAACCTGATTAGCAAGAAATTGGGACGAAAAGGGATTATCAAGATTGCCGACAAATTCTTTTCCGATGAAGAAATCAGCCGAATCTCCGTGGTAGCACCCAATAGTGTACTGAACGTGATTCGCGACTATGAAGTTATCGAGAAGAGAAGAGTATACATGCCTGAAAATCTGGTAGATATTGTACTCTGTCCCAACCCAAAATGTATTACCAACAACGAACCGATGGCCAGCTTCTTTCATGTGACCGACAAGCAAAACGGTATCCTGAAATGCCATTATTGCGAAAAAGAACATTGTCTGGAGCAAATTAAGTTGAAATAACGCGATCCCATTCCCTTACCTTATAGACAAAGCCACATGGATTTTAAGCCCGGAACAATGATATATCCCTTGCCTGCCGTACTGGTAAGCTGTGGAGCCAGCGAAGAAGAATACAACCTTGTCACCATTGCATGGACAGGCACACTATGTACCAATCCGCCGATGTGCTACATATCCGTACGTCCGGAACGGCATTCCTACGCTATCATTAAGAAGAATATGGAGTTTGTGATAAACCTCACCACCGAAGAAATGGCGAAGGCTACCGACTGGTGTGGTGTGTGTTCCGGCCGTGATCACAACAAATTCCACGAAATGAACCTCACCCCCGGAAAAGCTACCATCGTACAAGCCCCCATCGTAGAGGAATCACCCCTTAGTATCGAGTGTCGCGTGCAAGAGATCATATCCTTAGGCTCGCACGATATGTTTATTGCCGAAGTAGTAAATGTACGCGCCAACGAGAAATATATGGATCCTGAAACCGGGAAATTCAATCTGGACAATAGTCACCCCTTGGTGTATCTCCATGGTGCCTACTACAAAATGGGTGAGAAGATTGGAAAGTTTGGCTGGTCAGTAGAAAAGAAACCGAAATAAAGACATATACACTTTCCTCTCAGAGGAAGTATAATACGCACACAGCGCTAAGATTCTCTAATCTTAGCGCTGTGCTAGAAAGGAGGGGTCTAGTCTACCCCTATTATATACAAAAAAACTCCACTCAGAAAATGCAAAAGTTGCATTTTCGCAAACACTATATCCCGCATAATATGCTATAAAACAAAAGGAATTCTCGCATCAAAAATTTCCGAAACTTTAGTAAACGAATAAAGAAGGATGTTATTTACACACGCTTCTTTATTCGTAAACCGATAACACTGCGTGTCATCTAACACCTATAAAACTCCACTAGAAGACTAATACGCACTTCAGTGAATTTCGAGGGCAAAGGTATGGTAGAGAGTGAGAAAGGGATTTATCAAAACATACAAATCTTCGTACGTTTTGACAAAAACACTAAGAAAAACATTGAAATAGTGCGTTTTTAACACATAGAATGTCTTAGAAGCTAGCTCATTTGCTTTTTACGCCACGCCAAAGGAGATATTCCTTCAAACTTAGAAAAGTGCCGGGTAAAATTACCTTGTTCTGAGTATCCAACTTTGCGAGCTACGTCTCCTACCGACAGTTCTGGATATTGAAGTAGTATAGACTTCGCCTCCTCTATCCGAAGATAGTTAATCCAGGTATTGAAGTTCATCTTCTTCTGAGTGTTGATGTAAGATGAAAGATAGGTGCGATTGGTATTTATTTCCGATGCTAACTCGCCCAAGGTAATACTTGGAATAATAAAACGCTTCTCCACTACCCACCTCTCAAGACGGTCCACAAGTTGCTCGTCGGTTACTACGGAAGGTAACTCTTCTTCTTGCTCTTCTATTAAATCTAACACTGGTTCCGCCAAATGGAACATGCTGACATAATTTATATACCGAATACCGAAATAGAGATAGAAAGGCACGTAAAGTACCGTGAAGAAGCGCATATAAATAGAATTAGGTATCAGCAGTGTAATAAAGACCAACACGCCTACACATAACGAGCATATAAATGTGAAACGTATCCAGAAGAAACGCCGAAGCTCCAGATCCGAGAAAGAATTATTCATCTGCCCCTGGTATTTACGTTCCTGTCGGATATAAGAAAACGTATAGCGCAATAGCAAAGATACGTAATATAAATAAAACAGCCAGTAGCCAAACACCTCAACAGAAGCCCATTTACAAAACAATGAAACTCCGAAAGGGGAAGCTATCAATACAATAAAGGCAAGCTCAGACACGATCTTTCTGCAAGTCGCGTATTTAATATTTATCAGCGTAATTAGAGAATATGTAAACAGAAAACTTTGAAAAGAAGCTACCAGCAATATCAAATAAGGCTCAACCCTGATATCTGGCACATTATCACTCAGAAAGAGATGCAGCAGATTGGCTGTAGCCAGACTAAAATAAGAAATAGCCAGAAAACGACGCGAAATACAATAGTTTTTCAAATAAGGCTTCTTAGGCACCTTAATAAAAAGGAAACAAAACCCCAATACGCTCATAACGATTGAAGAAATAAATATAAATAAAGAATATATAGTATCCACGTAACTCTATTTCAAAATCAGGTACAAAAATAGAATATTTATACGAAAAACGCTATAAAAACGAAAGAAATAATACCCGACTCTCTTCGAAAAAATAGCAACACAAAGCCCCTCTCTTACAGGAAAGTCGGAAATAGCCATCCCTCATCATGATTTTAATGCAGATCTTTTCTTTAATCTCATCAAATTATGTACCTTTGCGACATATTATCAATCAATTATAAAACGTTTTTCGAATGAAAAGAGACGATTTGATTTTCGACATCATTGAAAAAGAACGCCAGCGCCAGCTCAAAGGCATTGAGTTGATCGCATCGGAGAATTTCGTAAGTGAACAAGTAATGCAGGCCATGGGTTCCTGCCTGACCAATAAATATGCCGAAGGGTACCCTGGCAAGCGCTATTACGGTGGGTGTGAGGTGGTAGACCAGAGCGAAACCATTGCTATAGAGCGACTCAAACAACTTTTTGATGCAGAATGGGCTAATGTACAACCTCACTCAGGCGCGCAAGCTAATGCAGCTGTTTTCTTAGCTGTATTAAATCCTGGCGACAAATTCATGGGATTAAATCTGTCGCATGGCGGACACCTTTCGCATGGTTCACTGGTAAATACTTCTGGTATCATCTATTGCCCTTGCGAGTACAATGTAAAGGAAGAAACCGGTCGTGTGGATTATGACCAGATGGAAGAGGTAGCACTTCGTGAGCGTCCCAAACTGATTGTAGGCGGTGGATCGGCTTATTCTCGCGAATGGGATTATAAACGCATGCGCGAAATAGCCGACAAGGTAGGGGCGCTTCTTATGATTGATATGGCTCATCCCGCCGGACTTATTGCAGCCGGACTCCTTGAGAACCCTGTAAAATATGCGCACATTGTAACTTCTACTACGCACAAAACATTGCGCGGTCCTCGTGGAGGTGTAATCCTGATAGGAAAAGACTTCCCCAATCCTTGGGGTAAGACCACACCAAAAGGCGAAATCAAAATGATGTCGCAATTGCTTGATTCTGCCGTATTCCCCGGTATTCAAGGTGGTCCGCTGGAGCACGTGATCGCTGCTAAGGCTGTGGCTTTTGGCGAAGCACTTGATCCTTCCTATAAAGAATATCAGACTCAGGTACAGAAGAATGCTGCTGCATTGGCTGCTGCCATGATTAAACGTGGATTCACCATTGTATCAGGTGGTACCGACAATCATTCCATGCTCGTGGACCTGCGTGCTAAATACCCCGAATTGACGGGTAAAGTGGCAGAGAAAGCACTTGTAGCTGCCGACATCACCGTGAACAAAAATATGGTTCCCTTTGACAGTCGCTCTGCATTCCAGACTTCAGGTATTCGCCTCGGCACTCCTGCTATCACCACTCGCGGGGCCAAAGAAGATCTCATGGAGGAAATCGCAGAAATGATTGAAACCGTACTTAATGCACCCGAAGACGAAAAGATAATCTCCTCAGTACGCGAACATGTAAATGAGACAATGAAAAACTACCCGCTCTTTGCATATTAAGAACAGCTCATGCATATGAAATCGGGAGGTATAAGTGTAAACTTATGCCTCCCGATTTTTATATTATTACCCCTACAATACTAACCCCATATATATACCCTAGATCTATCTGCATCCCTCCCCCATCCCCACAAGAGGAAACATTCGGGTTGCCACTTTTTATTATCTGCATTCTTTTTCATCCTATAACATTTATAAAAAAACGCAGAAAAGCCATAGAAGTATTATTCTTACACCTAAATATAAGATGTTATAAAACATGCTTGAAAA
This sequence comes from Bacteroidaceae bacterium, assembly GCA_031552405.1. Taxonomy (GTDB): domain Bacteria; phylum Bacteroidota; class Bacteroidia; order Bacteroidales; family Bacteroidaceae; genus UBA1794. The sequence goes on along the minus strand of JAVBMN010000001.1, from coordinate 26,362 downwards.
GGATTACCAAAGAAAGATATCTCTATGTAGGAGGTGGCGTAGATTCAATAAATATTTCTGCAAAGATATATCTTCTTTCCTAGAAACAAGCTAAATAGAACTTTTTTTTATTTACAAAAATAATCATATATCAACATCATATTTAAACTACTATCAAATATTACAAACGGGAATAAGTTTGAATATTAATATATAATTCTCTGTATATCAATGTTGTAAACTGTGTAAATGTATAATAAACCACCTCCTACATAGAGGTGGAATAAGTTCTAATTAAAAATTAAATATATATACATATTATTTTTGAGTAATTACGCTGGTGCTAGTAGTTTTTTAACGCACCATTTATAATGGAGGATTAAAGAGAAATGAGAGCAGAAAGATTTTTTAGTCGGCTTATGTTTCGAAAGAAAGCGAAAGAAAGGAAAGGAGAAAAGATCTTCTTTCAGAATGCGCCTTCATATATCCGAATTAATAACACCGAGCGGATACACCTTGCCGAGGTTGCAAGTTTGTCGGATGCCAGCTCTATTAAGGCGGAAGGGAAATGGGAAAGCAACGATTTTAGATTGTTAGGAGAGAAGATTAAGATAGGTTTGCCTGCTTATTCAGGCAACAGCTTTCTATTATTTGTCGATTTGGGAGGCGTCAAATTCTTGGACAGTACCTCGTGCATCAGCTTTATGAAATTATTTAGCTATTGTACCAATCTAACTCATGTTATCCTTCCTGATGCATCTACATACAAAGGAGCGTTCAATTTTTATGGTACATTCCAAGGTTGTGTTAAGCTAAGAGAGATAACTAATTTGGAAACCTATTTAAACATAAATAATCTAAGCAGTACTTTTTGCTATTGCTACCAATTGGAAAAGGTTACAATCTTTACAACACCTTTCCCTACAGGAGATAAAGAAACTTTCCACCAGGTCAATCCTGAGATCAAAATCACGATACCTCATGGAAGTAAAATGCCGTCTTCCGCAATAGGAATCAGGCTTGATAATGTAAATTATCCTTCTATCTAAGAATACTACCCTATGAAAAACACAATTATTTTGTTTGGTTTCTTTCTCTTTCATCCTATCTTGAAAGATAAAGAGCGGCGAAAAGGAACGCATCATGCATAGGGAAGTTTGCCTTTTCGTTATCTGGAAAACCTTAGCCGTGAGGCTGGGGTTTTCTTTTTTTTATAGATACAAACTTTTCCCCATACGATTGTATGTCTAAAATCAGATTCTTCAACTTTTGATAGCAATCGGTGGGCCCTTTTTGGGAAGAGAGATAAATGTCTCTAATAAATATGGATCAGCGGATTTTTCCGGTGAATCTATAGGTGATTCAGTAGGTCTCGTGAGAAAGAGAAGAAGAAAAATGAAAAAAGGAAGACTAACATGGTTAATCTTCCTCTTGTGAGCGGAAAACGAGACTCGAACTCGCGACCCTAACCTTGGCAAGGTTATGCTCTACCAACTGAGCTATTTCCGCATTATTTCTTTTTATCTGTGAAGAGAAGGAGACTCGAACTCCCACGACATACTGTCACTACCCCCTCAAAGTAGCGCGTCTACCAATTCCGCCACCTCTCCATCAGAGTAAGAGCAAGCTCTTGACTGTGGTGCCCAGAATAGGACTCGAACCTACACGGCATTGCTACCACTAGTACCTGAAACTAGCGCGTCTACCATTTCGCCACCTGGGCATTTATGCAGTGCACTCACTGCTTCAAGACGCTTGCTCTTTGCTTTTGAGCGAAAGACGGGATTCGAACCCGCGACCCTAACCTTGGCAAGGTTATGCTCTACCAACTGAGCTACTTTCGCGATTGCGGTTGCAAAGGTAGATATTATTTTGTAATCACCAAAAGAACCGCATACTTTTTTTAGAAGATTCTCGCCTTTAATACGCCTCAGCACATCCTGTTACGATAGTCGAGATAGGTAAACTCTTTGAATACCTTTAACTTATCTTCGCTTGTCCATAAGGCTATGGAAGGATGGTGTATTCCGTTAAACATATTGGTTTTTACCATTGTATAATGAATCATATCTTCAAAGATGACCTTTTCTCCTATCTGAAGTTCGTGATCGAAACTCCAGGAGCCGTAATAATCGCCGCTCAGACAACTGTTTCCGCCCAAGCGATAGGTAGGCTGCCCTTCTACCGGAAAAGAGGAAGCACCACGCACTACAGGCTGGTAAGGCATTTCCAGACAATCGGGCATGTGGCAGGTAAAGCTCACGTCCAAGATGGCGGTACGGATACCGCGGTTCTCTACAATATCCACCACAGAGGACACAAGGGTGCCAGCCTGCCACACAAAAGCGCCACCCGGCTCCAGGATGATCTGCAGATGTGGATAACGAGCTTTCAGGCCTTGCAGGAGGTTGATCAGATGCTCAGGGTCATATCCTTCGCTTGTCATGAGATGGCCTCCGCCCAGATTGAGCCATTTCAACTGGGAAAACCAGCGCGAAAAACGGGCCTCAATATGTTGCAGGGATCTCTCCAGGTTGTACGATGTGCTTTCACAAAGAGTATGGCAATGAAACCCTTCGATACCTTCGGGAAGCTGCTCGGGAAGTTGTTCGCTCATCACACCGAAACGCGTACCCGGAGCACAGGGGTTATAGAGTTCCACTTCCACCTCAGAAAATTCGGGATTGATACGTATACCACATGACACTTGGCCGTTATAAGCAGCCACCTGCGGGTAGAAACGGGAATATTGAGAGAGTGAATTGAACGTAATGTGACTACTCCGTTCCAACAGCCCGGGGAAATCCTGTTCCGTATAGGCCGGGGAATACGTATGCGCTTTGGCTCCAAACTCCTCAACCGCCATCATGGCTTCATACAGGGAGCTGGCTGTACAACTGTCCACATACTCGCGCACAATGGGAAATGTACGCCACATGGCAAAGGCTTTGAAGGCCATTATAATCTCTACTCCGGCGCGCAGTTTTACGCTACGTATCAGGCTGAGGTTTTTTCTCAGCAACTCTTCTTCCAGCACATAGCATGGAGAGGGTATCTGGTTAAAGTCTATCATTTAAATGGGGGATATTACTTTTTATTTATTTCAATCAATTGTAGTGATACGGGCAAAGCGCAACAAAAGCTGCTTCTCACCACTATGTGAGAAACGTATGGTAGCCTTGGCATTTTCGCCTGCGCCCTCTACACGAAGCACTTCGCCACGGCCAAAACGCTCGTGTTCCACCTGCTGCCCGGCTCTCAGCGACGGTGCGATGCTTCCGGAAGGCTGAGCAGAGGAAGTACTTTGCGGTGTGGATGACAATTTACGGAAACGCCCCGAAGAAGGCTGTATAGGGGGAGTCACAGGAGAAACCGGCTTTCGTTCAGGAAAGCCTTTTGGGCTTTCATCGTACGTACTCCATCCACGCGAGGTTTCCGACTCTTTTTTGCGAAAGCTGTCCTGCTGCGGTTGTTGTGGCAGATACAAGTAGGAAGAATCTATATCTTTCAGAAAACGGCTGGGGTTACTGAACTCCATCTTTCCATAACGAAAGCGCGACTTGGCATACGACAGAAAACAACACTCTCCGGCGCGGGTAATGGCCACATAAAACAGGCGGCGCTCCTCCTCGATGGCCTGCAAAGAGCCGGAGCACATGGCACTGGGGAAAAGGTCTTCTTCCAGGCCCACCACAAAGACATTACGGAATTCCAGCCCTTTAGCAGCATGGATGGTCATAAGCGTCACCTTTGAGGTGCCTTCCTCATCAGGAGAATCCTGATCGGTGAGCAGAGATACTTCGGAAAGGAAATCCGTCATCCCGATGCGATCCTCTTCACCGGATTCCCGACGAGTTTCGCAGAAGTTCTGGATACCGTTCATCAGTTCCTGTATATTTTCCTGGCGACTCAGGTTTTCAGGTGTGCGATCCTGGTAGATCTCCTTCATGATACCACTCTCTTTCAGCACCTTTCCAGCTACGGTATATGCATCGGACCGGACGGCTTCCTGAATGAAACCGGACATCATATCACCAAACTTCTGCAACTTAGCCCAAGTACCCTTATTCACTTCCAGCCCACCACCCACAGGGTCACCAAGCACATCCCATAAACTGCGCTGATGTGTATTGGCAGCTGCTATGATCTTGCCCAGTGTGGTATCGCCAATGCCACGGGCGGGATAATTGATAATGCGCTTCAGTGCTTCTTCATCATGCGGATTCACCGTAAGGCGAAAATAGGCTATAAGGTCTTTGATCTCCTTGCGTTGGTAAAAGCTCAGACCTCCATAAATGCGGTACGGGATGCTCAGTTTACGAAGCGCTTCCTCAAAGATGCGGCTCTGGGCGTTGGTACGGTACAAGATGGCAAAATCGCCATACTCGCTATCCTGCCGGTAGCGCAGGTCGAACAAGCGGTTTATCACAATAGTCCCTTCCTCTACATCCGAATAAGCCTGATACACTTCAATGGGCTGCCCTACCTCCTTTTCGGAGAAAACCTCTTTGCGGATCTGCTCATGATTCTTGGCAATAAGGCTATTGGCAGCGCTTACTATGGTTTGGGTAGAGCGATAGTTTTGCTCCAGCTTAAACGTCTGGGTAGCAGGAAAGAGTGTACTGAAGCGGAGGATGTTATCAATCTTCGCCCCGCGAAAGGAATAGATGCTTTGGGCATCATCGCCTACCACACACACGGCTTTCCCGTCGGCTGCCAGTTGCTGCACAATGCTGTGCTGGGCATAATTCGTATCCTGATACTCATCCACCAGGATGTAGCGAAACTGGCGACGATAACGCTCCAACACCTCGGGATGCGTAGTAAATAGTGTATAGGTATAACACAGCAGATCATCAAAATCCATAGCCCCCGCCTGACGGCAACGGTCGCAATAGCGTGTAAAGACGTCGCGAAAGAAAGGGATTTGATCCCGTTGATCCTGATCGTAATTTTGACGATCCCGAGCATATTCGGCAGGAGTCACAAGGCTGTTTTTGGCGTTGGAGATGCGATTTTGTATATCTGCCGGACGGTATTTCTTATCGTCCAGCTGCATCTCCTTTAAAATGGTTTTCACCAGACTGCGCGAGTCGGAAGAATCATAAATGGTGAAACTGGAAGAAAATCCTATGTACTGAGCCTCCGTACGCAGGATGCGTGAGAATACAGAGTGAAACGTACCCATCCATAAGTACCGAGCCCGACCTTCACCCACCTGGCGTGCAATGCGTTCTTTCATTTCCCGGGCGGCTTTATTGGTAAAAGTCAGTGCCAGGATGGACCATGGCTCGAACCCCTTTTCCAGCAGATATGCTATTTTATAAGTCAGCACACGAGTCTTTCCCGACCCTGCACCAGCCACCACCAGCGAGGGGCCATCGCAATAAAGCACAGCCTGCCGCTGGCTCTCATTCAGTTCATCCAGATAATTCGCCATAATATGTGCAAAGATAATCAAGATTTGGAAAAATCCTGCGCACGCAGTAGAGGAAACTATCCAGCTTTTGGCGTGCACTTCAATGATTCATGTCTGAAAGCCATACGTCAAGGTGTTTCTTACAGGTGGAGTGGGCGAGGCAGCTTTTGAAAACGATAAATAGCTGACAAAAAAACAAGAATAGTTGTTATATTTGCCTTTTCTAATTGAGAATAAAGTGATGAGTAGTAAATTATGTGTATCGGCTTGTCTGCTAATGGCAGCACTGCTTGGAGGATGTCAGGAATCTGTTAGTGAGAATGCTCCTGTTGTACATGCCCATCGGGGAGGTGCAGCACTGTATCCGGAAAATACCATACCTGCCATGCTGAATGCGGTAGAGATCGGGGTGCCTGTCATGGAGTTCGACCTGCATGTAACAAAGGATAGTCAGGTAGTGGTAATACACGATGCATACCTGCATACTGTAAAAACACTGACACCTCAAGGAGAAACAATTCCCCTTGACAAAGAGGAAGATTATAAGGTATACTCAATGACGTATGACAGCCTCCGCAGGTACGATGTGGGCAGCCTTCCCAATCCTTCTTACCCGAACCGGGTAAATAGGGGGTGCTATATTCCATTGGCATTCGAGCTGATTGAGTCTGTAGAGGCGCTTACAACAGCGAAAGGTCTTTCTCCTGTCAGCTACAATATCGAGATAAAATCCGATCCGGCCAAGGATGGTGTTTTTTCTCCTGATTATATCACATTTGCTGACTTATGCATAAAAGAACTGTTAAGCCATAACCTGGGGAACCGGTTGCTGGTGCAGTGTTTTGATGCCCGTACGCTGAATTATCTGCATGAGAAATATCCTTCTGTACGCTTGTCCTATCTGGTAGAGGAAAAGGATGTTCCGTTTGATGAACTTATGGCCCGCTTAACCTTTGTGCCGCAGGTATATAGCCCCGAAAGCGATATGCTGACCGAAGCAGTAGTGAAGCAGGTGCATGCCAAGGGTATGGAAATGGCCCCTTGGACGGTAGATGATAAAGTGGAGGTAATGCGTTTAAAAAAGTTGGGAGTTGATGCCATCATAACCAATCAACCGGATAGCGTAATGCATTGGCTGGGGTATTGAGGAAAGAGAAGTGGAGGTGCCTTTGGGTTGCCTCCACTTCTTTTTTTATTTTTCTATAACGACTTTCTTTGTCACGCAATTTTGATTGTTTGAGACGCAGACTATGTAGATTCCTTTCTCACAGCTTATCTTTTCTGTGGGGAGTGAGGTGAGTTGGGAGTAGATCAGCGTCCCTTCTGTTGTATAGACAGAAACTGTAACCGTATCCTGGCTTTCTCCTTCAACCACAAAGCCTGTCCCGTCCTGAGTTATCCGGATATCAGACTGTGTATCTTCATCGATCTCTTCTGTGGCGGTTATTCTCTTGATTTGTTCTGCGTACCAAGCATTTTTCCGGTTGTGGAATTCGTTATCTACCCAGTGCCCCCATTCTTTCCCGATGTAATATTCCTTTGCTCCCTGAGTTTGGTTGTACGCGGCAAAGTTGATATGCGGCGGACAGGTTTCATCTTGCAGCCCAACAGCCATAAGCACCGGCACTTTAATTCTGGATGTCAGATTCTTAAGATCAAAATAGGACAGGGTAGAAAACAATTTCTCGTGACTCACCTTATTGTTATACATATAATTATCAAGTACATCCATCGGCCATAAGCTTATTTCGCTTACATTTTCCTTAATGGCATAGTAGTACTCAAAATCTGCAAGAAAGGGCACGCGGGCCACCACACCTTTTACGCGTGAATCCAAAGCTCCGATTACATAACTTAAGGCACCGCCCTGACTTTCACCTTCGGCAAATAATAAGTCCTGATCCACCTCGGGGCGAGAGCATACAAAATCAACGGCTCTCAAGGCATCCATGTAGGCTCCACGGTAGTAATAGGTTTCTTTCTCGGGTAAACCGGCTACTATCCAGTCGGCACCAAAGGGTTTTGTATTACTTATTCCCTGGCCTCTGACGTTGTAGCTGAATTCTATGAAGTCGTCAGTTCTGCTGGGAACGCCTGCTGTAACACTGTATCCGATAGACATGATGATTGTAGGAAATTTGCCTTCCTTTTTGGGTACCGAATAATACCCTTTAATGATGTATCCATCCAGTGAGGTCATTTGTACATCATATATCACACGGTTTCCTGTAGAAGATCGTAAAGACACTTTGTAGTTAGGAGGGGTGTTCTTTAGTGTCTGAATCGTGTGGTCCCAAAACTCCTGGAAATCTGGTTTTGCGTCCTCCGGAGTGACAATCTCAGTAGGCTTGTATCCGAATACCTTATAGGTTTTGGTCCGTATATTTGCACCCTCTGATACCTTCACATACAAGCGATAAAAATTGGGTACTGCACTGTTGAAAGTGAAGGACTCAGTCCTTTTTGCACCTGCAGCTACGGTCACCTTTTTCTCCAGTTTGGTGAAATGCTCCTTTGTATCAGTAAAGATGTCGCATATAACATTGAATGTTTGACTTACATTACTGGTGTTCTGAACAGTCACTTCAAATTCCGGATAGTAAGAAGTGAAATTCCAGTCGGGATCTTTTATGTTTAAAGAACAGTTAATCTTGTCAAGGAACGAGTCGGCCAGACGGCTCGGCCGGCCATCAAACTCAATACTGTCAATGTAACACGACGGATTGGGCCGGGCCAGTGAGTTGGGGCAGATCTCCACATCATCTATCGTTTTGCCTATATGGGCCGATAAATCAATTGTAACATCTGTCCATTCTCCACGCGTTATGTTTGCATTGATCCAGGTCTCGGAGGGAAAGTATCCTACAAAAGCGCAAGGTGACTGGGGAGAGAGGATCAGAAAATGGAGGTATTTATTCTGCTCGGTAACCAATAGTGGATTCTTCAAAGGGATTTTGACTCTGGCCCACCAGTTCTTTTCATTGGAGGGATCAAGTTTCAGTACGCTCTTACTGGGATTGGTGCTGTTCTTTTCTGGATTTTCTACAATACTCACTTTGGTATCAGTAGCTCCTGCCATGACAAAGGGCGGTATGTAATCGGTTTCTTCAAATCCAGATACATACGCAGGAGTGGTTACCTCCCCTGTGGAGCGGGGAGCAGATGAATTACTTAATAGGATATCGTCATAATAGAATTCTGTCGGAGTATATAATTTGGTAGTCCAGTTTCCATTTAATTCCAGACGTATGTTTGACAAGGCATTGACAACCTCTCCCTCTGGATCCTGGGCTGATTTCAGGTCTACCACAAGGTCTACCCACCGGTTGGCCACGCATGTTCCTTGTCCCAGATTCAGAAATTGATTCGTATACGTATGGATAACCCAATAATCCAAGGGGTTGGTCCGGTAATGCAATATGTGTAAATAGCGGTTCTCATCGGTAATCTCAATAGGTTGGTCTAAAGTCAGAGTAACTGCATTTTCCCACCAATCCATCAGTATGCCACGCTTTGTCTTTACGTAAAGCACTTTATTGCTTTTGTTCAGTCCTGTTTTATAGGGATTGTCCACTGCTATTGGGGTAGCCTCCTGATATTTTGAGGCGCCCTCAATCGTTGAAATGTAATTTTCTGTATCCGGCTCAAATGTACTAATGATTTGTTGAGCATGAATTTTTGTTTGAAAAGGCATCAGCAGAATACTTGCTGAAGCAAAGAGTATTTGTAATGCTTTCATATTGCAGATAACAATGATAGTTATTTAAATTCCAGTCTACAAAAGTATATGAAAGATTACCGGATACGTCGAAGTATCTGGGCAGATAATAGAAGAATAGAACCAAGAAGCTCTTTAGGGTGTGGAATGGCTACTTGTTTGATTTGTAGAAAAGAAAGATATTTTCAATGCTACTACATGATAAGCTTGTTTACCTAACTTGTATTTTCTCTCCTTTAACAATATAGATGCCAGACAATAGATTATCAAATCTATTTTCACCTGCTTGTAAATGAAGGTGATAGATAGCTTTACCGGATTCATTGTAAAGAATTACCTCTTGTACCTTAGTGCTTATAATAGAAAGGTTTCCTTCCGAAGAAGAGATTAGGAGCAAAGTGGAGTTTTCTGCAGCCGGATCAAGTATAAAGTTAGGGTCATATGCTCTTATATTGTCAAACGTATTCCAGATAGGAGCTTCTTGATATCTGGCGAGGCTTAGTCCTGGTACATATAATATTGTATTGCTATTATAAGTTTTGAACGTACTGGAAGATATTACTGGTGGGGTATTAGCTTGAATGAGTACTGATACAAGAGATGGGCAACTTTCAAAAACATATTCTCCTATATTGGTAATACTTTGAGGAAGAATAATTGAGGTTAGTCCACACCCCATAAATGTACAATATTCGATAGAAGTAATGTCTTCAGGAATATTGATTGTGGTAAGATTTTCACAATATGCAAAAGCAGCCTCGCCTAAATTCGTCAGACTATTAGGTAGAACGATAGAAGAAAGAGCTTTGCAGTCAATGAATCCTTCTTTTTCAATCTCGGTTAATCCTTCAGGAAGGTTTATTGTGGTCATCTTATTACAATGATAGAAGGCTCCTTTTCCAATTTTTTTAAGAGTGGTTGGATTGCTTACAGAAACCAATCCGTAGCAGTTTTCAAAAGCTCCTTCCCCAATGCTGGTAAGCCCCTCAGGGAGAACTATTGAGGTGAGAGCCGGACAATATACAAATGCCCATTTATTCAAACTGGTTAATCCTTTAGGGAGGGTAACAGATATGAGCCCCTCACATCCACCAAATGTGGCCTCTTCAAGCTGAGTGACTCCTTCGGGAATTGTAGCAGATGTAAGTGCAATGCAACAATTGAATGTGTAGCTTCCTATTGAAATAAGATCGGTAGGTAGATCTATTGATTTAAGTTTATAGCAATAGGAAAAGACACTTTTACCTATTGTTTTTAGTGAGATAGGGAGATCTACTGAGATCAATGCACCACATTGATAAAAAGCGCTGTCACCAATTGCAGTTATTCCTTCCAGTAGATGGACGGAGGTAAGTTCACTACATTGATAGAATGCCTTTTCATCTAAACTTGTAATCTTATATGTTTTTTCTTCATGAGTGACGGTAGAAGGTATAGTAATTTTTCCTGCATATAATCCTCTTTCAACAGTTACCGTATCTGTATTTACAATACGATATGTAATTCCGTCTTTTTCAAATATTCCCTTTATTTGTTTATTAATGAACTGTCCCCACTCAGCATGTTTAGAATAAGCATTGTATCCATCTTTAGGTAGATATAGTATAGCCTGAGTATAGGTATCGTTGTTAAAACCGTTTTTTGCCAGTAAAGGGGGAGATACAGAGTTGACTGTTACTGATTGAATTCCAGTACATAGGTCGAAAGCATTTGTACCTATGTCTTTTATGTTTTCAGAAAACTCAATGGAAGTGATATTTTCACATTTGTAGAAAGCGTACCATCCTATTTTTTCTACTCCTTTTGAAAGAGTCGGTGATGAGAGAGTTGCGCACTCTGAAAAGGATCTGTTCCCGATACTTTTTAAGCTTGAAGGAATGGCAATAGAAGTCAACTTCTGGCAATTATCGAAGGCATAATCTCCAATACTTAGTATGCCTTCCGAGAGGATAATAGATTCCAGGTCGACACAATGATAGAATGCATGTGTGCCGACTTTCTCTACCAGATATTTTTCACCTTGATTTACAATCTCTTTAGGAATTGACAGAGTTCCTTTATAGAAAGCGGTACCAGGAACTACTTCAACCTTGTTCTCATCAGTTATTGCGTATGTAATGCCTTCTATTTCAATGGGGGGTGAAGAAATTATTTTGAATCTGTTCCAATTAGAATTTGACAGATACGCATTTTCGGCCTCTTTGGGAATGTATACTCTGGCGAAATCATAAGTGGCATCATAAAAAGATTCAGGGACTATCGAAGGAGGTGCTACTGATAATAAAAACAGAGAACTAAGACCAGGACAATCTTTGAAAGCATCTTTATCTATCCTTTTTACTTTCTGAGGGATTTGTATTGAACGAAGATTAATACATTGATAGAATGTCCATTCCTGAATGATGGAGAGGCTGTCGGGAAGGTGAATCTCACTTAGAGCTCCACAACCGTCGAAAGCATATTTCCCTATTTCTAAAACGCCGTCAGGGATGCGAATCGAAGTAATTCGTCCACAGTTTTGAAAAGCATAATCTCCAATACTTGTGATACTTGAGGGTAGGTTGAAGGAGGTAATACCCCAGCCTGCAGAAAAAGCACTATCGCCTAATCGGGTTACGCGATATTCTGTTCCTAAATACATAAACTTGTCAGGAACAGATATTCCGTCCGCATATCCAAGCCTTATAGCATCTGGCAATTGAATGTTTTCTTTGGCTGCATTCAAAATACTGGTTACTTCAACTTCATTCTCTTTGATAATCTTGTAGGCAATATTATTGTAGATAAAAATGTCTTCTGCATAGGTATTGGTGGATACTACTAATAATGTACTTATAAAAATAATACATAGTAAATTAAATTTCTGTTGTACCAACTTTCTTATCATTCTATTCCTGATTATTATGTTACACTTTCCTGAGAAATATTATTAAATTAAATATTTAGAGTACAAATGTACTATTTTTTAGGAATTATATTTTAGAAATCCAGAAAAAAAGACAGCTAAATAATAAAAAAGACTAGCAGATGCTCTTGTTAACAGTTACTCATTCACCGTTCCGCAGGAGGGGCATCTTCCTTTTTCGCGGAGCAGGGCGCCGCAGCGGCCGCATCGGTATTGATAGGTGTGCGAGCCGATGGCTTTGCGAATAATGCGATAGAGGAAGTACACAAGTAACGGATATCCGATGAAGATGTGTACGGCAAAGATAAAGAACAGGTAGCAGATGATACAGGCAGCGATGAGTCCGGTGAGATAGAAAAAGGCGGCAGACAGATTCAGCATCTTGAGGGTTTCTTCTACGGCAGCCAGCAGTACGATGACAATTCCCCATACTCCCAACAGAAAAAGGGAGAGGATAAAGGGTACGTGTAGTGGGTTTAGTGTAGGGTTAAAGTAGAAATGCTCCCATGTTTCAGGCCAGAACATTTGAATACTTTCGTACAAGGTGGCACAGAATGCGGTGAGGAAACACAATAGGATGGGGTAGGCGCTGTCGATGTCATGGTAAAAAACGAGCTGCAACTTTTCGTGCTTCCAGCGCCGGAGGAGGTACACAATAACAAACAGCACCATAAATGCTACGAATATCCCCTCGTGCATGTTGCTGAACAGACTTATAAATTTGGAAATGAGATTGATGGGTACAAAACTCTCGTCCACGCTCTTTTCCCGTACCCAGCCTTGTAGCACTTCATCATGTGCCACTTTTACCCAGATGCTGTCCACGCTGTCCGCGGGGTTAAGCATGAATTCGGCCACGGCCACAGTATCTCCTTTATATAAGGTGTCGTATACATCGGCAATGGGGAGCTGGGAGAGCAGCAGGGTATCAGCCTGCACAATGAGGTTGGTGCCCAGCGTGTAGTGGTATTTATAAAGGTAGCTCAGGGAGTCGATGGTAAGCTGTGGAATACTGTCGGTTTCAGTGAAATGAGGTTCCTTGTACCGGCATGAGGTACACAGTGCAGAAGCCAGGACAAGGCAAAGAAGCAGAAGGGGCAACATCTGCATCCTGCAATGGGCTGAATGACTTCTTATCTTACTTTTCATCCTTCCCGTTGTATTTTCATCAGGCAGTTTTTGCAGTCGAAACTCAGCTGGAAGCGTTTCTCTCCGTATTGCAGGAAGAGGGGTTCGTGGTATCGGGCTGGTTTTCCGCTTTCCTGTAAGGGGCATCCGCCCAGCTCATAGCGCAGGCAGTGTCGGCAGAACATCAATGTAGGGTTGTCCTGCGGCTCTTTCGTTTCGAAGGCGGGGGCTATTTCTATCACTCCATGCGCCCGATAGAAGCTCTGGGCACCTTTGTTCATCACATTACCTGTATAGCTTAGTTCGTTTTGAGGGTACGGATGGGTGGTAGGTGCAAAGCGTTGATACTCCTGTCGGTAGTTGATGCGGCGGGCGCGTAGCAGGCTTTCTACGGCTTGCCGTCTTGTCTCAGCCAGCAGTGAGGAGGGGATAAACCAGTCACGGCTACACTCTACCTGGATGGCAGAAACCTCAAAAAGGGTATTTCCTAATTTACCGAGCTGGGTTCGTATCTGTTCTTGTTGGGGAGAGCGGGCTTCCTGTTTCTCTGTGATAAGAGGTATAGTAATCTGTGTACCATCCTCATCACGCAAGGTGAGGGTAAAGCCCTGCGAGTATTCCTGTAACGTGATTTCTACACGGATTTTCCGTTCGGAAGAGGGGCGCGACAAGAGTTTCTCAAACTCCTGGTCGAAGTTCCGGTACAGCAGTGTACGAGGATTTATTTTCGGCATTTCCAGTGGAAAGAGGCGATTGCCCTCTACACGGTTTACGCGGAAGCCTCCGGGTTGCCCGTCGGCTTGTATATAGAAGGCTCCGTCGCCATTATGAAAGGGGCGCACGCCGGATACAGTCAGGCTGTTACGACCTATCTCTTTTACGGTGCCCATTTCTTCGCCTAGCGACTTAGGGGTGTCCGGTTGGCTGATACGCCCGTCTCTTCCGTGTAGCAGATAGGAGGTGAATCCGCGGTTGAAGCTTTTCTCCGGCTGTGGGTCAAAGGTGTAATGGCAACTTCCGGAGGAGGCACGACAATACTTGTCGGGATGCGCTTTGATAAGGGCATCCAGCTTCTTACGGTACCAGGCGGTGAGGTTCTTTACATAGGCCACATCTTTCAGTCGGCCTTCAATTTTTAATGAGGATACTCCGGCTTCGAGTAGCTCTTCCAGATGCTTGCTGCGGTTCAGGTCTTTTAAGGAGAGCAGGTGCTTCTGGGTAATGATCTGCTTCCCCTCTGCATCTGTCAGATCGAAGGGCAGGCGGCAGAACTGGGCGCATTCACCCCGGTTGGCGCTGCGTCCAAAGAGGGCTTGTGATATGTAGCACTGTCCGCTATAACTCACACACAGTGCACCGTGGATAAATACTTCCAGGCGGGCTTCAGTGCAATGAGCATGTATGGCTTGTATCTGCCAGGTGGAAAGCTCACGTGCCAGTACCACTTGCCGGAACCCGGCGCGGAAAAGGAAGTCTACCTTCTCTGGCGTGCGGTTGTCGGTCTGTGTGCTGGCATGCAGGGGGATGGGAGGGAGGTTTAGGGTAGTAATCCCCATGTCTTGTACAATCAGGGCATCTACCTCGGCACGGTACAATTCATGGATCAGTGTTTCCGTTTCCTGTAGCTCTTCATCCGTAAGCAGTGTATTCAGTGCTACATATACCTTGGCGTTATATAGGTGTGCATAGGCGGTAAGCTCTGCAATGTCTTCCACCGAATTGCCTGCCGCCGAGCGTGCACCAAATCTCGGCGCACCGATGTACACAGCGTCTGCGCCGTGGCGGATGGCTTCTATCCCGCACTCCTTGTTTTTCGCGGGAGATAACAGTTCGATGGGGCGGGGCTTACTCATGAAATTTCATTGATATCGTAGGGGGTCAGCTGGTATACAAAGTAATTGAGCCAGTTGGTGAACAATAAGTTACCGTGCGCCCGCCAACGTACGATAGGTGGCTGGGTGGGGTCATCACCGGGATAATAGTTCTGAGGAATGGCGATGGGAAGTCCTTTCTCCACATCCCTCTTGTATTCAGTATCCAGGGTGTAGGGGGAGTATTCGGAATGTCCGGTCACAAAGAGTTCCCTTCCTCCACGGCCCATAACCATGTATACGCCTGCCTGGGGGGATTCTGAGAGAAGGTCCAGCTCCTTTACCTTCAGGATATCTTCTTTGCGTATCTCGGTATGGCGACTGTGTGGGGCGAAGAATACGTCATCGTATCCTCTGAATATCTGATTCTTCGGTTGCAGGGCTTTATGCTCGAATACACCGAACATCTTCTCGTCCAGCGGGTATTTCGGCACGCCATAATGATAGTATAGCCCGGCTTGTGCGGCCCAGCAGATGTACAGGGTGGAGGTGACGTGTGTATGCGCCCAGTCAAAGATTTCTTTCATCTCGTCCCAGTAGGTTACTTCTTCGAAGTCCAGATTTTCTACTGGCGCGCCGGTGATAATCATGCCGTCGTATTTCTCCTTCTTCATCTCATCAAAGTCGCGATAGAACTGCATCAGGTGTTCGATGGGGGTATTCTTAGAGGTATGACTCTTTACTTTCATGAAGCAGATCTCTACCTGTAAAGGGGTGTTCGACAAGAGGCGAATGAGGTCCGTCTCCGTGGTTATCTTCAGCGGCATCAGGTTCAGAATGGCGATCTTTAGCGGACGGATGTCTTGTCCCGTGGCACGCGTATCATCCATTACGAAGATGTTTTCTTGTTCCAGTTGCGCAATGGCGGGTAACTGGTCTGGTAATCTGAGTGGCATACGGTATGTATTTTGGCTTTAGGAGGACAAAGGTAGGTATATTTCTTGAGATCTTACTTTTCTTTGACACAAAGAAGAGTAAGCAAAAGAAACTTTTCCACTGTGTCCTCTACGCTACTCCGCTTGCCTGGCAGTCGCACTTGTAGGGGCGGAATGCTTCCGCCCGCGATGACGTATGGCTTTGTTGTATGGATACATGTGTACGGATGTAGTGCCCGAAATCGTTCAAAGTGTCCGCTTTCGGACAGTGTGAATGGAACGTAATGCGCTGATAAATAATCGTTTTTGGGTTTGGTACATGGATTGTAGAATAAATATAAATAACGTCAAGGAGAATGAATAGATATAGTAGACAGATTTGTGATCAGTTCCGTACTCAGCCGGTGCTTATGTGGATTACTACAATAGGTACGGCGATGAGTGTGGCTTTTGTGATGTTGTATCTGATGATGCAACAGGTGTATCTGGCGCCTTTTTCGCCGGAGTCGGGGCGGGAACGTATGTTACAGGTGATGAATGTGCATTGTGCGGACACAATGGATATGTCTTCCTCCGGAGGGATGATGGGGGAGATAGTGGCGCGTGAGTGTTTTTATCCTTTGCACTCGGCGCAGCATGTGACGGCGCATTCATTTGCCAGTTCCGGGCAGCTTGCTTTAGCTGGTAAGGGGGCGCAAGGTACGGATATGAAGAGTACGGATGCGGATTTCTGGAAGGTGTTCGATTTTACTTTTGTAGAGGGAAGGCCTTATACACAGGAGGAGTTTACTTCGGGTATTCCCGTGGCGGTGATCGATGAAGATATGGCGCGTTTCTTGTGGGGCACTACCGAGGTGAAGGGGCGTAGCTTTACGTTGAATCGCGCTCATTATCAGGTGATTGGGGTGGTTCGTCCGGTGTCCTCGAAAGCGTTTTATGCATACGCCAAGGTATGGGTGCCTTATACTACGGTGGATCGTAAGGAGTGGCGTCCTTTCGGTGTAATGGGCCGGTTGATGGTTACCATTCTTGCCCCGGATAAAAAAACGTTCCCTGACATTCAGAAAGAATGTGAGGAAAATATAGACCGTTTTAATCGCACGGTGATGAATACGGTGGGCTGGAAGGTGGCTATTGATCCGCCTTATGACCCGAAGACCTCTTTGTCAATGATGTTGGGCGACTGGGATGAGCCCGACAGTTTGGTTAAGGAGTACCGCGAGTGGCTTGTGTTATCCCTGCTGCTGATTATTCCGGCAGTAAACCTGAGTGCCATGCTGAACAGCCGCTTGCGGCAGAAACGGGTGGAGATTGGTATTCGCCGCTCTTTTGGTATGTCGCGCAGCAGGATGCTGTGGGAAACGGTGACGGAGAACTTCTTCATCACCCTTCTGGGAGGTATACTGGGATTATTTATCTGCGTGGTTGTATCCTACTTTTGCAGCGCATGGTTGTTCCCGGTGGGCGAGGAGACCGAGCTTATTACCCTGCTGCTTGTGACTTTCCGGTGGAATGTGTTTTTCTCTGTCCTTGTGGCTTGTGCCATATTGAATCTGCTTAGCTGCGGGCTCCCTGTATGGCGAGCTGTACACATGAATATTTATGAAACGTGGGGAGGGCGTGCCGTATGATTAAGAAAATGATTACCCAGTTATGGAACGAGCGCCGTTCCAATCTGCCGCTCTTTGTGGAGTTGCTATTGATCAGCGTGGTAATGTGGTTTGTGGTGGATACGCTGTATGTGCGCCTGAGCATTTACTTCCAGCCCAAAGGCTTTGATATCTCGCATGTATACATGGTGGAGATGGACCGTTTGTCGGAGACAAATAAAGAATATAGGCCGGATCGGATGAGGAATGGAAAGGAATCGGAAGATATACTTACTATCCTGCACCGTATTCAGCAACGACCGGATGTAGAAGCAGCCTGTGTGTCGTATGTTTCGCATCCTTATTCCGGAACGGGTAACTATATGTGGATAAAATATGATACTTGTGCCGTGAAGCTTTGGCATATTACTGCTTCGCCTGAGTATTTCCGTGTATTCTGTTTCAAGGGACTTCATGGCGAAACACCGGAGGAGTTGGCCGAGTTGTATAAGACCGGAACGGCAGTCTTCATAAGCAGTAATGCGTTCATCTCATATGGGATACGCGGTGAGGCACTTCGGGGACAAACGTTTAGCTACATGTACGATGAACAGGCCCGTCCACATACCTTTCATACAATATTACAACCTGCACGAAGAGATGATTATGTGGGCAAAGACGATATGGGCTTTCTATTTGCAGAATATAGTCCGTGGTTTGATGTGCTTTCCCAGTTTCATATCCGCGTGAAGCCGGATCAGGATCGGGATTTCATATCCCGTTTCTGGAAAGATGTGCCTCGTTATCAGGAGGGCAATGTCTTTATACGAAACATTGCTTCCTTCCGTGATGTGCGCAGCGAGTGTCATAAACTGGATGATGCCAAGAATAACCTGTACTACTCTGTCATGGGATTCCTGCTGCTCAATGTATTTGTGGCACTCTTCGGAGTATTTTGGTTCCGTACCCGCCAGCGTCGGCAGGAGGTTGCCATTCAGATGGCCATGGGAAGCTCCCGCCGTCAGGTGTTCATCCGTATCTTGTCTGAGGGACTCTGCCTGTTGATTGCTGCCACCATACCTGCGCTCTTAGCGGATTTTTACATCATGAAAGCGGAACTGGTGGATCAATATCAGAATGTGTATTTTACCTTTTCGCGGTATTTTCTGACAATAGGCATGACCTTCCTGATCATTGCACTGACCATTTTTGCAAGCATCTGGTATCCTGCTCGTCGGGCCACAAGGATACACCCGGCTGAGGCGTTGCATGAATAGAAATAAGTGTTCGGTTTTGGGCAATAGTGTTCGAAATCGTACACTAAATATACAGTATATCCGTTTGTCTTACAATGGATTATCTGTTTGGCACGGAGCTTGAAAGGTATTCAGTATAAAATATAATCTAATCCAATCTTTAAAACCAATTGTAATCTATGAAAGCTATTACGAAAATAGGATGTTTCATTCTACTGGGTGCAAGTCTATTTACTTGCATTCCTCAGGCAGTCAAGGCGCAAAACACATTTGATGCCGATGAAGCGGAATCAGTAACCCGCATGAATCTGAACAACTTTACAAGCATTATCCATGAAGGGGTAATGAATGTGGAATTTGTACCCGGCGATACTTATTCTTTGAAATTGACAGGGAAAAAGAAGGACTTGGATCGCATCCGTATCGAGCAGAAGGATGGCGTCCTGTTCTTTAAAACAAAAAAAGACGATGAAAAGAACAATAATGGCAAAAACAATCAGGCTCCGACGGCCAGAGTTACAGCTCCCTATCTTAAGGAAATTCAGTTGAAAGGAGTGGGTAATTTCTACATGAGCGGAAAGCAGAAATCCGCAGACCTGAATGTGCAACTCAAAGGTGTAGGCAATGTAAATCTGAACGGCGTGGAAGTGGCTGACCTGAGTATATCTTTAAAGGGGGTAGGGAATGTCAATGTGGATGTACTGAAAGCTAATCACGTCACTTTGGAACAGCCAGGAGTAGGAAGTTCGAACCTGAAAAGCATTACAGCCGGGGATATCCAGATAGAATGTAAGGGAGTAGGAAACCTGAAAGGTGATGATATCACAAGCAGCGAGTCTGTTTCCGTTTTAAACTCGGCGACGGGTAATGTGAATCTTAATACCATTCGCTGCGGCCTGTTTAGTATTGTAAATACTGGTATAGGAAAGTTTACAGTAGAGAATCTGAAGACAAAGCATACGGAGGTAAAAGGTAGTGGACATAACCAAACCAATTTGTCGGGAACTACCGGTACAATTTCTTTCAATCAAAATGGTGGTTTCCTGAATACCATCGGCTTGAAAGTATCCGGAAAGTAACCTTCTTGATCCTGAATTGAATGAAACGCTACATTCGCCCGCTTCTCCACCAGTTCCAGACACAACCCCTGCTCATGAGTATCACAGTGGCAGGTACGGCACTGAGTATTGCCTTTATTATGTTGTACATGATGATGGATCAGGTGTATACCGCATCCTTTGCGCCGGAAAGCAACCGTGACCGTAGTTTGCACATAAAGTTTGTAACAGATCAATTGTATAATGGAGACTGGGCTAGTAATGCTTCTCTTGGCGAACATACGATACAGGGGTGTATTCTCCCTCTTCGTACCCCTGAGGCTGTGGCTGTGCATTCCAAAAATGAGGTGGTGCAGGTGTCGCTTCCAAGGAAGGGAGGAAAGGGGGTAGAGGTAAAGGCTACCAATGAGGGCTTTTGGAAGGTGTTTGATTTTACTTTCATCAGTGGAAAGCCCTATACAAAGGCAGATGTACGCTCGGCGCTTCGTGTGGCTGTTATCGATACAGATCTGGCCCTTGAGTTATGGAACACTACGGATGTAGCAGGTCGTATCTTTGAAGTGGACTATGTGCCTTACCGGGTGGCCGGAGTGGTGCGTCCGGTTTCTTCGCTGGCTGTCAGCGCCTATGCCCGTATGTGGTTGCCTTATACAGCTGTAGGGTTGAATGAATGGAATGATGAATTAGGCTTGACGGGGGTGTTGAGAGTCACCATTCTGGCTCGTAAAAAGAGTGATTTCCCTGCCATACGTCGTGAATTTGAGGAGCGCACAGGGCGCTTTAATACGGATGTTCTTATTCCCATTGGGCGTTATGTGCAGTTTAATGGTCAGCCGGATGATCAATGCACCTCTATTGTCCGTAAGTGGGCGAATGCGACTCCTGATATGGATCTGGAGCATCGTCACAATATATTGGTATATGCCTTGTTGTTGCTTATTCCGGCGGTAAACCTTGGTACCATGCTGTATAGCCGCCTTCGTCAACGTCATATTGAGATCGGCATCCGCCGTTCTTTTGGCGCTTCTCGTCGCCGTTTGATGAATGAGTTATTCGCAGAGAGCTTTTTGGTGACAGTACTGGGCGGTGTCTTGGGGCTTTTGCTTTGTTTTATGGCATCCTATACGTATGGAGAGTGGATGTTCTACCGGGGTAACGGAGGTATTGATCCGTACACGTTGGCGGTAGTCTTATTTCGCTGGAGTACCTTTGTCGCCGTGTTGCTGGCTTGCCTGGTGCTTAACTTTGTCAGCTGCAGCATTCCTGTATGGCGTACGGTAGGGATGAATATTATGGATAATGGAAAGTAAAAAGGGGACATGAAGAAGAAGTTATTGACTCAGATGTGGAATGAACGGCGGGCTAATCTGCCGTTGATCCTTGAATTGTTCCTGATCAGCGTAGCCTTATGGGTGGTTACCGATATGCTATACACGCGCCTCGCGATATATTACCAGCCACTAGGCTTTGATATTTCACATACATACCTCATTCAGGTGGGCGAATTCCCTCGTACCAGTCCGGCTTGTAATAGCTCTATTCCCCGGAATGACGAGGATAGTATGGAGCGCCTGTTTGATCGTATTCGCACTCGTTCCGATGTAGAAGCGGCCAGTCTTTCTATTTATTCATATCCTTATAATGGGCGTAATTCTAACAAGATATTGCGGTGTGATTCTGTTTCAGTCAACAGGTATCATCGTGTGGTATCTCCGGATTTCTTCCGTGTATTCCGCTATCAGGGTATGCATGGCGAAACGCCTGAGCAGTTGTCCGAACTGTTTGGTGATCCGAATGTGATCATGCTGAGCAACGATATCTTTTATTGTTGCCCTAAAATTTCCAATGATGAGTTATTGGGTAAAAAGATCCAGATACATGGTGATACTACTCGCCTGTATCCCGTAGCGGCTGTGTTGCAGACGGTGCGGTATGATGAGTATACAAATGCAGGCTATTCGCTCTTCTTTGCAACTCCCCTCAAGGGCTTCCCTTCATCGTCCGAACTTTGCATACGTGTGAAGCCGGAAGCGGATAATGACTTTATCGCACGTTTCTGGAAGGACGCTCCGCGCTATAGATCAGGCAATCTTTTTATCCGCAATATCCAGTCCTTTGCTGATATTCGCCAGAAGTTTCAGTGTGAGACGGAGGCGCAGCAAAAGATGTATTATGCGGTGATGTTTTTCTTGCTCCTTAATGTGTGTATGGCCTTGTTGGGTGTATTCTGGTATCGTACGCGTCAGCGTCGTCAGGAGATAGCATTGCAGATGGCCGTAGGAAGTTCTCGCCGCCAGGTCTTTATGCGACTCATGCTGGAAGGCCTGTGCCTGTTATGCGTAGCCACCTTGCTTGCTTTGTGTGTGGATTACTGGCTTGTGGAAGCAGGACTGACGAGTTGGTTTTATAAGGCTGGATACACGCCTCTGCGTTTTTTCTATACTGTGGCCCTCACTTTCTTACTGATAGCCTTTACCATTGTGCTCAGCGTGTGGATGCCCGCCCGTCGGGCTATGAAGATTCCGCCTGCCGAGGCGTTACATGAGGAGTGATTATGATGAAACAATACCTTCATACAATCTTTCACCAGTTTCGTACGCAGTCTCTGCTTATGTGTATTACCGTGGCTGGTACGGCGCTGAGTGTGGCTTTTATCATGCTGTATACTATGATGGATCAGGTGTATACCGCTCCCTTTGTGCCGGAAAGCAACCGTGACCGCACCCTGCATGTAAATTGGGCCAGATATAGTGATAACAGTTCTTGGAAGAGTTGGGCACTGGGTGACCGCAGCATACGGGAGTGCATTTATCCGCTAACCTCAGCAGAGGCTGTGGGTGCGTATTCTGTGTATCATTTAAAACAAGTTTCCCTGCCTGCCAAATCGGGAGAAGAGGTAAAGCTGAGAGGTACGGATGCGGGCTTTTGGAAGGTTTTTAACTTTACTTTTATACATGGCAAGCCTTATACGAAAGAGGCTCAGGCTTCGGCTATCCGTGTGGCGGTTATTGATGAAGATCTGGCTCTTAAGTTGTGGGGTACTTCAGATGTGGCAGGGCGTACTTTCCTTATAAATTATGTGTTTTACCAGATATGCGGCGTAGTGCGTCCGGTTTCGTCCCTGGCGACTTATACCTATGCCCAGGTATGGGTACCCTACTCAACGATGGGACTGGATGAGTGGAAAGACTGTAAGGGGACGACGGGCACGCTTAAGGCTGCCATACTGGCTCATGACAAGCGCGATTTCCCGAAGATACGGAAAGAATTTAAGGAGCTGGTAAGCCGTTTTAATAAGAATGTCCTTTCGGCCTCCGGTGCTGAGGTCAGCTTTGAGGGGCAACCTGAAGACCAGCGTACTGCCATTGCGCATAAGGGAAGCCATCTACCGGATATGGATCAGGCACGTCGTTACAGGTGGATGGTATATGCCTTGCTACTCCTGATTCCGGCTGTGAATCTCAGTACCATGCTGAACAGCCGCTTGCGGCAGCGCAGGATGGAAATCCGCATTCGTCGCTCTTTTGGTGCTTCCCGCCAGAGCCTGATGCGCGAACTGTTTACGGAAAGCTTCCTGGTTACTGTACTTGGGGGGATTGTGGGGATGTGTTTGTGCCTGGCTATTTCGTACATATATGGTGAATGGTTGTTTTATCTGGGAAAGGGTATTGATCTGTACACATTGTGCTTTGTGTTGTTTCGTTGGTACAACTTTGCCTGGCTGTTGCTGATTTGCTTTGCCCTCAATTTTATAAGCAGTGTGGTTCCTGTATGGCGTACCATCCGCCTGAGTATTGTGGCTACAAGAAAGTGAAGAGAATATGAAGAAGAAACTGTGGACTCAGATGTGGAATGAACGCATGGCCAACTTGCCATTGGTTTTCGAACTGTTCCTGATCAGTGTAGCCTTGTGGTTTGTAACGGATACATTGTATATGCGTCTTACCGTTTATTTTCAGCCTCGCGGCTTTGATATATCCCATACGTATCTGATAGGAGTGGAGGAGTTTCCACCCAATAGTCCGTCCTTTGATGCCTCTCTTCCGCAGGGCGACCAAAGTAGCATGGAACGTTTATTTAATCTGGTACGCAATCGCCCGGATGTAGAGGCTGCCAGCCTTTCTTATAATTCATATCCCTATAACTGGAGTAACTCTTCGTATGCTTTGTGGTATGATTCTGTGAGTGTGTGGAGCTTAATACGTTCTGTAAGCCCTGATTTCTTTCGCGTGTTCCGTTACCGGGGAGTGCATGGTGAAACGCCGGAGCAATTAGCAGCACTGTTTCGTAATCCGGACGCAGTAATGGTAAGCAGTGGCTTTTTTAATCAGACCCCTTCTCTTTCTGATCGTGAGATCCGCGGAAAGAAGGTTCGCATGAGCAAGGAAGACTATGGTGTTTCCTATCCCGTAGTAGCTGTATTGCAGCCGGTACGGTATACTGATTATCAATCCTGGGAATATTCAGGTTTCTTTGCCAGGCCTCTCAGTGGTTTTCCTGTCAATTCAGACTTCTGCATCCGTGTTAAGGCGGAGGATGATACGGATTTCCTGACCCGTTTCCGGAAAGATGCGGTGCGTTACAAGGCAGGTAATCTTTTTGTATGCTACATTCGCTCTTTTGCAGAGATTCGCCGGGATACACAGAATGAGGTAGACGCGGAGCAGAAGATGTTTTATGGAATACAGGTTTTCTTGTTGTTCAATGTGTTCATTGCCCTGTTGGGGGTGTTCTGGTATCGCACGCGTCAGCGTCGTCAGGAGATTGCTATTCAGATTGCTGTAGGCAGTTCCCGCCGGCAGATCTTTATGCGATTGGTGTGGGAGAGCCTGTGCCTGTTATGCCTGGCCACCCTGCCCGCTTTGTGGATGGATTACTGCATCGTGGATCTGGAACTGATGGGTTGGTTTCATGCAGACTCTTATACCTTCCAGCGTTTCTTCCATACCGCAGGTCTCACTTTCTTGCTGATAGCCTTTACCATTGTGCTCAGCGTGTGGATACCAGCCCGGCGGGCTATGAAGATTCCGCCTGCCGAGGCGTTACATGAGGATTAGAAATCCCCTTATCGCTTTTTTCTTACCGTGGTTTGTGTCTTGGGCTGAGGCCTTCCTTTGGTAGCTTTCGACTTACCTACACGCGGGCCGGCAGAGGCTTTTTTCCGGGTGTACTTGGGTGTGTCTTCACCCTCGGCGGCTGCGGGCTTAGGGATGTAGCGCGGGCGATCAGAATTTGATTTACGCGGTTGCTTGGCTACGCTGCTGGCTTTGCGGTAGTCGGTCTTGATGTCGTATTCTTGCAGAGCCTTGTTCATAGCCTTGTTGCTGTGAGCAGGCTTTTTGGAATCGGCAATACTCTTTGATTCTTCAAGCAGGTCGAAGAGGCCTTCCAGCTCGCTTTCTGTGAGGTTGCGCCAATTGCCTTCACCCAGATTGCCCAGTTTGATATTCATGATCTGGATGCGTTCCAGCCGTAGTACTTCGTAGTCGAAATACTCGCACATGCGGCGTATCTGGCGGTTGAGGCCTTGGATGAGGGATATCTGGAAGGTGTAGGGGTTGATCTGCCGGATCTCGCACCGGCGGGTTACGCGGTCCAGGATGGGTACACCCTGTGCCATATTGGTCAGGAAATCGGGGGTGATGGGTTTATCCACGCGTACGATGTATTCCTTCCGGTGGTTGTTACCCACACGGAGGATCTTGTTTACGATGTCGCCGTCGTTGGTCAGCAGGATCAGTCCCTGTGAGTCTTTGTCCAACCGGCCGATGGGGAAGATGCGCTGCTCGTGGCTGATGGCAGTCACAATATTAAACTTCTCCTGCGTATCGGTAGTACTTACTATACCCACTGGCTTATTGTAAGCAATGTATACAGGTTCTGTTTCATTCTGTATCTGCTCGCCACGTACCGTAACTTTCTGCCCGGGCAGCACGCGCATGCCTATGGTGGCACGTTTACCGTTTACCTTTACGTGTCCTTCTTCAATGAGACGGTCGGCCTCCCGGCGCGAGCAGTGTCCGGTGGCGCTGATGTATTTATTTAATCTGTATTCCATTGCTTGTTAGGATAAGAGCCTGCAAAAGTACTAAGAAACTGCTTAAAAACAGCTTTGTAAAGCGATTATCTTACTATTCCCAGAGCATAAGTACCGAAAAGACCACGGATTTTCAAAAAAAAGAGGATCTACCCTTCACATGTGGTGTAACTGTTTGTGCGTTAGCTTCTTATGGGTGAACCTTGCCCTTCACGGGGTTTCTTTAATTATTTGGTATACAGTTTGTTATGTGTGAACCCCACCCTTCACTCTCCCTTCACACCTAGAGGTGCGGCCGTTCTCAGGGATGTTACGCATCCCGGAGTGTAGAAACGTGGATGTCTTGCATCCACATCTGAATACCGTGCCTTATCCGCAGATGGGGCTGTGCCAAAAGTCCAAGTGCTCTTCAAATAAGTTACAGATTGTAAGCGTTCCGCATGGATAGCCCGAATGGGCTTTCATTTTGGTAACCCCCAGTTGGGCAAGCAAGGACGCAGTCCGCGGCGAAGCTACTGGGGGAGGAT
>JAVBMN010000032.1:0-36685 GCA_031552405.1 Bacteroidaceae bacterium | reverse complement strand
GACATATTCGCATCGGGAGAAAGATGGGATTATAAACTATATCAAGAACCAGGAAATCCACCACAAAACAATCTCCTTCCGAGAAGAGCTTGTGGCTCTGATGATGGAGCAGGGTGTTGATCTTGATCTTCGCTTTTTTGGTAATCCCGGTTTATCCCTTTCAGGGAAGGTGGGAGGTGGAGATTTCTATCCGGAGGTTACGCTGCGCTAACCCCCGGTTAGCAAAATTCATCCCTTTCAGGGATGGGGCTGTTTCGAACTATTGAGGACTACCATAATGTGTCACCACACGTACACCTGCGACCTATCAGGGATGGGGCTGTTCCGAACTATTGAGGACTACCATAATGTGTCACCACACGTACACCTGCGACCTTTTAGGGATGGGGCTGTTCCGAACTATTGAGGACTACCATCCACCGGGAAAATCCGCTGATCCTTTATTCCTGGGGCTGCATTCGCTCCGCTCATTGGCCATAGGTTAAGGTAGAGCTGTCCTGCAGAACTAAAGGGAAGAAAACAGTTTCTAAAAATAGGGAAATCACCACTTCTATCAGCGGAACATTCGTTCCAGCTCGTCTTCGCGGAGGATGGTATAGATGCTTTTGCCGTCGGGGGTGTAGTTGGACATCTTGGTGGCAAAGAGGGAGTCGATCAGTTTGGTGGTTTCCTCCGTAGCAAGCACCTGCCCGTATACAATGGCGGATGAACGTGCCATGGTAAGCGCCAGCTCATAATGCACCTGATCCTTCACATCGCTACCCTTCTCCATGGAGGCGTGTAGCAGATCCGTAACCAGACGCGTAGGAGAAATGCCTTCGATACCGGCCGGAGCGGCGTTAATGGAGTAGCTTCCGCCCCCCAGATCACTAAGATCGAAGCCTATGGCATTCAGTTCCTCCTCAATATTCTTCAGAAAAGCACCCTCAGCAGGGGATAGTTCCAACATTTCGGGAAAAAGCATTCGCTGGGAGAAGCCCTGCTTACGCTCCAACTGCGAGAGATAGGTATCAAAGAGTACGCGTATATGTGCCCGGCGCTGGTCGATAATCATGATGCCCGATTTAACCGCCAGCAACAGGTAACGCCCCTTCATCTGAAAGGGTTGGTAACCAGCCTCCAGGGGGGAAGCTGATTCGGTATACAATTGAGCCTGGGCGCTGCCGCCTTGCTCTTCCGCTTCATCAGGCCTCAGGGCATATTCCTTCCCGGCCGGGGCAAGGTCTTTATACAATTCCTCCCACTCCACTTTGGTGCGCCTTGGCGCTGAATAGGAAGGCGCGCTTCCCGATGCGGCGGGCACAGACGAAAGACCGGCGGCATACAAATCACCGGAATAGTTTTGAAAGGGGTTGTAAGACGGATCGTACTCTATCCGGGGTTCTTCCGGCATATCCTCCGGGGAGACGCTGAACACGGGTATATCCGGGCGGTCTTCTGTATCGAAATCAATGCGCGGAGCGGATTCGAACCTACCGATCGCCTCACGCACGGCAGCCATTATGATCTGCCAGATGGGCACATCGTTAGTAAACTTTATCTCGGTCTTCGTGGGGTGGATGTTCACATCAATCTCGGCCGGGGGAAGGGTGAAGTAAAGAAAATACGATATCTGGTCGCCCTGCGGTATCAACTGGCTGTAGGCCTCCATCACTGCCTTATGAAAATAAGGATGGCGCATGTAGCGATTGTTGGCAAAGAAGTAGGTCTGGGCGCCTTTCTTGCGCGAGGCATCCGGCTTGGCCACAAAGCCTTGTATCTGTATCAGCGTGGTTTGCACCTCTACGGGGAGCAACTGTTGGCTGAGTTTCTTACCAAAAAGCTGCAAGATACGCTGGCGGTGGTTGCCCTCGGGCAGATTAAAAAGTTCTTGCCCGTTGCTGTGCAGCGTAAAGCGTACCTGAGGATACACCAAGGCAATACGCTCAAACTCGGTCAGTATATGGGAAAGCTCTACCTGATTGGACTTGAGAAACTTGCGGCGCGCCGGGATATTAAAGAAAAGGTTCTTTACGGAGAAGTTACAACCCACCGGACAAGAGATGACCTCTTGCCGCTGCACCTTAGAGCCGGCAATCTCAAGCAATGTACCCAGCTCCTCATCTGCCGTACGGGTTTTCAGCTCTACCTGCGCCACGGCAGCTATCGACGCCAACGCCTCGCCGCGGAAACCCATTGTGGTAAGAGCATACAGGTCGTTAACACCCTGTATCTTCGAGGTGGCGTGACGCTCAAAGGAAAGGCGGGCATCGGTTTGCGACATGCCTTTTCCGTTGTCGATAATCTGGATATTGGTACGTCCGGCATCCTCAATGAGGATTTGTATTTCTGTAGCACCGGCATCGATAGAGTTTTCCACCAGTTCCTTAATCACCGAAGCCGGGCGCTGTACTACCTCGCCTGCGGCGATCTGGTTTGCCACGGAATCAGGCAATAAACGAATCACATCACTCATAACTACCTCTTTATCAGCCCGCGGTTAGGCAGAGGCATGGGTTTACGTTTCTTATAGATAAGCTCGGAGCCGCTCTTCTTGCCACGCCAATTGAATACATCGTCCTTGTCAAGAGGGCGTACGTAATCAAACCATCCGAAGTTTTCCAGATACATCTTATCGTCTGGGATCAGTATGATAGGATGAATCAGTCCGCTCGAGTTCACATCCATCTTCATGCGGCGAATCTTTCGGTCTGCTATCCAGATGAATAACTTTGTGGTTTCCGATTCGTTCATCATTTCCATCTCCCCTTTTTCCAGAGGGTAATACCGCAGCTTCACGTCGCCTAAGACATCTACCTTGCGCACCTCGCCCTCCCTAAACTGGAACACCATCTTCCGGCTTGCCACCTGGTTATAGTGCAAGGAGTCCATCCGCTCCACCATGAGGGCCTGGTTATCAATATGCACCCGCTCGATAGTGCTGTCATTCATATAGATATTGATGAACTCGCCAAGTATCTGCTGTTCGCCCGTCCACATGATGGGATCGCGAAAGAGGTGGATACAGCTGTCGGCAGAGCTGAACTTAAGCGAATCGCACACAGCCTGAAAATCAGTCTTGTAAATACGCACTTTGTAATAGGCATACAGTTCTCTGTACACCGAATCGGTATGCAGGTTAAAGCTTCGTGCCAGCAACACATCCCCGTGCATAAACACAGAATCGCCCTGCGAATAATCCGTAGCCAATGCCCGGCCTGTTACGTAGGCAGAGTCAATCCGTTCATTGTAATAACAATAATCGCCCGAGAGGATGTTCTTATTGATGGTATCGTTCAGGATCACATTACTGCGGGCAATGGTATAGCCTTCATTGCGGTTGTAGTATACTGTATCACCCTGAAGCGTCTTCCCATTGTCGGTATACAGGAAGGGGCGGTTGGTAAGTTCTGATTCGTCCGAATGCGAGTCGTACCACCCCCGGTCCGTCAGGATATGGTTTTCGTCGCTGTCAATCTTGGAAGGTCCCACCACTCGCGCCACCCCCGAGGCGGTGTTGTAATGTAGCGTATCGGTAGAGATGGTATACTTGGGGTTTACCAGTTTTACATCGTAGTTAAAGATAGACTCTTTGGTGGAAAGCCAGTACTCACCCCACTCAGAGGTAAGCACGTTCACCTCATCCATCATGCTTCCACCCTCAAAGTAATAGGCTTTATCCAGAAGACGGTCGTAGTTCAGACTGTCGGTAAGCAGTGTAGTGCCTTTATTCTCCAAACGGCAATGGTGACGCAACATGGCCAGCTCCTGCAAGCCATCATAACGCAGAAAGTCGCCGTAGATACGCAATGTATCCCCCTGACGCATCTTCACGTTGCCATACGCTTCAAAGGTGTTGGAACGTTCGTTCACATAGGCACTGTCGCAATCCATGTACATGCCTTTGTGGCGGAGCTTTACATTGCCCCTTAATACGGTTATCTGAGGAAGGAGGCGCTCATTACCCAATGTTACATCCGCATGAAGGATGTACACCGTTTCTGTTTTACTCTTGGGCGCTGCCTTTTTTACCTGTTTCTGCTGTTGTTGAGCCCAGATACATCCCATCCCAATCGCAGAGAGGAGGCATACCAAGAGCCATTTAGAACTTCCAATCCGGATATTTGAACTCACAATTCTTCCAATTTTCATTGATACGGACGAATGTCTTTTGTTGCTTATCGCGAATCCACTTCTGAAGTGCGTCCTGTCCGCGCATGTTCAGCACCATGTTCTGCAGCAAAGAAAAGTCTTCTGTTACATTGGCGCGATGGGCGGGAATGCGGTTCTTCACTTTCACAATCACACACACTTCTCTGTTCTTGTCATTCTTCATCAGGAAAGGTGCAGAGATCTCACTGATGTTCATCTTATCCACCACTTTGGCTATTTCCTGAGGCAGCTCATCCATCTGGAAACGCGAAGTGCCTGTTTCCGGGTTCTGCATCAGACCATTGCTGTGGCGTGTGTCCTTATCGTCCGACAGGGCAGTCACCGCAGCCTCAAACGTAAAGCGCCCTTTACGAATGTCATTGGCTATGGAGTCCATGCGCAACAAGGTAGTCTGCACCTCTGCATCACTCACGTGCGGGCGGCGCAGGATGTGGCGACAGTTGATCTTATCCCCACGTTTCTCGATTAACTGTATGATGTGATAGCCAAACTCAGACTCAACTATCTTGGATACCTTTTTAGGGTCCTGCAAGCTGTAAGCCACTGCAGCAAAATTAGGATCCAGCATACCCTTGGGAACAAAGCCTACTTCCCCACCCTTACGGGCTGTGCCCTCATCCTCAGAGTATAGGATAGCCATGGAAGAGAATGACATACCTCCGTTGATACGATCAGTATAGTCGCGCAGTTCAGCCTTAACACGCTCTATCTCTGCGAGGGCAATCTCCGGTTCCTTTATCAACACCTCTACCTCCATCTGGGTTTGTACATAGGGGATACTGTCTTCGGACAAGCCTTTCACAAAGGAACGGATATCCGCCGGAGTAGCCGTAATCTTAGAACGGATCTTAGTCTGTACTTCTCTTATCTTTTCATTCTCACGAAGACTCTCACGCAGATAGTCACGATATTGGCTATACGTTTTCCCAGTCATCTCTTTCAGACTGAGGTCCAGTCGTTCACGACCGCCAAAATCTGTTTCCAGACGCTCCAGTTCCGAATTGGCAGACATTATAATATAATCCTCATTCACAGCCACACTGTCCAGATCGGCTTGGTGCAAGAAGAGCTGCCGTAATGCAAGTTCCTCAGACAAAGTACAATAAGGATTAGCAGGCAGAGGCATATTCCGTACTTTATAACTATTGATATATTCCTCTACATCCGATTTAAAGATTGCTTCGTCACCTACAACCCATACTACCTCATCCACCACATTATTCTTTTGGGCTGCTACGCCTAGCGAGCAACCCAAAAATAATCCGGTTAGAATATATTTAAAACGTGAGACTGTATTCTTTCTCATTTGTATCTATTACTTCTGAATATATCAGTGATTATTAACGGTTTTCAATACTTCCTGGTTAATTACTACAGGGTATTTTTCTTTCAGCTGCTCAATCCATTGTGTTTCGAGATAGCCTTGATAGTCGGCAGTTACCTGTCCGCGTACATCGGTATAAACCAGCGGTTTCTTTTGCATCTTTCCATAGACAAAAAAGTAAGGAAAGTCTTTCATCGGTTCGGCCTTAGCTCCCTTAAACTCTACATCATCCACGTATTTATTGGCTCCTTTTGCAAACAAGCCAATCTGGGCGCGCACTGCAATGGAATCTTTCGTATTGAAAGTCTGCTGTATCTTCTCCGCCCACTGGGTGTTGTCGGTTTTCTTCAGGAGCTTCTGCACTTCTTTTGCGCTAGCTTCATCCTTTGTATGTACTACAATACCCTTAAAACGGGGAGCGTCCCATACATACTTCTTCTTGTTGGCAGCAAAATAACTGGTCAGGCCGGGCACATCTTCACCGGCACGGTCCCATACCTTTTGCTTACTTACCTCGAACAACAGAATACCATCCCGGTATTCCTGCATAAGATGGGCAAAGTCGGGATACTTCTCCTCAAGACGGTTATTCTCATATTCCAGCACCCCTTTATCATCCATGGAACCTAAGTTATATTCCTGGCGCAACTGGGTAGCAAGTGATTCCTGACCCTTACTCATCATTCCCTGGCGAGCACGGGTTGCAAGAATCATATCCTTCACCTGAGCATAAGGAAGTTCATCCTGTTCATACTTCATAATGATATGATACCCATTAAAGGAAGTAAATGGTTTGGAATATGTATTCAAAGGAAGTTCAAAAGCCACCTTTTCGAATTCGGGTATGGCTTGACCGTGCGAAATCCAAGGCAACATCCCGCCTCCGGCAGCTGAATTGCGGTCATCAGAGCACTTCTTGGCCAATTCAGCAAACGAAGCACCATTCTGAAGCGCATTATAAATAGAATCAATGGTCACTTGCAGACGTTCCTTAACCTCTTCCGGCGCATTTTGGGGAAGATATTTAAAGATATGGGCCACCTTTACACGTTCCCATTCACCTTTCAGCTGCAAAGAGTCATATTGTTCTTTGGCATACGCTTCATCGGCCTCAGGATTTGTCAAGTAACCGGCTGCCACCTGTTGGCGATACCCGGCAAACTCATCGCGGAAAGAGCGGGTAGTGTCCAAGCCACTAGCCTCGGCCTCAGCCACTTTCAATTTGAAATTCACAAACAGCTTTACATAATCATCCAATGAAAGCTGCTCGCTGGAACTGATTGAACGGTTCTTATTGTAGATATACTCAAATTCCGAACGTGTAACCGGCTTATTGTTCACCGTCATAAGTACAGGATCATTCTGCTGCGCAAAAGTCACTGCGCTGCAAGCCATTAGCATACACGAGAGAAACAGATTCTTCCTCATTATTCTATTTTATTACTATTATGATGTCTTTATCGTATCAATAAGGGAATGAGCCCTGCAATAATAAACGAAACTATCCTTAAAAAATTGCCATCTTGCCAAGATTCCACCTATTTTATTAAGAATATTTTCTTTCCAGGGTACCAAATCTCAACTTTTCATGGATACATTTACCTTATCTACTACTCCCTTTCCGTAAAGAAAGAAGACCTAAAAGCATGAAAGGCTTTGGGTTGCCACGCAGACACTCCAAAGCCTTTCTTATTTGACAGTTTATCAGCAATACACCAACTATTCCGGACGGCTATAGTTGGGAGCTTCGCTGGTAATAGTTACATCATGAGGATGGCTTTCAAGAACTCCGGCGTTGGTAATACGTGTAAACTTCGCATCATGAAGCGCAGTGATATCCTTAGAACCACAATATCCCATCCCGGCACGCAATCCACCACACAACTGATAAATTACTTCGTATAGATTTCCTTTATAAGGCACACGGGCGGCAATCCCTTCGGGTACAAGCTTCTTAATATTATCTTCCCCACTCTGGAAGTAGCGATCTTTAGAACCATTTTCCATTGCTTCAAGAGAACCCATTCCGCGGTAAGACTTAAACTTACGACCATTGAAGATGATAGTTTCACCCGGACTCTCTTCCGTACCGGCTACCAAGGAACCGATCATCACAGAATAAGCTCCGGCTGCAAGTGCTTTCACTACATCACCCGAATAACGCAAACCGCCATCAGCAATCATAGGAATACCTGTTCCTTCAAGAGCTTTTGCCACTTCGTAAATAGCCGAAAGTTGAGGAACACCCACTCCTGCTACCACGCGGGTAGTACAAATAGAACCCGGGCCGATACCTACCTTCACCGCATCCGCACCAGCCTCAACCAATGCAAGGGCAGCGGCGCCAGTAGCAATATTACCCACTACCATGTCCACATTCGGGAAACGCTTCTTTGCTTCTTTCAATTGTTCAATCACCGCCAGAGAATGACCGTGAGCTGTATCAATGACCAAAGCATCCACTCCGGCATCTACCAACGCTTGCATGCGGTCAAAAGAGTCACCGGTTACTCCGACTCCGGCTGCTACACGCAACCTGCCTTTGGCATCTTTACATGCCATGGGTTTGTCTTTAGCCTTCGTGATATCTTTATAGGTAACAAGACCTACCAGTTTACCATACCTATCTACTACAGGAAGTTTTTCTATTTTATGCTCTTGCAGAATTTTGGCAGCAGCCTCCAGATCCGTACTCTGATTGGTTACCACCAATTCCTTGGTCATTACATTGTCAATGCGCTTCTCCATGTCGCGCTCAAAGCGAAGGTCACGATTGGTTACGATCCCTACCAGGTTGCGATCATCATCCACCACAGGGATACCACCAATTTTATATTCTGCCATTATCGCCAATGCATCACTCACAGTAGAGCCCGCCTTTATGGTAACCGGATCATAGATCATTCCATTTTCAGCGCGCTTCACCATTGCCACCTGGCGAGCCTGATCGGCTATCGACATATTCTTATGAATTACACCAATACCCCCCTCACGGGCCACAGCGATAGCCATTTTTGCTTCGGTCACCGTATCCATGGCAGCCGTAACAAAAGGAATCTTCAACACAATGTTACGTGAAAACTTAGTCGAGAGATCGACTGTACGCGGTAAAACTTCGGAATAAGCTGGAATGAGCAACACATCGTCGTAGGTCAACCCATCCATCACGACTTTATCTGCAATAAATGACATATAGAGGTGCTTTAAAATTTATTGCGTGCAAATGTACGCATTTTCCCTGTTATCTTCGCTATCTTTTTACCGTTTTTTTGCTTATTTAGCCTGCATTATCCATACTCCCTCACGGCAGTATGGATAATGCAGACTAGTTCGCCATTTCGGAGATAAACTTAATTCTTACCAAACGAATTTCTTCTTCAGTATACTCTTCTCCCAGCTCTTCCACAGCCTCAGCTAAATTATCGGTAGTGGATTCGCGGAAATAATCATAGATATCCTGCATGTGATCATCGTCCATTATCTCACGAAGGAAAAAGTCGATATTAAGCTTTGTTCCAGAATACACGATGGCTTCCACCTCATCCAACAACTCTACAAAATCCATTCCTTTAGAGTTTGCGATATCATCCAATGCCACCTGACGATCAATGGACTGAATGATGGAAACCTTCAGCTTCGATTTATTAGCCACCGTGCGCACCCGTAAATCCTCGGGGCGTTCTATTTCATTCTCTTCACAATGCTTTTTAATCAGCTTGCAGAATTCTGTACCGTACCGTTTGGCTTTGCCGGCACCCACGCCAGGAATATTCTGCAATTCCTCAAGTGTCACCGGATAGATCGTAGCCATGGCTTCCAGAGAGGGATCCTGGAAGATCACATAAGGAGGTACATCCAGTTGCTTGGAAAGTTTCTTACGCAGGTCTTTCAGTATTGAATACAGTACGGGATCCACCGCGCAGCTTGCTCCACCACGGGTAGGGGTTTCTTCCTCTACATTTTCAAAATCGTTGTCCTCGGTAATTTTAAAGGATACCGGCTTCTTCAAGAAGTTATGTCCAGCCGGCGTTACTTTCAATAAGCCGTAGTTCTCTACTTCCTTTGTCAGGTATCCACCAATAAGGGCTTGGCGGATTACTGCATTCCAAAGCTTGTCTTCTTCACCCATTCCGGTACCGAACACTTCCAGCTCCTCATGATGATGAGCCACTACTTCGTTCGTCTCACGTCCCTGAAGGATGTCTATTATATAATCTTGCTTAAAGTTTTCTTTTACTGCCAGAATTGTTTCAATAGCAGCACATAATGAATCTTGAGCTTCCACTTGTTTTTTAGGGTTTAAACAGTTGTCACAGCTGCCGCAATTCTCTTCTGTATACTCCTCACCAAAATAATGGAGAAGCGACTTTCGCCGGCATACAGAGGACTCTGCATACGCTGCAGTTTCCAACAAAAGTTGTTTTCCGATTTCCTGCTCGGCAATGGGTTTGCCTTGCATGAATTTCTCCAACTTTTGTAAATCTTTATAAGTATAAAAAGTTACGCATACGCCTTCTCCCCCGTCCCTTCCGGCACGGCCGGTTTCCTGATAATAGCCTTCCAGGCTCTTTGGTATATCATAATGTATCACGAAACGTACATCCGGCTTATCAATTCCCATTCCGAAGGCTATGGTAGCCACAATGACATCCACCTTTTCCATGAGGAAGTCATCCTGATTCTGCGAACGGGTTACTGAATCCATCCCAGCATGATAGGCTCTTGCATTGATACCATTTGCCATCAATATTTCGGCCAACTCTTCCACTTTCTTGCGGCTCAGGCAATAGATAATACCTGATTTAGAGGTGCGGTTCTTAATGTATTTGATGATATCCTTGTCTACCAGGGTCGTTTTGGGTCGTACCTCGTAATATAGGTTGGGGCGATTAAACGATGATTTAAAAACCTTTGCATTCATCATACCCAGATTCTTCTGGATATCATGCTGCACTTTCGGAGTAGCAGTAGCAGTAAGGGCAATCACCGGCGCTTTACCTATTTCATTAATAATAGGTCGTATGCGCCGATATTCCGGGCGGAAGTCATGCCCCCACTCAGAGATACAATGCGCCTCATCCACTGCATAGAAAGAAATGGTCAGTCCACGAAGGAACTCCACATACTCCTCCTTTGTCAGTGACTCGGGTGCCACATATAAAAGCTTTGTTTTCTTACTTAGTATATCGGACTTCACCTGGTCTATTGCCGACTTGTTGAGCGATGAGTTAATGAAGTGGGCCACTCCGTCCTCTTCACTAAAGTTGCGCATGGCATCCACCTGATTTTTCATCAAGGCGATTAATGGCGAGATTACGATGGCGGTACCATCCATCAAGAGCGAGGGCAGCTGATAGCACAACGACTTACCTCCTCCGGTAGGCATTAATACAAATGTATCATTTCCATCCAATACATTCTTAATAATAGCCTCCTGATTACCCTTGAAAGCATCGAAGCCAAAATGCCGCTTCAACTCCTTCGTTAAATTCACCTTATCTGCCATAATACACATCGCTGTTAGCCATTCCTTTGTTATAAGGCTTTCCTTTATTTTGAAAAGCAAACAAAGTTATAAACAACTTCCCATATTTCACAACATTTGCACAGAAAAAAAACACAAAAAAACAGAGGTTTGTAAAATAACCTCTGTTCTTCCTTGCTTTTATGCATTTTGTAAACGTGCCGGATTCGCTTTTTCAAGTTGTCCGACCGCATACTCTAATGTAATATGAACACTTTTTTCCTTCCTGGAAGGAGCATCAAACATTACATCCATCATGATTGTTTCCACGATGGAACGCAATCCGCGCGCTCCCAGCTTGAATTCGACAGCCTTATCCACGATGTATTCGAACACGTTTTCATCAAAGTCCAGTTCGATACCATCCATTTGAAAAAGTTTGATATACTGCTTGATTATCGAGTTCTTCGGTTCCGTCAGAATATCCCTCAGGGCCTTACGATCCAGAGGATTCAGATACGTGAGCACCGGCAGGCGACCAATAATCTCAGGGATCAACCCGAAAGACTTCAGATCCTGCGGAGCTATATATTGCATCATGTTAGAGCGATCAATGCGCGCCACCGCCTGCGAGGCGCTATACCCCACCACGTGCGTGTTAAGGCGTTGCGCTATTTTCCGCTCGATACCATCGAAGGCACCTCCACAGATAAACAATATATTCTTTGTATTGACAGGGATCATTTTCTGATCGGGGTGCTTGCGACCACCCTGGGGAGGCACATTCACCACAGACCCTTCAAGTAATTTCAACAGCCCCTGCTGCACGCCTTCGCCACTCACATCACGGGTAATGGAAGGATTGTCGCTTTTTCGGGCTATCTTATCGATTTCATCAATAAATACGATACCGCGTTCGGCTTCCGGCACATTGTAATCCGCCACCTGAAGCAGGCGGGTAAGAATGCTTTCGATATCCTCTCCCACATATCCGGCTTCAGTAAGTACAGTAGCATCTACGATGGTAAAAGGCACGTGCAACAGTTTTGCAATGGTACGCGCCAAAAGGGTTTTACCGGTTCCGGTACTTCCCACCATGATGATATTGGATTTTTCAATCTCCACTTCATCCTTGTCATCTTTCTGCAACAAACGCTTGTAGTGGTTGTACACAGATACGGAAAGGAAACGTTTTGCGTCTTCCTGACCAATCACGTACTGATCCAGAAATTCCTTTATAGTAACCGGCTTGGGCAGCTCTTTTAAGTTCAGGCCCGCAGCCTTCTTGGCATTGGCAGGAATGGCTTCCTGTACAATATCATAGGCTTGCAATGCGCAACTGTCACAGATGTACCCATTCATACCCGTGATAATCAGGTTTACATCCCTTTCAGGCCTTCCACAAAAGCTACATGCCTTTTTACGGTTGGTTGTTCTTTTATCTTCCACCTACCTGTTTCTTATTATTTATGCGCATTTGCGCGTATTATTTCATCCCTGATTTCCGTGCAAGCACTTCATCAATCATACCATACTCCTTTGCCTCAGCGGCAGTCATCCAGTAATCACGGTCAGAGTCGGCAAATACCTTCTCGTATGGAGCGTGTGCATGGGTAGATATAATGGTATACAGTTCTTCCTGCAATTTCTTTATCTCGCGGGCGGTAATCTCGATATCCGACACCTGGCCTCTCACGCCCCCCATCGGCTGATGAATCATCACTCTGGAGTGAGGCAGCGCCGAACGCTTCCCCTCAGTACCTGCCACCAGCAACACTGAAGCCATTGAAGCAGCTATTCCCGTACAGATCGTAGCCACATCACTGGATATAAACTGCATAGTGTCATAAATACCCAATCCGGCATATACCGAACCACCTGGTGAGTTGATATAGATAGAAATATCTTTTCCCGGATCAGCAGAATCCAGATACAACAACTGCGCCTGCAGAATATTGGCCGTCAGGTCGTTAATCTCCGTACCCAGGAAAATAATACGATCCATCATCAGACGGGAGAACACATCCATCTGAGTTACATTCAGCTGGCGTTCTTCCAAGATATACGGATTTAAGTTCGATTGCATGTCAGTTACCTGATCAAATGCAAGTCCGTTGATTCCTAAATGCTTAACCGCATAGTTTCTAAAATCGTTGTTCATGCTTTCTGTTTTATAAATATAATAAGGAGTTAAGGAGTGGTGATTCACTGTGTTCTGTTGAGCTTTCGCCCCACATTATCCGACTCCTTAACTCCTTATGGAGTGTCAAAATCCGTGCCAGACGCTATCAGGCTTGGAACATTTTATTAAAATCTTCCATTGAGATGGGCTTAGGATCCAAGGTTACCTTTTCCTTAAGCGCTACGCTCAACTTGCTTTCCACGCTGCGATTTACCAGATTATCAATATTTTCCTTCTTCTTCAGCATTTCCTGCGCATAGTTATTCAGAAGATCCTCGGGCACATTCAGCATACCGTACTGGGCAAACTGTGCTTTTGTCATTTCCTTGGCAGCAGCCAGAATGTCTTCCTGTTCAACTTTGATACCGACAGCCTGCACGAGTTGCTCTTTGATAAGATGCCAAGTCAGTTCCTGGATATTCTTATCATAGTTATCTTCGATATATTTTGCATCCTTATCCTGGTTATTCTGCAACATAAGACGCTTCAGGAGCGCATCTGCAAATTCCAGCTTACCAGTCTTTGCTACCATTGCATCGCGCAGGTCAATCAGGAATTTAAAATCACTGTCGGCAGTATATTGCGAAGCAATCAGTTCCTTCATCTTGGCACGGAAGTCAGCTTCGGTAGTCACAGTACCCTTCTCAAACACCATGTCAAAGATTTCCTGATTCAGCTCACCCGGCATAAAGCGGGTAACCTCTGTAATCTGGAAGCTAAAATCGCCAGTGAAAGCAGGTACCTCTTCCTTGTTTATCTTAAGGAAAGAAGCGATCTCTGTTTCATGGCCTTCATACGCCTTGTTAGGGTTAAACACGATAACAGCATTGGGCTTTGCTACATTGAAAAGAGCTTTCTGAGCTTCGTCTTTCATATATTTCGGCATCAGAACTACGTCCTCTACCTGCAAGCCACCTTCTTTTACAGAGCCATTCTCGTCCAATTCGCCTACCATACCTTTCAGCATGTCGCCGTCCTGGTACTCTTCAACCTTTACATATTCACCTCCGCGTTGACGATACATGTCAATCTGCGAATTCACCATTTCTTCAGTAACCTCTATATTATAATAAGGTACTTTATCGGCTTTTTCAGCTTCTACCTTGAATTCTGGCGCCAATGCAAGATCGAACAAGAACTCATACTCGTCCTGTGTATCGAAATTGATCTCAGTCTGCTTATCTTCATTAGGCAGAGGTTCACCCAGGATATTTACTTTGCTATCCTTGATATATCCATATACGCTTTCAGAAAGCAACTTGTTCACTTCTTCAGCTTTTACGGCCTTACCATACATTTTCTTCACCAAGCTCATAGGCACCATTCCGGGACGAAATCCGGGAACCTTAGCCTGTTGACGGTATTTTTTCAATGATTTTTCCACCTGGGCTTCGTAATCAGCCTTTTCTACTTTTACGGTAAGCAAAGCACTTACCTTGTCAATGTTCTGCAATGAAACGTTCATTCTGACGATCGTATTTTTTAATAATTATTAGTTCTTACTAGCATGCATTCCTATGCATCAAGCCTTTATGCGATATGACAAAGGCCTATTATTCGAGCGTGCAAAAATACGCCAATTCTTTTAATTACCCAAAAAAGAGAGAAGCTATTTTTACCGGGTATCTGAGAAATACATTATCTTTGCATACTTAATATTTTTCGCTATGTTTCAACAAGGAATGTACCAGGACCGTACGGTCTTTTGCCAAATTTGTGTGATATTGGCTATTTTTTTCGCCTGCACGTGTATAGGGATGCTCCCTATTATAGTATTGCAGCTCATGGCGTCAGACCCTACTTCTCCCGAGATGATACGTATCAACCTGTGCATTCAGGATGTGTTTCTCTTCATACTCACCCCCATCCTGGCACAGTACTTCCTGTTTCGGGAACCTGCAGTACAAACGTTCCGGCTAAACAAGGCACCGGTAAGTATCTTCCTTACCGGAATGGCAGCAATCGTACTGCTGACTCCGGTGATAGACTGGCTGGCCGAATGGAACAAAGGTTTACAACTTCCAGCCTCGCTGGAAGCTTTACAGCTCAAGATGGAGGAATATGAACGAAGCGCCGAGCTGCTGCTGAACACAATACTACATGATGACCGGCTGGCAATATTGGGTGTGAACATTTTCATCATTGCCGTGTTGGCATCCGTGGGCGAGGAATTGCTTTTCCGCGGATTGATCCAACGCCTGCTCCAGAGGTGGACGGGAGGGCGCATACACCTTGCAGTCTGGATTACTGCTTTTATCTTCAGCGCCATTCATTTTCAGTTTTTCGGCTTTGTGCCCAGGGTGCTTCTAGGCGCTTTGCTGGGATACCTTTTCGCCTACAGCGGAAGCCTCTGGGTATGCATTGCAGCACACACATTTAACAATGCGCTTACAGTCTTATCATTGCCCGGGCAGCCTTATAATGCCACCTGGGAATGGACACACTACCTGCAACATACCAGCAACTCACCCTTGATGATCGTGACAAGTATTCTGTTTACAGGGATGTGCATGGTAGTTATGTATCGATTTCACTCTGCAAGGAAGAAACACAAGGCTGCAGTTGAGAAACCGCAGGCCTGAAATCTAGAAACGCAGGCCTGACTTCATCCAACCGCAGCGCACCAGTTGAAAGACTAGTGCGCACCAATTGTTCAACTGGTGCGCACTAATCTTAGCAAAACATATAATAAGAACAGAGAAATGTTTTCTGCGTTTTATCCCTCACACCCCTCACCAAAGCGCCTATCCATCTGACTATCAGCAAATATCGACACAATCAACAGTGAGAGATCGCCCTATTTAGTGAGAGATGCACTATACATCTATCACTTTTAGTTCGATAAAACAAGTATTTATTTATCAACCACATACACCTGTAGCAGTGAGAAATGAAAGATAAATACCGAAAAACAAATTTCCAGCAATCAGACTGTATTTATTCTGAATACAGCGAGCGGGCGATACCCATTTCAAGGCCGCGCAGTTCGGCCAAGCCGCGCAAACGTCCGTAACAGGAGTAGCCGGGATAAGTAACCTTATTGAGATCGTCGCACATCTGATGCCCATGATCCGGGCGCACGGGGATAGATACTTTCCGGCGTTGTTGCACTTCCAGGAGGGCCTTCATCATGCCATACATATTTACATCGCCTTCCAGGTGATTAGCCTCAAAGAAGTTACCATCCGCATCCCTTTGAGTGCTTCGCAGATGCACAAAGCCTACACGGTCGCCAAACTCAGTCATCATCGCCACCAGCTCGTTGTCTTTACGTACTCCAAAGGAGCCGGTACAAAGACACAACCCATTGGAGGAATTGGGCACCGCCTTTATCAGTTGGCGGAAATCATCGGCAGTAGAAAGGATACGCGGCAATCCAAGCACAGGGAAGGGAGGATCATCCGGGTGAATCACCATCTGCACACCCACCTCGTCGGCCACAGGGGTTATCTCACGCAGGAAATAAATCAGATTCTCACGCAACTTCTCTGTACCGATATTCTTATAGCGGAGAAATGCCTCTTTTAATTCTTCCAGAGTAAAGCTTTCTTCTGAGCCGGGCAAACCTTTAATCATATTGGAAAGGAGGGTTTCTTTCTGCTCCCCTGTAGCGGTCTCAAACCAATTCCGGGCACGGGACAGCTCTTCCGGAGTATATTCTTCTTCGGCATCTTCGCGCTTCAGGATATATAGATCAAACGCCATATAGGCCGCTTTTTCGAAGTACATGGTGCGCGATCCATCCGGCAGTTCATAGGATATATCCGTGCGTGTCCAGTCCAACACCGGCATAAAATTATACGTCACGCAATAGATGCCACATGCCGCCAGGTTCCGGAGGGTCTGCTTGTAATTCTCGATATAACACAAGAAGTCTCCGGTCTGGGTTCTGATATGCTCGTGCACGGGTACACTCTCCACGACACTCCATACCATACCGTATTCGGCAATCATAGCCTGTCGCGCTTTTA
This sequence comes from Bacteroidaceae bacterium, assembly GCA_031552405.1. GTDB lineage: Bacteria > Bacteroidota > Bacteroidia > Bacteroidales > Bacteroidaceae > UBA1794. The sequence goes on along the minus strand of JAVBMN010000032.1, from coordinate 19,592 downwards.
TTTCTTCCACACTCCATACCTCTCCATTGGGGATATGGTGCAAGGCGTGTACGATATCCGTAGCACCCGCCTGGCGGATATAAGGCAGGATTACGGGATCATTGGGACCGTACCAACGCCACGATTGTTTCATTAAATACATACTGTCTTTCTTTTTTTGTTCGGGTTAAATAGCAAACGCGTCAAAACCGCCATCCACAGGTACCACTGTGCCCGACACGAACTTAGAGGCATCACTCGCCAGCCATTGCATAGTACCGAGTAATTCTTCCGGCTCACCGAAACGACGATAGGGAGTATGCGCCAGGATCGAATCGGCACGCGGAGTCATGCTGCCATCGGGGTTCGTAAGCAAAGCGCGGTTCTGCTCTGTCAGGAAGAAGCCGGGAGCTACGGCATTTACCCGGATCCCGGTGCTGCACTTGATGGCGAGCTCCGCGCACAGGTATTTGGTAAAATTCACCACCGCCGCCTTGGCTGCTCCATAACCCGCCACGCGTGTCATGGGGCGAAGCGCTGCCTCGGAAGCGATGTTGATAATGGAGCCTTCGCCCTGTTGTACCATTGCTTTAGAGAACACCAAGGTGGGGATCAGGGTGCCGAAGAAGTTTAGGTCGACCACATCCCTCATAGCATCCAGTTCCAGGTCGAAGAGTGTTTTCTCAGGAGGTATGGTAGCGCCGGGCTTATTGCCGCCTGCGCCGTTTATCAACACGTCGATCCGACCGTAACGATTCATTATCTGCACGTAGTTTTGCTCTACCAGGTCGCGCTTCTGTACATCTGTCTGGAAGAAGGCTGCTTCTCCTCCTTCCGCTTTCACAGATGCCACCAACTCTTCACCAAGTGTGGAGTTACGTGCCAGGATAGCCACTTTGGCACCTTGAGCAGCAAAATGGCGTACCATTGCCTTACACAACACACCAGTTCCACCGGTGATCACCACTACTTTATCTTTTACGCTAAACAATTCATTCATAAGTAATCTATCTGTTTTTATTCAACTTCTATCAACTTATACTTCGGCACCAACAGTTTTATAATACACCATCCCAAGAGATAGGCTACCGAGCAGATCGAGAATATAATCATATATCCGGCTTCGATGCCCTTGAAATGAAACAATTCAAGCTGTGTGGCTTCTGCATAATCAAACAATTTGCCTGACCCTAAATTAATAAGGAAGGAACTTAACCCACCCGCCATACTGCCAATGCCGATGATAGAGGCTACAGCCGATTTAGGAAACATATCGCTCACCGTAGAGTAGATATTGGCCGACCACGACTGGTGTGCCGCCGCTGCAATACCTATAATCACTACCGGATACCAATATGAGAACTGACCCAACGGTTGCGCCAAAAGCACCAACAGCGGAAACATGGCATAAATAAGCATCGCCCGCATACGCCCTTCGTAAGGATTCATCTTCAGTTTTTCTACAAAAATGGTAGGCAGATAACCTCCCAATATGGAAATCATGGAAATGACATACAACGTACCGATGGCAAGCTGGCAAGAAAGGTCTGAAGTTTTCATGCCATACACCGAACCAAGGTAAGCCGGCATCCAAAACAGGAAGAACCACCACACCCCGTCAGTCATAAACTTACCAAGCGCAAAAGCCCAGGTTTGACGATATGTAAAGCAGCGAAGGAAGGAAATCTTCTTTTCTTCTTTGACGTTGAGCTCCACCTTTTCTTCTTGGCAATCGTCCTGAAGGATATAGGCCAATTCGGCCGCATTTACTTTGGGGTTTTCAGTCGGTTTCTTATACAATATCTGCCAGAAAATCATCCATACGAATCCGGAAATACCCATGATGAAGAAAGCAGCCTCCCATCCCATTGATTTAGCAATGACAGGAATGGCAAAAGGCGCTCCCAATGCACCCACCATGCTACCAGCATTAAACAATCCGGTGGCAAAGGCACGGTCCTTCTTGGGGAAATACTCCGCAGTGGCTTTAATGGCTACAGGGAAGTTACCGGCCTCACCCGCAGCCAATATAGCCCGCGCAATAAGGAAGAACGATACACTGACTGCCGAGATGGAAGCCGCAAAAGTGCCCGTAGCTTCAGACAGATTCAAGTCTGAATCCGCTCCTAACCACCAGCGTGTGGCCACTCCGCAAAAAGCATGAAGGCAGGCGCCAACTGACCATACTCCTACCGCCCACATATATCCGCGGCGAGTTCCAAGCTTGTCGATAAGCGACCCGAAGAACAAGATGGCCACCGCATAGATCAGTGAAAACATACCGGTAATCATACCATACTGTTCGTTACTCCAGTGGAAATCCGGAGCTATAAAATCTTTCCAGGTAAGCGACAAGGCCTGACGGTCCAGATAATTGACCGTAGTGGCAAAAAACAGCATGGAGCAGATCACCCAACGGTAATTTGTCTTCTTTCCTCCCACAGAGGAATAAGGGGTATGACTCATTATACAGAGATGTTAAAATTGAAAATAACTTTTAGCATTGTAATAAGAAATGTCCGCCACCATCTGACGGATAAAGGGCATCGCTTCGCGCGGCAGTTTGCCGTCTTCCACATCTTGCCCGATAAGCTCGCACAGGATCCGACGGAAATATTCATGACGCGGATAAGAGAGGAAGCTCCGGGAGTCGGTAAGCATGCCTACAAAACGGCTGAGTAATCCTTGCGAAGAAAGCGCCTTTAACTGCCGGCGCATCCCATCTTCATTATCCAAGAACCACCAGCCTGAGCCTAACTGCATTTTACCCTTTACCGTTCCGTCATTAAAAGTATACGCCATGGTAGCCAGCACTTCGTTGTCTTTGGGGTTTAGGTTGTATAGGATGGTTTTTGCCAGTTTGCCAATCTCGGCCAGGCGATCAAGGAAGGCATGACCTTCTGCCGCGCAATTCACGTCGTGAATGGCATCATAGCCGGTGTCAGGGCCCAGTGCGCGAAACATCTTGGTATTATTATTGCGGATGGCACCAATATGAAACTGCTGCACCCAGTCTTTCTCCGCATCCAGCACAGCAAGTTCATGCAACATGCCACTCTTAAACTGGCGTATTTCCAGGCTGCTCAGCACTGTGCCCTTCATCGCCTTATCAAAGATGCGGCTCAAATCGGCTCTGGAGAACTCTTCTGCATAGAATGTGTCAAGCCCGTGATCGGAAAGCTTACAGCCCATTTCAGCGAAATAATCGTGCCGTTTTTGCAATGCGGAGTACAGCTCTTCATACGAGGTGATAGGCTGTCCGGCGGTGGCAGCAAGCCGGGCGATATAATCCCGGTAGGCAGCGGGAGAATCCACGGCCATCGCCTTGTCGGGACGCCAGGTAGGGAGTACTTTGATCTCGAATCCATCCTCACGGATCTGGCGGTGGTACTCCAACGAATCCGCAGGATCATCTGTAGTGCACACCACTTCCACGTTGCAGCGCCGCATCAGGCCCCGTGCACGAAACTCATCCTGCGCCAGCTTCTCTCCGCACTCCTCATAAATCTCTTTCGCGGTATCCGGATTCAGCAATGCATCGATTCCGAAGATACGGGATAGCTCCATGTGAGTCCAGTGATACAAAGGATTACACAGGGTATAGGGCACTGTTTCCGCCCACTTCTCAAATTTCTCATAATCGGTACGGTTACCGGTAATGTATTCTTCGGGGATACCGTTTCCACGCATGGCTCTCCACTTGTAGTGGTCGCCCCCCAACCATATCTCGGTAAGGCTCTTGAATTGGTGGTTTACAGCTATCAACTTGGGATCCAAGTGGCAATGATAATCAATAATCGGCAGGTGCTCAGCCGCGGTATGAAACAGCTCTTTGGCCGTATCTGTGGTGAGCATGAAGTTATCAGTAATAAACATGGTATTATACTATTTTGGCATATTTCGCACAAAGATATATATTTCCCTTACCGTTACCGCCCACGGGTTGGCTTTTTTAGATATTTTAGCGTTAGAAAGGTGACAGCGGATTTTCCCGGTGGATAAACTTGCGTGAAAGCACAAAAAAACCTTCCATGCCAGAACCTTTCCTACAAAGAAGCAGATAAAAGGAGCGTCGCATGGAAGGATATTATAGGATCCTACACAAAGACTCAGGATTCTTTCAGCGGAATATTTTCCAGCACTTCAAGAAGATATGCATAGAACCTTGGTACGGAAGGAAGGAACAAACGTTCATCCGGAGAATGGGGCGAGCAGAGCGTAGGACCAAAGCTGATCATATCCCAGTGCGGATATTGCGGGGCAAAGATGCCACATTCCAGTCCGGCGTGGATTACTTTCACCTCAGGAGCGCGACCTTCACGGCGGGTGTACACTTCCTGCATCTCATGCAAGATGGGGGATTCCATATTGGGTGTCCATCCGGAATAGACCCCGGAGAACTCTACACGCATGCCTGCCATCAGGAAGCAACTCTCGATACTGGTTGCAATGTACTCCTGCATGCTATCGCGGGCGCTACGGGCAAAGCACTGTATCATGTACTTTCCATCGCGGGCATTTACGATAGACAGGTTGCTTGAGGTTTCTACCACCTCGGGCATAGAGGGTATCTGACGCATTACTCCATTCTGGCAGGCTAGAATGGCATCAATCAGGTTATCACGTATCTCATCCGGCATCTGCATGGAGGCATGATCCGTTTCCGTGCAACTGAAGGTGAGACCCTTCTCTATGCCTTCATACTCGGCTGTGAACAATTCTTCGTACTCCTTTACGAGCGTCAGTATCTCTTCTTTCATCTCCGGCATTACGGATATTACGGCGGTAGCTTCACGAGGAATGGCATTGTGAAGGTTTCCACCTTCCCAGCTCACCAGACATACTTCATATATTGTAGCTGCATCGCGCAGGAAACGGGCCATCAGCTTATTGGCATTGGCATACCCGCAGCCTATCTCCATGCCGCTATGTCCGCCGTGCAAGCCTCTGAGGCGCACACAAAGACTTACATCTTCCGCATCCACCTCTGCCTCTTTGTATATTAAGGAGCCGTCTATGTTAATACCCCCGGCGCACCCGATGAACAGTTCGCCCTCTTCTTCCGAATCCAGATTCAAAAGGATATCCCCCTTCAACAAACCTGCCTTCAAACCAAAAGCACCGTGCATGCCGTTTTCCTCGTCACGGGTAATCAGAGCCTCAAGTGGTCCGTGCTTCAGCGTACCATCCGCCAAAATAGCCATGATGGCAGCTATCCCCACTCCATTATCTGCACCCAGCGTAGTACCACGGGCTTTGAGCCAATCGCCATCCACATAAGTCTGGATAGGATCAGACAGGAAATCATGCGCTACACCATCCTGCTTCTGAGGAACCATATCCATGTGTGCCTGGAGTATTACCCCCTTACGGTTTTCATAGCCGGGCGTGGCCGGTTTACGCAGAATCAGATTTCCCGCTTCATCCGCAAAAGCTTCGATACCATTACTTGCGGCAAAATCAAGCAAGAAACCGCGTATTTTATCCATATATCCGGAAGGACGGGGAATCTCCGTCAACTGCATAAAGTAGTGCATCACCGGATGCAAATGCATTTCATTCATAGGCATTATCTGTTTACGTATTATAGTTTAAGTGAAGATTACTATTTCATACTTTTATTAGTCATGGGCAATGCAATCATAGACCACACGCCCAACAAAATCAATAAAAAGGTCTGAGAGCCATGCACTATTAAAGCAAAGAGCCCGGCATCGGCTTCATTCACCCCATAGAGCACCATCATTGAGATAATGGCAAAGTGCCAGGACCCGGCCCCATTCGGGGTAGGAACCACCACTGCCACGCTACCGGCTGCAAAAAGAACCAATGCAGCCATTAGGCTCAGTCCCGCAGAAAAGTCAAAACAAAAGAAGGTCAGATAAAACTGCAGGAAGTAACATCCCCAGATGGAAAGGGTCCAAAAGATAAACAAGGGCAGGTTTTTCACCTTCCGTAAAGTCAGGATGCCTTCCCATACATTCAGCACAATTCCCTTTACCTTTTCAAAGAAGGAGAGTGCACGAAGAAGGTAATACAGCAACACCCCTACTCCTATTGTGCAAGCTATAAGAATAAAAAAATCAGGAGAAAGGAAGAAGTTGCCCACCGCATCCAGGTTTGTTCCAGTCTTAGTAAAGAAGCTACGGAATATATTTACCTGCAACAATAACGTACTACCCACCATCAGCCCCACGACCAAAGTGTCAACCAAACGTTCTGTAACTACTGTGCCCAGCGACTTCATAAAAGGAATTCCATCATACTTAGACAATACACCGCAACGGGACACCTCCCCTACACGGGGAATCACCAAATTAGAGGCATACGACAAGAATATAGAGTTGACACAGTTGCCCGTTTTAGGATGTGCCCCAAGCGGTTCGAGCGTCTGTTTCCAACGCAGCCCACGAAACACATGACTTAAAATCTCAAAAATAAACGAAGCAAAAAGCCAGAACCAATTCATGCGTCCCAATGCCGCACCAAGCCTTGAGAAGTCAAAGTCCTTATATACCCAAACCATAATAGCACCTCCCAAAATGAGGGGAAGAAGTACTTTCAGAACCTTTTTTAGTATCTTTTTCATTCTATTTCCTTACCTTTGCAGCCCGCAAAGATACAAGTTCTCTGCAAACATCCGCCAAGGATAAAGCAAAAAGATGACGAAGACCGTAAAACCCAAAAAGTTCCTGGGCCAGCATTTCCTGAAAGATCTGCAAGTAGCCCGGCGCATTGCCGACACGGTAGATGCCTGCCCGAATCTACCCATCCTCGAGGTAGGCCCCGGAACGGGAGTGCTCACCCAGTTCCTGCTGGAGAAGCAACGTCCGCTGAAGGTGGTGGAACTGGACTTTGAATCTGTAGACTATCTTCGCATTCATTTTCCCCAATTAGAAGACCATATAATCGAAGACGACTTCCTCAAAATGCACCTTGACAGGTTGTTTGAGAGAAAGCCCTTCCTTCTGACGGGAAACTATCCTTATAACATTTCCAGTCAAATCTTTTTCCGGATGCTTGACTACAAGGAATACATCCCTTGTTGCACAGGCATGATACAACGCGAGGTAGCCCAGCGAATGGCTGCCGGACCAGGTTCGAAGACCTATGGCATCCTGAGTGTGCTGATGCAGGCCTGGTACCACGTGGAGTATCTCTTTACCGTAGACGAAACGGTTTTCAACCCTCCGCCTAAGGTAAAAAGCGCAGTCATACGGATGACACGGAACACCACTACTGAGTTGGGCTGTAACGAGCAATTGTTTAAACAGGTGGTGAAAACCACCTTCAACCAGCGACGAAAGCAATTGCGCAACTCGATTAAGCCGATTCTGGGTAAGGAATCACCCTTGCTGCAAGATAAGCTTTTCGACAAGCGCCCTGAACAGTTGTCCGTGAATGAATTCATCGAATTGACCAACCGAGTAGAAAAAGAGCTACATGGAAATCACTGAAAAAGACATCAACCTCCTACAAAGACTTGTAAAGGAGCAAAACGCAGAGCAGATAAAAGAAATGCTCCACGGATTGCACCCTGCCGATATTGCTGAACTCTGCAACGAACTGGAAGCAGAAGAGGCACGCTTCATCTATCGCCAGCTCGACAATGAAACCGCCGCCGATGTACTGGTGGAAATGGACGAAGACGCCCGTAAGGAATACCTGGAACTCATCCCCTCCGAAATCATTGCCCGCCGTTTCGTGGACCACATGGAAACGGACGATGCCGTAGACCTGATGCGCGAACTGGGCGAGGAGAAACAGGAAGAAGTACTTCAGCACATTGAGGATATCGAACAAGCCGGCGACATCGTAGACCTGCTCAAATACGAAGAAGGCACTGCCGGTTCATTGATGCGTACGGAAATGGTGACCGTAAACCAAAACTGGAGTATGCCGGAAAGCCTGAAGGAAATGCGTCAACAGGCCGAAGACATGGACGAAATACACTATGTGTACGTAATTGACGACGACGAGCGCCTGCTGGGAGTATTCCAGCTAAAGAAGATGATTACCACCCCCAACGTGTCCAAGATTAAGCACGTGATGAAACGTGACCCGATCTCGGTAAAGGTAGACACCCCCATCGAGGAAGTGGCACAGATCATTGAAAAATACGACTTGGTGGCATTGCCCGTAATTGACAGTATCGGGCGACTGGTAGGCCAGATCACCTTTGACGACGTGATGGACGAAGTACGTGAACAGAGCGAACGCGATTACCAGCTGGCATCCGGTCTTTCCAAAGACGTGGATACAGATGACAACATCCTTCGTCAGACATCCGCCCGACTGCCCTGGCTTCTCTTCGGTATGATCGGAGGTATTGCCAACTCCATGCTGCTGGGGAACTATGAATCCATCTTCCTGCGATATCCGGAAACCGCTCTCTACATCCCCCTCATCGGTGGTACAGGAGGAAATGTAGGTACACAATCCTCTGCAATTGTAGTACAAGGCCTCGCCAACAGTTCCCTAAATGAAGATGAAACATTTAAACAGGTACTCAAAGAATCCACTGTAGCACTCATTAATGCCACTATCATTTCATTGCTGGTATACATCTATAACTTCCTGCGCTATGGAGCCACCGCTACTGTATCGTACTCTGTTTCCATCAGTTTGTTCTGCGTAGTAATGTTTGCCTCCATCTTCGGCACATTGGTACCCATGACTCTGGAAAAGATGAAAATTGACCCCGCCATTGCTACAGGGCCGTTTATTTCTATCACAAATGACTTGATAGGTATGATGATTTATATGACCATCACTTTCCTTTTGTCATAAAGATTGTTAACATCCATTTCCCCTTTCAATAGAAAAGCATAGATTTGCACAGCTACTAACAAGTAGCAAAAGTCAATAATGTATAAATACTGATCGCAATGAGCGTAGAAAACTCCCCTATCGAAGGAACAGAAGAGAAAAAGGTGCAAAATGTATCCGAAGAATCTGTCATCACAGAACCTTCCACCACATCTGAACCGGTTATCGCAGAAGAAGAAACAGAACAGCCTGTTATCGCTACTGCAAACGATGAAATACCCGCATCCGAGCCCTCTTCCAACGAGTCTGCCGAACCTGAACAAGCTGAAAATGCGCCCTCCCTCTCTCAATGGAACACCAAAGAAGATATTATGGAGCGCCTACGGGAATTGAACAAAGATCCGGAAAATGCCGAAAAGCAAGAGCTGGACCAGCTAAAGCAGGTTTTCTACAAGCTACTCAAGGCCGAACAGGAAAGCGCCCGAAAGGAATTTATTGAAAAGAATGGCGAAGAGGCTGTATACACCTATCAGCCCTCTTCTGAAGAAGCGGATTTCAAAGCCATCTTCTCAGCCATAAAAGAGAGAAAATACGTCCAGATACAAGAACTGGAGAAACAAAAAGAAGATAACCTGCAGAAAAAGCTGACTATCATTGAAAAGATCAAAACAATGGTAGAGTCCAGTGAAGACGTAAATAAAGCCTATAACGACTTCAAAAAGCTTCAGCAGGAATGGAACGAGATCCGACTCGTACCGCAAGCTAAGGTTAACGAAATATGGAAAAGCTATCAGCACTATGTGGAGCTGTTCTATGACCTTATTAAAATAAACAATGAGTTCCGCGAATACGACTTCAAGAAAAATCTGGAGATAAAGACCAACCTCTGCACTACAGCTGAGAAGCTTACCACAGAAGAAGACGTTATTTCCGCATTTCACCAACTCCAGAAACTTCATCAGCAATATCGCGATACCGGGCCCGTAGCAAAAGATCTCCGCGAGGACCTGTGGACACGCTTTAAAACGGCCTCCACTGAGATAAACCGTCGCCACCAAGCACATTTCGAGACTATTAAGGCCGAAGAGCAGAACAACCTTGACCAGAAAACCGTAGTGTGCGAGATTGTAGAATCCATAGAATACGAAACACTGAAGACTTTTGCTGAATGGGACAACAAAACCCAGGAGATCATTGCGCTCCAGGCTAAATGGAAGACTATCGGTTATGCTCCCCAGAAGCTGAACCAGAAGATTTTTGAACGTTTCCGTTCCGCATGCGATGACTTCTTCCGCCGCAAAGGTGATTTCTTTAAAGTACTAAAGGACCAGATGAACAACAATCTGGAGAAGAAGAAAGCACTTTGCGAAAAGGCTGAAGCACTTAAAGAGAGCACCGACTGGAAAGAAACCACTGAAGAGATGAGCAAACTGCAGAAAGAGTGGAAAGCCATTGGTACAGTGCCCAAGAAATACTCTGAAGCCCTGTGGAAACAGTTTATTGGTGCTTGCGATTACTTCTTCGACCAGAAGAATAAAGCCACCTCCTCGCAACGCAACGAGCAAATGGAGAACCTGAGCAAAAAGAAAGAAGTCATAGAACGTCTTCAGAATCTGGATCTCTCTATCGAAGGCGAAGAGGCCGTGACCCGTATCAAAGGACTGGTAAAGGAATACAATGAAATTGGCCACGTTCCTTTCCGGGATAAAGATAAAATCTATAAGAAGTTCCGCGAACTTGTGGATAAGGAATTCGACCGTCTGCATGTAAATGCGGTAAACCGTAAATTGTCTAACTTCCGTAACGCAATCAGCCAAGGCCCAAAGGGCGGAAGCAAGGAATCGCAATTCGGCAGAGAACGCCGAGATTTGATGCGTACCTATGACAGTCTGAAAAATGACATCCAGACTTATGAGAATAACATTGGTTTCTTTGCATCTTCTAAGAAAGGAAACAGCTTGGTTACAGAGTTAAACCGCAAGGTTGATAAGTTAAAAGCCGATCTGGAGCTAATCATTCAAAAGATTAAGGTACTCGACGAGGCCGAACAACAGGAAGGCCAAGCGTAAAGGATCCGGAACATAGAAACAAAACAAATAGAGACGCAGTTTTTGCGTCTCTATTTATTATAAATACATACTACCTAACCATGAAACAAATACGTTTTTCACTCTTTTTCCTCCTGTTCCTTCTGGCTCCGGCACTCCTCTTCGCCACAGGAGACAGCCTGTCGGTACTGTACGATTTCCTGAAGGAACAACCGCAAGTGAGCCGGATAACAGCCCTGGACAAAGGCGAATTCGCGGAGAAATACTCTTTCTTTGTGACGCAGCCCCTCGACCAAAAGCACCCCGAAGCAGGATCTTTCTCACAACGAATCTTCCTTATGCACGTGGGGTTCGACCGCCCTACTCTATTTATCACCGAAGGATATTGGGCCAACTATGCACTCAACGCTTACTACCGCGAGGAACTTTCAAAGCTGTTCAATATGAACATTATCGTGGTAGAGCACCGTTATTTCGGGCAGTCAATCCCCCAACCCCTTAACTGGGACTTCCTGACGGTGGAAAACTCCGTATACGACTTGCACCGGGTGAACACCCTCTTCCGTGCGTTGTACCCGGGAAAGTGGGCTACGTCCGGAGTTAGTAAAGGCGGACAGACTACGATGTTTTACCGCACTTATTTTCCGGATGATGTAGACTTCTCCGTACCGTATGTAGCCCCCCTGAACCGTGGCATAGAAGATGGTCGGCACGAGCCCTTCATCGACAAAGCCGGAACTGCCGAGGAGCGGAAGAAGATACGAGAGTATCAACTGGCTGTCTGGAAGCGGAAGAGCGCCCTGATGCCTGCATTCCGAAAGTTTTGCGAAGAGAAGAAGTATCATTTCCGCCAACCGGTAGAGAATCTTTTCGACTTCTGCCTGCTGGAATATCCATTCTCTATCTGGCAGTGGGGCACTCCCATGGAGAAAATCCCGGCATCCAATGCCAGCGACAGCGTGTTGTTCGATCACCTGATAGAGGCATGTGACCCTGCGTATTTCTCAGACCAAAGCCAGTTCTTGGCTTTCGATGTACAGGCTGCGCGAGAGTTGGGCTATTACGGGTATGACACAAAGCCTTTCAAGAAGTACCTTTCGATAAAAAGCTCCAAGGACTACCTTCGTAGCCTCATGCTGCCCGAAGGGCTGGATTCCATCGCCTTCAATGACGCGCTTTACAAGAAAGTACACCAATACCTGCTAAAAAATGACCCCAGGATGATCTACATTTATGGCGAGTATGATCCTTGGACGGCCAGCGGTGTTACCGACCCCGAATATTTCAAGGGTAAGAAGAATCTGCAGGTGTATGTTCAGCCCGGTGGAAGTCATAAGGCCCGGATCGGCAATATGCCCGAGGACTTAAAAGATAAAATCCTCCGGCAGATACAGACCTGGCTGGAGGAGTAACTTTGCTGTAGAAACAGTTGAATAACACGGACCTGTCTTGACTTAAAGACAGGCCTGCGTTTTTAAATCTCAAGGCTGAGGTTTAAAAAAGCAGGCCTGAGATTGGTAAACTCGTGCGCTGCAGTTGAAGAGTTCGTGCGCTCCGGTTCTCCAACTCGTGCGCTCCGGTTGTTTGACTGGTGGGCACCGGTTTTTGAGGGCTTCAAAGGGGGTAAAAATATAAAAAACAGGGCTCTCTCATAGGGTTACGCGGTGCTATTCACCTATTCACAATACGCTGAAAACCTTTACCACAAAGGGTTTTCGAGTGAAGGGAGGGTGTGAAGCCCACCCTTCACGCTCTTCACATGACTTATTCTTTAATAGATGGGGATGCAAGACATCCCCGTTTGACAACGTCGGGATGCGTAACATCCCGACGAACGAGCTCATCCTCCGAGGCAGGGGTGAAAAGGGGTGAATAGGGGTGAAGGGGGAGGTTTCACAGATAAATCATTGTTATACAGAATATTATGCGCCCACCGTGAAGGGAAGGGTTCACACATAACCATCTGTATAACAATGAGTTAATAACAAGGTGAAGGGTAAAGCCCTAAATACATATAATCAGGGGATTTTTGAGCGGTTTCTCTGAAAAAACGCGGGTTAGTCTTCCAGGAAATAGTCTATACTGGTCACCACGCGTACGCTCTTTATATAAGGAGTGTTCGCATCACGGTCCTCAATGGAGAATTGGCCTTGGCGGGCAGCTTTGATCTTGCCCAGTTCGCTTTCGGAGTCTTTGGCAAACTTTTCGGCGGCTTCACGGGCATTCTTGGTGGCTTCTTCGATCATTTTGGGCTTGATCTTGTTCAAGTCGGTATAATCAAAGGATACATTGTAGCGATAATCTCCACCGGTGAGGGCGATACCCTGTTTCAACAGTTCACTCTGTTGCTCCATCAAGCGGCGCACCTTATCCACTTTAGAAGAAGTTACCGTAATAACCGAGGTTACATTATAGCGGTAGGGCATGTTATTGTTGGGGTTGTAACGCTCTGCAGCCATGTCTATGATCTCAGGTGCATTGATAGTTATCTCCTGATCCGTAATACCCTGTGCTTTCAGAAAAGATACGATCGCTTTATTCTTTGCGCTGATGCGACTGTAGAGTTGCGGAAGGTCATCTCCCAGATCCTTAAACATCAAAGGCCAAGTCACCTTATTGGCCGGAACTTCCATTTCTGCCAAGCCCTTCACCGTTACAAAACGGTCACGATCCTTGAAACCAATAATAGCCGAACGCAAACAGCATCCCAACACAATCACTCCCACTGTTAGGATGACTGCTTCTTTCATGTAATTCTTCATCGGTAATTTCTCCTATTTTTAATGACTAATCAGTATTATCTGAATAAAAACAGCTTCACTCTGTCATTATATACAAACAAAGCTATGAAAAAGATTCAGGAAGCGCTTCACCTATTGAGGTTTTTCTTCCTTTTTTAATAGAAAACAAGAGAAATTACACAAGAGAAATCCCGGAAAGGATGCGTCCCGACTGAATTCCCAGTCGCCGGGCAGAGAAAAAATCCTCATGCTCCGTATAGGTGCAATGCGGACACAATTTGATATGATCATCCGAAATCCCAGCTGCCAATAGCTCCGAGCGGACAGCCTTCTGCAAAGAGATATGCCATTTTCCGCTTTCCGGTTTCCGAAGAGCGATCTCCTCCATAGAAAATCCTTCTTTGGAGAAGGCATCGTATACCTCATCGCCTACCTCAAAAGCATTTTGTGAGATACAGGGGCCGTAAGCCACATGTACATTTTGCGGAGAAACGCCGTATGCATCTTGCATGGCCTGCAAGGTACGGAGGGCGATATGCTGCACTGCGCCACGCCAGCCGGCGTGGGCGATCCCTATAGCACGGCAGTGCGGATCATAAAGAAATACCGGAAGACAGTCGGCCGTAGTCACGCACAGCATACACGAGGGAGAGTTGGTGATCAGGGCATCCACCCCCTCAAGAGCCGCCTGGCGTGTCTGGGCAGATGTTGACAGCCACTCCGTATCTACGCGGTGTATCGCTACGCCATGCACCTGGCGGGGGATGACAAAGGGGAAGGAGTAGCCACCAAGTTGGGCGCGCAGCAAGTCGGTATTCTTCTCCACATCCTGCAACTCATCTTCATGATACGGGGAACAATTGAAGGAGGAATATACACCCTTGCTACATCCTCCGTGACGGGTAGTGACAAATGTACGTACTCCGTGGAGGTCTTCAAAGAAAGAAGGTACTAGCAAAGGGGTGGTGTTATTCATCAGGGAATTGGGTTATTTGGCAGGTTCCTGAGGTTCTTCATCCTCCCAGTCCTCTTCGTATTCATAGTCGAAGTCATCTTCGTCGCTCTCGTACTCAAAGTCGAACTCTTCATCTTCACCCTCAGCCCTCAACTCGGCCTGAAGAGAGCGGATTTCCTTGGGGCGGTGCACCAGTGTAGGCTCTATTTTGTTGCTTTCCTTGTTCAGCTCTTCCCACAAGATATCTTTCAGTTGCAGGATGTTCATCTGCATCACTGAAGAGATAAAGATATGAGGAATGTCGGGCAGGCTGGGTTCGATGGCATCCATCAGCTCTTGATCCAGCATATCGCTCTTGGTGACAGCCAGTACGCGCTGCTTATCGAGCATCTCCGGATTAAACTGCTTCAATTCATTCAGCAACACCTCATATTCCTGACGAATATCGTCCGCGTCGGCAGGCACCATGAAGAGGAGCAAAGAGTTTCGCTCAATGTGACGCAGGAAACGTAGTCCGAGGCCCTTTCCTTCACTGGCTCCCTCAATAATACCCGGTATATCGGCCATGACAAACGACTGGTTGTCACGATAGGACACAATGCCCAGATTGGGTTCGAGCGTAGTAAAAGGATAATCGGCGATCTTGGGTTTTGCGGCAGATACCACCGATAAGAGAGTGGATTTCCCGGCATTGGGAAGGCCTACCAATCCTACATCTGCCAGCAGCTTCAGTTCCATGATTACCGTCAGTTCCTGCATCGGTTCGCCAGGCTGGGCAAAACGGGGGGTCTGCCGGGTGGCAGTGCGGAAGTGCCAGTTGCCTTGTCCGCCGCGACCGCCTTTCAGTAGTACCACTTCCTGCCCATGCTCTGTTACATCGCAAAGATATTCACCGGTTTCGGCATTATACACCACTGTTCCGCAGGGTACTTCAATGACCTTGTCCTGCCCGTCTTTGCCGAAGCTGCGCGCACTTCCTCCGTTTCCCCCATTAGTGGCGAAGGCATGGCGCTCATAACGCAGGTGCAACAATGTCCAGTAATTGCGGTTTCCACGCAAGATTACGTGTCCGCCACGCCCGCCATCTCCACCATCGGGGCCTCCGTTGGGTACATATTTCTCACGACGAAGGTGTGCAGATCCTCTCCCACCCTTTCCAGAGCGGCAATAGATTTTCACATAATCTACAAAGTTTGTTTCAGCCATAATGCTTATCCGTTTTCAGGAGTTCCCCGATTGTTTTACGTATACTAAAAAAGACTCCGGTAGTTTCTGCATACGCAGGCTCTCCCCGAAGTCTTATTCTTGAATCTTAATAACAGCTATCTATCGCAGTGCTTACTGCCGAAAAGATGTAATCCGGCTGTCCGGCTCCACAGATGTGGGTATAAAGACCTTCTCCTTTATAGAAGTCCTTCAGCGGTTCAGTCTGACAGTGGTATACATCCAACCGTTTTTTGATGGTTTCTTCGTTGTCATCCGCCCGTCCGCTTATCTTCCCACGCAGGATAAGGCGCTGCATCAACTCTTCCTCGGGCACATCGAGATCCAGCATAACCGTCACGTTCTGATTACGCTTCTCGAGCATATCCTTTAGTGCTTCGGCCTGTGGAATAGTACGCGGAAAGCCGTCGAAGATCACACCTCTACTTTCCTTGAGATCATCCAACACGCCAGTAAGGATATCAATCATCAACTGATCCGGGATAAATTGACCTTGATCTATAAGCGCCTGCGCCGTTTTACCTAATTCTGTTCCTTTTTTAATCTCGGCACGAAGCACATCGCCCGTAGAAATATGATTAAGCTGATATTTCTCTACTATCTTCTCACTTTGTGTGCCCTTTCCTGAACCCGGCGCACCAAATATTACCACATTCAACATCTTCTTGTTAAGTCTAATTTTAGTCTATCTTCTTCTCTTAAATCATTTCTCAACGCTCATCCCATTAATGAATATACGGCAGGCAGATTACGACCATATCCATTATAGTCCAATCCGTATCCTACTATAAAATCATTGGGGATGGAGAACGCTACATAATCCACCTGCAAGTCTACCTGCAGTTTCTCCGGCTTTAAAAACAGCGCAACGATACGTATATCTTTAGGCTGAAGGCCTTTCAGCGCTGACAAAAAGGAGGCCATTGTAAGCCCTGTGTCCACTATGTCTTCTATTATTACTACGGTACGCCCTTCCACATTTTCAGATAAGCCCATAAGCTCTCTCACCTCTCCTGTGGAATCCGTACCTTCATACGAAGCATATTTCACAAACGATACTTGTGAAGGAAAGTTCAACTTCTTGAGCAAATCCGAGGCAAACATAAATGCTCCATTCAACAATACGATAAAAAGCGGGTTCTTATCATACAGTTCCTCATTCATCTGCTGTGCAATCTTTGCTATCGCTTCGGTTATCTGAGATTCCGATACTGACAATGCAAATGTTTTATCTAAGACACGTACCTGTTGATCTTCCATTTTAAGCATATTCTAATCCGAAAGAGGGTACAAAGATAATTTTTTTCTGCCGTTTTTATAGCATGGAGATGGCTTCTTTTTACTTTCAGCGGAAGATTTCCTCTTTTTTGTCAGTATTCATTTCTTTTTGTTCTTTCCTTAAATAGAGGTGATGATTGATACAATCCGGCAGTTCCTTGGCGTAGTGCGTCACCATTATGAGTGTTTTACCTTTCCGCTCGCAGAAAGTCCGGATCACCTCTTTTACCAGGGCGCGATTATACGTATCGAGTCCATGGAGCGGCTCATCCAGAATCAGCAGCTCCGGGTCCTTTACAAAAGCACGGGCCAGCAACACCAGCCTCTGTTCCCCGCTGGAAAGACGCAGGAAGGTACGATCTCTCAGCGTTTTGACTCCAAACACATCCATCCAAAACTCACAGATTTCCATCTGCCCCTCTTTGGGCTTTACGTAGAGGCCAATGGAATCGTGCAGCCCGGACGCTACAATATGGATGGCTGGAAGATCCTTTTGGTAGGCACGATGCATCTCGGGAGACACATAACCAATGTGGCGTTTGATCTCCCAAATGCTCTCACCAGAGCCTCGTTTTCGGCCAAAAAGGGTAATATTACAGGCATACGACTGTGGATTATCCGCACAGACAAGGCTTAATAAAGTAGACTTCCCTGCCCCATTTTCGCCCGAGAGGGCCCATCGATCCTCCTGCGCAACCTTCCAGTCCAGCTCCCTGAGTATGGTTCGCTCGCCATAACGAATGCTCACCTTCTTCAGTTCCACTACCGGATTCTCCGTAAACAGCCCCTCCGAATAAGGAAGATCCAGGATAGACTCCCGCAAAGAAGAAGACAGCCTTTCGCCGGAGCGATCTTCCACAGAACGCTGATAAGCCGACATGTATTCCTGCCTCGTAACCTTTTCTCCACAGATACAGTTTTCCAGCGGGATCACGTGCGTTATAAAAGGAGGTACATCATCCAACATAGAAAGCACCAGGATTATCATCAAGTCATCGCGCTCTGAAAGCCGTGTCATCAGCCCAGTCAGCAGCTCGCGGGTAGCCGCATCCAGCCCTATATACGGATTGTCCATTATCAGCACCCGCGGGCGACTCAACAGAGCCTTTACCAGCTGAAAGCGCCGCAACTCACCGCTCGACAGGAGCACCAGCTTCTTATCCAGCAAGGAATACATGCCGAACAAACCGTACAGTTCCTCGCACAAAGCCTCATCCCCTATTGCGGGAAGAGAATCTTTCACCAGAGGTACATCCTCCAGATCGTGCGAATTCCATCGCTGCTGATAGTAATAGGTTGAATCCACCGCTCCGTACGTATCCCGAAAGGTGATATACTTGATATTATCGTATGCGCTCTTGGAGGGCGAAGGGTAAAAATCATACTTGATCTGTTCTTCTCTCAACAACGGATAACGTCCGGTCAACGCATCTACCAGTAAGGTTTTGCCCGCCCCGTTAGGACCTACAAAAGCGATATGTTCCCCCTCACAGAGGGAGAGGTTTATCGGGCGGTTCATCCGGTAATCCGGATGCCTGGTAACCCCTTCCGTGATACAGATTACTTCTCTCTTATTCATTTCCCGTTTTTATTCGTTTTGGATTCTTTGCCGCAAAATCCTTCCAGCTTCCATAGCTCTTCTCGGATTGCGGACGCCCCATTTGCAGATAATGACAGTATGCTACTCCCAGTGCATCTGTAGCATCCATGAATGTGCTCATCTCCGAATCAGGGATGTGCAACATCCTGCGCAGCATATCAGCCACCTGCTCCTTGCTGGCCCGACCATTACCGGTGATTGCCATCTTTACTTTCAGCGGGGCATACTCCGTTATGGGTACATCCCGGCTCAACGCAGCTGCCATAGCCACACCCTGCGCCCGCCCCAGCTTTAGCATAGACTGCACATTTTTCCCGAAGAAGGGAGCCTCAATAGCCAGTTCATCCGGCAGAAAACCTTCAATAATACCCAGCACACGTTCATGGATATGCTTCAGCTTCAGATAGTGATTGGATGATTTACGCAGATCAATTACCCCCATCGTTATCAGCTCCGGCTTAGTCCCCGTAATCTTGAGAATACCATACCCCATAATCGTAGTTCCAGGGTCAATACCCAGAATAATCTTTTCGCGAACGGGCTGAATCATCTTTTTTCCTCTGATTTAATTAAAAACATCACAAAGATACGCTTTATTTCAAAAACATATTCTATCTTTGCACCGCAAATAAGAAAAGCACGGGGCATTAGCTCATCTGGCTAGAGCGTTAGACTGGCAGTCTAAAGGTGATCGGTTCGAGTCCGATATGCTCCACAATTCATGCTGAAAATCAGCAATTTACAAAAACAAGGGACTAAAAGAGGGACTATCAATCATGATTAGTCCCTCTTTCCTTTGACACATTGAGTATCCCTTCTTCAATCCTCTCCTTCTTCTTTCTTCTTCCCAAACAATCTATGGATCACCGTTAAAACTTGAGGGATTTTGTATTTAGGCATATAATTTACTTAGTCTGAACAGAAAGAACGCCTTGTCTTTTACTCCCCTGAACACCCTTCTAAAGGCTTTGATTTTTGCATTGAATGATTCTGATGCG